>CAMKOE010000078.1 GCA_946414395.1 uncultured Porphyromonadaceae bacterium | reverse complement strand
TCCATGCGGGTCTTGTCGCCCAGGATGGACCCCTTGGAGCGTTCACTGCTGGGGTCGATGGCCAGGACGGCGAGTTTGTGGCCCTGCTTGATGACGTGCATGCCGAAGGAGTCAATCGACGTGCTCTTGCCTGCGCCAGGCACACCGGTGATGCCGATTCGGCGCGAGTTGCCCGTGTAGGGGAGGCACTTCTCGATGACCTCCTGGGCAATGATCTGGTGCTCGGCGTTGCGGCTCTCGACCAGCGTCACGGCCTGTCCCAGGACGGCACGGTTGCCCTTGCGGATGCCCTCGACATACTCGGCGGGCGTCAACTGCGGCTTACGCTTGCGCTTGAGGTAGGGGTTGACGATGGGCGGCTGCTCGACGCCGCTATTGACTTGAAGCCCGGCGAACTGTTCGTCATTCTCGGGATGATTCATGCTGGGGCACTCTTCTGTGTGCTGTATGATTCTTGATTTTTCTGCCATATAGTGTGATTGATTGAAATTATTGCTTGTCGATGATGCCCACCAGGCGGATAGTGAGACGGGGTGTCACGGGGTCATTGGTCATTACCGTCAACGGCACGTTGAGCAGGTCGCCCTGCTGGCGGGAGGTGTCGACCGTCACTGTGACGGTTGCCGACTTGCCCCGCTTGATCTCGGTGCGGTTGGCGGTTACGGTGATCCCTTCGCCGTCGGGCACCCATAGCCGCCTGATGGCTAACGGGCGCTTGCCCCTGTTGGTGATGGTGAAGGTGCGGGTCACCCGTTCGCCTTGCTTGGTGATGGTGCCTAAGTCAATGCGGTCGCCGCAGTCCACGCTGATGACGGGGGCGTCGTGGCGGTCTTTGTCGCTGAGGGCGTCAAAGTCCTCGATGACCTGTGCCATCACTTGGATTTCGGCCATGCCCACGGGACCGTCCGTTGGCCGATGCCGCAGGGAACGGCAGAAGACCATGACCGTGTCGGTGTTCAGTCCCCACAGCGGAGCCTTGTCCGAGAGGTAGTGTACCGTCAAGGCGGTGACTCGGGCCGGTGGTACGGCGTCGGGGACGACGGCGAGCCGCAGGTGCGGCTTGAAGCCCATGACGGTTACCATGACGGTGTCGGTCGATGCGTTGTAGGCGCTCAGGTACAGTGTCTTGTTTTTCCCCTTGACCAGTTCGCCAAAGGGGATGATGCTCTGACTGATGCGCAGGGATCCCGCCCGAACGGGGTATTGCTCGTCGAGCGTTGCATCGGATGGGATCACGTTGCCCGATATTTCCACTATCGTGCGTTGGGGCATCGTGTTGGTGGTGACGAGGACTTGCTTGGTGAATTGGCCGGGACGGCCTGAGGGGTTGTAGGTAATGCCCACCGTGGCCGTGTCTCCAGGCTGGATGGGCTCTTGCGGAAACTGAATGGCAGTGCATCCACAGCCGGCCTGCGCCTTGACGATGATCAAGGGCTCGGTTCCCGTGTTGACGACACGCATCATGCAGTGCACCTTGCCGTCCTGCTCAAGAATGACTCCGAAGTCATGAACCTTTTCCAGCCAGGTCGCCACTGGCTGAGCCATGGCGGTGGCAACGGCGACGATCAGCAACGCTATTGTCAAGAGACGCTTCACGTTACTTCTTGGGGATGACAGCGCCCACGATGCGCAGGGTGATGGTGCGTTCCTTACCGTTGGTCTTTACCTTGACCGTCTTCTTGAAGGCTCCAGGACGGCCGATGGGGCTGTAGGTCACCTTGATCTTGCCCTTCTTTCCCGGCTTGATGGGCTTGGAGGGATACTCGGGGCGTGTGCAACCGCAGGATGCCGTCGCGTCGATGATGAGCAGCGGCTTGTCGCCCGTGTTGGTGAACTCAAAGTAGCAGGACACGGGGCCACCTTCCTCCTTGATGGTGCCGAAGTCGTGGCTCTTGACATCAAAGGTCGCCTCGGCCTGCTTGCCGTCGGCCAGAGCACTCAGTGCTACCATGCACACGGCGAAAATCGCTATAAACAATCGTTTGGTCATTGTCTGTACTCTAGTGATGATTTTGTCTAACCTGCAAAGTTAGGAACATTTTTTTGTGAGACAAACTGAAAGCGGGAATTTTAATGTTATTTTATATTACGACCTTAAAAATATCTATTCAGCGACTTGGCCTAAATTGGTAATTATGCGTATTAGACGAATAGTTATCCCCAAAAAAATCACTGGATATAGCGGTACAAAAGAAAAGTTATGTATCTTTGCGACAAGAATGAGAATGATGTTAAACCTAATAAAAGATGAATAATATGAAAAGACCAGTATTACTTATTGTGCTGTTTGCGATGATGGTTGCCGCCAGCAGCAATGCTCAGGACAGTTACCGCGAGGCTGTGAAGGACTTTATGGCAGTTAGTGGCCAATTAGAGAATGCCAAGTCGCTCGTTACAACGATGAGCATGTTGTTTGACAGGAGCGGTGATGTGGACATTGACCAGTTGACAAAGCGTTTTATAGATGAACGCCTTGATGAGGTCTATCTGGACGTTTCCGTGCCCTTGTTGAAATCCTGCGGCATGACCGAGGTCGACTTGAAAGAATTATCTTCGTTGTATGCTACGCCCGAGTATAAGGCCTTTGAAGTCCGCCAGAAGGCGTGGATGGTTGATTTTGTTACTTACTTGATGGAGCCGCTCATGGAAATGATGAAGAATGCTTCCGAAGGCGTGTACAAGGATACAGGAATGGCTGAACGTCTGCAGGCCGTTCAACCCAATCCCGACATCGACCCCGCTTATGCCGAAAAATTCAATAAAGTGATGCTGGAGTCGCCTGTGGTCAAGAGCATGAAGGAAGCGATGATCAAGAGGATGAATCAATCCACCCCTAATGATCCCGACTTGACAGAGGCGGTCGAGGATGCTAAGGACATGATATTAAAGAGCCTGCCCGCGATATTGCTGAATAGCGCTTACGGCAATCTGACTCTTGAAGATATTGATTATGCTGCAAAACTCTATTCCAATCAGGCTTATTACAAATTGCAGACTTACGTCGGCTCCGATGATGAAGCCACTCAAACGGCTACTCAAAATCTGAACTACGTGGATTGGATGAGGGAACATGGCGCAAAACTCAGCGAGGATCCCAGGGTCTCGTTAGAATTCTACAAGGCACTGCTGGGAGACAGTGAGGAGGATCCTGGCAAGTGATTCTCTCGCACCCCATAGCCGCCAGCCGCTGTTACCGATGATCAGGACACAGCGGCTGGCAGCATTTATAAACTTTATAAACTTGGCCATTTTGGGAGATTTATTGTTTAAGATGTGGGTCACGTGCCGACTTTTTTGTA
>CAMKOE010000077.1 GCA_946414395.1 uncultured Porphyromonadaceae bacterium | reverse complement strand
TAACCCGACGATGAAACTCATTGAAACATTAAAAAACATCTGGAAGATTGAGGACCTGCGCAAGCGCTTGATCACCACGTTCCTGTTCATCGTGATTTATCGCTTTGGATGTCACGTGGTACTGCCTGGAATCAACCCCAGCGACCTGGAAGCCATGCGCAACTTCACCAACAGTGGCCTGATGCAACTGCTCGACATGTTCTCGGGCGGCGCATTCGGTCAGGCCTCGATCTTCGCATTGGGTATCATGCCCTACATCACCGCCTCGATCGTTATCCAATTGATGGGTATGGTCGTGCCTAGTTTCCAAAAGATGCAGCGCGAGGGCGAGAGTGGACGCATGAAACTCAATCAGTACACCCGTTACCTCACTGTGTTCATCCTCCTGATCCAGGCACCCGCCTACTTGATGAACCTTCAGTATCAGGTCAACGCTGCCGGTGGTCACGCCCACATCTCGGGATGGACAATGATCTATCTGTCTATCGTGCTCACCGCAGGTGCGATGTTGATTATGTGGCTTGGTGAGAAGATCACCGACAAGGGCATCGGCAATGGTATCTCCATCATCATCCTGGTGGGTATCCTCGCACGCTTCCCTGGTGCCATCGTTCAAGAGTTCACCAGCCGATTGAACACTGCTCAAGGCGGTCTGGTAATGTTCCTTGTGGAGATTGTTATCCTGTTTGCCGTTACCGCAGGTGCCGTTATGCTCACCCAGGGTACCCGTAAGGTCCCCGTGCAGTACGCAAAGCGCATTGTCGGTAACAAGCAGTATGGTGGTGCACGCCAGTACATCCCCCTCAAGGTCAACGCTGCTAACGTGATGCCTATCATTTTTGCTCAGGCCCTCATGTTCATCCCCATCACACTGGCCGGCTTCGGTGCCCGTCAGAACGATGCAGGTTTCCTCGGTTCGCTCTCGCGCACCTTTGGTGACATGAACGGTTTCTGGTACAATGTGGTTTACTTCATCATGATTGTTGCCTTCACCTACTTCTACACCGCCATCACCGTGCGTCCCACCCAGATGGCCGAAGAGATGAAGAAGAACAGCGGCTTCATCCCCGGCATCAAGCCCGGCAAGAAGACCGCCGAGTATCTCGACTCGATCATGTCGCGCATCACCCTCCCGGGTTCACTGTTCCTCGGTATCGTCGCCATCCTGCCGGCATTTGCCCGCTACTTCGGCGTCAACCAGCAGTTTGCCCAGTTCTTCGGTGGCACATCGTTGCTCATCATCGTAGGTGTCGTGCTCGACACGCTCCAGCAGATTGAGACACATCTGATGATGCACCACTATGATGGTCTGATGAAGTCTGGTAAAATCAAGGGCCGTTCCCGCTAATTGACGTTACTGGAGTTAAAACTGATTTCAATCAACCTATGATATATCTCAAGACTGACGAGGAAATCGAGATGCTGCGCAAGGCCAATCTGGTCGTTGCAGGAGCGCTGGCCGAAGTGGCCAAATGGGTGGCACCAGGCGTGACCACCAGGCGTCTCGATCAAATCGCCGAAGAGTATATCCGTTCTCAAGGCTGTACGCCTGGCTTCAAAGGACTGTACGGCTTCCCCGCCACGCTCTGCACCTCGGTCAACGAGGTCGTAGTGCACGGCATCCCGTCGAACTACGTGCTCGAGGATGGCGACATCGTGTCCTGTGACTGTGGTGCCGTCACCCCCGAGGGGTTCAACGGCGACAGCACCTACACCTTCTGTGTCGGTGACGTTGCCCAAGAGACCCTGCAACTGCTGCGCACGACCAAGGAAGCCCTCTACGTCGGTATCGAGCACGCTGTGCCCGGCAAGCGCATTGGCGACATTGGTAACGCCATCCAGCAGTACTGCGAGCGCCGCAACTACAGCGTCGTGCGCGAGATGACTGGACACGGCGTGGGCCGCAAGTTGCACGAGGACCCCGAGGTGCCCAACTACGGGCGGCGTGGCACGGGCCCGCTGTTGCGCAACGGTATGACCATTGCCATCGAGCCCATGATCAACATGGGAAGCAAGAACGTCATCACCGAGCGCGACGGATGGACAACCCGCACGCGAGACCGCAAGCCCAGTGCCCACTTCGAGCACTCGATTGCGATCCACCACGGCAAGCCCGACATCCTCTCATCGTTTGAGCCGATCAGGGAGGTCTTGGGTGAGAGATTCATCTGATTGAAATAAACTTTAAGGACAAGAACAACGCAATACAGATTTTTATGGCAAAACAGACAGCAATTGAATTAGACGGTACGATCGTCGAGGCATTGTCCAACGCCATGTTCCGTGTGGAACTTGAAAACGGACACCAGATTACCGCCCACATCAGTGGGAAAATGCGCATGCATTACATCAAGATCCTCCCTGGTGACAAGGTGAGAGTGGAGATGTCCCCCTACGATTTGACCAAAGGAAGAATCTCATTCAGATACAAATAAATAAATCACAATAATACAATTATGAAAGTTAGAGCATCTATCAAAAAACGCAACGAGGACTGCAAGATTGTACGTCGCAAGGGGCGCCTTTATGTGATTAACAAAAAAAATCCCAAGTTCAAACAGCGTCAGGGATAAAAAAAAGTATTAACTTTGCAAAAAATTTTGAATTTAATATATGGCAGTAAGAATTGTCGGGGTTGATATTCCCCAAAACAAGCGCGGCGTCATCGCCTTGACCTACATCTTTGGTATCGGGCGCAGTTCAGCCGCTACAATCCTCAAGAAGGCTGGTGTCGACGAGAACACCCGTGTAAAGGATTGGACCGATGCCGAGGCAGCCGCAGTGCGTGAGGTGATCGGTAACGAATATAAAGTGGAAGGTGACCTGCGCAGCGAGGTCCAGATGAACATCAAGCGATTGATGGACATCGGTTGCTATCGTGGCATCCGTCACCGCAATGGTCTTCCCGTGCGCGGCCAGAGCACCAAGAACAATGCCCGCACCCGCAAGGGACGCAAGAAAACTGTTGCTAACAAGAAGAAAGCTACTAAATAACATTATTGAATTATGGCTAAAAAGACAGTCGCAGCAAAGAAGAGAGTCGTTCGCGTTGACGGTGTTGGTCAACTGCACGTGCATTCTTCCTTTAACAACATCATTGTGTGCCTCGCTAATGGTGAGGGACAGGTAATTTCGTGGTCCTCAGCCGGCAAGATGGGTTTCCGTGGCTCTAAGAAGAACACTCCCTATGCCGCACAGATGGCTGCCGAAGACTGCGCAAAGGTCGCTTACGACCTCGGCTTGCGCAAGGTGAAAGCCTACGTCAAGGGTCCGGGCAATGGCCGTGAGTCGGCTATCCGCACCATCCATGGCGCTGGTATCGCAGTTACCGAGATCATCGACGTCACGCCGCTGCCCCACAACGGCTGCCGTC
>CAMKOE010000076.1 GCA_946414395.1 uncultured Porphyromonadaceae bacterium | reverse complement strand
CATCTCCTTGGGCAGTGACTGCTCCAAGTTGATCATCAGGTTCTTATCAAACTTCAAATAACTCATTGTTGCAATGTGTCTCTTTATATTTTGGTTAATGTTATGTTTCTCGTGTTCATTCTTTGTTGACTTGTGAGGATTAGACAGCCCAATGTGTGCTAGACAGTGTCGGGAAGTGACGGCGGTACCAGGATGTGGATGCCCTTGTTCACGTTCTCGATGACGACTCTGGCAGGCATCATGACCGGATCCCCGTCGATGTGCATGATATCATCCTGCTGCCGATCGATGACCACGCGCTTGCCTCGATAGATGCTCACGTGATGGTCATGCCCCAGTTGCCTGAGGAAAAGACGGGCGCCGACCAGCGGACTCTCGGCCAGGTTGAACGGGTGCATCACGGTCACGTCGATGAGGCCGTCCTGCATGGTGGCCCGGGGAGCGATGTAGGCGTTGTTGCCATATTGTGCCGCATTGCAGCAGGCGACAACAAATGCCTTTTCCTTCATCTTGTTGCCATCGATGTCGATGTCATACTCCTGAGGCTTGTAGTTGAGGTACTCGGTCAGCGTCGTCTTGACATAGGTGATAAAGCCGCGTGTCCCCTCGTTGGAGAACTTGTAACTCACCGCTGCGTCAAAGCCCATCCCGCAGGTGCAGAAGAAAGGCCTGCCGTTGACGGTGCAGTAGTCAAACGTCCCCACAACACCAGTGGAGAGCAGTTGCAGCGCGCGACTGGCATTCATGGGAATGCGCAGGTGACGGGCCAGGCCGTTGCCCGAACCGCTTGGCACGATGGCCATGGCGGTCTGGGTGCCGCACACCGCGCTGCCCACCTCATTGACGGTGCCGTCGCCGCCAATGGCCAGCACCATGTCAAAACGATCCTTGACAGCAAGCGCCGCCAACTCATGGGCATGTCCCGGATACTCGGTCAGGATGATGCTCACGTCGTTGCGGCTATGGTCCACCACTGTATCGATGAGGCGAGGCGTCTTGTCCTTGCTGCCGGTTCCCGACACAGGGTTGATGATAGCCATTATGCGCCTTGGTTTCTCCTCCATACACTGCAAAGATAATACTTTTTGTGTGATTTTATTTTGATGATAGATGATTTTGAGATATTTTTGTGGAAAAATTATTAACAACTTAATAAAACCTTACAAAAATCAATGAGAAAGGTAAGTATCAACCTGCTGACCAATGTCGTCTTGCTGCTCGCTGGCATTATCCTTGTCCTCTTTAGTGGTGTGCCCGATATCCTGATGTGGGGCGCCCGAGTGATGGGTGCGATGTTCCTCCTGCCTTCGGTGGCCTATCTTGTCATGGTGTCGTTGAGGCACTCTGACGCCCGAACCAGTACCGACTACCTGGGCGTGCTGCCTGCGGTGGGCGGCCTCTGCTTCGGCCTGGTCATGATCATCAAGGCGCAACTGTTCGATGGCATCCTGCAATTGCTCCTGGGCATGTTACTGATTGTGCTGGGACTGTTTCATGTCATTTACCTGATGTTGTCAAGCAGGAACCTTGACGTCAAGGGCTGGTACTATATTTGCCCGGTAGTGGTGGCCCTGTGTGGCATCCTGTCGCTCTCGTTGCCCGCCTTGCGCGACCATGTGTCCTCCGTGGTGCTGGTCACGGGCATCTGCTTGTTGTTGTTCAACTTCACTAGTCTGCAGGAGTATCTGGCCGAGCGCCGCGGGCGCCGAGCGCAATCCCGACCTGCCGTTGAGCCTGGCGCTCATGCCGATGATGCTCTGGTAGAAACCACAATCCCGCACGATGAGGCTGAGTGAAGTCATCAAGGAAATGCCCTTGCTGGTGCGCTATCCGCGGGCTGATGCCAACCAAATCGGTGACGAGGTGCACACCTGCGTGAATTGTGGGCATGAGTACCGGGGCAACTACTGCCCCGCCTGTGGGCAGAAAGCCACTGCCGGTCGCATCACGTGGGGCACGGTGCGCAGCGGCGTGATGGACGTCTGGGGCCTGGGGTCGCGTTCCTTGATCAGGTCGTTGTGGCAGTTGGTGGTGCGTCCCGGGCGTCTCATCAGCGACTACATCAACGGCAAGTGGCAGGTGAGTTTCCCGCCCGTCAAGATGCTGGTCATCGTGGCCGTAACCGTCAATTTGCTTGGTCGGCTGGTTAACCCCGGGTTCTGGGGTGGCATGTTTGATGATGAGGATGCCGTCGTGGGAAACTTTAGTTTTGTTGAAAGGGTGTTCGAATGGATCTTGACGCACCCCGAATGGTGCTACCTGCTCTTGTTCTTGTTCTTCATCATCCCCATGTGGTTTGTTTTTCGCCATTCTCCTCGCAACGCGCTGCACACGTTACCGCAGGGCTTCTTCATCATGGTGTTCCTGAACGTGCAGTTTTATCTGGCTCTGTTTGTCTTCTCTTTTGTTTTCTTGATTCTCGACGTCGATCAGGACCTCGCGCTGACGATAGCATTGACCGTAATATTACCGCTGCTGGCGCTCATTGACTTCAAGACATTGTTTGGCTACGGATGGTGGGGCACATTGTGGCGCATGATGGTGGCGGTTTGTCTTGTCTTTGTGTGTGGACTGGATCTGTTCGTTCTCCCGAGTTTGCTTGAGACGCTTTCTATGGGGATGAAGATGATAATGGTAACACTTGCCGCAACCGTCGGTATAAACGCTTGTGCGGCACTGCTTATTCTTGTTACCGACATGGTCAACCGCAGGACTTGGCGCACGGCTGGCTGGCCGCGGGCGCTGCGTTTTCCGCTCATCGCGCTAGGGGTAATGCTGGCCTCATTGCTGGCCTTCAAGTTGATAAAGCATGGCTTGTTATTTCATGGTTAATTTATAAAATACAGGAGATCAATGTTTTCGTTACAAGAGAAATATCATCGTTTCCGTCAGTGGCAACGTCAGCCGTTTGACTACCATGACAGTCATGATCATCATGGATGCTGCAACTGCGGCGCAGAGAGCGATAACAACTACTGCCCCCGCTGCGGGCAGAAGGCCGTCTATGGCCCCATTACCTGGCAGAGTGTGTGGCAGGGCATCATGGACGTGTGGGGCGTGGGTACCCGCTCTTTGCCTTACACGCTGTGGCAACTGCTGTGGCGCCCGGGTTACCTGATACGTGACTACATCAGCGGCAAGCGTCAGGTGAGTTTCCCGCCGGTCAAGATGCTGGTTGTTGTAGCGGTGGCTTTCTTTTATGTCGGGAATTGGCTCTTCCCCGAATTTTGGGGGGAATTGCAGGAAACTGAGAATGATGTGAGTACCGAGACGGGCGTGCTTTATTTCATGGAGACATTTGGAATCTGGCTTTCACAACATTACGAGTGGGCATTCCTAGTCGCCTTCTCTTTATTGATTATTCCCACTTGGTTTGTGTTCCGTTCCGCCCCTCGATATCCGCGTCACACACTTCCTCAAGGCTTTTTCATCCAGGTGTTTATGACAAACCAGTTTTTGCTGTGGCTTTTTATCGGCTCGCTGCTTTTAAGGTTATTTCAAATCACCGATGTTGA
>CAMKOE010000075.1 GCA_946414395.1 uncultured Porphyromonadaceae bacterium | reverse complement strand
TCCACAGAGCAACGAGACCGGGAAGCCACTATCGTTAAAAGCGATGACGACGAGATGGGCACCTGGGTGTGCTGGCAATACGCTGACGATGGAACCGGATTTGGAATTCATGACGACGCGACCCAAGAGGAGTTCAAACAACTAGACGCCTGCATCGTGGACTGGCGCCGCGGGGTGTTGGGCTGGCCCGTCGTCAGGGGAATCAGGAAAAAGGAATAACAACAATCCAATGATTTTTTAAAGGGGAAAACAAGAAATACAAGAAGTACAATCCGTAAATCCGCATGACAACCGATTTACTGGTTTGGAATGAGTAATTGGCATCCGCCAGTTAAAGACTAAGTACAGATTTTAGTGTTTCTTGTACTTATTGTTTTCAATAACCCCATTCCTGATTTATTTTTGTAATCATATAGCAGCCAGGGCAACACTTAAATTTCCACGGTCACTACAGTTTTTTTATTATAAATATAGGTTCATTGTCGGTCGGATTTCTGTTGTCAAGATGGCAAATATATGTCAATTATGTGACAGGTTCAAATAATTCCACTGGTTTTTTGCTCGAGGTTTCACAAATATTGAGTAATTTTGTGGCTTGATTTTGGACAACAACAATAATAACGACAGATAACTACATCATTATGAAACTGATAGACGGAAAAATGACCGCTGCGGCCATCAAGGAAGAGATCAAGGCCGAAGTGGACCAGATGATAGCATCGGGCATGAAGCGCCCCCACCTGGCCGCCGTGCTGGTAGGCCATGACGGCGGGTCGGAAGCCTATGTGAAGAACAAGGTGATAGCCTGTGAGAAGTGCGGTTTCAAGTCCTCGCTCATCCGCATGGAGGCCGACACAAGCGAGGAGCAGTTGCTGGCCTGCATCAAGCAACTCAACGAGGATGACGACGTGGACGGCTTCATCGTGCAACTGCCGTTGCCCAAGCACATCGATGAGCAACACGTGATCAACACCATCGACTACCGCAAGGACGTGGATGGCATCCACCCGATGAACGCCGGCCGCATGGCCCTGGGTCTGCCCAGTTTCATCTCGGCCACCCCGCTGGGCATCATCACCCTGCTGCAGCGCTACAACATCCCCACCTCGGGCAAGAAATGCGTGGTGCTGGGCCGCAGCAACATCGTGGGCAAGCCCATGGCTCAACTCATGCTCCAGAAGCAGCATGGCGACGCCACGGTAACCATCTGCCACAGCCACTCCAAGACGCTGAAGGAAGAATGCCGCCAGGCCGACATCATCATCGCCGCCATCGGCCGTCCCAACTTTGTGACCGCCGACATGGTCAAGGAGGGCGCCGTGGTTATCGACGTGGGCACCACACGCGTTGAGGATCCCGAGAGCAAGAGCGGCTACCGCTTGAACGGCGACGTGAAGTTTGACGAGGTGGCTCCCAAGTGCGAGTACATCACCCCCGTCCCCGGCGGCGTCGGCCCCATGACCATCTGCTCGCTGATGAAGAACACCCTCGCGGCCGCTAAAGGCGAATTCTACGCCAAATCATGAGGCCGAATCAATAATCAGCCTCTTCCCCCAAAAAGAGAAAGGACCGCTATGGAGATATTCCCATGACGGTCCTTTCTTTATTTTTAGGCGATGTATTAGATGTTGGCCCGAACCCTGCGGGACTAATGCGAATTTCACGAATTATTGGTTTTAGATATTATTCGTGAAATTCTTAGCGAAATTAGCATTCAAAAACTTTTCAGGGCCAACTGCTATATGGTGCCCAGCAGATAATTAGACCTCTAGGCGACCCATAATATTAGTCAAAGATTCCCTCGACGGCTTCGTCCTGGCCGCCGGCGCCACCGCCCTCGCCAGTGTCACCGCCGCCACCGCCGCCGTGCCGGCCACCGCCGCCGCCACCGTAGTAGCCGCTGAGTTCGTCGCCACAGGCGTTGAAGTCCTTGGGGAACTCAAACTTAGTGCTCTGCTTGTAGGGCAGTTGCTTGTCGTCATAGAGCCACTTCATGTAGTAGCCCAGGATAGGCAATGCGGCCTCGGCACCTTGACCCATGGCCATGCTGTTGAAGTGGATATAGCGTTCCTCACCGCCAACCCAGACGCCGGTGACGAGTTCGGGCGTGAAGCCCATGAACCAACCGTCGCTGTGGAAGTTGGTGGTACCGGTCTTGCCACCCATGTCGGCATTGATGCCATAGGCGTAGCGCAGACGGGCGCCCGTACCGCTATTAACGACCTCGAGGAGCATCGAGAGCATCTTCAGATAGGTGTCCTCGCTCATGATCTCGGTCTGATTGCCAGTGAACTCGGCCAGCACATTGCCGCGGTTGTCGGTGATGCGTGACACATAGACCGGCTCGACGCGCATGCCGCCGTTGGCAAACGCCGAGTAGGCAGCGACCATCTCGCGCAGCGAGACCTCACAGGCACCCAGGCTCAGTGCAGGCACGGGGTCAAGGTAACTGGTGATACCGAAACTGTGCATCCACTTGGCCAGGTCATCGGGCGTCATGGTGTAATAGCCGTTGCGCTCGATCCAGTTCTCACGCGTGCCGCGCATGAAGCCCGCCGAGATCCAGTTCTTGGAGTAGGTCAACGCCTGCTTCAGGCTCATGGCGCCACCGCTACCCTCATTGGCGGGGTTATAGACCTCATTGTTCCAGATGATGTTGGGGGCACCGCCCGGGCGCGTCGAGCATGGAGTCAAGCCACCGAACTCGATCGCCTGGGAATAAACAAAGGGCTTCACCGTCGAACCGATCTGGCGACGTCCGGTCGAGACCATATCATACTTGAAGAACCGGAAGTTGGGACCGCCGACATAGGCCTTGACAAAGCCCGTGACAGGATCCATCGACATCATCGCGCAGCGCAGGAACGACTTGGTGTAGAGCAGCGAGTCGAGCGGTGTCATCTGGGCATCAAAGCCGCCGTCATAGTTGAACAGATGCATCTGCACCGGCTTTTTGAAGTTATCCATGATCTGGGCATCGCTCAGTCCCTGGTTCTTGAGCACCCTGTAACGCTCGCTGTGACGGATTGCCGCATTGATGAGCGCCTGCTTGCCGGCGCTGGAGAGTTCCTGCTTGTTGTTGGTATAGGGATTCTTGGTGCCGCCGCGCTCACGCAGGAAGGCGGGCTGCAGGGTCTTGCTCATGTGCTTGTGGACGGCCTTCTCGGCATACTCCTGCATGCGCGAGTCGATAGTGGTGTAGATCTTGAGGCCATCGGTATATATATCATAATGTGTACCGTCGGGCTTAGTGTTCTTGTTGCACCAGCCGAACAGGGGATTGACTTCCCATGCCACCGAGTCGTCGATAAAGGCCTGCTGGTTCCACGAGGGATAGTCGCTGCGCTTGGGCTTCTTGGCCGACATCACGCGACGCAGTTCCTCACGGAAGTAGGGAGCGGGACCGTCGTTGTGGTCCAGTTTCCGGAACTTGCAGATCAAGGGGAGCGTCTTGAGTTGCTCACACTCGGCCTCGCTGAGGTAGCCAGCCTTGACCATCTGCTCGAACACCACATTGCGGCGCTGACGGGTGCGCTCGGTGTAGCGCACCGGGTTGTAATAGGACGGATTCTTGCACATGCCCACCAGCGTGGCGGCCTCCTGGATGTTCAGGTCCTTGGGCTCCTTGTCAAAATAGACGCGGCTAGCCATCTTGATGCCCACGGCATTGTTGAGGAAGTCAAACTGGTTGAAGTACATCTTGATGATCTCGTCCTTGGTGTAATAGC
>CAMKOE010000074.1 GCA_946414395.1 uncultured Porphyromonadaceae bacterium | reverse complement strand
CCGCGACCCCACAGCGGGGTGGTGCGGCACCAGCCGGTGCGGATGTCGTTGACCATGAACATGCGGTGCTGAATCAGGTCGCTATAGGGCCAGATGGTCTGGTGCGGATAGCGGGGCAGCATGTCGGCATAGGCGCCAACAAAGAAGTTGTTCGGGTCGCGGATGACATCATCGCCGGTCGTCCAACTGGGACGGTGGCAATAGGCGCAACCGATCTCGGTGAACAACTCGCGGCCGCGCTCAAAGTCCGGGTCGTTGATGTTGCGGGCGGCGGGAACGGCAAGGCCGCGGTGCCATGCCATGAGGTCGATGTACTCCTGGTCGGTCATCTCCACGTCAAGGTCCTTGCCCATCAGGTAGTTGTAGATGTCCGTCTCGGGGTTACCCGTCACGCGCTGCTTGGGGAAGTACTTGTAGAAGTCGGCTTGCACCTCGGGATCCTTGCTGGCCACGAGGGCATAGGCTGCAGTCATGTAGTGGTAGCGGCGGTCGCTGCGCGTCACGTTGGTGATGTTCCAGATGGCGTTGGCGCCGGCACCGTCCTGCAGGTTGGCACGCGACAGGGCGTAGGTGTAACGGCGCACGTACTTGGTGCCGTCACCCTGCACATTGTTGGTGTAGTAGATGAAGTCGCTGCCGTTCCAGATGCCGGGGTTCAAAGGCACACCGGCAGCCTGCTCGGCCTCATACTGGGCACGGATGTCCTTCTCGTCGATCGCATCGAGCAGTCCAGTGCCATACAGGCCGATAGTGCTCTCCAGGCGCACGCGCAACTGACTGTAGTCAATATCCTTGCCACCCACCTGCAGGGGCACGTAGAAAGCGTCCTGCGGGATGGTTACCTCGGGATAAATCAGGCTGTAGGTCTCGCCGTCGGGGAAGCGGTTGCCCCACTCGTCGGTATATTCCTTCCAGTCGATGACGATCTTGCTCTCGTCGATGGGAGCCTTGAAGGGCTTCTGGGCCTGAGTCTGGGGCATGCCGGTGAATGATGACAGGTAGGTGTCGTTCTCATCGGTGAGCACCAGCAGGTAGCCATTGCCCTGCACGTTGGAGTTGTAACTCAACTGGCGTGCTCCGTGACCGTAACTGGGATGGCAGGTGATGCACGCGTCGCGAATCCACAACGGGCCCAGTCCGCGCATCGGCGTGGACTCGTCGGTGTCGATGTCAAACGGTGACTCGAAGATGCGCTCGCCGCGCTTGAAAGATGCCAGCAGGCCCTGCTTGTTGATGGCCTCGGTCTCCTGCTCGTAGGCCGAAGCGGTCACGTTGCTGGTCGTGCCCAGTTGGCCGCCAGTGTAATAGTAATCTGGCAATTCTGGGGTCACTACATTGCCGCCGCCATTGTTGTCATCGCTGCACGATGCCATCATCATGGCGGCCATAGCAAGAATAAACCAATGTTTTCTCATGTTTCTCTAGTGTTAGTTATTAGTGGGTAAGTCATTTAATTCAGGCCCTCGATAGCGGCATCCAGGGCGTTGAGCAGTGCGTTGCAGGCGTCAACGGTCTTCTGGGTCTCGCTCTTGCTCAGGTGGTTGCGGAAGGGGGCGGGCATGCCCGAAACCTCGTTGAGGGCATTGTCGATGGCGGTGCGCACGTTGTTGTCGAGCGTGGCGTTAATCTTGTTGACATAGGCAGCCATCGAATTGCTGTTGACACTGCCGTCGAGCGAGCCGTAATATGCGTTGCGCACGCTGCGGATGTTGTCGGTGAAGTCGGCAATCGAGTTCCAACTGTACCAGGACTCCACGTCGAGGACGTTGCCCGAGTTCACGGGGTCGGTGATCTTGGTGTTGCCCACCTCGTCGCTGATGTCGCTGGCACCGGTCAGGATCTGTTCCATAGCGGCCAGTTGGGTCTTGTAGAGGGTGTTGCCCGTCATGCCGGCGTTCTTCATGTTCTCGCCGTAGTTGAAGGAGGGCTCCAATTCAAACTCCTCGAGTTGCTTCTGCTTGGCGCTGGTGATGTTGTCCATGCCAGCCCATGAAGCCTCCAGGCGTACGGTCTGGTTGGCCAGGTCTTGAGCCACAGCGGCATTGTAGATGAGTTCGGCCTCACTGATATCGTTCACGTTGCGTGCTGCGCCGTCACGGAAGAGTACATACTCCACAGCGTGGAAGCCCAGCAGGCCATATCCCAGCGTGGCAAAGGCATCGGCACCGGCACCTTCCTCGTCAAGCGCCGTGATGAGGGCGCTATTGGCCAGGATGTTGTCCAGTTGCGACTTCTGCAGGGGCCAGGAGTCGATGTGCGGGTCAATATTGTAGTCGGCAGCGGCGCCATACAGGAAAGCCTCGCTCAACTCCCAGTACTTGCGGGCTTTGATCCACGTCTGGCAGCACTCGTCCACCTTGCTCTGGGTGGGATTCTGGCGCAGTTGCTCGCACAGGGCGGCCAGGTTGTTGGCTTCATCGGCCAGTGACTTGTAGGTGGGAACTACCACAGCGTTGACATACTGGGTGATGATAGCGGTCTTCTTGCTATCGAGAGGGTTGACATCGGGCTCGTCATTGTCGTTGCCACAGGCGGCAAAACTCAGTGTCATGCCAGCCAAAACGATGAGCATGAGCGCTTTCTTGAGAGAATAGATCTTGTTCATAATTCAGTACTTCGTGTTGTTATTAATATTGATTTATTGTGATTGATTGATAATCAGATGTGGAATAATCCGCTGTAGCAGATGCCCAGGCTGACGGTCGGCTCGTTGTTATACTGCGACGGCAGGATGCGGTAACTGTACTCGCCCTTGATGGCAATCTGGGGAATGGGATAGTAGTTGACGCCGGCAGTGACCTTCTGGCGCGACCACATCTTCTCGTCGGTCATGTTCTTGACGGTCTTGTACATCGAGTCATAGTAGTCATAACGGCCAAAGATGTAGAACTTCTGCTGGCGCTCGCGCATCGATGTGATCTGCGAGAAGATGTCATAGCCAGCCTCGATGCCCATGGCGATGGCGGCCTCGCCGATGTTGGTCTTGGGTGACGGGGAGTCGGCGCGCGTGGACATGTTGGCGGTGCTGATTTCCAGTGAGTTGCTCAGGTGTCCATAGTCAAAGTTGCCGCGGGCGATGAAGTTGTGGTCATTGTACAGGAAGTCAAATGCGCCTATGGCAACCGTGCCATGCAGGCCCTTGTACTTGCCCGTGGCGTTGAGCGTGTTGTTGGCACTGTTGCCCAGGTAGCCGCTCAGGCTCAGGCGCAGGCCCTTGATGCTGTAATTGTCGATGCGCATGGCTCCGGCATAGGCCGTGGCCATCTTGAACTCGTAGGGGCTGCCCGCGCCATCGTGGATCCATCCCTTGTTGCCAAAACGGTCGGCATCCAGGCCGGCGATGAACATCGCCTCATAGCGCCAGTCGCCCGCGTGTCCCCACAGGCTCACACCCGTCTCGTGCCACGTGCAGGGCATGATGGTGTTTTCGCCCTCAGGACGATAAACGGTGAAGAACTCGGTGGGCATGTGGGCATTGTTGGTGCCGCCGACGGGCACTACCATGTGGCCCATGCGCAGGTTCAACGCGCGGGAGAAGGACTTCTGCAGCCAGAACTGCTCCAGCGCCACTTCTCCGCCACGCTCAACCTCAGATTCATATTCACCAGTCTCTTCTTCCTCGATCTCGACGGCACTCTCGGTCCCGCCGTGCTCAAACTCGATTTCGGTTCCCAGCGACCATCCCTTGCCGAAGTCGTACCCCAGATAGATGACCACATGGGGCAAGTCAAACTGGCCGAAGCCCTTGTCGTCCTTGTAAAGGTCGGCGCTGGTGTA
>CAMKOE010000073.1 GCA_946414395.1 uncultured Porphyromonadaceae bacterium | reverse complement strand
TTCCGCTATGCCGTGGCCGGTTACCTGATGGAATACTGCCTGCACGGTGACGTGACCGTGAGCGGGCTGATCATCAACTACACGGTATTCATGACCTTTGGCGAGGTGACCTGCATGATCTTTGGTGGTCTGTCGCCCAAGTTTACCCAGTGGATGGGCTCAAAGCGCAAAGCCTTTGCCGTTGCAGCCATCATCTGCATGGTGTTCTCCATCGCCTTCTTCTTTGTGCCGATGGATCCCAAGTACATTTGGGTACTGGTGGCTATCGTTATCCTCACTTCGGTTGGCGTGGGCTTCTATTCCCCGCTGCTGTGGTCGATGTATGCCGACGTGGCCGACTATGCCACCGAGAAGAACGGCACCTCGTCGACTGGCCTCATCTTCTCGTCGGGCACGATGGCACAGAAGTTTGGCACGGCCATCTCGGGTTCACTGGTTGCCCTGCTGCTGGGTGTCGCCGGTTTCATCTCGGGTACTGACCCTGTCACTGGCCAGACGGTGATAACCATCACCGACGAGGAATCTGTCCGCAACATGGTTTGGGCACTGTTCTCGCTCTTCCCTGCTGCCATTATTATCATCATGCTTTACCTGCTCCACCTGTATCCCATCAAGAAGTAAAGATGAACGACGATATTAAGACGCTGAAAGCCGAAGTTCAAGAGGTGTTGGAAAACAACATCCTGGACTTTTGGCTATCCAATATGATAGACGACGAGCACGGCGGTTTCTATGGTCAAATGACCGGTAACGGCCTGCTCGTCAAGGATGCCGACAAGGGCGGCATCCTCTCGGCCCGCATCCTGTGGGCCTTCTCGGCTGCCTACCGCGTGCTGGGCAATCCAGAGTACCTGATGGCGGCTACACTCATCAAGGACTACATTATTGAGTATTTCTACGACAACCAGTTTGGCGGCACCTACTGGTCGGTGGACTACCTGGGCAATCCCAAGGACACCAAGAAGCAGTTCTATGCCATCGGGTTCATGATCTATGGCCTGAGCGAATATGCCCGAGCCACCGGCGACCAGCAGGCGCTGGACTATGCCATCAAGTTGTTTGACTGCATCGAGCAGCACTCGTTAGACAAGGTGAACAACGGCTATATCGAGGCACAAACGCGCCAGTGGAACGAGATTGCCGACATGCGCCTGTCGGAACTCGACGCCAACTTCCCCAAGTCGCAGAACACCCATCTGCACATCATCGAGCCCTACACCAACCTGTACCGCTGCCTCACTGAATGGGAGGCCAGCCCGATCTCGAGTGACGTTGTGGAGCGTGTGGAGAAAGCCCTGCGCAACCTCATTGATATTTTCACCGACAAGATTCTAAATCCCGAGACGCATCATCTGGACCTGTTCTTTGCAATGGACTGGACCCGCGAGGCTGGGGCTCTCGAGAGTTACGGACACGACATCGAGTGCTCATGGCTCATGCACGAAGCCGCGCTGGTGCTGGGCGACCAGGCCGTGCTCGACAAAGTGGAACCCATCGTGAAACTCGTGGCAAGAGCCAGCGAGAAAGGCTTGAATGCCGACGGGTCGATGATACACGAGGCCAACCTTGACACTGGCCATGTCGATGACGACCGCCACTGGTGGGTACAGGCCGAGACCGTGGTAGGATTCATTAACCTGTATCAGCACTTCGGCGACGAGAGCGCCCTGCACAAGGCGCTGCACTGCTGGCAATACATCAAGGACAACCTCATCGACCGCGAGGGCGGCGAGTGGTTCTGGAGTCGCGATGCCCAGGGCAACATCAACCGCCGCGACGACAAGGCGGGCTTCTGGAAATGCCCTTATCACAACTCGCGCATGTGTCTTGAGATCATGGAACGCAATTTCGAACAATAATTATTAAGATATGGATAACAAGAGATACGGTCACTTTGACGACCAACACCGCGAATATGTCATCACCGACCCGCAGACGCCGTGGCCCTGGATCAACTACCTGGGCAACGAGGATTTCTTCTCACTGATTTCCAACACGGCCGGCGGCTATTCCTTCTACAAGGATGCCAAGTTCCGCCGCTTGACGCGCTACCGCTACAACGGCGTGCCCATGGATAACGGCGGCCGCTACTTCTACATCAACGATGGCGGCACCGTGTGGAATCCGGGATGGAAGCCCTGCAAGACGCCGCTCGACAACTATGAGTGCCGTCATGGCATGAACTACACCCGCATCACGGGGAGCAAGAACGGTGTCGAGGCATCGGTGCTTTTCTTTGTTCCGCTGCACACATGGGCCGAGGTGCAGAAACTCACGCTCACCAACAACAGCAATGAGGTGAAGCGCCTCAAGTTGTTCTCCTTTGCCGAGTGGTGCCTGTGGAATGCAGCGACCGACATGGAGAACTTCCAGCGCAACTTCTCGACCGGCGAGGTCGAAATCGAGGGCTCGATGATCTACCACAAGACCGAATACCGCGAGCGCCGCAATCACTACGCATTCTACGGTGTGAACGTTCCTATCCAGGGCTTTGACACCGACCGTGAGACCTTCATCGGCCTCTATAATGAGTTTGCCAATCCTGATGCCGTAATCCAGGGCCGTCCTCACAATAGCCATGCCCACGGTTGGAGCCCCATCGCTTCACATTACATCGAGGTGGAACTGCAGCCTGGTGAAAGCCGTGACTATATCTTCCTGTTGGGCTATGTCGAGAACAAGCAAGAGGAGAAATTCATCGCTCCGCAGGTCATCAACAAGACGCAGGCCAAGGCTATGATGGCACGCTTCGACACCAGCGAAAAGGTGGATGCTGCCTTTGCCGAACTGTGCAACTATTGGGACAACCTGCTCAACATCTACACGGTAAACACCGGAAACGACAAACTCGACCGCATGGTCAACATCTGGAACCAATATCAGTGCATGGTGACCTTCTGCATGTCACGCTCGGCCTCTTTCTTTGAGAGCGGCATCGGACGCGGCATGGGATTCCGCGACAGCAACCAGGACCTCGTGGGCTTTGTACACCTCATCCCCGAGCGTGCCCGTGAGCGCATCATCGACATCGCCTCGACGCAGTTCCCCGACGGCGGCTGCTATCATCAGTATCAGCCATTGACCAAGCGCGGCAACAACGACATCGGCGGCGGCTTCAATGATGACCCCTGCTGGCTCATCTTCGGCACCGTGGCCTATATCAAAGAAACGGGAGACTTCTCGATTCTCGACGAAATGGTTCCGTTTGACAACCAACCGGGCACCGAGGTCACGCTGTTTGAGCACCTGCAAGTGTCATTCAACCACGTGGTCAATAACCTGGGGCCGCACAGCCTGCCCCTCATCGGCCGCGCCGACTGGAACGACTGCCTGAACCTGAACTGCTTCTCCTGGGACCCCAACGAGAGTTTCCAGACCACCGAGAACAAGACCGAGGGCTCACAAGCCGAGTCGGTGATGATTGCAGGTCTGTTTGTCGTGACAGGCCATGACTACGTCGAACTCTGCAAGATTCTGCCAGACCACATCAAGACCATGCAAAATCTCAAAGATATCGATTTTGCCGCCGAGGCCGACCGTGCCCAACTGCATGTCGACGAGATGGTCAATGCCGTTAAGGCCCATGGCTGGGACGGTCAATGGTATCTGCGTGCCTATGACTTCTATGGCAACAAAATCGGCAGCGACGAGTGTGAGGAAGGCAAAATCTTCATCGAGTCACAGGGCTGGTGCACCATGGCGGGCATCGGTCTGGAAGAAGGGCTCGTGGAGCGCTCGCTCGACTCGGTAAAAGAACGCCTGGAGTGTGAACACGGCATCGTGCTCAACAATCCTGCCTTCACCACCTATCATGTCGAGATGGGTGAAATCAGTTCCTATCCCGAGGGCTACAAGGAGAATGCGGGCATCTTCTGCCACAACAATCCTTGGGTCATCATCGGCGAGACAGTGGCTGCCCGCGGCGATGACGCTTGGAGCCACTACAAGAAGATTCTGCCCAGTTACGTCGAGGAGGACCGCCAGACGCTGCACAAGGTCGAGCCCTATGTCAACTGCCAAATGGTGGCAGGCAAGGACGCCTATCGTCCCGGCGAGGGCAAGAACTCATGGCTCACCGGCACCGCTGCGTGGATGTGGTACACCGTGTCGGAATTCATTCTCGGCATCAAGCCGCACTATGATGGCCTGCTCATTGACCCGTGTCTGCCCCAGACAGCGCGCGACTACACGGTGGCCAGGCGCTTCCGCGGTGCGGAATATGAAATCCACGTGAGCAATCCCAAGGGCGTGAGCAAGGGCGTTGCCCGGATGACTGTTGACGGAATGCCGGTCGAGGGCGCTGTCGTTCCCGCACAGCCGGGCAAGCACATTGTCGAGGTCGTCATGGGATAATCTCTTAATTGAATAGTTGAACTACATTAACCA
>CAMKOE010000072.1 GCA_946414395.1 uncultured Porphyromonadaceae bacterium | reverse complement strand
TATGTAAAAACTAATCTTTAATCTCTTTGATTAAATACAAATCACCACTTGACAAGGCTTTGAAATTGCGCTCTATCTTCTCGATGTCCCAATCCCACCATTTCAGTTGCAGCAGATAGGCGATGAATTCGTCGTCAAAACGCATCCTGACCACTCGGCAGGGATTCCCTACCGCAACAGCGTAAGGTGGAATATCTGAGGCAACCACAGAGTTGGTTCCAATAATGGCTCCATCACCTATATGAACGCCAGGCATGATAGTTACATTCTGACCAATCCAGACGTCATTGCCCACAACGGTATCACCCTTCAGAGGCAATTCGTCTTTCACTGGCGCAATGGCACTTCCCCAGTCACCGCCGATGACATAAAACGGATAGGTTGTCACGCCGTCCATCCTATGGTTGGCTCCATTCATGACAAACTCCACACCCTTGGCAATAGCGCAGAATTTGCCAATAATCAGCCGGTCACCTATGAAGTCGTAGAAATGAGTGACATGCTTCTCGAATTGGTCAGCACCATCCACATCATCGTAATAAGTGTAGTCACCTATAATGATACGAGGGTTCTTCACCACGTTCTTGATGAAGCAGAGGCTTGGAATCTTAGGATTCGGGAAGACCTCATCGGGGTTGGGTCTGTTATTGATTTCCATAAATACCGATTTATCTTTCAGTAAACGTAGGCAAAGGTAGCGATTTATTCCGCTAAACACTCATTTTCTTTTAGATTCCGGTGTTTTTGATAAATCGTTCTCGCTCGACAATGCTCATGCAAGCATGGCATTGCGCTCACTTAATCACGATTTTATTGTCCAAGAAGCACTGGGAGCAGCACATGCGGTTATCGTATCGATTTTTCCTGACTTTAAGCGCCTGTCCTGCTCTCAACAGGGAAATGGTTTCACTTCTCGTAGAGTTCCAGGGGCTGATTGTCGGGGTCATAGAAGAAGACGAAATGCTTGCCGGTGTAGTCGTCGGTGCGAATAGCCTCGTGGAGGATACCCTGGGTGTCGAGTTGGGCGACGGCGGCATCGATGTCATCGACTTCAAATGCAAGATGCCTCAGCCCTGCAGCCTCGGGGCTGGTCACACGCTGGGGCGGGTTGTCGAACGAGAACAATTCTATCACATACTCGCCATTGAGGGCAAGGTCGGTCTTGTAGCCTCCTCGCTCGGGGCGGTAATTCTCGGCCTTGACGGTAAAGCCCAGCAGGCGGGTGTAGAAGTCGAGGCTGCGCTGGTAGTCGGAGCAGATGATGGCAATGTGATGAACTTTGTTGAGTTGCAGCATGGCAGTTTTATTTTTTGAATAACATAAATGATGGCCCGAACCCTGCGGGGCTAATGCGAATTACACGAATGAGTTATCAATATTCTTCGTGAAATACGTTTTCTTAGCGAAATTCGCATTTTTGAAAAAACTTTTAGGGCCAATGCGATATCGTGCCCTTATTTTTTTTGCGTTTCTTTCTCATTTCAACAGCAACCGCGATGACACTGATGATGATGCCCAGGATGCCGACGAGCAGCATGACAAGGTCGAAATTCTCTCGGAGGAAGCGTGTGATTGATTCCATGTCATTCTTCTCTAATAGGTTTTTAACCTTCCAGTTCCTTCTTGAAGAGTTGGTCGACAGCGGCCTTGAGATTGGGCGCCAAGGGCGGGATGTGGTAATTCTGCTCCAGGCGGCGCAGTTCGTTGATGTCCATCTCGACCTCGTTCTCCTTGCGCACCTGCTTGAATTCCTTCTTGTCGATGTAATCCCGCTCGATGGTGAAGGTTTCCAGCAGAATCACGAAGTCCTGATCCATTTGTTCAAAATGTCCCGAGACGAGTATCTGCTTCATGACCAGGTCGTCGATTCGTGACTGTCCGTTCTCGTCGATATTATAAATCTCACAATAGCCATGTGAGGCCGTGTAGTCCTCTTTTTTCTGTTTTTGCTTCTTGCCGGTCTTGGCCTCCTTGGCTGCAGCCTTGGTTGCCTCGACGTGGTCGTCATAGGTCCAGACGTCAAAATTGGTTGTGCGTCTACCGGCCTGTTCATCGACATCGATAGTGCCCAGGACCGAGATCGTGTCGCTCACCACAGTGCGCCCTGTTGCCTCGTGGGTGAGGAAGAGTTTGCCTTCATCGGCAGCACGGAGTATTCTTTTGTAGTTATTGATCGTGTCAACGCGCGCCCACTTGTCGATGTATCGGCCAACGAGTGTGCTGATGATGAAACGGTATAAGCCATTCTTGCCCCGGGCCACGCTGCGGGTCTTGGACGAGAACTTCTGCTTGGCGAACTCATAGGTATTGTCCACCACGCCGGCGCGGAAATAGATAGGACCTTCGTCACAGACATAAACGCAACGGTAATAGGTCTGTGCATAGAGCAGTTCCTTGGGCTTGACTTCCAATTCAGTCAACTGGAAGTTGGCATCCTGCATCACCACAGTGCCGCTGGGAATGGTGTCAATATTCACATCCATGGCCTTGAATGCCACGTGAGAGAAATACAAGTGGCTATTGCCCTTGGCATCCCGGAGCCAGCCATCATTGTCGGTCGAGCCCACCAGGGCACCTTTCTCGTTGGTCACACACACGGCCGCAATGGGCAACCCATCGACATCAACGACTTGAATGCGCTGGGCAAGAGCGCCTGTTGCCATAACCAGCAATAGGGCAAGAACATATATTTTTTTCATAAAAAATCCTTGATTTTGTGATTATTCTACTTCATCAGTTCGCCGATGCTTGTCGTCATGTTGAACATGAAGGTGGTCGCCCCAGTGTGGGGACGGGCAAAGGCCGCACCAAAGCCGAATGCCCTGACCTTCAATCCGGCAGCGAGCGATAGACCTGACATGAAGTCGCGCTTGTAGGTAGCCATATCGGTGCGTGTGCGGTAGTTGTAGCCGATGCCCAGGTAGAGATTATTGGTCGGCAGGATGTCGGCAGCAAAGACAAGGTGTCGCAGCAGGTTGCTGCCGAAGGACTCCTTCTTCACGAGGTCACTATTGGGATTGTTGACATCCTCTATCTTGTAGTAGGGTGATTTCCAGCGCGCCAGTTCATAGGCCGTGAGGTGAAGGCGGATGGGCGCCTTACCCAACATCTTGCTCACACCCACCTGGATGTCCCAGGGCAGGTTGTCCTTGTACTCATTGAACTTCTTGACCTGACCGCCCAGGTTCTTGGCAACCAGCGAAGCCGAGAACTCGTGCTCAGGGTCATAATAGTTGATGCCCAGGTCGGCGGCAACGGCTCCGGCGCTATAGTCTTCATACTTGGAGTAGAGGTACTTGGCAGTAATACCGCCGCGGAAGTTGTCACTGATGTCGTGGCTATAGGTCAGGCTGAAGGCTATGTCGCTGGCACTGAAGGTGCCCGTCTTGGTACCGTCGATCGCGGCGCCCTGGATGTTGCCATAGCCAAAGTACTGGATACCAGCCGCAAAGGCCCCATGCTCGCTCACCCCCTGGCCATAGCGCAGTCCGGCAAAGTTGGTCTCGCCGATGTAGCGCATGTAGTTAACACCCACCTGATGGTCAAACTCCGGTCCCAGCAATGAGGGATTCTGCTCGATCAGGTTGATGTCATCGTCGATGATGGTGAGGTTGTGACCACCCAATCCATACACGTGGCTGGATGAGGGGACACTCAGGAAATTATAGGCTGTGGTCTTGGGACCATCGTCGGCCAAAGCACAAAATGCCACACCGACCGCAGCCAGTACTAACATGTGACGCAGATAGGTTGTCATGTCGTTATCTTATCTTAATACAATAATATAACGAGGAAATGGCTTGTTTAGTATATTACTCCTCGGCGGGAGCGTCGGCGGGAGCGGCTTCATCCGTCTCGCTAATCACTTTCCTGGCCAGTTCCAGGTCGCGTTCAAACACCACGACCCTTGCCGGAGACATCCAGATGGCATTGGCCGTGTTGTCAACAATCACGCCCGCGGCAATGCCGCTGGCCTCGAGAGCCCCCTTGACAATGTTGGCGTCGATGGGGCTCGTGTACTTGGCAAGCACAACGATTTTTTCTTCTTTTTCCATAATCTTTTAATTTAAAATAGGGACCAAAAGGTCATTCAGGACATTAAAGGCTCTACTTCACACCACGGGCATTGAGTGCGGCCTGATAGCGGTGGGCATTATCCAGGTGGGAAGCATAGTCCCGCGTGAAGTCGTGATAGCCGCTGAAGTCGGCACGGGCACACATGTAGAGGTAGTCGTGCTGCGGCGCGTTGAGCACGGCATCGATGGTCGATTTCTCGGGCAAGCGGATGGGACCCGGGGGCAAACCGTTGACACGATAGGTGTTATAGGGCGAGTTGACCTGGGTCATGGGCACGGTGATGCGCTTGATCGAGAAGTCGCCGATGGCAAACTTCACCGTCGGGTCGGCTTGCAGGCGCATGCCTTGCTGGAAACGGTTGAGGTAGAGGCGTGCCACCTTGCCACGCTCGTCGGCCTTGCTGGTCTCTTCCTCGACAATCGACGCCACAGTGGCCACCTCGTCGGGGGTGAGGCCCAGTCGCTGAGCCTTGGCCTTGCGCTCACTGTTCCAGAAGTCGTTATAGTAGTCGTTCATGCGATCGAGCATCTTCTCGGGAGAGATGTTCCAGTAGAACTCATAGGTGTC
>CAMKOE010000071.1 GCA_946414395.1 uncultured Porphyromonadaceae bacterium | reverse complement strand
CAACCCGCTGCTGGCCGGTCCCGACCACGTCACCGCCGTCGATGCCCGCATCCGCATCGAGAAGTAATATCCACACCAGGGCAGAGCCCTGGCCCACGGGACACGACACACCGCACCTGCCTCACATGGCACCATGCAGTGCTGTCCCGTGGGCCGGGGCTCTGCCTGGGTTATAACGATAGCAGCGATGGCACTGAGCGAGAACAAGCGGCGCTGGCTGGCGGCACATCCTGACCTGGGAAGGCACCAGTCGATGAAGCGGCGGCACGATCGTCACGACTACCAGTCGCCATGCATCTACATGATCACGCTCGCCATCAAGGGGCGACAACCCCTGCTGGGCTCCGTCTGCTCTCCCGACGACAGTCACCCGCAGCCCTGGTTTTCCCCCTCTCCCCTTGGGGAACGCATCGCCACCTGCTGGCGCAAGATGCCCCAAGTCTATCCCCAGGTCAGACTGCTCGCCCTGCAACTCATGCCCGACCACCTGCACGGCATCATCCAGGTCACAGAACGGCTGCCACGCCACCTGGGTCACGTGATCAATGGATTCAAGGTGGGGTGCAACAGGGTAGCCAAGGAGTTGTCGCTGTCACCCCTCTGGGAAGAGGGCTACAACGACCGCATCCTGCAAGGCCGAGGACAACTCAATGCCATGTTCAAGTACCTCGAAGACAACCCTCGCCGCCTGTGGACCAAGCGCAACCGCCCGGAACTGTTCAGAATACAACAAGAGGTGACAATTGGCGACCAGAAGGTCACCATCATGGGCAATCGGTTCCTCCTGGAGAGCCCAAACAAAGTGTTCGTGAAATGCTCTAGAAGAATGACGCCCGACGAGATAGATCACGCTACCGCCCGCTTCCTGATGATGGCTCAACGTGGCGCCGTGCTCGTGTCGCCCCGCATCAGCCAGGGCGAGAAAGATGTGATGGACATGATACAAGAGGCAGGGTTCCCCTTCATCCAATTGCTCGAGAATGGCTTTTCCCCGTTTTGGAAACCCGGCGGGGAGATGTTCAATGCCTGTGCCAGTGGCCAGGTGCTGCTGGTTGCCCCGTGGCCCTACCACAGCGACCGCCGCACCATCACCCGCGACCAGTGCAACCGCCTCAACGACCTGGCGGCCCTCATCTGCACAATGTGACCGCAATTACCAGGGCAGAGCCCTGGCCCACGGGACACGACGACCGCAACCTGCCTCACATGGCACCATGCAGTGCTGTCCCGTGGACCGGGGCTCTGCCTCGATATTAAAGCCTGCTGGGGTTGGTTGGGTTGTTAATTAATCTTAAAAGAAGTGAAATCGTGGCGGTTTTTGGTCGGTTGAGGGGGTAAAAGGGGAAAAAGTTTTGGTCAGGAAAATGAAAAGCAGTACCTTTGCGCGCCGATTATTACCAAAGTAAGAGCCCATTAGGGCAATGTCGTGTGGGATTTGGCCGTCCTGCAGGATGTTGCTTGGGCAATTAACTAACTATTAATTAGGATTTTAAAAAGTGGATACTTTAAGTTACAAAACCATTTCGGCCAACGCCGAAACCGTTCAAAAGGAATGGGTGGTAGTGGATGCTACCGACCAGATCCTGGGTCGCTTGTGCTCCAAGGTGGCTAAGTTGCTGCGCGGCAAGTACAAGACCAACTACACCCCGCACGTTGACTGCGGTGACAATGTGATTATCATCAACGCCGATAAGGCCAAGATGACCGGCAAGAAGTGGACTGAGCACCAGTACGTGCGCTACACCGGCTATCCCGGTGGCCAGCGTTTCACGACTCCCGCCGCCCTTCAGGCCAAGAGCGAGAAGAAGAAAGACCTGCGCAAGGGTATGCACCCCCTGTATCTGCAAGTCATCAAGGGCATGCTTCCCAAGACCCGTCTGGGAGCACAGTTGTTGAAGAACGTGCACATCTACAATGGTCCCGAGCATCCGCACGAGGCCCAGCAGCCCAAAGTTATTGACATTAACAAACTGAAATAAGAAGTATGGAACAGATTAATGCAGTAGGTCGCCGCAAAGCCGCTATCGCTCGCGTGTATGTGAATGAAGGCACTGGCGTTATCACAGTGAACAAGCGTCCGTTGGACAACTACTTTCCCAACCCCATCCTGCAATACATCGTTAAGCAGCCGCTTACCACGCTGGAAGTTGCCGAGAAGTATGACATCAAGGTTAACCTCGTCGGTGGTGGTTACAAGGGACAGGCCGAGGCCCTGCGTCTCGCTATCGCCCGCGCCCTGGTGAAGATCAACCCCGAGGACAAGAGCGCACTGCGCAAGGAGGGCTTCATGACCCGCGACCCGCGTGCCGTAGAGCGCAAGAAACCCGGTCAGCCCAAGGCCCGCAAGAGATTCCAGTTCAGCAAGCGCTAATCGCCGCATGACGACGGCCCGCGGCCCCGCGCCGTGGCCGATGCTTGCTCTACATTATTTAATAGGTTCAGCCCCACGCGCTGGGGAATGCCTATTGAAGAGTTTAGTATCCAAATCGCATAGACTCACACTGGGAACTGCGGTGGCTACTATGCGATTGACCAGGGCCTGTTGAGGCATCAACGTCCCTGATTAAAGTTGAATGTAAACAATTTATTAAAAAACAAAAAAAACAATGCAGACACCTAATTTTGACCAACTGCTGGAGGCTACTTGCCACTTTGGTCACCTGAAACGCAAATGGAACCCCGCTATGGCGCCCTACATCTTCATGGAGCGTAACGGTATCCACATCATCGACTTATACAAGACCAGTGCTAAACTGGAAGAGGCAGCAAACGCGCTGAAGAACATTGCCAAGAGTGGCAAGCGCATCCTGTTTGTTGCTACCAAGAAGCAGGCCAAGGACGTGACCCGCGAGCGTGCCATGAGCGTTGATATGCCCTACGTGATCGAGCGTTGGCCCGGCGGTATGCTGACCAACTTCACCACCATCCGCAAGGCTGTGAAGAAGATGGACACCATCGACAAGATGGAGACCGACGGCACCATGGCCAACATGTCCAAGCGCGAGAAACTGCAGTTGAGCCGTCAGCGTGCAAAGTTGGAGAAGAACCTGGGTTCCATCAAGAACCTGAACCGTCTTCCCAGCGCCCTGTTCGTTGTTGACGTACTCAAGGAGCACATCGCCGTTGCCGAGGCTAACCGCCTGGGTATTCCCGTGTTCGGCATCGTGGACACCAACAGCGATCCCAACAATGTTGACTTTGTAATCCCCGCCAACGACGACGCCAGCAAGTCAATCGACATCATCCTGGCCACCGTGTGCGAGGCTATCAAGGAAGGTCTCGAGGAGCGCAAGGTTGAGCAGATCGACAACAAGGATGCCGAGGGTGATGCCGAGGAGGTAAAAGAGGCTCCCAAGCCCCGCCGCCAGCGCGTACGCCGTCCCGCCGCTCCCGCCGAGGATGCACCCAAGGCTGAGGAGGCTCCCAAGGCTGAGGAATAATCGAGGAATAATTCCACACAATAACAACTAACCATTTTAGTTAATTTTCAAACAGAATTATGGCTGTAACCATCAATGACATCAAGAAACTGCGCGACATGACCGGCGCAGGCTTGAGCGACTGCAAGAAGGCGCTCATCGAGAGCGACAACGACATCACCAAGGCTATGGAGCTGATTCGCAAGCGCGGTCAGGCCATCGCCGCCAAGCGTGAAGACCGTCAGGCAGCTCAGGGCATCGCCATCGGCAAGACCGACGGCAAGTTCGCTGCTATCATCGCCCTCAAGTGTGAGACCGACTTCGTTGCCAAGAACGAGAAGTTTGTCACCCTCGCCAAGGCTATCCTGGACCTCGCAATGGCTCAGAAGCCCGCTAACCTCGACGAACTCAACGCCCTCCAGATGGACGGCAAGAGCGTGAGCGAGCAGATCACCGCCCTGAGCGGTATCACCGGCGAGAAGATGGAATTGGGCGCCTATGAGTGCCTGAACGCCCCCTCGACTGTTGTTTACAACCACTTCAACGGTATGCTGGCAGCCGCTGTTGCCTTCAACCAGGAGAACGTGGCTGAGGACGTAGCCAAGGCTATTGCCATGCAGGTTGCCTCGATGAACCCCATCAAGGCCACCCGCGAGCAGATTCCTCAGGAGGTTATCGACGAGGAGTTGCGCATGGCTGTTGACAAGACCAAGGCCGAGCAGGTGAGCAAGGCTGTTGAGAACGCCCTGAAGAAGGCCGGCTTCAACCCCTACTACTGCGCTACCGAGGAGCACCGCGACGAGGCCATCCGCAAGGGTTACATGACCGAGGAGCAGGTTGCTGAGGCCTTGAAACTCATGGACGAGACCGCCAAGCAGAAGGAGGCCAACATGCCCGAGCAGATGATCCAGAACATCGCCCAGGGCCGCCTGAACAAGTTCTACCAGGAGAACGTCCTGATGGAGCAGATCTATGAGGCTGGTGAGAACAAGGAGACTGTCGCACAGTTCCTGGCCGCCGCCAACAAGGATCTCAAGGCAATCGACCTGAAGCGTGTCAACCTCAACGTTGACTAATCATCGCCCTCGCTAGTCGAGAGACGAGACTGTGATAACAGCGCCAGCGCCCCATCGTGGGTTGCTGGCGCTTGTTTTGCTCCAGGCAGCCACACTTTCCCAGATAGCCAGGTCACGAGGCTGTGTCATAATTCACTCGCTTGTTTTAAATCGGCCTTACGGCCGAGAAATCA
>CAMKOE010000070.1 GCA_946414395.1 uncultured Porphyromonadaceae bacterium | reverse complement strand
GCTTGCATACCCTTTGCTCTCCGATGGATTTCAGGGTGTCTCATTGCGGAAAACATGAACAAGAACGCCATCATCACCATCCTGCTTGCTCTCGTGGCAGTGGCGGACAATCAGCCAGACGACCATAATAGGAAGAATACAACAGATTGAAATCTGTCCTAAAATTGTTGCAATATGTTCCATTTTTATTGATTTGAATTGTTAAACTTCTGTTTGTTTGAACCGTTTCCATCGCTCGGGATCGGCGGGCTGCGCCTCAGCAATCACATGCATGCCAGCACTGCGTTCGGCCTGCACCGCAGTTCACCTATATAACAAGCATGGATGTCAAAAGGTGACATCCAGCGCTTGTTTTTCTTGAAACAATTTTCATCGGACAGATCTATCTTATATAAAAGTTGTCACAGTTGCCTGATCATGTTGTCAAGGTTGTCTGATTGAGCAGGCTGTGGATAAAGTCGGCCATCATCTGGTCGTGGCGGCGCACGTCGCGGTACAGGGCCAACTGGTTGCGGGCCCGATCCAGGTTGTGGGTGGGATACTTGATCTTGTAGTAGGTGTCGCCATTCAGGTAGTCGGTGAGGAACCGTATGCACTGCATGAAGGGGAACAGCGCCACGGCATAGGGTAACAGTTCCACCTCGATGGGCGTGAGGAACTCACGAGCCGACTCCAGGTAGCCAGTGGTGAAAGCCTTGAAAATCTCCTCGTTGAAGCCCACGCGCGACAGGTCGGGGTCGTCCTCGGCGGTAAAGTTGGCGCCAGTGCGCAGGAAGTCACCGTAGTCCGAGAAGATGAACGACGGCATCACCGTGTCCAGGTCGATGACGCACAGCACCTGGCCCTGCTGGTCAAACAGCATGTTGTTGACCTTGGTGTCACAGTGACAGATGCGTTTGGGCAGGCGCCCCTCACGATACAGGCGCTCGGCCTGGCACATCTCGCCGGCATCGCGCTCCAGTTCCTCGACGATGGCACGCACCTCGTCCAGGCGGCTTGCAGCATCGTTGGCGACGGCCTCTTGCAATTGATGCCAGCGCAACTCCATGTTGTGGAAGTCGGGGATGGTCTCGCCCAACGGCTCGGGCACATCGACCAGCATCTTCTCGAAGTGGCCGAAGGCCTTGCCGCAATCGCATGCACTCTGGGACGTGACGGCCTCGCGGGTGACGGAATCGGGGATATACACCATCACGCGCCAGTAACGGCCAGCCTCGTCACGGTAATAGGTCTTGCCGTCATGGGCCTTGACAAATTGCAGCACATGGCGGTCGATATCTGGGGTGCCAGCGCCCTCGAGTTTACGGCGGATGTGTGCCGTCACCACCTCGATGTTGTGTTGCAGCAGGTCCACGTCCTGGAAGATGGCATTGTTGATGCGCTGCAGCACATAGTCGGGCGCTGTGCCCTCGGTCACAATGCGATAAGTGTCGTTGATGAGTCCATTGCCCAGGGGCAGAACCTCCCGGACCATACCTTCAATCTCAAATTGCGCCAGGATGCTGGCAGTATCAATATCGTGCAGCATAGCAGTAATGTCGGTCAGTTGTTCTTTTTATTTTTTCGAGAGGCTTTGGCTTCCTGCTTGGCGACCTTCTCCCAGTACTTGGCTCCTGTGGCCTTGAGTTGCTGGGTAAAAGTTATGGCGGCAGCACGTGTCGCGGCCTCGTCCTCGGGCTTGGCCCAGGCATGGCGGTATCTACGGAAGCGGCTCCACTCGCCTCGGGTGAAGTCGGGTACCTGTACAGGCTTGTTGCCATTGTTCATCGAGAGGGATCCCAGTTCGGCCAGGCAGCACCACTCGGCCAGGTCATACACGTCGATGTCGAGCGGTAGCCCGTTTTGCAGGCAATAAACCAGTCGGGAGTCCATAATGAAGTCCATGCCGCCGTGGCCACCCACCTCGCGTGCCTCCTCGCCATAGCGGGTCACGAGTGGTGAGGTGAACGATGCCAGGAGCGCCTGGGTATCCTCTTTGCTCAGGTAGGAATGACCCGTATATTCCTTGTTGACGTTAACTCCGGCCTTTTTCATCACTTCGGAAGTCAACGCAAAGCCCTCATTGGGATATTTGTTGACAAAGCCCTTGGTGCCGGTGAGTTGATACATTCGGTTATAGGGTTGCGGTGTCATCACGTTGTGATGGATCTCGATAACCTTGCCTTTCTCGGTGGAAATGAGTGTAGTGGTGTGGTCACCGTTCTTGAAGTCCAGGCAATACTCGCCTGTGCGAGCCTTGAACAGTTCCTGGCCATTAAAGGAGCGAGTATCCATCGCGACGAGCGTTCTCATGCGGTCGCCGCGGTGAAGGTTAAGCACCTGGGCGATGGGGCCCAGGCCATGGGTGGGATAAACGTCGCCGCGAAACTTGCTGTTATAGTCCAGACGCCAGCCTAACTTATCGTCAGTACCACGTTTCCAATACTCGTCCCAATAGGGTGACAACTCGTGGCGATAGGCTCCCTGAACATAAATCACTTCGCCCAGTAACCCCCTCTGAGCCATGTAGAGCGAATTGAGTTCAAAGAAATCATAGCAGCAGTTCTCGAGCATCATGACGTGCAGTCGCTTGCTCTCGCTCAGGTTGATGAGCGACCAGATCTCGTTCAGATTCATCGCCGAGGGCACCTCGATAGCCACGTGATGGCCATGCTCCAGCGCCTCGCGTGCCACCAGGTAGTGGTGAATCCAGTCGGTGGCGATATACACCAGGTCGATGTCGTTGCGCCTGCATAATTCCTTGTAACCCTCCTCGCCGGCATAGACGTCGGCGGCAGGCATGGATGCCGCCCGCAGGATTTCCTGGCAAGCCTCGGCACGGTCGCGCTCGTGGTCGCACAGCGCCTTGACCTCAATGCCGGGTATGTGGGTCCAGCGCTCCACTGCGTCGGGCCCGCGCATGCCCAGGCCGACAAATGCGACCCTCACAACCGGAATCTTCTCAACCGTCAGTCCCAAAGCCGACTGCTGTCCCGCAGGCCGCTCTGGCACCTCGGTAACGATAGTTCCGTCCTGAATGGTATAGGGCCAATTGAACTGTGCCCACACGCGGGCCGGCAGCAACATCAAGGCTGCAATGACAAGTGAAAGAATGTATCTCTGTCTCATAATCTTGGAGTATTGTTTAATCGGTAATAATTCGGTTACAAAAATACGTTTTCGCAACGAGTTTGGCAACAATTCATGCCAATTATATCCATCAAATCGCGTCTAATCCTAAAACCAACTGTTGAAATGCAGAAAAACGGTCTTCTGGATTGTATAGAGTATGGGACTGTCCTTCAGGAGAAGGTCATCGATGGCACTGGAATGATCGACAAGAGGACAATTCACAGGCTCCTCGGCCAGCACTACAGCGAGATAATTCATTTGGCCAAGATAGCCACCCCATACTGGAAATAATAATCCACTTTGCGCAATTTAACTAGACAAGCGACGTTTATTATGGCAGAAACACTTATAACCAGTAATGACGGACAATGAAAACAATGAAACTGACAATCGCTTGTGTGATGCTTGCTATCCTCACCCTCACCTCTTGCAACAACGACAATGATATCGAAATGCGGTTGACTCACAAGCAAAAGGAATCTTTCGGGCAGAATATCACGGGCGAATATGCTGGAAAGTTGATTGTAACCTACACCAACAAGGACAGCAAAATAACGACTGATGAGGCAGGAAATCGCCAAATCGAGGCTTATAGGGAGACCTTTGATAACGCACACTGTGATGTGTCTGGCTACAAGATGCACCAGGTCTTCTTGCAGGACTTCCCCGTCTCGCTGCTTGCCAAGGTCGTGGATGCTGACACAGCGTTGAGCCAAGCGCTTGCAAGCGCCGCACCAGTCACCGTCACAGCCAGTTACGACTTCGGCTACGATACGGACTACTCACACATCGCGTGGGCTTTCATTCCCAACGTGATGCCGCTATCGTTGAATTATGGCGGCAAGGACCATCATATCCTCATCGAGTTTAACAACAACAGCCAGTATTACACATTCACCCCGGAAGAACTGGAGCAACCCGAGGCTTTCAGCACCATTGCCAATCAAGGCATCAACCTGCAACTGCAAGCCATCTATGACGGATCCACCCTTGTCCAGCGTTTCGTCTCAGCCGACGACAACTACATGCACATCACCTTCAAAATCCCCCGCTAACATCCCATGCGACACTAATCAGCACACCTATCGCCCCACAATCTCCCACACAAAAATCACCTCCCGATGCAGAAGATAAAATAAATTGATTATCAAATATTTTATACTAAACGGCACAAATATGGTAGAGTTTTAAAGTACCGTTTTCGTCCCCCTCATTTTTAACACATTTGACCAAGTTAACTTGCTGTGCTTGACTTGTAACTCCGAATCTACAAAATACCGCATTTATCATCATTGTTATTAAAATTATACCCGAAATAATATAAAATCGTTAAAAATCTATATTTTTATATCCGAAATGATATAATATTAGGATTATTCCATAATTTTGCATTCGAAATAATATAATTTCTTATGGAAAAGACCAAATTATCGATGATTGTAAAGGCTCTACGCAAGGAACATGGCCTCACGCAAGAAGACCTTGCCATGAAGTCGGGAGTCGGACTAAGTTTCGTGCGCAATCTGGAGCAAGGCAAACCATCCCTGAGAATGGACAAGGTCAACCAACTCCTTGATCTGTTTAACTATGAATTGACAGCAACTAAAAGGACATGAGACAAGCAGAGATATATAGGAAGGGCATACTTGCTGGCATCCTGACAGAAGATGGCGGCGAATACCGCTTCTGTTATGAAGGCTCGTACCTTCATCGAGACGATACCTGTCCCATTAGTCTTACGCTTCCCTTACAGGAAGATGCGTTTGTCAGTCCTGTTCTTTTTCCATTCTTCGACGGATTGATTCCCGAGGGCTGGTTGCTTGATATTGCTCTAAGAAATACCGATGTCAGCATTCTTGACCGCA
>CAMKOE010000069.1 GCA_946414395.1 uncultured Porphyromonadaceae bacterium | reverse complement strand
GCATCTGCCACAAGCGCAGGAGCGTCTCCTGGGCAACGTCCTCGGCGGTGTCGGCATCGGCCCCCGCTGCCGTCGATGCCTGCAATGCCAGCCGTCTGAACTGTGTCGCTTGTCGGTTAAATGCGTCTGTCGTCATTAATGTGCTAAATTGTTGTTTACACCACTATAACACACAAGGTGCCCCTTTTTAAACAAAACCCTGCAAGATTTTTTTCAATCGGCACTTTTTTTGATTTCTTGCGAGCCTATGTGAGCAATTCTGATACTTTGCGCCTTGGCGACTTGGTGTGAGGGATTTAGCGGCGTTAGGTGCGGTTAGTGACGGTAACGGTTGACGAGGAATATGGCGGTGATGAGGGCGCCGTAGAGGACGGCGATAATCGACGCCTCGGCGCCGAAGGGGCCGCCCGTGATGATGTCGGGGCCCGAGGTGGCGGTGGTGAGGACGCTGTCGCCCGCATTCGTGCCCGAGACGGCGATGCCGTAGATGTTGCCCTGCACATAGTTCCATGCCCAGTGGATGCCGATGGGGACCCACAGCGTGCCCGACCACTTGTAGGCGGCAGCAAGCATCAAGCCTGCCTCGATGGAGATGGCCAGTGACGACCACCAGGTGGCGTTGTGGTTGGACAGATGGATGAAACCGAAGAAAAGGGCCGACACGATGAGCGCCGCCGTGGTGTTCCACCGCTCGTCAATCATCCTGAACAGCACGCCGCGAAAGATCATCTCCTCGCCCACGGCTACACCCATGAACAGCATGATGGCCTGCCACTGCAGCGGCCAGGTGAAGCCTCGCCATGACACATGAGCACACCCCAGCGCGCTGATTGTGGCGACGACAAGGGTCATATAGACAAATCCGACGACCAGGCCCAGCAACGTGTGGGGGATGAGGCTGGCCGGCCTTAACTCGGCTGGCCAATTCTTCTTGTACTTTCGCATCAAGGCATAGGTGCCTAGTATCAGTGCTACCGCAATGATCGTGAAGGCAGGGTGATGCAGATGGACGGCCACCATATGCCCCGCGTCAATCAAGGCATAACCGATTACAGCCAGCACAAAGGCACCGATCACTATCAGCAGCCATTTCCACCAGGAGCGTCGCTTGTAAGGTACAGTCATATCGTGAAAAAATCAAAAATGAGTAAACTATAAAAAAGCGTTTTTTTGAAGTCTGCCCACAAATTAACCGAATTTTACGAATTGGCATCCGCGCTCTAACTATTCGACTAATTCGTAGGCCATAGACGTTGATAACAGACTATTTAAAGCGGAATCAATAGTACATCTAGGCAAAGGTACTGTTTTTTTGTGATTTTGCGATAATGGAAATTAATAAGTGATGATAATTGTCTTCAAAAAAATAATGCTTATTGGTCGCTGTAACCGAAAAATTCGGCTAAATTTAGCAGTTTGGAGAAATCTTACAACTACTAAGTAGAGACTTTTTTGTATCTTTGTGATAATGGAAGTCAAGGAATTACAATTCGGGCACCGCAGGGTGTGCCTATATCAGTTGGTAGAAGGGCCGGCACTGCTGGTCTATTCGATTGATTATCATGAGAATGGGCAGTTGTTGCTGGAGGCCTGCGGTCAGGTGGATTGCAGTGGGTTTAACCTGGTGACCATCAGCGGACTGCATTGGAACCAGGAACTATCGCCATGGCGTGTCGATACGGTCGTCTCCAGGGACGACAATTTCTCGGGCGAGGCCAGCCAATGGTTGCCCCTATTGACTGGCGAGGTGGTGCCACAGGTCGAGCGTCTGCTCGACGCACCGCCCGCGTGGCGCCTGCTGGCGGGTTACTCGCTGGCGGGGCTGTTTGCCGTGTGGACGTCGTTCCAGTGCGACCTGTTCACGCGCATTCTGTCGGCCTCGGGGTCGATGTGGTATCCCGGTTGGCTGGAATATGCCCAGCAGCACGAGACCGCTGTGCCCCTGCAGGGTGTGTACCTCTCGGTGGGCGATAAAGAGAGCACGTCGCGCAACGCCGTGCTGCAGACCGTGGGTGAGCGCACCCAGGCGCTGGCCGACCTGCTGGCCTCGCGTGGCGTGAACGTGAAGTTTGAACTCAACCCCGGCAACCACTTCAAGAATCCGCCCCTGCGTGTGGCCAAGGGCATCAAGTGGCTGATGCAACAGGATAATAAGAATCCTTAAACATTATCGGTGAGTAAGTTATCTATTCAGCGACTTTGCATGAATTTGTGATGATGCGTTTTGGGTGAAGAGTAACTTCGGGTTGTTGGTATTGTGTGAAAAAGTATCCCAAAAAAATTGTCTTTTTTGTCTTTCTTGCCTTCAATTCAGTATTTAAGACAAGTTTTTTTGTACCTTTGCACCCTCAAAATCGTCAAGAGATACCCGATGCGCAAGCAAGACAACTATACGTTCCTGACCACGGCACCCGTTCACCGCGTGATACCAGCGATGGCAGTGCCCACCGTCATCAGCATGCTTGTCACGAGCATCTATAATCTGGTAGATACCTATTATGTGGGCCTGCTCAACACCCAGGCGACCGCTGCAGTGGGCGTTGTGTTTCCTGTGATGGCGATTATCCAGTCCATCGGTTTCCTGTTCGGCCAGGGTTCTGGCACCTATATGTCCCGCCACCTGGGCGCCCGCCGCATTGATGAGGCGCGCCAGATGGCCGCCACCTCGTTTGTCGGCAGCATCGTCTGCGGTCTTGTCATCGCCCTGTTAGGTCTCATTTTCCTCAAGCCCCTGTCCATCGCCCTGGGGTCCACGCCGACGATTTTGCCCTACACGATGGACTTTATGGGCGTCATCCTGCTGGGAGCGCCGCTGATGACCGCCTCGATGGTCATCAACAACCAGATGCGCTTTCAGGGCAACGCCACCCAGGCGATGTATGGCATGATATCGGGAGCGGTGCTCAATGTGGTGCTCGTGCCGCTGTTCATGTTCACCTTTGAGTTAGGCATCCTGGGCACGGCCATCGGCACGGTGTTGAGCCAGTTGTTCGGCTTCATCGTCCTGTGGGTGATGTCGCGTCGTGGCGAGAATATCCCCATCCGCTTGTCTCAAGCCTCACGACGGTGGCATTTCCAGCAGGAAATCCTCAAGGGCGGCACCCCGTCGCTCACGCGCCAGGCGCTGGCCAGCATCGCCACGCTGATGCTCAATGTCGCGGCAGGTGTGTATGGCGACGCCGCCATTGCCGGCATGTCCATCGTCTCGAGGCTAGCCTTCATCATCTTTGCCATCATCATCGGGGTGGGGCAGGGTTATCAGCCCTTCTGCGGCTTCAACTATGGCGCGGGCCTGTACAAGCGCTTGCTCAAGGGGTTCTACTTCACCATCCTGCTCGACATGGCGGTGCTGCTGGTGATGTGCGGTCCCGCCTATGTGTTTGCCGAGGAACTGGTCGATCTGCTGCGTGATGACCTCGAGGTCGTCGCCGTGGGTGCCGTGGCCCTGCGCTGGCAGTTGGTCGCCCTGCCCATGGCAGCCGTGGTCACCGTGTGCAACATGACGCTCCAGACCAGCGGGCAGAGCCTGTCGGCCAACGTGCTTGCGGCTGCCCGCAATGGCATCTTCTTTATTCCCTTGATTCTGATTTTGCCTCATTTCCTGGGCCTCAAGGGTGTCGAGATCTGTCAGGCGGTGTGCGACATCCTGTCCTTCCTGCTAGCCATCCCGTTGACCATCCACTTCTTCCGCACCACACTCCGTCGCAAGGGGTAAAAGAGATTACCCGATAAAAGATAAACCGGATAGCCTAGATGGACTAGACTATCCAGTTTTTTCCATATGAATAAACCGGGTGTTTTTTCGCCCTCCCTTGATCAGTATTGCTCGTTCTCGTTGGGGAAGTCGCCGCTCTTGACGTCGGTGATGTAGTTGCCCACGCTGTCGATGATCTGCTCACCCAGGTTGTTGTACACGCGCAGGAACTTGGGCTTGAACTCGCGGTTCAGGCCCAGCATGTCGTGCAACACGAGCACCTGCCCGCTGCACGCGCCACCGCCGCCGATGCCGATGGTGGGCACGTTGATCGACTGGGTGACCTTGGCCGCCAGCGCGGCGGGAATCTTCTCCAGCACGATGCCAAAGCAGCCAATCTCGGCCAGCACCTTGGCGTCGGCCAGCAGGCGTGTGGCCTCGGCTTCGTCCTGAGCGCGGGTGGAGTAGGTGCCAAACTTGTTGATGCTCTGTGGCGTGAGCCCCAGGTGGCCCATCACGGGAATGCCAGCGCGCAGGATCATCTCGATGGCTGTCCTGATCTCGCGGCCGCCCTCAAGTTTCACGCCGTCGGCGCCTGTCTCCTGCATGATGCGCACGGCATTGCGCTGGGCATCCATCGGATCGCCCTGATAGGTGCCGAAGGGCATGTCCACAATGACCATCGCCCGTTTCACGGCACGGACCACCGTGCGGCCATACACAATCATGTCATCGATGGTGATGGGGATGGTCGTGGCGTTGCCTTGCATAACATTGGAGGCGCTGTCGCCCACCAGGATGATGTCGATGCCGGCCTGGTCCACTAGGGTGGCCATCGTGAAGTCATAGGCGGTAATCATCGCGATTTTCTCGCCCGAGAGGCGCATGTCGGCAATGCGCTTGGTTGTGACCTTGCGGGGGTCTGATACGGTGTAGGTTGACATATTGTATTATTTGTTGTAGTATTTTTTTAATATTATCATATGTGGCTGCAAATGTACGGGTTTTAATGTCAAAATTCAAATTTTGGCCAACGATTAAACCAAAAAAACTTTAAAACATCTAATTATTCAATTATTATTGCTAATTTTGGCGCAGAGAATCAACTATATAAACATTTAAAAGCAAGACAAAGACATGAAGAAATTCTTATTGACTCTCGCTGCAGTGGCTCTTGCCAGCAGCGCATTGATGGCCCAGACCAACGTTCCCACTCCCGTTCAAGAGGAGCCCGACCGCGTCCAGATGAAAGCGCTCTCGAGAAATCCGAGCGGCATTGATATCGCCACCGGCATGGACAAGAATCAGGATGTGAAGCACGAGTGCAAGGACCACAAGGACGGCCAGGCCTGCAACAAACCTGCCGACCAGCAGTGCCCCGACTGCAAGGCCAAGGCTGCCGCCAAGCAGGGCGAATGCAAGAAGGCTGAGGGTAAGCAGTGTGACAAGGCCGCTGGCATGAATCACGAGT
>CAMKOE010000068.1 GCA_946414395.1 uncultured Porphyromonadaceae bacterium | reverse complement strand
GGCTTGGTGAACTTCACCTTCTGCACAAACTGCACGTTGTTCTCAAAGTAGCGCAACTTGGCGCCGAACATCTCGTCAAACTGTGAGATTTCCTTTCCCACGGCCTTCAATTTCCCCACGGGCTCCACGCCGTCCTTCTTGTGGAAGACAATTGCGGCCTCGGTGGGCCCCAGGTCGCCCAGGTTGGTCGAGTACACGTGCCAACCCTTGTCAATCTTTCCGGTAAACACGATCTCGCCCTCACTGGAGCCGTTGGTCGTCCTCAACTGTGAGGTAAAGGTCACGGGATTGGCCATCTGGGCGGCGGCGAGCATCGCCACCGTCACCATCGTCAACAATGTTGCAATCTTTTTCATAATCTACTGTGGTCTTTTGGTTATAGTTCAATCGGCAAAATTACTAAAAATTACCATCAATTACAAAATAATGTGATGATTTTCTTAGATTTGATGTGCATTGGAGTCCTTTTTCTTTTTATTGCCATGCGCAGGTTTGACAAGGGTAAAGGTGTGTGTTATCAATTGGTTTTTGTTAAAAAAAATGACATCAATGAATTTTATTTGGATTAATGCAGCGGTTTTTGTATTTTTGCAAAGTTTTTATTAGTATTTATGTTTCTTTTAAATGATTATTGTATGAAAAAACTGTCTCTTATTATCGCTGCTATCGCAGCCATCGGCCTGAGCATGCAGGCTCAGGAAGTAAAGAGTGGAGTAATTGAAGTGGGTGACTACACCAATGCTTCACAAGTTTACAACGGATCCTATTTTGCAATGGTTCCCACCAACTTTTATCTGGCCCACACTGGCGCCCAGTTGCTCTACACGCCCGATCTGCTTGCCGACTTGAACGGGAAGCAGAACGTGAAGATCGAGAACCTGTCTTTCAAGTTCTATTGTGAATCATTTGAGGAAATCTCCCGCAACATGAAGGTTTACCTCCAGGAAACCGACGCTACGGAGTTTGCCATCGATGAGGAAGGCGTCAAGCAGTTCTTCAGTTACGACAATCTGGCTCTGGAGGACAGTTACAACATCGATATGATCAATAACTATGGCGAGGATGTTGAAATACCGCTGACGATGTCGACCCCGTTTGCCTTGACGCCGGGCAAGAGCCTGCTGGTGACGATTCTCTTTGATGCCGATGACAATGACAACTGCACGGCGGGCTCGGACTATGCCCCGTTCTATACTTCAGGCATCAGCGGTCATGCAATGACCTATACCGACAACACCACCAGTTTCCTGGATTACACAGACTTCCCCAATGCGACCTCTGTCAATGGCTGTGGAACCAATGTGGAACTGCCCGTGACCCGCATCGAGTACTCCTATACCGAGGGTGGTGGAAGTGAGACGGGTTGCCTGCGTGGTGACACCAATTTGGACGGCACTGTCAACGTTTCGGATGTGTCGACACTGATCGACTACTTGCTGTCGGGCCAATGGTAAATCGTTGACCTGATGGGCCGCAGCGCCCATCGGATGGCTCAATGACGACAGAATCATCTGCACCCATCGGGTGGCACCTCATCAACCGGTGCCCGGGATTATTCAGATGATTCTGTCGTTTTTTTTGCCTTATCCACATTATTTTTCAGATAATCTGTTTACCTTTGCCGATAGTTAGATATCAACACAATAAAGAAGAAAGATATGAAGAAATTGTTGTTTTCCATGCTTGTGGGCATGATGACGCTGGGCGCTATGGCCCAGGGCGGAAAATTCACGGTTAAGGGCACCTTTGAGGGGCGCAACGACTCGGTGGCGCTCGTGCTTATTGATGCCTCGACTGGCAAAACGGTGGCCGAGGAGATTTATCCTGTCACCGGAGAGCCGATTGAGATGTCCTGTGACTTGAAGGGTGTGGCACGACTGTTTGTGGTAAAAATGAACAATGGCTATCAGAGCCACATGGTATTTCCCGCCATTCCTGGCGAGCGATTGGAACTTGTGAAAGACGAGAAAAATATCACCCAGTTGCAAGGGTCGCAGTTCTATGTGGACTATAACAAGGCCGAGAAGAGCATCGAGGAGGCCCACATGGCGATGAGCAATTTTGTGGGCGAGTGCCAGTACCGCATGCAGCACGGTGAATCCGAGGAGCAGGTGATGAAAGACTATGAGGAGAAAGCCCCGGTTCTCGCCCAGGCCCTGGCCGATGCCGTGAAGGGCTATGTCAAGGCTCATCCCGACCAGGATGCCGCCGCAGCGCTGATTGCCATGCTCGATGATGATACCGACGAGATAGAAGCCGCAGCCGCCCTGCTCACCGAGCGTGCCCGTGGCAGCGTGGCCGCCGGACTGTACAAGAGCATTCTCGCCGAAGCCCAGAAAGAAGCCGAGGAAGAGGCCCGTCAAGAGGGCATGACCGGCAATCCCGCCCCCGACTTCACGCTCAACGACATCAACGGCAAGCCGCTGGCACTGAGTAGCCTGTGCGGCAAGTGGGTGATCATCGACTTCTGGGGCTCGTGGTGCAAGTGGTGCATCAAGGGCATCCCCGACATGAAGGAGTACTATACCAAGTATGCTGGCAAACTCGAAATCCTGGGTGTGGACTGCAACGACACCGTCGAGAAGTGGAAAGCAGCCGTCAAGGAGTATGAACTGCCCTGGCTGCACGTCTATTGGGACAAGGACGACGAGAATGGCGACAACCCGCTGGAACTGTACGGTGTGCGCGGCTTCCCCACCAAGGTCATCATTGACCCCAAGGGCAACGTTGCCAAGGTCATCGTGGGCGAGGATCCTGCCTTCTACGACTACCTGGACGAGGTGATTAAGTAATCCCGGTCACGGGTCAGTCCAGCCCAGTAAACCGTGGCATAGCCACGGTCCACACTACAAAGAATAACCAACAAAACAACAAACAACATGACACATACCCAAAGTTTGATTATCGGCTCCGGCCCTGCCGGATATACCGCAGCGATTTATCTGGTGCGCTCGGCCATCGACTGCTTGCTCATCGAGGGCTTACAGGTGGGCGGCCAGTTGACCCAGACCACGACTATCGAGAATTTCCCTGGTTTCCCCGAGGGCATCGACGGTTTCCAGTTGATGGACAACATGCGCCAGCAGGCAGTGAACCTGGGTGCCAAGATGAAGTCGGGCCTCGTGTCCAGTATCGACATGAGCCAGCGCCCCTTCCTGGTGACCCTGGATGGCGGTGAGCAAATGACTGCCGATACCATCATCGTCGCCACCGGTGCCACGGCCAAGTACCTGGGCCTGCCCGACGAGACCAAGTACGCGGGCCAAGGCGTGTCGGCCTGTGCAACCTGTGACGGCTTCTTCTACCGCAAGAAGGTGGTTGCCGTCGTGGGCGGCGGCGACACCGCCTGTGAGGAGGCTGACTACCTGAGCCACCTGGCCAACAAGGTCTATCTGATTGTGCGCAAGGACTACCTGCGTGCCAGCGAGGCCATGCAGCAGCGCGTCAAGGAGAACGAGAAAATCGAGATCCTGTTTAATACCAACACCGTGGGCCTCTTTGGCGAGAACGGTGTGGAGGGGGCCCACCTCGTGCGCTTCAAGGGCACCGGCAAGGAGGAACTGTTTGACATCGCTATCGACGGTTTCTTCCTGGCCATCGGCCACAGGCCCAACACCGAGTTCCTGGGCGGCCAGATTGACCTTGACGAACAGGGCTACATCAAGTTGACGGGCGCGGGCACGATGACCAATGTCGAGGGCGTGTTTGCCGCTGGCGATGTTGCCGACCCGCATTACCGCCAGGCCATCGTCGCCGCTGCCGGAGGCTGCCGTGCCGCTATCGACGTCAAGCAGTACCTCTCCTGAAAAAAAGACGATTAAAAAATCAAGAAAGACAGTTCTCATGACGGGGACTGTCTTTCTTTTGGTACTGATGTCAAGGTGTTACTGCTCTTGAGGAACGTCCTTGTTGTGGGCAGTGACGAGGTTGTGGGTGCGCTGCATGAATCGTGTGAACTCGGCACGGCTGTCGGAGCGCAGCAGGTCGGGACGGGCCTCGGGGATGAGGACGTAGTTCTGGCCGCTGGCGATGGGCTTCTGTACAAAGAACAACTTGTAACGGGGCTCGACGATGACAGCGTGGTCGCCCTCCATCCTTAACGAAACCTTGACCATGGCGCCGCCTCGCGTGTCGATGTCGCTCTGGTTGCTGATGAAGTTGCCCATGCTATAGACAAGCAGCACGTCCTTGTCAAATTCCTCACTGTGGCGCACCTCCATGGGCTCGACGACGTGGGGATGCCCGCCGATGATGAGGTCAACGCCCTGCGAGACGAGCCACTCGGCAAGCGTGCGCTGGGAGGCAACAGGCTTCAACTGGTACTCGATGCCCCAGTGCAGGTTCACGCAGATGGCGTGTGCACCACGCTGGCGCGCCAGTGCGATGTCGTCGGCAATCAACTGCTGGTCAATGAAATCGACGACGACGTTGCCCTGGATGGGTATGCCGTTGGTGCCATAGGTATAGTCCAGGAAGGCGATTTTCATGCCCTTGACATTGACAATGTAGGGGATGCGCCGGGCGCGTTCCTGCTGGTCGGTGTAGGTGCCGATGTGGGGAATGCCCAGCGAATCGAGCGCTTGGCAAGTGCGCACCAGGCCCTTGTCACGTCGGTCCAGGCAGTGGTTGTTGGCCGTCAGGAAGAGGTCAAACCCCACGTCCCGCAACTGGCGGGCATAACTGTCGGGGGCGCTGAAGCACGGATAACCCGTGTAGGGCTTGCCACCCAAGGGACACTCCAGATTGACCACGGCCAGGTCGGCCCATGCGATGTCTTGCTTGACATACTCAAAGCAGGGGCTGTAGTCATAGGTGCCGTCGGCCTGCAGGGCGGCAGTGATCTGTGGCGCATGCTGCATCGCGTCGCCCACAAACGTGAGATTGACCGTCTGGTTGCTTTGCAGCAGCGAGACGAGCGACAGCATCAGTATGGAGAGCAGTTTCATACCTATGATATCTTGACCCCACGCTAAGCCGCGAAGTCGCTAAGATTTATTATGAGAAAAACAATTCTTTGCGTCTTAGCGCCTTAGCGTGAGGCGGGTTGGCAGAGGTTAGCGTCCGCGCTTGGCAGCCTTGGCATTGGCCTTGGCGGCGCGCATCATCTGCATGGGATTGGTCGATACCTGGTGCATCACCTTGCGCATCGACAGGAACTGCTTCAACAGGCGGTTCACCTCCTCGACACTGGTGCCGCTGCCCTTGGCAATGCGCTTGCGGCGGCTCGCGTCGATGATGTCGGGGTTGGAACGCTCCTGCGGTGTCATCGAGCCGATGATGG
>CAMKOE010000067.1 GCA_946414395.1 uncultured Porphyromonadaceae bacterium | reverse complement strand
GAGCAACAATTCGCGGCCTCCCGTGGGCCTGCGCGCCGGTTTCATCGACTTCCAGAACATCCCATTTACCAAGGGGTGGGTGCAGATACAGGGTGAGTTCGGCTACTTCCGCGAGTTGGACGACAAGTGGCTCGAGAACCATTACAACTACTATAACCACTTTATCACCACGGGCAAGTGGCTGCATTACAAGAGTATGCACTTCCGCACCAACCCCGATAAGCCTGTTGTGTTCACCATCGGTGCCCAGTCGGCCTGCCAGTTTGGCGGCAAGGCGGACTATTACGAGGACGGCAAGGTCACCCGCACGGTTAAGATGGATGCCGACGCCAAAGCCTTCTTCCGCACCTTTATCGCCGGTAGCGGCGGCAACAGCGCGGGCGACTCGTTTGTCGAGGGTAACCATCTGGGCACCTGGGACATCGCCCTGCAGTACAACTTGAGCAACTATCAGCACCTGCGTGCCTACACCCAGTGGCTGTGGGAAGACGGCTCGGGCATCGGCAAGATGAACGGCCTGGACGGCCTGTGGGGCATCGAGTTCCGCCAAAACGGCTCATACCTCGTCTCGGGTGCCGTCATTGAGTATATCGACTTCACCAACCAGAGCGGCCCCATCCACTGGACGCCCAACGACCATCCCGGCACGCCCATCACCAGCCACTCCTCGGGTGCCGACGACTACTACAACAACTACATCTACAACGGCTACCAGAGCCGCGGCATGTCGATCGGCTCGCCCTTTGTCAAGTCACCGCTCTACAACAAGGACGGCTACATGCGCTACCGCGACAACGTGCTGCGTGGCTTCCATGCCGCCGTCGAGGGCTGGTTCACCACCGAGTGGTATTACCGCTTGCAGGGCTCCTACCGCAAGGCTTGGGGCACGCCCCTCATTCCCCGTGCGGGCAGTGCCGATGATTTCTCGATGGCCTTGCGTGTCAATTATTGTCCCTACTGGATCAGGGGCATAAAAGTAGATGGGTTATCGGTGGGCGCCACCATTGCCATCGACCGCGGCAGCCTCTACGGCAACAACTGGGGTGGCCAGTTAAGCATCTCCTATTATGGTGACTTTAATATCAAGAAACGATGAAAAAGGCCACATTATATATTATCCTATCGGTTGTGTCCCTTTTGCTGCTGGCATCCTGCACCCGCAATCATGGTGACATCGGCCCGTGGTTCGGCACATGGCGCATCGAGTCGATCACCGCAGGCGGCGCCCCTGTCAATGTCGAGGGAATTTACTTCTTCCAGTTCCAGAGCAAGGTCTTCAGGGTGTCGATGGTGGGCGCCCACGAGCACTTGGTCGAGAGTTTCGGCACCTGGCAGGAAGATGGGGATAGAATGACGGTGGATTTCCCTGATGCTAGCGTGTTCTACATCCAGATGCCCGGCCTTGAGGCCCACAACGACTTCACGGTCACCACCACATCCTCGCGTGATCTCACTTTCACCAAAACCGACCTCACAGGAACCACTTTCACCTATCACCTGAAGAAACAACCTTGACCACCTTCTTCCCCTAGTGCGCCCACATGAGCCTCATGCAATGCCGCAATTGCACGAAAGGCTTGCAAAATGCAAAAGACTTGACTTATTGGGCCCTGTTTGGAGCCCGTTGTGTATAAAATAGCGCAATGGCAACTTGCCACACGGGGCTGGTTGCCATTGCGGTGTCTCGTAGTGACGGTGCCCGATGGCTAAGGTCGCGTGGCAACCTCTGGGTCCGGTTCACTACCCTCTAGGGTGACGGCCACTAGAGTGTTATTTGTTCTTTGCCTCCTCGGGGGCGATACCTACCAGTTCGGGGTCGATGAGAATGCGTCCGCAGTACTCACACACGATGACCTTCTTGTGCATCTTGATCTCCATCTGGCGCTGGGCGGGGATGCGGTTGAAGCATCCGCCACAGGCGTTGCGCTGAACGACAACGACTCCCAGACCGTTACGGGTGTTCTTGCGGATGCGCTTGAAAGCGGTCAACAGGCGCTCCTCGATCTTGTTCTCCTGCTTCTTGGCCTTCTCGCGCAGGGTCTCCTCCTTCTGCTTGTTCTCGGAGACGATCTCGTTGAGTTCGCTCTTCTTCTCCTCGAGAGCGTGTTCACGGTCGGCGCACATCTCGCGGGCCTTCTCGATCTCGGCCTTGAGCGTTTCGGCCTTGCGGGCGGCCTCGTTCATCTTCTTCTCGGCCAACTCGATGTTCAGGGTCTGGTATTCAATCTCCTTGGTCAGGTAGTCGTACTCACGGTTGTTGCGCACGTTGTCCTGGTCGGCGGTGTACTTGTCGATGAGTTCCTCGGCCTTGGCCTTGATGTCGCGGTTGCGGGCAATCTCGTCCTGCTGGATGGCGATCTCGTCCTGATACTTGGCCTCGCGGGTGTGCAGGCCGGCGATCTCGTCCTCGAGGTCTTGCACTTCCTGGGGCAATTCGCCTCTCAGGGTCTTGATAGCGTCAATCTCAGAGAGTTTCTGCTGCAAGTCATAGAGCGCTTTGAGTTTCTCTTCAACGGTGAGTTCTTTTTTGGGTGTTGCCATAACCTTTTGATTTATAAATAATTTACTTGATTAGTTTCGTTTTTCGCAAAATCGACTGCAAAGGTAGGATTTTTTTTCTGAATAATCTCTAAAAAAATCTCTTTTGTGTAATGTTCGCTCTCGTAGTGGCCGATGTCTGCCACGACGATGCGCTGGTTGTTGTCCAGGAAGTCGTGGTAGCGCATGTCGGCAGTGACATAGAGTTGCGCTCCCATCTCGACGGCCTTGTCGAGCAGGAAGTCGCCGGCGCCGCCACACAGGGCGACGCGGCTGACTATGGTATCGCCATTACCGCTATAGCGCACGGCCCCGACCTCAAATGCCTGCTTGACGCGCTTGAGCACCTCGCGGGCGGGCATGGGCTCGATGTTGCCGATGACGCCACAGCCTGCCGATGTGCCCTTGAGGTCGCCATAGGGCTCCACCTTGTTGTCGTCGAGGAACTCGACCTGGGTCATGCCGATCTTGTCGGCCATGCGGAAGGAGACGCCCTGCCAGGCGCTGTCCATGTTGGTGTGGGCGCTATAGATGGTCACGTCGTGCTTGATGGCCATCGCCACGGTGCGCTCGACGGGAGTGCGGCCCATGATCTTCTTCAGGCCGCGGAAGATGAGCGGGTGGTGAGAGATGACCAGGTTATAGCCGCGCTCAATGGCCTCGGCCACAACGGCCTCGGTGGCATCGGTGCACAACAGCACACCGGTGACCTCGGCGTCGGGGTCACCCACCTGGATGCCGGCATTGTCCCACTCCTCCTGCAAGCGCAGGGGGGCATATTGCTCGATGGCGTCAGTGATTTCTCTGACTCTCATCATCAGATCTTGTTCTCGGCCTTGAGGCGCTCGCGGTCAACGTCAATGTAGAGTTCATCGAGTTGGCTCTGGTCAACGGGGCTGGGAGCGTCCAGCATCACGTCGCGGCCACTGTTGTTCTTGGGGAAGGCGATGCAGTCGCGGATGCTGTCCAGACCAGCCATGATGGACACAAAGCGGTCAAAACCGAAGGCCAGACCTGCATGAGGGGGAGCACCATACTTGAAGGCATTGATTAGGAAGCCGAACTGTGCCATGGCGCGCTCGGGAGTGAAGCCCAGGATGTCAAACATCTTGGCCTGCAGTTTGCCGTCGTGGATACGCAGGCTGCCGCCGCCCACCTCGATGCCGTTGCACACAAAGTCGTAGGCCTTGGCGCGAACGCGCTCGGGATGCTCGTCCAGCAGGGGGATATCGTCGGGATTGGGCATGGTGAACGGGTGGTGCGTCGCCATGAGGCGCTGCTCCTCGTCGCTCCACTCAAACAGCGGGAAGTCAACAATCCACAGGCACTCAAACTTGTCCTTGTCGCGCAGGCCCAGGCGATCGCCCATCTCCAGACGCAGGGTGCACAACTGCACGCGGGTCTTGTTGGCATTGTCACCGCTCATGATGAGCACGAGGTCACCGTCGTTGGCGCCCATCTTCTCCTTGAGTTGCTGCCACACGGCGGGCTCATAGAACTTGTCGATGCTGCTCTTGACGGTGCCGTCGGCGTTGAACTTGACATAGACCAAGCCCTTGGCGCCCACCTGGGGACGCTTCACAAAGTCCACCAGACCGTCGAGTTGCTTGCGCGTGTAGTCGGCACAGCCGGGCGCGCAGATGGCGCCGATGTAGTTGGCCTCGTTGAACACGGGGAATGTGCCGGTGCCCTTGAGCACGTCGTCCACCTCGACAAAGGTCATGCCGAAGCGGCGGTCAGGCTTGTCGCTACCGTAGAGGCGCATGGCGTCGTGCCATGTCATCTGGTCGAGTTTCTCGGGCAGGTCCACGCCGCGCACCTTCTTGAACAGGTGACGTGCCAGACCCTCAAAGATCTCGATAACGTCCTCCTGATCCACAAAACTCATTTCACAGTCGATCTGGGTGAACTCGGGCTGGCGGTCGGCGCGCAGGTCCTCATCACGGAAGCACTTGGCAATCTGGAAGTAACGGTCAAAACCGGCAACCATCAGCAACTGCTTCAGCGTCTGGGGACTCTGGGGCAGGGCATAGAACTGGCCAGGATTCATGCGTGAGGGCACGATGAAGTCGCGGGCACCCTCGGGCGTGGAACCGATGAGGATGGGAGTCTCTACCTCCAGGAAGCCCTTGTCATCAAGGTAGTTGCGGATGAGGATGGCCATGTCGTGGCGCAGTTCCAGGTTGCGGCGCACAGCATTGCGGCGCAAGTCCAGATAACGGTATTTCATCCTCAAGTCGTCGCCACCGTCGGTGTTGTCCTCGATGGTGAACGGCGGCGTGATGCTCTCGCTCAGGATGTTCAACTTGCTGGCGATAATCTCGATCTCGCCAGTGGGCAGGTTAGCGTTCTTGCTCGAGCGCTCGGCCACGGTGCCCACGATCTGGATGACAAACTCGCGTCCCAGATGGTTGGCCTGCTCACACAGGTCGGCATCGACCTCATTGTTAAACACGATTTGGGTAATGCCATAGCGGTCACGCAGGTCCACAAAGGTCATGCCGCCCATCTTGCGGGTGCGCTGTACCCAGCCTGCCAGAGTCACGACTTCGCCCACATTGGCAAGACGAAGTTCGCCGTTAGTCTTGGTTCTGTACATTGTAGATATTGTATTATAGTCTGTTGTAGTATCGTTACTATCGTTTTAAACACACAAAGTTACTACATTCCTGCCATAACTGCGTCGTTTGGAGGCAAAAAAATTGAAATTCATCTGTTTTGGCTTGCCGTTTAAAGAAAAAGATGTACCTTTGCACCGCTCAAAACGAGAGCA
>CAMKOE010000066.1 GCA_946414395.1 uncultured Porphyromonadaceae bacterium | reverse complement strand
CGTCCAGGTCGGCAGGGAAGACATCCATCAGCGGGGTCTCGGTGATCGAGGCGATCTCAAAGTCGGCCATCGTGTCGTGCATGCCTTCCATGAAGGTGGCCAGGGCGCCCTTGAAGTCGCTGGCCTGCACCATCTGGAAACTGGCGGTGCGCTTCTCGACGGCGGTCTTCTCGTCGATGGTGATGAAGTTGGTCTTCACCTTGTACCAGCGGTCGCCGGCCTCGTTATAAAAGATATCGCTCAACTTGACGCGCTTCACGGTGTCCACGCTGAATTCTCCTGAAATATAGGGCTGCATCTTGTCGGTGATGCGGGCTTCGGCCTCGGTAAACGAGAGGGCGTCAACCAGATAAGGTTCCGAAACGGTCTTCATGACGCCGTTCTCCATCATGCGGTCATACTTTACTTTGCATTCAAACCACTGTGACATATTCGTTTGATTCTTTATTTTTAAAGTGATTGTTTAAATTAAATTCCTGTTAAAAAGTTCTTCTTGAAATCTGCTCTTCCAGTGCCTGGTTGATGAGTTGCTTGCGATAGGAGTAATACTCGCTCACAAAGCGGTTCATCACCACCTCGACTGGCTCGATGTCGCGTCCCTTGAGGATGCCTGTGACCTGGCCGATTTCCAGTTCGCCGTTCTCCACATCGCCCTCAAAGATTCCAGTGCGGGTCTTGCCGATGCCGATGATCTCAAGCAATTCGTCGCTCGAGGCACCTCGTTCCTCGGCTTCCTGCACCATGGCCTGGAAATTGTTCTTGACCAGGCGGGTGGGCGAGAGTTTCCTGAAGTGGAGCATGGTTTCGCCTTCTTCCAGATTCAGGCAGCGGCGCTTGAATTCCTCATGGGCCGAACTCTCCTCGGTCAGCGCGAACAGGGTACCCACCTGCACACCGTCGGCTCCCATGGCCTCGACTGCCAGCATGGCGTCACCGGTGGCGATGCCGCCCGCGGCGATGAGGGGCAGGTCGGTCACGCGGCGCACAGCGGGAATGAGGCACATCGTCGTGGTCTCTTCCTTACCGTTGTGACCGCCGGCCTCAAAACCCTCGGCAACGATGGCGTCAACCCCTGCAGCCTCACATTTCACTGCAAATGCCGATGACGATACCACATGGGCGACCTTGATGCCGCGTTCATGCAGCCATCCGGTCCACTTCTTGGGACTGCCGGCCGACGTGAACACGATAGGCACTTTCTCGTCGGCAATGACTTGCATCAGTTCGGCGGCTTGGGGACGCATCAGGGGCACGTTCACGCCGAAGTTGTAGCCCGTCGCCTGGCGGCACTTGATAATGTGCTCGCGCAGCACCTCGGGTGTCATCGAGCCGGCACCGATGAGGCCCAGGCCTCCGGCGTTGCTCACGGCAGCGGCGAGTTCCCATCCGCTGCACCACACCATACCGCCCGAGATGATGGGATAATCGATGTCGAACAGTTCGGTGATTCTTGATCTCATGGCCATATTGTGACTCTCCTTTCTCTTCTTGCGGGTTTAGATGATGCCAAATGCCACGTCCATCATCTGTGTGAAGTTGTTCTGGCGCTCCTCGGCGGTCGTCACCTCGCCAGTCACCAGCGAGTCGCTGATGGTGCACAGGCACAGGGCGCGGGCACCGCTGCGGGCAGCGTTCATGTAGAGGGCAGGTGCCTCCATCTCGACGGCGAGCACGCCCATCTTCTGCCACTGGTCGGTGTCGGGGCTGTCGTCGTAGAAGGTGTCCGACGAATAGACGTTACCCACCTTGTAGCGGTAACCCAGTTCCTCGGCCTTCTCGACAGCGGCGCGCAGCAGGCCGAAGTCGGCAATCGGGGCATAGATGCCAGGCAGGTGGAACTGCATGGCATAGGCGCTGTTGGTGCACGCGCCCATCGCCATCACCAGGTCACCGATGTGCAGGTCGGGGTGCATCGAGCCAGCCGAGCCCACGCGGATAATGGTCTTCACGTCATAGAAGTTGAACAACTCATAGGAGTAGATGCCGATGGAGGGAATACCCATGCCATGACCCTGGACCGACACGCGCTGGCCCTTGTACATGCCGGTGTAGCCCAGCATGCCGCGCACCTGGTTATAGAGCACGGGGTTCTCCAGATAGCGCTCGGCCATCATCTTGGCGCGTAGGGGGTCGCCAGCCATTATCACTGTGGGTGCAATCTCGCCATACTTGGCTCCAATGTGTGGAGTGGGTGTTTTATCTGCCATAATTCTTGTGTTGTTTTAATGTTATTGTTACTTCTTCCTGCAAAGGTACTCACATTTTCCCATATTACGCAACATGAGCCCCATTAAATTTTGAGCACAGGGTCTTTCACGGTTATTTTCGCTGGGCGGCACATGATGATTGGCCAGCATGCTATTTGCCCGATTCGATGGTTTAAAAAAAACATTCCTGCATTCTCTTCCCCAATTCCCGCATAAAGAGTATATTTGCCCTCAAGAAAACTGACTGCTCTATGGTTATGGGCTACATAGTGATTTATGCTATCATGGCATTGATGATAGCGATGGGAATCGTCATCCTGGCAGGCAAGGGGGACGGGCTGATTGCTGGCTATAACACGGCAAGCCAGGAACAACGCGACAAGGTCAACATCAAGCGGCTCAGGTTGCTGGTCGCCATTGTGTTGTTCTTGTCTGGGGCGCTGATACCCCTGCTGACGCTTGAGTTGATGGGCGGTATAGCCTATGCTGTTATCATTATGATGGCATCTTTTGTCGTCGTGTATCTGGCCAACACCTGGGCCATGAAAAAGTGACCCCTATCGACGTTGCGTGAAACTCAAGGAGTCAAAGATGTCACCTGCTGTCACCCCGACTGAGAGGTCCCTCGAGTCGATGTCCTGTTCCAGCGGTTCAAAACTGATGATGACGTGATTGTGGTCAAAGTTCACGTCAAACCACTCGCCCGTGAATGTGAGGAAGTCATCATCGTCAAGTTGAGGATAGACAGGATAGACAATCTCGCCACGGTCATGGATGGCCGACAGCCAAACTCTTGAATAATTTGTGCACTCAAAGGTGTACTCGCCGCCCTCGGCAGGAATGATATAGGTGCTGTTTTCCTTCACCAGGCCATTAGGGGCTTTCCATTTCATTTTGGACCATTCGCCTTCGGGGGCATCTTTAGTGCATGATGCCAGGCCAGCGATAGCCACCACCATCATGATAACCAGTGTTCTCGTCATGAGTTTCATTACTTGTTTTGGTTTTTTAATGATTGTAACTAATAATATAACACGGTGTCTGTCCATTTCTTGCGTGTGGTGACCCCAAAAAATCTTTTGGAATAAATTAAGGTGAACACTCGCAGGGTTTTCGAGTCGAATTTTCTTGCATAATGTCGCCAATTGGGAAATAATGAGTACCTTTGCGGCCAAATTTCAGAGAAAGAGTTATGATGATTAAAATTGATCCCAAGAGAAAGTTATGGCAGGAAGTGTTTGCCTATGTCCTGCTCACCATCGGTAGCCTGCTGTTTGCCGTGGGCGACGTGATGTTTGTAAACCCCTATTTGATGGCACCTGGCGGCACCTACGGTCTGTCCAACGTGTTCAACACCCTGTGGCCCTGGAAGATTTCACTCTATGCCATCTGCATGGATGTGCCCTTGCTCATCATCGGCACGTGGATATTAGGTCCCAAGTTCGGTATCAAGACCATTGTCTCCACAGCCTTGATTTTCCTGTTTACCTTCATCCTCGAGAGCGCTTGGGGTTACAATCCCGTCATCCATGACGGTGATATCGTCAAGGCCGTTGACCCCTCGATGATCAAGTCGATGGTCGAGATTCCCCATCATGGCGGCTGGTTCCACCCCGACTACTTCCTCAACACCGTCGTCGCCGGCATCATCTACGGCGTGGCTATCGGTCTGATATTCCGCTCGGGCGCCACCAGTGGCGGCTCGGACATCATCTCGATGATCCTGCACAAGTACACCAAGATTTCCCTGGGCACCCTCGTCATGATCGTTGATGGCATCATCACCCTGAGCACCCTGGTAGCCTTCGGTGACATCCGCTTGCCCATCTATTCGATTATCATCATCTTTATCGAGGGCAAGGTGATCGACCTTGTTGTCGATGGCATGAAGAGTTACAAGACCATGTTTATTGTCACCGACGAGGCCGATGCCGTGCGTGACTACATCATCAACGACATCAAGCGTGGCGGCACCCTCATCGCCGGCACGGGCCTGTACAAGGGCACCGAGCGCAAGATGCTCTACGTCACCCTCGACCGCTCCGACATGATCAAGTTGCGTTCGGTTCTCTATCACATCGACCCGCACGCGTTTGTCAACATCATGGAGAGTAGCGAGATCCTGGGTGAGGGCTTCCGTCGCCTCCCTCACGAGTAATTCCATATTGATAATATATCAGCAAGTCAAGAAGCCCGCATGACCGTGCGGGCTTCTTCTATCTATGCGCCAACACTATTGGGTTCGCCTTCAGCGACTTGTCTGATTCATCGGGGGTTATTCAAATGGCACCCTACGGGTGCGACCCACAAAAATGCTCTCGGGTGGCACATCCGCCCTTGAAGTGCGACCTAAACGCCTATACCTATCTGATGAATCATCAATGACGATGTGATCTCTCGGATTTATTATCATTGTTGCTGTTTTTTGTCAATTTATTTGATAAAATGGGAAAAAGTGTTTATATTTGGCACAATATTAACTATATCTTGTCAAACCCTTTAACATCGATAGAATTATGAAAGTCAAACTACTATTTCTTCATGCAGCCGTCCTGGTGACGGCCATGATGTGCGCCCTCGGCGCCACTGCTGCCGAGGCCTATGCCAACTACACGCCGTCGAACACGACGTTGACGTTCTACTACGACAGCCAGCGCAGCAGCCGCACAGGCACGACCTATGACCTGAACACGGGCAACTACAGTCCCGGCTGGTACACTGATGGCACCTATTCCAATGTGAGCGAGGTGAAGTTTGACCCCTCGTTCACTAATGCCCGCCCGACTACTTGCCACTCTTGGTTTCGTGATATGGCCCAACTTCAGACTATCTATGGGCTAAACTATATGAACACAAGTGCTGTAACCCATATGGTGAGCATGTTCAGGGGCTGCAGCAGTTTGACGGTCTTAGACCTGAGCAGTTTCAGCACGGCCAATGTGATTGCCATGGGAGGCATGTTTATGGGTTGCAGTAACCTTCGTACCATTTATGCGGGCAGTGGCTGGAGCACGGCTGCCGTGGAAGCATCCGCAGGCATGTTCTACAGTTGCACCTCTCTGGTGGGCGGCCAGGGCACGACCTTCAACAGCAGCCATGTTGGTATCGACTATGCCCACATCGACGGCGGTCCGAGCAACCCGGGCTACTTCACCGAGAAGGGGCCTGAGGCCTATGCCAACTACACGCCGTCGAACACGACGTTGACGTTCTACTACGACAGCCAGCGCAGCAGCCGCACGGGCACGACCTACGACCTGAACGAGGGCAGATACGATACCGGCTGGGACACCGATGGCACCAAAACCAGTGTGACCAAGGTGGTCTTTGACCCCTCGTTCGCAGGCGCCCGCCCGACGACCACCTGCGATTGGTTCTATGGTATGACAAACCTTCAATCCATCACGGGCATGGAGTACCTGAACACCAGCGAGGTGATCTATATGAACTGGATGTTCATGGAATGTTCAAAATTGACAAGCCTTGATGTGAGCCACTTCAACACGTCCAAGGTGATATATATGAATCAAATGTTCTATGGCTGCA
>CAMKOE010000065.1 GCA_946414395.1 uncultured Porphyromonadaceae bacterium | reverse complement strand
GGCATTGCGGACGGGTTCTTTATCGCTTTTTGACTTTTAGCGGACACTAATAATTTTTTATACCCGGCCTCGCACCGCGGCAGAGCCGCGGCCCACGTGACACGCCGCTGGCCTGCCCCTGCCCTTGCTGGTATTGCTGCTATGGCCCACGGGACTGACTAAAAGCACAGGCGGCACTGCGATTGATTGCGGTGCCGCCTGTGTGTGATAGTGTGAGACTCTCTATTTACTTTACTTCCTGGCCCTGGAGGAAGGTCCTCGCGATGATGGGCGTGGTGTAGGAGTAGGGGATGAAGTCGATAGATGGAATCGGGTCGGTGATGAAGAAGTTGGCTATCTTGCCCTGGGCGATGCTGCCGTAGTCCTTGCTCAGGTCCATGGCTGCTGCTGTGTTGATGGTAGCGGCGTTGATGGCCTCGGCAGGAAGCAGGCGCATCTTGATGCAGGCGAGTGACACAACAAATTTCATGTCTCCGCTGGGCGTTGAGCCGGGGTTGTAGTCGCTAGCGGTAGCAACTGGCAGACCGGCCTCAATCATCTTGCGGGCCGGTGCAAACGGCATGTTCAGGAAGAATGAGGTGCCGGGCAACCCTGTGGGAATGGTGTTGGTCCCCTTGAGCATCTCGATGTCCTCATCAATCATGCTCTCGAGATGATCGACCGAGACGGCGTTGTGCTTGACGCCCACCTCGACACCACCAGAGGGTGCCAACTCCTGGACGTGGATTTTGGGCCTCATGCCCCACTTGGCGCCAGCCTCAAGGATGCGTGAAGTTTCGTCGGGCGTGAAGAAGCCCTCGTCGCAGAAGACGTCGATGAAGTCGGCCAACTGTTGCTTTCCCACCTCGGGAATCATCTCGCTGATGAGCATGTCCACATATTCGCCCTGACGACCCGTGTATTCACGGCCAACGGCATGTGCTCCCAGGAAGGTGGAAACGACCTTGATGGGCGAGGTCTCGCTGATGCGGCGGATTACGCGCAACATCTTCAACTCGTCCTCGGTGTTCAGTCCATAACCGCTCTTGATCTCGACGGCACCGGTGCCCTTGGCAATGATCTCGCTCACACGGCGCATAGCCTGCTCGTAGAGCGCATCCTCGCTGAGGAGGTGCAAGCGGTCGGCTGAGTTGAGAATGCCGCCACCACGGCGTGCGATCTCGGCATAGGAGAGACCGCGTATCTTGTCCACGAATTCACCTTCACGGCTGCCGGCGTACACGATGTGGGTGTGGCTGTCGCACCATGAGGGTAGCACGGTGCCACCGTGAGCGTCGATGACTTGCCAGTCGTCGGCGGGTGTGGGCATATTGGCCATCTCGCCCCATGACTCGAAGCGATCACCGTCGACGAGCAACCAGGCGTTGCTGATGCAGTTCAGCGTAGCCATCTCGCTGCCTCGCAGGCAGTGTTTCCTGTCGGAATCAATGCCTGCCAGACAAGCGATATTAGTGATCAGTCTTTTCATCAGTCAATCTTGTTGTTCTGCAAGAATTCTACCGACTTGGCGATGTGCGGGTACATGGGCTGGTCCTCGTTGATGAAGGGGACACACTTGCGATAGTCGGCGATGACGTGCTCGAGCACGGGCGACGACTTGAGCGGACGGCGGAACTCCAGTGCCTGTGCGGCATTGAACAACTCGATAGCCAGCACGCGCTCGGTGTTCTCGACGACCTTGCACAGTTTCACGCCGGCATTGGCGCCCATGCTCACGTGGTCTTCCTGGCCCTGTGAGGTGGGGATAGTGTCGGCCGATGAGGGCATGCACAGTGTCTTGCTCTGGCTGGTAATGGCTGCTGCGGTGTACTGCGGAATCATGAAACCGCTGTTCACGCCGGGATGAGCCACGAGGAAACTGGGCAGGTCACGGGTGCCCGACACGAGTTTATAGGTGCGGCGCTCCGAGATATTGCTCAACTCTGCCATGGCGATGCACAGGAAGTCCATGGGCATGGCAATGGGTTCGCCGTGGAAGTTGCCGGCCGAGATGATGAGATCCTCATCGGGGCAAACGGTGGGATTGTCGGTAGCCGAGTTGATCTCGGTGTCGATGACCGAGCCGACGTAGCGGATGGTGTCCTTAACCGAACCGTGCACCTGGGGGATGCAGCGGAACGAGTAGGGATCCTGCACGTTGACCTTGGGTTGCTTGATGAGTTCGCTGCCGTCGAGCAACTCGCGCATGCGTGCGGCGGTGTCGATCTGGCCCTGATGGGGGCGCACGGCGTGGACGGCATGGGTGAACGGCTCGATGCGGCCATCATAGGCCTCGAGCGAGATGGCGGCGATGACGTCGGCCCAGCGGCTCAGGCGTTCAGCCTTGATGAGAGCCCACACGGCGTGAGCGCTCATGTTCTGGGTGCCGTTAAGCAATGCCAGACCTTCCTTGGATGCCAACTTGATGGGTTCCCAGCCCATCTTCTTGCACAGGTCGGCACCGCTCATGCGCTCACCCTTATACTCAACCTCTCCCAGGCCCACGATGGGCAGGCTCAGGTGGGCAAGGGGCACGAGATCGCCCGATGCACCTACCGAACCCTGCTTATAGACCACAGGATAAACGTCGTTGTTGAACAGGTCAATGAGTCTCTCGACGGTATCGAGTTTCACGCCCGAGTAACCGTAACTGAGCGACTGAACCTTCAACAGAATCATGATCTTGACGATGTCGTTGGGCACGCGTTCGCCCACGCCGCAGGCGTGAGACATCATCAGGTTGATCTGGAGTTGTGACAACTGGTCATTGCTGATGGAAATCTTGCACAGCGAGCCAAAGCCCGTGGTCACGCCATAGATGGGCTTGTCACTCTGGGCAATCTTCTTGTCAAGGTATTCACGGCAGTGGGTGATGCGCTTGATGGCATCGGCACTGAGTTTAAGCGAATGATGGCCTTCGATAATCTCGGCGATCTTCTGGACCGTCAGATGTTCGGCACTGATTTGATGTGTCATTTCTGTAAGTTATATGTGGGTTTATCAAGTTGATGTCTATTGTGGTTTAGAAGATGGTCACGGCATTGTCGATGACGTCATCATCCACGAGATTGGGCATGGTGACTGTCAACTCGGGCGTGCGCTCCATCTCGCGGCGGATGGCGTCCATCGAGCCCTTGTTGCGGGCCCAACTGCGGCGTGCGATACCGTTGTTCACATCCCAGAAGAGCATCTCGCGGATGTGTCGAGCCGAATCCTCGCTACCGTCAATGGCCATACCGAAGCCACCGTTGATGACCTCGCCCCAGCCTACACCGCCGCCATTGTGGATGCTTACCCAGGTGGCTCCGCGGAAGGAATCGCCGATGACGTTCTGCACAGCCATGTCGGCGCAGAACTGCGAGCCGTCATAGATGTTGCTCGTCTCACGGAAGGGCGAGTCGGTACCCGACACGTCATGGTGGTCACGACCGAGAACAACGGGAGCGCTCAGTTCGCCACTGCGGATGGCATCGTTGAATGCCAGAGCAATCTTGGTGCGGCCCTCGGCGTCGGCATAGAGGATGCGAGCCTGTGAACCAACCACCAAGTGGTTGCGGCCTGCTTCCTTGATCCAGTGGATGTTGTCATCCATCTGGCCCTGGATGTCCTCGGGAGCGTCCTTGCGGATTTCCTCGAGCACCTGTGCGGCCAGGCGGTCGGTGGTCTCCAGATCCTTGGGGTCGCCAGAGGTGCAAACCCAGCGGAAGGGACCGAAGCCATAGTCAAAGAACATCGGGCCCATGATATCCTGAACGTAGGACGGATAGCGGAACTTGCCGTCGGCCGTCATGATGTCGGCACCAGCGCGGCTCGACTCCAGCAGGAAGGCGTTGCCATAGTCAAAGAAGTACATGCCCTTGTCGGCCAACTTGTTGATAGCGGCACACTGGCGGCGCAGCGACTCGCGCACACACTCCTTGAACTTCTCGGGTTCCTCGGCCATCATCTGCTTGCTCTCCTCGAGAGAGAGGCCCACGGGATAGTAACCACCAGCCCACGGGTTGTGCAGCGACGTCTGGTCGCTACCCAGGTCAACGTGCATGTCCTCGGCAGCCAGACGCTCCCACAGGTCAACGACATTGCCCACATAGGCCATCGATACGGTCCTCTTGTCGGCCACGGCCTTGCGGATGGCGGGAATCAACTCATCCAGGTTGTCGTGCAACTCATCGACCCAACCCTGGTCGTAGCGCTTCTGGGCTGCGAGAGGATTGATCTCGGCGGTGACGCTGACCACGCCAGCGATGTTACCGGCCTTGGGCTGAGCGCCCGACATGCCTCCCAGACCAGCGGTCACGAAGAGCATACCGTGGATGTCGCCACCCTTCTGGCCACGCTTGACGAGTTGCTTGCGTGCGGCATTGAGCACCGTGATGGTCGTGCCGTGCACGATGCCTTGCGGGCCGATGTACATGTAGGAGCCTGCCGTCATCTGACCATACTGGCTCACGCCCAGAGCGTTGTCACGCTCCCAGTCGTCGGGCTTGCTATAGTTGGGGATGACCATACCGTTGGTCACAACGACGCGGGGCGCATTCTTGTGTGAGGGGAACAGGCCCAGGGGATGTCCCGAGTACATGACCAGCGTCTGCTCGTCGGTCATCTCGCTCAGGTACTTCATCACCAGTCGGTACTGAGCCCAGTTCTGGAAGATGGCACCGTTGCCGCCGTAGATGATGAGTTCGTGGGGATGCTGAGCCACGCGCGGATCCAGGTTGTTCTGGATCATCAGCATGATGGCGGCAGCCTGGCGCGAACGTGCGGGATACTCGTCGATGGGACGGGCATACATCTCATACTTGGGACGGTAGCGGTACATATAGATGCGGCCATACTTCTTCAACTCCTCGGCAAACTCGGGAGCGAGAGCGGCGTGGAGGTGCTTGGGGAAGTAGCGCAGAGCGTTCCTCAGGGCGAGTTTCTTCTGCTCGGGGGTGAGGATGTCCTTGCGCTTGGGTGCATGGTTAATCTCGGTGTCATAGGGCTGCAATTCGGGCAGTTCCTCGGGAATACCACCGCGGATGTCGGCAATAAATTCTTCTTTGGTCATTTTGTTATCGATTTTTAGTTTGTTTTTACTTGATTTTCTCCTCAACCATTGCGGTGATCTCGGCCTCCTCGGTGTTGGCCTTGGCAACGAGTTCGTTGGCCTCGGCGATGAGTTTCTCGGCTACAGAGCGGTCGGTCAGGCTCGATGCGTTGATCTTCACGTTCATGCCGGCACCGATGACGGCGGCACGTGCTGCCAGTGCGCCCACGCCAGCGTCGGTGACGCTGTTGGGGTTGCCGGTCTCGACCATAGCGCGGCAGATTTCAAAGGTCTTGAACGAGGCCTTCATCGTGCGCAGGGGCACCTGGGTGGCATACAGGGTAGCGTCCTGGATGGCGGCGGTGCGGGCCGCCTTGTCCTCGTCGGTCTTCTTGGGCATGCCGAATGCGGCCATGATCCTGTTGAACGCGTCGGTGTCCTCGTCAACGAGGTGGAGCAGTTCGACCTTCAGTGCCTGACCCTTGTCGGCCCACTGGCTGAACTCGTTCCAGCGCTCGTCCCAGCCGGGCTTGTGGCTCGACAGGTTGGCTACCATAGTGCCCAGCGAAGCGGCCAGTGCACCCATGTAGGCGCTGATGGAACCGCCACCAGGAGCGGGCGACTCGCGCGAAGTCTCGTCGGCAAAACCGGTCACGGTGAGGTCAACCAGGCGGTTGCCATTATTGTTGTCGGCCTCAAGCATGAACTCGATGACCTTCTCGTTGGGGTCAAAGGGCTTCAAGTCGTCAAGACCCATCGAGTGGATGGCGATGTTGATGATATCCTCCTCGGGGATACCCGTCGAGCGCTGCTGCTTCTCGAGGAAGTACTTGCCGGCCTCGATGAGGCAACGCTTGGGCATGAGACCCACGATCTCGGTACCAGTGACGCGGATGCCGCGGTTCTGGGCGCAACGGCACACCTCGTCAAAGGCCACATGCAGCGGCGTCACGTTGATGTTGGTGATGTTCATCGACACCTGGGCGATCTTGTACTCATCAATGTACCAGCCGATGGCCTTGGTGCCCTTGAGGGTACCGGGCTTCATGACGTTGTTGCCGTTCTCGTCCTTGACAATCTTGCCGGTGATGGGGTTGCCCTCACGCACGGGACGTCCCTTCTCACGCACGTCAAAGGCGATGGCGTTGGCCCTGCGGGTCGAGGTGGTGTTCAGGTTGTAGTTCACGGCGATGAGGAAGTCGCGGGCACCCACGGCGGTGCAGCCCGTGCGGGCCACGCCCTCGTCAAAGGGGCGGTTACCGAAGTCCGGTCCCTTCTCGGTATTCATCTTCTCGGGCAGTGCCTCGTACTCGCCAGCGCGGCACACGGCCAGATTCTGGCGGCCGGGCTTCATGGCTGCAGCCTCATAGCAGTAGCAGGGGATATTGTGTTCGCGGGCAATGCGCTCGGCCAGTTTGTGAGCCAGTTCGGCACACTCCTCGAGGGTGATGCCGGCCACGGGGATGAGCGGGCACACGTCGGTGGCACCCATGCGGGGGTGTGCACCGTGATGACCACGCATGTCGATGAGTTGTCCAGCCTTGCCGACAACCTGGAATGCAGCCTCCAGCACAGCGTCGGGCTCACCGACGAAGGTTACCACCGTGCGGTTGGTAGCCTCACCAGGATCCACGTCGAGCAGTTTCACGCCTTTCACTTTCTCGATTTCATCGGTGATTTGCTTGATAATGGCCATATTGCGTCCCTCACTGAAGTTAGGCACGCATTCCACGATTTTCTTCTCCATACTCATTTGATAGTTAGATGTTTAAGTAGTTATTTTATGTTAGTAGGTTAATTCTGCAACAAAAGTACTACATTATACATTATTGAACAAATTTTTTTGATGCAAGTTATGAGCAGATGGTGGATTGCAATGGATTGCGCAGGTTCAACTAGCAAGTGCAAAATTAGCGATATTTTTGAAGAACTCGTG
>CAMKOE010000064.1 GCA_946414395.1 uncultured Porphyromonadaceae bacterium | reverse complement strand
CAGGTGGTTGTTGGCTCGATTATGTTTCTTCCCAAGCTGAGGGCCGCGGGTTCGAATCCCGTTTACCGCTCAATAAAGTAAAACGCTAACAATCAAGTAGTTTAACGCTTGAGAGTTGGCGTTTTTTTTTGCGTGAGATGCTGACAAAGACCATGAGAAAAACGAGAAATTGGCACTGTTATAATGAGCCGAATATGGTCACGTATATATCAGGACTATTGGAGTGATTACAAATAGAAGGGTGATGATACCCCATGTTATTTTCCATGACAGAGGTTGTTTCTCGAATTTCTTAAAGTATTTCAGATACTTATCTTCGCGCCAAACAAAATACCAATGTGCTAAATAAATAAGTAATGCATCTGCTATCCAGATGATAGGAACTATAGGCCCCCTTCCAATAAGATTAAACAAGGGTATGTTGCAATTAAGAAGCCAGAACAGAAGGATCAGCATCATGAAGTGGTTGGCAAACCAGATGTTACTGCCTAAAACAGGATCGTTGGTAATTTGATCGGCCGCTGCTTCAATCTGCTCAACTGAACTGCCTCTTTTGATATAGAATTTTTTAATGAATGATATGTGCAATAACCATGTGAATGGATTGATGCCATGCAGGAGTTTGGTTGCTCCTCTCAAGGATGAGTATATCCTCCAAAGAATAATAATGTAAACTCGCTCTATCATTAATGGATTGACTGTTAGTCACAATTATTGTTTATTGTATTGTCTTGATTTTGTGATTTATTATAAAAGGTGTGCCAGATTTTGGCACTATAGCATTCTACCTTTGCGGTGTGAAATCAAAGAAAAAGGAGGAATGACTATGAACAAGAAGAGCATGAATATCGTGAATTGTGGCGACAAGATTTGTGCCTCGCTCGAGTGCAATGGCCGTCGCCTGTCCAGTGTGAATGGTAGTGGATTCTCGAGCATTGATGCCGTGAAGCGGGCGTTGCTTGACATGGCGGGCCATTACATGGGCATGGCTGTCATCACGGTGCGCAACTGCACTCAGGGCTGGCGCGACGTGACCGCTCTCGCTGCCATGCGTCCTCGGGTGGAGGCCGCTCAAGCCTCATCGGCCGCATTGCCTCGCACGGGCGCCCAGTATCTGATTCCATGGGCATCGTGAAAATATTGTTCCTCATCTTGGATGATGATTGGCGAATTAATAGTAAATTTGTAACCTCAAAAAAAACAATAGGAGATACTATGAAAGGAATTATCGGAGCCATAGCCGGCGATGTCATCGGCTCGGCCTATGAGTTTAACCCTACACGTGACTACAACTTTGAATTGTTCACGCCCGAGAGCACCTATACCGACGACACGGTGCTCACGATGGCCAATGCGCTGTGGTTGCTTCAAGATGAGCGCCACACGCCCGAACGCCTGGTCGATATCATGCAGGACTTGTGCAACCGTTATCAGGGTCGTGGCTATGGCGGCCGTTTCATGCAGTGGATTGTCGCCAGGGATCCGCAACCCTATAACTCTTACGGCAATGGCTCGGCCATGCGTGTCAGCCCGGTGGGATACTATGCCACAACGCTTGACGAGGCGCTGGATCTCGCGGCCATCTCGGCTGGCGTGACCCATAACCATCCCGAGGGCGTCAAGGGTGCAAAGGCCACTGCGGCTGCCATCTTCTTGACACGCCAGGGCAAGACCAAGGAGGAAGTGCGCGAGTATGTGGAAAAGAGCATTGGCTACAACTTGGGCCGCACATTGGATGAAATCCGCCCCGCTTATTCCTTCAATGAACTGTGCCAGACGACTGTCCCCGAGGCGCTCACATGTTACCTGGAGGGCAAGGACTATGAGGACGTCGTCCGCCTGGCCGTGAGCCTGGCTGCCGATGCCGACACGCTGGCAGCGATTGCCGGGCCGATCGCGTCGGCCGTGTGGGATGTGCCTAACGAGATTTCCCAACCTGCCATAGCGAGCCTGAGTGATGAATTTTGTACAATCCTGCTGCAGTTCAACGAACTGGTGGCTAAAAGAGAGAGTGAATCCCTATGATGGACATGAATAACGGCATCCTCAAGGTTGTGAAAAGCCTTGCTGCCAAGAAATATCGTGATGAAGAAGGGCTGTTTGTGGCCGAGGGCACCAAGTGTGTGCGGGACACGTGGCAACACTTCAATTGCCGCTGGCTCATTGCCAAGCGCTCGTGGTATGAACAGTGTGGCACCGCCGAGCACTATGACAAGATCGTGTTTGCCAACGGGCAGCAGATGGCCCGCATTTCGCAGTTTGACACGCCGAGTGACGTGATTGCCGTCTATGAGAAACCGGTGGACACGATTGACAGCGACAGCGTGGCACGCAACCTGAATATCGTCCTGGACAATATTCAGGATCCTGGCAACTTGGGTACAATTATCCGGCTGGCCGACTGGTTCGGCATCCGGGACATTTTTGCCAGCAAGACCACCGTCGATGTCTATAACCACAAGGTGGTGCAGGCCACGATGGGCGCCATCGCGCGGGTCAAGGTGCACTATGGCGACCTTGAGGCCTTGTTTGATGAATATCCCGACCTGACCATCTATGGCACCTTCCTTGACGGCAAGGATATCTACCGGAGCGAGTTGGACAAGACAGGCTTTGTCGTGTTTGGCAACGAGGGCCAGGGCATCAGCGCCAAGGTGGCTAAGCATGTTGATAGCCGATTGCTCATCCCTAAGGCCAAGACCGCCGGCAGCGAGTCCCTCAACGTGGGCGTCGCTGCTGCCATCACCATCAGCGAGTTTTTCCGCCGCTAAACTAAACTGTCAAATCCGTCTTCATCTCGTCCCTTATGGCCAAGCAACAAGTCAAGACAACCTACTTCTGCAAGAATTGCGGCAACGAGTCTCCCAAGTGGCTCGGCAAGTGCCCTGCCTGTGGAGAGTGGAACACCTACATTGAAGAGCCCAAACTGCCCAAGTCGGCTCCGGCGCGTTATGCCGCGGCGGCTGGCGACATGGCCCACAAGACCGTCGAGCCGGTGAAAATCTCAGAAATACGTGCCGAGGACCAGCCGCGCATCAATCTGCCCAGCAACGAACTCAACCGCGTCCTGGGCGGCGGACTCGTGCCAGGCAGCATAGTCCTGCTGGGTGGTGAACCGGGTATCGGCAAATCGACGCTGGTGCTGCAGAACGTGTTGCGCATCCGCTCGCGACGTGTGCTCTATGTCTCGGGTGAGGAAAGTCCGCAGCAATTGCGCATGCGTGCCGACCGCATCGCCGGCGGACGCATGGATTGCGAGTGCTACCTGTTGTGCGAAACGTCGCTGGACAACATTTTCAACAGCATACGCACCTTCCAGCCCGGGCTCATCATTGTCGATTCGATCCAGACCATCGCCAGCGAGCAACTGGAAAGTGCGCCCGGCAGCGTGACTCAGGTGAGGGAGTGCGCCGCCGCATTCCAGCGTTATGCCAAGGAGACTTACACCCCAGTCATCCTCATTGGCCACATCAACAAGGAAGGCAGTATCGCCGGTCCCAAGGTGCTCGAGCACATCGTTGACGCCGTCATCCAGTTTGAGGGCGACCGCAACTATCTGTATCGCATCCTGAGGCCTATCAAGAACCGCTTTGGCAACACCAGCGAGATAGGCATCTATGAGATGAAAGAGGATGGATTGCGTGAGGTGACCAATCCCAGCGAATTGCTGTTCAGCGACCGCGAAACCGAGTTGTCGGGCACGGCTATCGGTGTCACCATCGATGGCATGCGCCCCTTCCTCATCGAGGTGCAGGCCCTGGTGAGCACCGCGGCCTATGGCACTGCCCAGCGCTCTGTGACGGGCTTTGACCAGCGGCGCATGAACATGCTGCTGGCAGTGCTCGAGAAACGGTTGGGTTTCAAGTTGGCACAGAAGGATGTATTCCTCAACATCGTGGGTGGCATCAAGGTCAATGACCCGGCACTGGATTTGGCCGTCATCAGCGCAATCCTCTCATCCAATGTCGATATGGCCATTAACCACAATGTGTGCTTTGCCGGGGAAGTGGGGCTGTCGGGAGAGATAAGGCAGGTGACCCGTTGTGAGCAACGCGTCACCGAGGCTCAGAAACTGGGCTTCGACACCATCATCATCCCCAAGAACAACCTCAAGGGGGTCAAGCGTGGCACTTGGTCAATCCGCGTCGTCGAGGTGGGGCGCGTCGAGGACGCCTTCCGTCACCTCTTTGGCTGAACGGGCCTTGTTTTGTGTTTCATCACACTTTGGGCTTGTTCTTGCACTTGCAGTCCTTGCCGCAACCGCAGCCACAGTCGCCCTTGCCGCGAGTTATCTTGATGACGCGGCGCAGCACGTACACCAGTGCCACGGCAACGATGCCGAGCACCACAATCGTCTGTATGATAGCAGAAGTCGTCATTTTTAATAATCTGATTACAATATCATTCTAGCCACCTGGTAGAAAATGAACGATACCAGCCATGCTACCCCGGTGGTGTAGAATATCTCAAAGATCATCCACTTGGTCCCGGCCTCGCGCTTGATCGCTGCCAGGGCGGCGATGCAGGGGAAGTAGAGCAGGATGAATAGCATGAATGAGTAGGCAACAATCGGGTCAAAGACAGGCTCGCCGTTAGGCTTCTGGGCCGTCTGGAGTTTCTCCTTGAGCGATGTCGATTCCTCGGTGGCGTCGGTCTCACCCGTGTAGAGCACGCCCATGGTGGAGACAACAATCTCCTTGGCCGCAGCACCGGTCAACACACTCACACCCATCTGCCAATTAAAGCCCAGCGGAGCCACAACGGGTTCGATGGCCTTGCCCATCATGCCCATGTAGGAATTCTCGATCTGCTCCTGGGCGGTCTGCCCTTCATGGCGGGGGAAGTATCCCAGTGCCCACACGATAATCGATGCAGCGAGGATGATGGTGGCCATCTTCTGCAGGTACTGCTTGCCCTTGCTCCACATGTGTATTGTCGCATTGCGTGCTGTGGGCTTGCGGTAGGGTGGCAACTCCATGACAAACTGGGTCTTGTCGTGCTTCAATAGGGTCTTGCTCAGGATGATGGCGGTCAATGCGGCCACGAGAATACCTATCAGGTAGATGCTCATCAGGATCAAGCCCTGATTGGCCGTGAAAAAGGCCGCCACGAGCAGCAGGTAGGCCGGCAAGCGGGCCGAGCAGGACATGAACGGAACCGTCAGGATGGTCACCAGGCGGTCGCGTCGGTTCTCGAGCGTGCGTGTGGCCATAATGGCGGGAACACCGCAGCCAAAGCCGATGAGGTAGGGGATAAACGACTTGCCGTGAAGGCCCACGCGGTGCATCACGCGATCCACGATAAATGCCGCACGAGCCATGTATCCGCTATCCTCGAGCAGCGAGATGAAGAAGAACAGAATCATAATCTGGGGCAGGAAGACCAGCACGCCTCCCACGCCGCCGATGACTCCGTCAACCAGCAGGTCGCGCAGGATGCCATCGGGCATGACCTTGCCAATCCAGCCTCCCAACCAGCCGATGCCGTTCTCAATCCACTCTTGGGGATAGGCACCCAGCGTGAATGTGGCCTCAAACATCAGCCACATCAGTATCAGCAGGATGGGCAGTGCCAGCCAACGGTTGGTCAGCAGGCGGTCCATCGAGTAGCCGGGCTTGGTCTCATCGGTGGCTCGGTCTGGGTTGGGGGTGAGGGCCTCGGCCAGCGCGCCACGCACAAATCCATACTTCAAGTCGGTGATGATGCTCACTATGTCGCTGTTGTAGTCGCGCTCGATGTGATGCCTCATGTCGGCCGCGGCACGCTTCACCGCCTCGGCATTGTCCTGGCTGTTGAGCAGTTCGATGGCATGCTGGTCGTTCTCGATGACCTTGAGTATCGTGTAACGGTCAAGGCTGGGACACATTCCGGCCAGTTCTTTCAGGCTATCCTCGATGAGGGCGCCATAGTTCACATTGTGGTGGGTGGTCTCCTGTTCGCTCTCTTCGATGGTGTCCATCACGGCTTGGAGCACATCCTTGACGCCACGTCCGTTATAGGCCGTGAGCGGCACCATGCGTGTGCCCAGCAACCGGCTCATCATCTCGATGTCCAGTTTGTCACCGCTCTTCTCCAGTTCGTCCCACATGTTCAGCGCCACCACCATGGGGATGTTCATGTCCATGAGTTGGGTGGTCAGGTACAGGTTGCGCTCCAGGTTGCCTGCATCGACGATGTTGAGGATGGCGTCAGGATGATTGTCGCGGATGTAGGTGCGGACATACATTTCCTCTGGTGAGTATTCGGTCAGGGAATATGTGCCTGGCAGGTCAACCAGTTGCACTCTTTTTTCACCGACGGTAAACCAGCCTTCCTTGCTATCGACGGTGACGCCACCATAGTTGCCCACTTTTTCCTTGGCTCCCGTCACATTATTAAATAAAGAGGTCTTGCCGCAATTGGGATTGCCGATGAGGACGATGCGCAACACGTCATCGGCCATCGGGTCAACGCCGGCCACCTCGGTCTCGACAATGCCGTTGAAGTTGTCTTCCAGGTCACAGAACAGGGTGTCCTTGTCGGTTACTTCCACCTGGGCCGCCTCACTGTGGCGCAGCGAGATGTGTGCTCCCAGTATCATGTATTCGACAGGATCCAGCAGGGGGGCATTCTTGAGCACGGTCACTTTGGCTCCGCGCACAAATCCCATTTCCAGTAATCGCTGGCGGAAGGCTCCGTCACCCTTCACGCGTACCACCTGCACGGTATTGCCTACGGACTCATGGTCGAGCAAGCGTGTATTTATTTTCTTGTTATTTGGGTCTATTGCCATATTGTCGTGTCTGTATTTTATTCCAATCTGCAAAAATACATCAAGCCGCTCACCATGACAATCCCCTTTTTTTATCATTCCCCTTGTTTTTTATCCCCATTTATGGGGATATTTGGGGTCCACTTCATACTTCACTCGTTTGTTTTAAATCGGCCTTACGGCCGAGAAATCAAACGAAACTTGTATATAAATCAAACAAAATAAATTTTTATTTCAATTCTATTTATAATTTTGCGTAAGATTTGGAACGACGCGTGCGGATGCTGTAGTATTTATTGTACTTATTGTTTTCCTTTTCTGGATTGGAAGACAAGAAAGACAAGAAAGACAATTTTATAAAAAAATACTTGGCGTCTTCGCGACTTCGCTTGAACTTGTGATTTTGCGTTTTCGCAAAACTGTTACGTAAAAAACGATAACCTGTTAACGGAAGTTAAAATGCGAGGCCTGATTAAACCTTTTATTCTTTACGTAGTCAATATATCGACTTCTTTGAATTGCTTCAAACGAACAAAACTGACTTTTTCTTAATAATAAAACACTTCAACCTTGTGTCAAACTGCTGACGAAGCATGACGCGACACAGAACATATAGGTCCCGATTGACTATCAACAGTCACGGGACTTTTGTTTTGGGGTTGATATAGCAGTTGCTCTGAAAAGTTTTTTAATGCTAATTTCGCTAAGAAAACCGTATTTCACGAAAAATGACTTGTCCTGAAATAGGTTTACAAAATAGTAAACAAAAAACAGGACTAATTA
>CAMKOE010000063.1 GCA_946414395.1 uncultured Porphyromonadaceae bacterium | reverse complement strand
TCATCTGCGCCTGTTTTCCTCTACAAAGTTTTGCACTTCGGTTTGGAATCTAGGTTTCTTACAATTCCACCCTCATTGCAGGCCGCTAAAACGATAAAAAGTATAACTATTATTGGAGACCCGGCCAGTTGTGCTGGACTTATTCCGAAAACGCTTAATCACATTCACGCAAAGTCGCGAAACTACAAAGTGTTTTTGAATTAAAATAGTCTTTGTTGTCTTCCAATTCAAAAAAGGAAAACAATAAGTACAATAAATACTATGGCATCCGCGCTCGTTGAACCGAATTCACGCTGTCTTATCCCGAAAAAAGTGTTAAAGAAATGTTAAAATGGGGGGGGTGTTAATCCACATAAATTTATTATATTTGCAAAGAAAAAAGTATGAACCGACTAAATTGATATAATTATGAAAAAGACATTACTAATTTCATTATTGGCCCTGCTGGGCATGACCCAGGCGGTGGCGCAGGAATATGAGTACGTTCCTTTTGTGCGCGAGGGTGTCAAGTGGGTGTACAGCATCACGGATTATCATTATGAGCAGGATTACATGACCAATCCAGCCATCGGCAATAATCTGATCTACCGCACCCTTGAAATCAGAGGGGACACTGTAATCAACGGCAAGACCTATAAGGCCGTTCACAAGTACAGTGGAGATGCCATTAATGAGGAGAATGATACTATTCCTGTCTTCCTGCGTGAGGAAGACAAGATCGTCTATGGCATTACCAATGGAAATTATTATGATGATTGCCAAGTGGGGAATTATTCTTCTGACTCAAGTGAGTATTATGAAGCACTGACTTCGGGCCAGGAATTCATACTCTATGACTTTCAAGATGCTATTACTTACTGGCACGAAACGACTTTTATGGGCCTCAATCTTCATGCCGACACGATTGTAGTGGGAAATCATCTTGCCAAACGCTATCTGGCGGCCGAAGATGGGCCATATCCTTCTTTCCAGGTCATTGAGGGCATCGGCGCTATGGGCCTGAATAGTTACCCCTTGGCCTTCTTTATGCCGGTTTGCACTGGTATGCATTGCACTGAATACTATAATCTTGAGAAGGTTGTTGAGAACGGCGAGGTCATTTATCCTCAGGACTATGTTGAGGACAGGTACATGCCGCTCATTCGCGAGGGCGTCAAGTGGGTTAATGAACGCGTGACAGTCAATCATGGTGACACAACCTGCTGCTATTACACCTATGAGTTTAAGGGCAATCATCCCGAGACATTCAGTTATGGCTTGACCTGCAAGGCCCTGTACCGCTATGATGGAGTTGACCACATCCTTGATGCCGATAATGATAGTATTGTTGCCGCAATGCGTGAAGGTGATGCAGCGGTCCTGTGTTATCTCAATGAGCCATATAGCAACATCTGTAACCAGGATAGAAATCTGATCAATCTTTGGATTGGCAGGGATTTCGGGGTTTTTTACGAGATGGCAGGGTATCAAGGAGAACTATGGTGCAAGGGATACTATATTGATTACCAGCGTGAACAGTTCCTGAATGAAGACAATTTCATCAAGGCGGATCCCATTATGATTGGCGGTTACCGCTGCAGTCGGTTGGCCTATATCAACGAGCAGGGCGACACCTTGGCCTATGTGGTCGAGGGCATCGGCTTTGACAGCCGCGACCTGGGTGACCTGCTGACGCCGTTCACGCGCAAGCCTGATCCCTATGCCGACTACCAGGAGTGGTGCGGCTTGAGCCATGTGGTCAAGGATGGACAGATCATCTACAAGGGCATGCGCTATCGTGAAGGAGCATTTGACGGCATCGACGAGGTGGCCAACGACAAGGCACGCCACCCGATGGACTACAACTACTACAACCTGATGGGCCAGCCCGTGGGCAAGGATGTGCCGACAACGCCCGGCATCTACATCCACAACGGCAAGAAAATCGTCGTGCAGTAATAGCATGACAACCAGATGATTCTGAAGAAACTGAGACAACCGCAATCGTTGAAATGAATGCGGATGCCTCAGTTTCTTCAGATGAATCAGTGGTTAAAAAATCAGTTCACGAAGTTGACGCTCACGCCCACTTGCAGGCGGGCGTTATCGCTTTGTGATAAGCAAGGATATGTCGTTGATGAATCTCTCTGTTGGTTCGACAAGCGGTAAAATGTCCTCCTTGGTTAAACTGTAGTTATCACTATAGTCACCTGTTAGCCTAAGTGAGAAAAGTTTGCTATATAGTTTACCATTCTCGGTCGATACGATACCCGCTTTAATGAAGTGCAGGCCAAACATTTGAATAACGCCATTATGGGTGTGGGCTTCGTAACCATTAGAGATTAGCAGCGCACTCACCGCATAGAATGCGGCATAGTACATCCTATTGGCAATAATTTCCCAATACTCTAGAGGCAATACGCCTTTTACCTGGTCAAATGTACTTCTTGCTTTTTCCAGGCGGTAGGTAATGATGGATTGTCTCTCTTCGGGGGTCAGTGCCATGATTTCATAATCTCACGCAGTCGTGAATCACATTTTTATAGAATGGAGTGATTGATTGTTTTTGCCAGTCTTCAAATGAGTATAGAATGGGATTTATGACTTCTCCCAAATCCCAGCCTAATTCTCGGAAAGGATAGGCAATCATGTCATAGTCATTTAACTCGACACGCTTTTTGTTAAGCAGGATGAGAATATCCCAGTCTGAACCGGAATGAGCATCACCACGGGCTTGAGATCCGAACAGCAACACGGTGGCGTCCTTGGGCACCACTTGTTGAGCCTTGGTTTCAAGGGCTGCGATGATATGTTCTCGACGATTGCTCATAATGTCTTCTTAACTCAATCTATTGCAAAGTTAAATGTTTTGTTCTGACTTGCAAAACATTTATGCACATTTTTCAGTTCACGAAGTTGACGCTCACGCCCACTTGCAGGCGGGCGGGGTTGAGCGGATAGTGTGGGGTGGCAAAGTAGGCATCGCCGCTGTGGACCTTCTGGTTGAAGTGGGTCCATGCGACAAAGAATCGCGCCTGCTTCATCCTGAAGTTGGCATACAGGTTCATGATCACGAAGTTGCCGCACTCCATCTCCCGCTGGCTGTGGAAGGTCATCGTTGCCGGGTTATAGGCCGGGGCGTAGTACTTGGTGTAATAATTGCCGTCAACGCCCATCTGCACGTGCAGCACGCGGGCGATGGTGAAGGTGGCATACAGGTTGCTGTAGATGGCAAACTTGGGTAGCGGCAATACCTGCTCGTTGCTGCTCGTCTGCAGCGTCACGCTATTGTCCCAATTGAAGGCCTTGAAGTGCAGCCCCTGGCGCCATCGGGCGCTCAGCACATGCACCGCGCCTCCATGCTGTGCCGGCAGTCCGTTGGCATCCCAGTAGATGTAGTCATTCAGGGTCTCGTAGCCCACGTTCACGTTGGTCCACGAGAAGGGGATGTTCAATTCCCCGCCCACACGCATGCGCTTGGTCTTGTTGAAACTGTTGTCCCACGCGTAGTGGTTGGAGACAAACTGCTGGAGCAGGTAGGGCACGGCCAGGTTCTTGAAGTAGCCGTAGCCCTTGACGCTCACCGTATCGCCCAGCAACTTGAAGCGTGTGGTCACGTCGCCCGTGATGTCAATTTCGCCCGCGGCATCGCCCAGCACGCCAAACTGGGCCGTGGCGTTGTAGCGCAGCAGTGAGCCCTGCTGCTTGGTCAACTGGCCGCCCAGCCACATCAGGTTCTGGGTCTTGCGGTGGGCCACGTTGACTGGTAGTGCCTCCAGGCCTTCGGGCAGGGTGGTGCCCGTGATGGTGTCGTTCACCTGGGTATATCGTCTCACCTCGTGGGTGCCGTAGATGGCAAACCCGAACTTGGCCCACTTGTTGAAGCCCTCCAGCATCGACACGCCCACGGTGTTGCGCAGCCGCCAGTAGCGGGTGCTCTCGTCGGTGCCGTCCCCGTCCAGATAGGAGTGCTCAAAGAAATTCCTGTCCTCACTGCCCGAATTGTTCAGGAACTGGTGCTTGCCGTGCTTGAAATCCAGCGTCCAGATGAAACTCGTCACCGGCACATAGGTGCGGTCGATCACCGTGTCGGTCACGCTGTCGCGGCGATAGCGGTAGAAGCCCACCTTGTAGCGCTGGTTGAGGTAAAACTGACTGCCCTCAAGGTGATTTTGGGCGCTGGTCAGTCGGGTGGGAATGCTCTTGTTATCGACGCGGGTCACGCCGCCTTGCACCTCGGCCGGGTCGGTGATGTAGCGGTCATCGGTGATGCCGCCACTCTCCTTGGTCGTGTAGTTGTAGTGGTTGAAGAAGGTCTGCATCTCGTAGCGGTCGCCCATGTGGGAACCAAACAGGCGCCACGTGAAGTCCTTGTCGGCCTGAGCCTCATAGGAGCCCTTGCTGTAGATGTAGTCGATGCCGCCGCCCAACTGGGTCTTGCGGTCCACGTTGCCCGAGAACTCGACTTGGGTGCGGTCCAGGTTGCTGTACTTGTCGCCACCGGTCGAGTGGCTGAGCAGTGTCATGGGAATGCGCGTGTTGTAGTAGCGCATGTTGGCCGTGTTGTGCATCCAGGCCTCGATGGCGTCCTCAAAGAAGAATTCACCTGCCAGTGGCCGTTCAAAGAAAATCTGGTTCTGCCCCGGGGCGCCATAGTTTCCCGTGGTCAGCCACGCGTCGCTCACCATCGACGGCACCATCGTGCTGTGATAGTTCAGATGCAGGGTGTCGATGGTCGAGGGATAGTGCAGTCCCAGCGGTTCACTCACGCTCCAAGCCACCGACGGCTCAACGCGCTGTTTCTTGGGCTTGCTGGATTTGGTGGGGCGCTCCTGCGTGAATTGGGCCACGGCGACATTCATCGCAGCAACCGCAATCATCAGTGCCAATATTAACAGTCGATTCTTCTTCACGGCTGCAAAGGTAGTGATTTTTAGTCGTTAATCGACGTTTTAAGTCAATTTCTTGGATTTGGACCCTGTAATTACGGGCGAGGGTCACCCCTGGGCCGGTTTGGCGCCAAAGAGCCAGCGGGCCAGCCAGGGACTGAGCCTGATGATGTTGCTCACCAGCAGGCAACCCGCGATAATGATGATGGCGATGACCGATGACACGGCCAACTCGATGACTGGCATCGGGTGGTCGTTGAAGAAGGTGAAATCGCTCAGGTTGCGGGGAAGCAGGAAGAAATGGATCAAGTAGATGTCAAGCGTGCGGCGCCCGACGTACTGCATCGTGCGCCCCAGGCGGGTCTCGCGTGAGAACAGCGCCTGCCGGCTGCGGAAGAAGGCAAACAAGATGGTCAATCCCGTCAACGACAACAGGAACTTCACGGGGATGGCACTGGCCATCAACATGTCGCCCAGGGCGTTGACCACAAAGTAGAACACAATGCATACGGCCAGCAGCCACTTGCTGTCGAGCCACTGCTGCACGGTGCCGAAGTGCTCTTTCACCAGCGTTCCCAGCACAAAAAAGATGAAGAACCGCCACTGGGGCACACTCAGGAGCAGGAACAGGTTGTCGAGCCGCTGTATGCCGGTGGTCATGCCCGGCCAGCAGTAATAGTACAGGACAAGCCCTATCGCCACAAGAATCAACTTGTACCAGCCTTTCCTGACGATGAACCTCACTGTGGCATAGATCACATAGTACTCCAGCAAGGCCAGTGTGAACCAGTACCCCATCTTCTGCTTCTCCATCACACCGTCCCACAGCGTGACGTGATGGATGTATAGGAAAATGGCAAAGAAGATAAACGGGCTGATCAACTGCACGGGAATCTTCTTCTTGAAGAAGGCCACAATGTGCCGCCCATTCCACACCACGCCTGCCTTGTAGAGGACAAAGCCGCTGATAAAGAAGAACATGGGCATCCTCACCTGCATGATATAGTAGTGCGGGCTGTACTGCTCAATGGGCAGGTGCCAGCACAGGGCAGCCACATGCCCCAGCACGACCAGGAACATGGTGAGGCCGCGCAGCGCGTCGATGTAGCCGATGCGTTGCGTGGTTGCGGCGGATGTGTCGTTGCTCTTCATCATCGGGCAAAGTTACACCAATCCCCCCAATCGGCCAAATAAACAAGCAAGGTTTGCGACCAATGGGTGCAAACCTTGCTCGATGAGTGGGGAGATGGCAACACTGTTACCTATCGCTGGTGGGCCGTGACGGCTCAGATGGTGCGCTCCACGGGCAGGACAAACGCGCGCAGTCCCAGTTTGGGTGTTGCCAGGTCCATCTGGTGCAACTCGTCAAGCACTGCGTCCACACGGCGGTCGTCCACCACCGTCAGGATGGCCGAGGCGATCGAGGGCCACGCGTGGGTGGCATAGTGGGGCTCGCCGTTCTTGCTGCCGCGTCCCTGCACCTCGCGCCAACCCGTGAAACCACGGCAGTTGAGCAGTTGCAGTTTCTCTACGATACGGTCATAATATGCCTCGTCAAAGGCTACAAATATCGCTTTCATATTCTTTAGTTTTAAGTATGAATACTAACGCCTATTGACGTTCAACTAACTCTTTACTGATTTGGCGTGCTCCTTGCTCATCTTCTTGCGCGTGCGCTTGATGCCGTTGTAGGCAAAGATGGTGTACATCGTCGGCACAAACAGCAAGGTCATCAGCGTGGACATTGTCAGACCGCCGATAACGGCCGTACCCATCGGGCGCCACATCTCGCTACCCACACCCGTGCCTACTGCCATGGGCACCATACCCAGGATGGTCGTCAGCGAGGTCATCAGCACAGGACGCAGACGCGAGTGTCCGCCGTTGATCACGGCTCGGCGGATGCTCATGCCGCGCTCACGGTTCAGGTTGATGTAGTCGATGAGCACAATACCGTTTTTCACAACAATACCAATCAGCATGATGGCACCGATCATCGACATCACGTTCAGGTTGGTGTGGGTGAGCAACAGGATGAGCACAATACCCGAGAAGGCGAACAGGATCGACGTCATGATGATGGCAGGATAGGTAAGCGACTCGAACTGACCGGCCATTACCATATACACGAGCATGATGATCAAGATGCCCAGCACGGCGAGGTCGCCAAATGAATCCTGCTGGTCCTCATAACTACCGCTCAACTGGATCGACACCTCGGCGGGCTTATCCATCTTGTCGATGAGCGGCTGGGCGTCGGCAATGACTTCACTCATGGGGCGATTCTGGACAACGGCCGAGACGGTGATGATGCGCTCGCGGTCCTTACGCTCGATCGTGGGCGGGTAGAAGCGCTCGACAACAGTGCCCACCTCCTTGAGGCGTACACCCTGTCCCATGGTGTTATAGAGCATGATGTTCTCGATGTCGCTGATGCTGCGGCGGTGCTCGGGGTCATACATCACCTTGATGTCATACTCCATACCGTCCTCGCGGAAGTAACTGGCCGTCGTGCCATTGATGCGGTTGCGCAGGGCATTGGCAGCGGTGCTCAGGTTCAGGCCGTACAGGGCCAACTTCTCGCGGTCAAAGTCCACATGGTACTCGGGCTGGTAGTCACTGCGGCTGATGTTGATGTCGGCGGCACCGGGAACACTCTCGAGGATGCGTTTCAGGCGCTGGGCCACGCTATCGGTCTTGGTGAAATCATAGCCATAAATCTCGTAGTTCAGCGTGCTCTGGCCGCTCATGCCGCCACCACGCGAGCCACCCACGTTGACGAGGGCTTTCTTCAACTCGGGATACTGCTTGAGGTCTTCACGCATCATGCCGGCAA
>CAMKOE010000062.1 GCA_946414395.1 uncultured Porphyromonadaceae bacterium | reverse complement strand
GCCAGTCTTCTAGTATTTCTCACGTCCAAATCAGTTGATATGGGTCATAAAAAACTTGAACAGGAAATATCGAATGATTGAATCTCTCGGTCCACGATTAATGGGTTACTGCTCGAGGCTGGCGATGACGTTGAGCAGCGTCTGGCCCACCTCGCCCAGGGTGGCGGGGTCGATGCCGTCCATTGTGTCGTTCATCGTGTGCCAGGCAGGGCAGAATCCCGTGCCCGTGTCGCTGCGCATGTCGATGATGTCCACGCAGGGGATGCCGGCGCGATTGATGAAGATATGGTCATCGGTCACAGCACCGCCCTGGCCGTTGATGAAGTGGCTGCCGGCGGCATTCTTCCACACCAGGTCAACAAAGCCGCTGGCATACTGCATCGAGTAGTACTCACGGGTGAAGGTGGCGTCGCTGGCGCCCACCATGTCGAGCAGGATGCCAAACAGCGGCTTGTAACCCTCGACATGAGGATGGCTGGCCCAGTACTGGGTGCCCAGTCCCCACGACTCCTCGTTGTCGTCCACACCCATGTCCTCGGCATCCACGAGCAGGATGTCGATGCCCAGTTTGGTGCCTGCCTGCTTGAGTTGACGGGCCAGTTGCAAGAGCACGCCCACGCCGCTGGCGCCGTCGTTGGCGCCCATGACGGGCTTGCGGTGGTTAGCGGCGTCGGGGTCGTTGTCGGCCCAGGGGCGGCAATCCCAGTGGGCGAGCAGCAGCAGGCGCTGGCTGGCCTCGGGATTGATGACGCCGATGATGTTCTTGATGCCTATCTTGCCCTCGGTGGCCGTCTGGACAGTAGCCGCCTGGATAAAGGTGGTGTCACACGAGGCCTGCAGGGTCGTGAGCAGCCAGTCGGCACATTGGGCATGAGCAGGTGTCCCGGGCACGCGTGGCCCGAACTCACATTGTTGGCGCGTGAACTCCATGGCACCATTGCCGTCAAATGTTGGGCGGCTAGTGGCGGTCGCGGTGGCCGTGTCGCTGCCTGTGGCGGCCTCACCAGTGGACGATGAGCCGGCGCTGCCGCATGCGGTCATCAGGGCCGCGAGTGCTATATATAATAATGTCATCTTCATAGAAGTGGGATGTAAAAAAGGATGCGGCATGTCGTGAACCGCTGTGATGCGGATACGCGACATGCCGCATCCTCTAGAAAGTTGGTTTGAGATGCAGTGGATGATTACTTACCCTCCTTGGCAGGAGCGGCAGGTGCTTCCTGCTTGGCAGCGGGAGCGGCGGCCTGTTGCTTAGCGGGAGCGGCGGCAGCGGGTGCCTGCTCGGCCTGGGTGCCGAAGTTGGGCGCCTGGGTCTCGCTGGTGGGTAACTTCTTGATTTGGGGTGCGCCCTCAACGATGCTGGGAGCGGTGACAAATGCCGACGCGATGCTCAGCGCGCAGATGAAGATGGACAGGCCCCAAGTAGCCTTCTCGATAAAGTCGGTGGTCTTGCGCACACCCATGAATTGGTTGTAGTTGTTTACGTTAGCAGCAAGGCCGCCACCTTTGGATTTTTGAATCAGGATAACACCGACCAGCAAAATCGATGCGATCACAATCAGAATAGCAAAAATAGTGTACATTTTTTCTTATTTTTTGTTGTTTAGTGTCTCATTTAAGACCAATTTCTTTAAAAATCGAATTTGGTCTGCAAAGTAAATACTTTTTTCTGGATATTTCAAACTTAAACGCGTAATAATTTCAAGTGCCTGCGAATATTTGTGTCTGGAGATGTACATTTTAGCCAGACTTTCGCTCAGCATGGAATCATCGTTTTGGGTAGGATTCTCAATGACCTCGGTGGCGATTTCGGCCTTTTCTTTTTCGCTGATCGGGGTGCGGACGGGTGCCTGTGCCGCCTGTTCGCCCAGTTGCATCTGCTCGGCGATAAATTGATTGATGAGGTCATCTTGTGAATCGCCCTCGCTCGGTTTCATGCCCCCTTCCTCTTTCTCCTGGGCCGCCAACACGTCGGCATAGTCGGGCTGCGGGTTGAAGATGGCGCGGCTGATGGCCTCGACCTCGCCCGGCGAAGTCTTGCCATAGTTGTCGAGAAAGCGGTCGATGGCAGTGATGGTGTCGGGTGTCTGCTGCGTGGCCTCGGGAGGATAGAAGTCGGACAATGCCCCCGCCTCCTCGCCCAGGGTGAGCGAGAGTGCCTGCCTGTCGGGGAACATGATGGCCAGCCGGGCGAGCACGTCCTCATTGTCCTTGACGCCATTGTGCTTGAGGTAGATGAGTGCAGGCAGGACACTGTAGGGGAAGGCCTGCTCGGCCTGCTCCAGCCATTCTCGGGTCACTTGTGCCTTCTCGTCGCGGGTGAGGCGCAGGACGTCATCGATCCATGTCTTCAAGTCCATCATTACCAGTCACCGAGTGTTGCGTTAAAAATCAGGTCGCTCAAGTCCTTGCAAATCTGGTTGCACAACTCATCCTGCACATCGACCAGCAACTCGCTGCTGGAGAAATCGCGGTAGGCGCTGAAGGACAGGTCCTTGGAGAGACTCTGGTTCTTGTTGTTGATGTACTTGACGCGCACCGTGATGGTCAGTCGGGTCTGACTCGCATAGGCATCCTCACCGACGGCTTGAGGCGAGAGTTGATAGTTGGTGATCTCGCCTTCCATGCGCAGGTCGCTGTTGTTGCTGTCGATGACGCGCAACCTGGTCTGCTGGGAAATCATGTCGGTCATGCGGTTCTCGAACATCGACTGCAATGGCGGATAGACCAGTGCGGCCCTGATGGGGAACTCGCCAAATGATATCGTCTTATAGATGTTATAGTCGATAGACGCGCCATTGAGGGTGTAGCGCGGGATGCACGCTTGCCAGCCGATGGCGGCAGTGACGATTGCCAGTATGATGATGAGCCTTTTCACTGTCTCTCCAGGTTGTATTGCTTGATTTTGCGGTACAGGGTGCGCTCCGAGATGTTCAGTTCCTGGGCGGTGAGTTTGCGGCGTCCGTTGTTTCTCCTCAGGGCGTTCTCGATGGTCTCGCGCTCGGTCTCGTCAAGGGTCTTGACGGTCTCGCCCTCGACGTCCATCGCTGAGACCTCATCGACGCGGCCCAGTTCCTGTGTCTCGCGTTGCATGTTGCGGTAGGGCGAAGCCATGTCCATGCCGTCGCCGGTGTTGCCATACTCGAGCAGGGGGTTGGTGTCGCGCTTGAGTTCATGGACATTGGTGGCCACGTGGGACGTGGGGCCGGTGCCGTCCATGCGCTTCTTGAGCGTTTCAATCTCGGCACGCATCGAGAGGATGAGCGTGAAGAGTTGCTCGCGCTCGGCGTTGTAGTCATACCTTGGCTGGGACTGCACCGTCAGCGCCGTGTCACGGTTGTTGGGCATGTACTGGCTCAACGTTGCGGCATCGACCGTGTTGCCCGACTCGAACAGGGCCACCTGCTCGATGACGCTCTTGAGTTGGCGCACGTTGCCCGGCCAGTGGAAGGCCTTGAGCATGCGTTGGGCGTCCTCGGTGAGGGTGACCTCGCTGGTGCGGTTCTCGTTGATGAAGTTGCGCAGGAACAGCCTGGACAGCAACACGATGTCATCGCCCCGCTCGCGCAGGGGCGGCACGTTGATCTGCACCGTCGAGAGACGGTAGTACAGGTCCTCGCGGAACTTGCCGTCCTTGACGGCCTGCAGCATGTCCTTGTTGGTTGCTGCCACGACGCGGATGTTGGTCTTGCGCACGGTGCTGTCACCCACGCGCAGGTACTCGCCGTTCTCGAGCACGCGCAGCAGGCGGGCCTGGGTGCTCATGGGCATCTCGGCCACCTCGTCCAGGAAGATTACACCGCCGTCGGCCTCCTCAAAGTATCCCTTGTGGTCGGCGATGGCTCCGGTGAACGAACCCTTGACGTGGCCAAACAGTTCGCTGTCGATCGTGCCCTCGGGGATGGCGCCGCAGTTCACGGCGATGTACTTCTTGTGCTTGCGGGGGCTGCTCTCGTGGATAATCTTGGGGAACGATTCCTTGCCCGAACCGCTCTCGCCGATGATGAGCACGCTCAGGTCGATGGGTGCCACGAGCATGGCACGCCTGATGGCGGCAATCAGTGCCGCCGACTCGCCGACGATGCCAAAGCGCTGCTTGATGGCGCGGATGCTGCTGTCGTTTATTGTTGCCATTTTTTCATTTTATAGGTTTCTGATTTCAGGAATCTGCCCAACTCCTCGGGCGTCTTGTATTGCGCGTACTGCTCGGGCATGATGGGATCATGCACCGACACGCGGAAGTTGTAGTTCTTGCGGCGGAAGACCTCACTGGGCAACTTCAGGGTGCGCAGTTTCCAACTGATGATGCCCAGGATGATGGACGTGATGCTGTTGTGGCCGTGGATGTAGATGGGAATCACGGGCACCTTGAGTTTCTGGATCAGGCGCATGATCACGGGCTGCCACTCACGGTCCTCGACGCGCAGTTTCCACGTCAACTTGCTCACTGCACCGGCGGGGAAGAATCCCATGGGGTGACCGGCCTTGACGTGCTTCATCGTTTCGCTGATGCCCTGCATCGACACGGCGCGCTTGGCCGGGTCATCGCTGGCCAGGGCATCGACGGTGATGAAGTTGGGCATCATGCCGCCAATCTTGCTTAGCAGCATGTTGACCATGAACTTGTAGTCAGGCCTGTGCGTGCCGATGATGTGGATCATCATCACGCCGTCCAGGGCGCCAAAGGGGTGGTTGGTCACCGTGATGAATGGCCCCTCGGGCAGGTTTTCCAGCACCTGGCCGTTGCTATAGGTGATGGTGGCGTTCAGGTCGTTGAGCAATCCGGTGCAGAAGGGGACGCCTGGCGTGCCGCAGTTGTGGCCGTGTATCCAGTTCACGTCGTCGATGTCGAGCAGGTGGAACAACCACTTGACCAGTTTGGGCTTACCCTTGAAGAAGGGCGCCATCTGGCACACGTCGTCATAGTCCAGAATGTCTGGCTTGACGGGCTTGGGCTGCTGCTGTTCGGTCGTTGGCTGCTCTGGTTTGTTTTCTAGTATCTTGTTTTCTTCCATTTAAATGCTTTCAGAAATTTGGACTGCAAAGGTACTAACATTTTTCGGGAACTGACATCAAAAAAAGTTAAAAAAGTGACATTTTGGCAGAAAATGAAGAGAAAACCACCAGGTGGACAATCGTTCACCTGATGGTTATAGGGCTCAATGTGATAATGTCAGGGCGCAGACTTATTTCTTGTCTTCCTCTTGCTGGACGGGCGGTGTGGCCTCCTTGTAGGGGTTGTCCTTGATGAGGCCGCTGTCGGGCTCAATCTTGGTGACGACGTGCTTGGAGTCGCCTCGCCACAGCACCGATCCCTTGTATTCCTCATAGGTGAGGATGACGCGCTTGCCGTTGCTGGCCCATCTCATGGCCTCGCGTGCAAGGCTGTCGGTGGGGATGGAGAAGCGGAAATCGCTGTGCATGGCCACTAGGGTGTCCTCGATGTAGCCCTCGCTGATCATCTCACCCTCATAGGTCTTGAACAGGGTGCCCTCGTTGCTCACTTTCATGATCCAGCCCTTCTCCTGGCTCAGTCTGTAGGGGTGGAAATAGTGTTGCCACATCCACCATCCCAGGAACAGCACCATCGCGAGGATGATGAGCGCGAGTGCCATCTTGATGGAGTTGCCACGGCGCTCGATGGTCGCTTCCTTGATTTCGCGTTCCTCGCGTTCCTGCTCGGTTTCCTGGTGCACTTGAGGCTGCTCGTCGGGGACGTTTTCCTCGGTGAAATAGTCGTCAAAATTGTCGTCCATAATTATCTGGTTTTTGAGTTTTGAGTTGTTAGTTTTAAGTTTTAAGTTTTAAGTATGGTCAGTATCGGATAAAGGTAATATTACTTGAAACTTACAACTTAAAACTTACAACTAAATTACAGTTTTATCTCGTCGTTGGTGGTATCTACCACAGTCTTGCCGCTCTCGATGCGGCGGCGGTCAATCGTCATGCTGATGAAGGCATAGATGCCCAGGGCGATGATGAGAACCTGCTGGAAACCCCACACAAACATGGCAAATGCCGATGCGCGCGGGTCGAAGTTCGAGGGCGAGAAGACGCCCACGCCGTAGAGCGACAGGCCGAAAATCGTGGCTACATGCCATGCACCCAGGCCGCCGTTGGTCGGGATGCCCATGCCGATGCTGCTGAGCACAAACACCACCAGCACAGCCAGCACGCTCAGGTCGCTGGTGAAGTTGAAGGCCTGGCAGGCCAAGTACAGTTGCAGGTAGTAGCACCCCCAGATGAGGACGGTCAACAGCAGGAACCACCACTTGCCGTCCATGCGGGCGATGCCTGCAAAGCCTTCCCACAGGTTGCGTGCCATGAGTTGGATCTTCTTGATAAACTTGTTCTCGGTCTTCATCACCAGCAGCCATCCCACGGCGATGATGACAATGGCGGTGCCAAACCAGATGCGGGCATCGCTGGCGATATTCATGAAGTTTTCCTTCATCTGCGGGTAGGCGTCAAAGAACTGCCCGAAGGCGCCCTGTGCCAGCAGGAAGGTCACCAGGGTGAGCAGCAAGACCGTTGCGGTGTCGGTGAGGCGGTCGGCAACCATCGAGCCCATGACCTGGGTGACCGAAGCCTTCTGGCGGTTGGCGATATAGCCGCAGCGCCACACCTCGCCCAATCGCGGGAAAACCAGGTTGACGGCATAGGTGCCAAAGATGCTGTTGAGCACGGCGCTGAACGAGGGCTTCACGTCGATGGCCTTGAGTTGCAAGCGCCAGCGCAGGGCCCTGAACACATGGCTCAAGAGACTCACTACCGCAACGCCGGCAAACCACCAGTAGTTGACATCGTTCTTCAAGGTGTCCATCATGCTGGTGATGTCCACATTCTTGTATAGGAAGTACATCAGCCCCACACCGATAACGAGGGGGATGCCATATTTCACGAGATAGGAGATGGCCTTTTTCACGTTTTTTCTTTTGTTGATGAGTTAAAATGTAGTGGCCAATGCGTCGAGAACGGCAAAAAAGCAGTACCTTTGCACATTGATAATGGACGCATTGGAGCGTGCAAAGGTAACAATAAATGACCAAACATGCGGAAAGTTAGAGCAAAAAAGTCACTGGGACAGCATTTCTTGACCGATTTGTCGATTGCCGAGCGCATTGCCCACACGCTGGACGACTTCAAGCACCTGCCGGTGCTGGAGGTGGGGCCAGGCATGGGTGTGCTCACCCAGTTCCTGCTCGAGATGGGCCTGGACCTCACGGTCGTCGAACTCGACGGCGAGAGTGTGGACTACCTGGAGGCGGCTTTCCCGCAACTGCATGGGCGCATCATCGGTGAGGACTTCCTGAAGATGGACCTCAAGCGGCTGTACGGTGACCGGCCGTTCTGTGTGATTGGCAATTATCCCTATAACATCTCGACTCAGATTTTCTTCAAGGTGCTGGAATACCGCGACCAGGTGGCATGCTGCAGCGGCATGCTGCAGCGCGAGGTGGCGCAGCGCATCGCCGAGCCGCCGGGCACCAAGGCCTATGGCATCCTGTCGGTGCTGCTGCAGGCCTGGTATGACATCGAGTACCTGTTCACTGTCGATGAGCACGTCTTCAATCCGCCGCCCAAGGTCAAGAGCGGAGTCATCCGCCTTGTGCGCAACGATGTGACCGACCTGGGGGTGGACGAGCGCATGTTCAAGCGCATCGTCAAGGCCTCCTTCGGCCAGCGCCGCAAGATGCTGCGCAGTTCCCTGAAGCCCATTTTCACGACCGATCCGTCGGTGATGGAGCGCGACGTGTTCCGACAACGCCCCGAGCAGTTGGGCGTTGAAGATTTCATTGCCCTGACGCGGCTGGCCACCGAGCAGCCGCAGCAGTCGGTTCCCTGATGGTAAAGCCCTGACAAGGGTTGAAAAACCACCATAACCAGAAGACAATTAACACAGATTACCAATTGACCCTAGAACCGCAATGAAACAATTTTCAGAGGATTATCTGCATAATCTCAACGAACTGATAGACAATAAGGACGAGGAACAGGTGCGTGCCCAGATACAGGACCTGCACCCTGCCGATATCGCCGAACTTGTGGGTGACCTGGATGACCAGGAAGCCCTGTTCATCATGCTGTTGCTCGACGACGAGACGGCAGCCGATGTCCTGATTGAACTTGACGAGGACCAGCGTCACGACCTGATGGAACTGATGCCCAACGAGGAAATCGCCAAGCAGGTGGAACAGATGGACGCCAACGACGCCGTTGACGTGATTCAGGAACTGGATGAGGAAGACCGTGAGGACGTCATCAGCCACATCGACGACGTGGAGCAGGCCGGCGACATCGTTGACCTGTTGCAGTATGACGAGGACACCGCCGGTGGTTACATGTCCACCGAGATGATTGTCGTCAACGAGAACATGTCGATGCCCGACTGCATTAAGGCCATGCGCCAGCAGGCCGAGGACCTGGACGAGATATACAACATCTACGTTGTCGATGACGATAACCGCCTGAAGGGCATTTTCCCCTTGAAGACGACCATCACCAACCCCTCGGCCAGCAAGATCAAGCACGTCATGGAGCCCGACCCCATCAGCGTGCGCACCGACACCCACATCGAGGACGTGGCCCTCGACTTTGAGAAATATGACCTCGTGGCGATGCCCGTCGTCGATAGCATCGGCCGCCTGGTGGGCCGCATCACCGTCGATGACATCATCGACCGCGTGCGTGAGCAAGGAGAGGACGACTACCAGTTGGCATCAGGTATCTGGGGCGACATCGAGACC
>CAMKOE010000061.1 GCA_946414395.1 uncultured Porphyromonadaceae bacterium | reverse complement strand
CCCACGTGGGGCCACGTGCATGTGCCCGAAATCGACTACCAGGACATCAGTTACTATGCCGCGCCGCGCCACAAGAAGGAAGGTGAGGCCAAGGAAATCGACCCCGAGTTGAAGAAGACGTTTGACAAACTGGGCATTCCCCTGGAGGAGCAGATGAGGCTGAGCGGCATGGCCGTGGACGCCGTGATGGACAGTGTGAGCGTCAAGACGACCTACCGCGAGCGGCTGGCCGAGTTGGGCGTGATCTTCTGCTCGATCAGTGAGGCCGTGAAGGACTATCCCGACCTGGTGCGCAAGTACCTGGGCAAGGTGGTTCCCTATACCGACAACTTCTATGCCGCGTTGAACTCGGCTGTGTTCAGCGACGGCTCGTTTGTGTACATCCCCAAGGGCGTGCGTTGCCCGATGGAGTTGTCCACCTACTTCCGCATCAATGCGGCCCAGACGGGCCAGTTTGAGCGCACGCTCATCGTGGCCGACGACGATGCCTATGTGTCCTATCTGGAGGGTTGCACGGCGCCCATGCGCGACGAGAACCAGTTGCACGCCGCCATCGTCGAGATCGTGGTCGAGGACCGTGCCGAGGTCAAGTACAGCACTGTGCAGAACTGGTATCCGGGCGACAAGGACGGCAAGGGCGGCATCTATAACCTGGTGACCAAGCGCGGATTGTGCCGTGGTGACCACAGCAAGTTGTCGTGGACCCAAGTCGAGACCGGCAGCGCCATCACGTGGAAGTATCCCAGTTGTGTGCTGATGGGTGATCACTCGGTGGGTGAATTCTATAGCGTGGCCCTGACCAACAACTGGCAGGAGGCCGACACGGGCACCAAGATGATCCACCTGGGCAAGCACAGCACGAGCACCATCGTGAGCAAGGGCATCAGCGCCGGCCACAGCCAGAACAGTTACCGCGGCATGGTCAAGATAGCCCCCAAGGCCACGGGGTGCCGCAACTTCACCCAGTGTGACAGCCTGTTGCTGAGCGACACCAGCGGTGCCCACACCTTCCCCGTGATCGAGGTGGGCAACGACACGTCGGTTGTCGAGCACGAGGCGACGACCAGCAAGATCAACGAGGACCAGATCTTCTACTGCAACCAGCGCGGCATCTCGACCGAGGACGCCGTGGGCCTCATCGTCAATGGCTATGCCAAGGAGGTGATGGCCAAGTTGCCGATGGAGTTTGCCGTCGAGGCCCAGAAACTGCTGAGTGTCTCGCTCGAGGGCAGCGTGGGCTAGATTTCAGTTAGGAGTTGAAGAATAAAAAAACAACAAGATATAACAACCATGTTAGTAATTAAGAATTTACAGGCCTCGATTGAGGACAAGCAGATATTGAAGGGCATCGACCTGACGGTGAAGCCCGGCGAGGTACACGCCATCATGGGCCCCAACGGGTCGGGCAAGAGCACCCTGAGCGCCGTGCTCACGGGTAATCCCGCCTATACCGTCACCGGCGGCAGCGTCGAATTTTATGGCAAGGACCTGCTGGCCCTCTCGCCCGAGGACCGAGCCCATGAGGGCCTGTTCCTGAGTTTCCAGTACCCGGTGGAGATCCCTGGCGTGTCGATGGTGAACTTCATGCGCACTGCCCTGAACGAGAAGCGCAAGTACTTCGGCCAGGAGCCGCTCAGTGCTGCCGACTTCCTGAAAATCATGCGCGAGAAGCGCAGCATCGTGCAACTGGACAACAAGTTGGCCTCCCGCGCCGTCAATGAGGGTTTCTCGGGCGGCGAGAAGAAGCGCAACGAGATTTTCCAGATGGCGATGCTCGAGCCCAAGTTGAGCATCCTCGACGAGACCGACAGTGGCCTGGATATTGATGCCCTGCGCATCGTCGCCAGCGGCGTGAACACCCTCAAGAGTAAGGACAACGCCACTATCGTCATCACCCACTACCAGCGCCTGCTGGACTATATCAAGCCCGACTTTGTACACGTGCTGTACAAGGGCCGCATCGTCATGAGCGCCGGCCCCGAGTTGGCACTGGAACTCGAGGAAAAGGGTTATGACTGGATTAAGGAACAGGTTGACTCACAGCAATAAATCAATGCGATGAACGCACTCAAGCAATATATAGACCTGTATGACCAGCACCGCGACGCCATCGAGCAGCAGTCTCCCGCCTTGCTCAACACGCTGCGCCGCCTGGCCCGCGAGCGCCTCGAAGGGGCCCGCCTGCCACGCAAGGGCAGCGAGGACTATGAGGCAACCGACCTCGAGGCGGTTTTTGGCCATGACTATGGTGTGAATGTGAACCGCCTGCCCTTTGATGCCGACCCGGCCGAGGCGTTCCACTGCGACGTGCCCAACATGAGCACGTGCCTGTACTACAACAGCAACGACGCGTTTCACAGCAGCGCCACAGCCGAGCGCAACATCGGCCAGGTGGTTGTCGAGCCGTTCAGCATGGCCGCCGAGGATTATCCCGACCTGATGAAGGCCTACCTGGGCCAACTGGCCAACATGGATGACCCGACCGTCGCGCTCAACAGCCTGCTGCTGCAGGACGGCCTGTTCATCTATGTGCCCGACGGAGTGGTGGCCGAGCGCCCCATCCAGTTGGTCAACATCTTCAACGCCGCGCTCGACATGATGGCCCAGCGCCGCTTGCTCATCATCGTGGGCAAGAACGCCGCCGTCAAGTTGCTCGCCTGTGACCACACCCAGAGCGCCGACTACCGCTACCTGAGCAACCAGGTCATCGAGATTGTCGCCATGCAGGGCGCTACGGTCGATTACTATGACATGGAGGAGAGCACGCCCGGCACCAGCCGCGTGTCATCGATCTATGTCGATCAGCACGAGGGGAGCAATGTGCTCATCGACGGCATCACGCTCACCAACGGCTTTACCCGCAACAATTACCACGTCGAGGTCAATGGCGAGCATGCCGAGACCCAACTGCTGGGCATGACCATTGCCAGCGGCGAGCAGCATGTGGACAGCCACACCTTCATCAGTCACAACATGCCGCGTTGCCACAGCAACGAGATGTTCAAGTATGTGCTCAACGACAACGCTGTGGGCGCCTTTGCGGGAAAAATCCTGGTGAAGCCCAGTTGCCCGCGTGTCGAGGCCTATCAGGGCAACCGCAACCTGTGCGGAGCCCCCACGGCCAAGATGTACACCAAACCTCAACTAGAGATCTATACCGACGACGTGATGTGTTCTCACGGGTCGGCAGTGGGCCAGTTGGACGAGGAAGCGCTTTTCTACATGCGCACGCGCGGCATCGGCATCGACGAGGCCCGCAGGCTGCTGATGCAGGCATTTGTCGCCGACGTCATCGACGGCGTGCGCCTTGATGCCCTCAAGGACCGCCTGCACTACCTGGTCGAGAAACGCTTTGCCGGCACGTTGAGCAACTGCTCGGGCTGCCTGGCGGCGTGCAGGAATTAATAGGACTTGGGAGTTAGAAGTGATGAGTTAGAAGTTTTGAGTTATGAGTTAGAAGTCAGGAGTTAGAAGTGATGAGTTAGGACTTTTTCCAGGCGATACATTCCATACTTAAAACTTAAAACTAAAGACTAAAAATTAAAACAAGATACATGGACATCAACAAGATACGCGAGGATTATCCCATCCTGCAACGGCAGATAGCCGGCCGGCCGCTGGTTTATCTGGACAACGCAGCCACGTCCCAGACGCCGCGTCCCGTCGTGGAGGCTATCGACCAGATGTACTACCACTACAAGGCTAACGTGCACCGCGGCGTGCATACCCTCTCGCAAGAGGCCACCGACCACGTGGAAATCACTCGCGAGAAGGTGCGGGCCTACATCAATGCGGGAAGCGTCCAGGAGGTGATTTTCACGCGTGGCACGACCGAGGGCATCAACCTCGTGGCCTCGTCCTTCGGCCAGATGCTCGAGAGCGGCGACGAGATTATCGTCACCGTGATGGAGCACCACAGCAACATCGTGCCCTGGCAACTCATCGGGCAACGCAAGCGCGTGACCCTGCGTGTCGTGCCCATCGACGACAGCGGCCAGGTCGATATGCAGGCCTATGAGGACCTGTTCAGCGACAATACCCGCTTTGTCGCTCTGGCCCATGTGTCCAACGTGCTGGGAACCGTCAATCCCGTCAAGCAGATGATCGCGGTCGCTCACCGGCATGGCGTGCCCGTGCTCATCGACGGCGCCCAGGCCGCACCTCACGTCCAGGTTGACGTGCAGGACCTGGATTGCGACTTCTATGCCTTCTCGAGCCACAAGATGTATGGCCCGGCTGGCGTGGGCATTCTCTATGGCAAGCGCTACTGGCTGGAAAAGATGCCTCCCTATCAAGGCGGCGGTGAGATGATCGGCCATGTGTCGTTTGAGCGCACCACGTTTGCCGAGTTGCCCTTCAAGTTTGAAGCCGGCACGCCCGACTTTGTCGATATCGCGGCCTTTGGCGCCGCCATCGACTATATCAATGGCCTGGGCATCGATAATATCGCGGCCCATGAACATCAGTTGCTGGAGGCCGCCGTCCAGGGCCTTCAAGGCATCGATGGCATCCGCCTGTTCGGCACAGCGCCCGGCAAGAGCGGCGTCGTGTCCTTCCTGGTGGGCGACATCAGCAGTTACGACATGGGACTGTTGCTGGATAAACTGGGCATCGCCGTGCGCACGGGCCACCATTGCGCGCAGCCCTTGATGGACCGCTATGGCGTCACGGGCATGGTGAGGGCCTCGTTTGCGGTCTATAACACGCTCGACGAGGTTGCGGCCTTTGTCGCCGCCACGCGGCGTGTCGCCGATATGCTGCGGTGATGGCAGTGTGCCGTACCGCGCACAGCCTTACCGCTGGATGAATAAATGAAGAAAGACGATGAGTAATACAAGCATTACCCAAAGCCGTAAGTACGGCCTTGACTTTCTGAAGGGGATTGCGGCATGTTTTGTCGTGTTCATGCATGTGCGCTTTCCCGAGCCTACGGGCCGTTATGTCGCGTTGCTCGGCACATTTGCCGTGCCGGTCTTTTTCATGACGTCTGGCTACTTTGGTTACGGAGCGAGCCGTGCCAAGACACTACGCTCCATCAAGCGCACCGCCACCTATCTGCTTGTAGCCTATGTGATAGGCATCATTAACTTGCTGATTACCAACCAGTTCAATCTACATGATCTGTGGCAGTTTTTTGGTGATAAGATATTCACCAAATACCATCTGATACACTTTGTGCTGTTCACCGATGCCCGAGTCAGTGGGGTGGCGTGGTTCCTCATCTCGTTACTCATTTGCTACGCGCTCAAGTACTTGTTGGGCGATAAGTTCCGCTATATTGCCTATGCGGCCTTGCTCTTGCGAGTCCTGGGTTCCCTGCAATATCCGTTCTTGAGAATCACCGTGCCCGTCAACACCCCATGGGTGACGGGTATCCCTTTCTTCTTTATAGGCGAACTCTTCCGCGTGCATGAGGGCTGGGTGAATCAGAGAATCAAGTCATCTCACCTAGTGCTCCAGGCTGCTGTGGGGCTTGCTATCTTGGCATCGGCGATTGTGTATCGTTCCCTGTTCTGGTACATAGGCATCTTGTTGCTGTCACCGGCGTTGTTCGTGCTGTTCAGCCGCAGTGACATGAAGTATAACAAGATGTGCCTGCTGGGCAGCGTGTATGCGTTCTTTATCTATATCATGCACCCGCTGGTGATGCACGTCTATGACGCGTTGAGACCCAGCCTGTTGCCTATCGAGGCCTGGTTGCGCCCGCTTGTCGTGCTGCTTGTTACCATCATGATGGCGTGGGCCTATTACACAACAAAACACACCCTTGTCAAGAAGTAGACCCCGTGAGTCATGGAGATGCCAGCCAATAGCCCGTTGCGCAATCATGGATTGGACTTTCTCAAGGGAATAGCCGCATGCTTCATCGTGTTTGCCCACGTGACGTTCCCGCGGCCCTTCGGGTTGTTTGTGGCCTATGTGGCCACATTTGCCGTGTCGGTGTTCTTCATGACGTCGGGATACTACTCGCTCAATTCCTCCCGCACCAGGCTGTTGCATGCCATCAAGCGCACGCTTGGTTATCTGCTGGCGGCCTATGTGCTCTATCTGATCAGGATCTGGATTATCGAGGACTTTAGCGTCTCGGCCGTGCTGGACTTCTTGTCGCGCGAGGTGTTCACGCTGCACCACTTGTCGCGTGTGATGGTCTTGACGCAGTCCAGCATCTGCTATGTGGCATGGTTCCTGATCACGCTCGTGGTGTGCTATGTGCTGCGACTGATGTTGGGGCGGTGGTTATGGCTACTGGGGGCGGTAGGTCTTGTCGCGGGCATCGTTGTGGTGCTGCCACCCGTGGGCAATCTGATGGATTTCCCGATCAGCAATCCGTGGCTGTGGGGTATCCCTTTCTTTGTGATGGGTGAAGCCGTCCACCAGTATGAAGACCGCCTCAGACAGGTGCTGCATCGTCCTCAACTCGTCGTGCTGTGTGTCGTGGGTTTGACCATCAGCATCCTGTCGCGATACTATGGCACGCAGTGGTGGCACATTGCCAACATGATGCTCGCTCCAGCCCTGTTCCTGCTGTTTGGCGGCAGTGGCATGAAGTATAAGCGCTTCTGCCTGCTGGGCAGCACCTACGCCTTCTTCATCTACATCATGCACCCGTTGGTGATGTTCTCCTACAATGCCCTGAGGCCGGACCGTGGCCTGGCGGAGTCGTGGCTGCGCCCGTTCATCGTGCTGGCCATAACTGTCCTGCTGGCAGCCGTTTTCTATCGTCTCAAGTCGATGCTCACCCGATAAAAGGTGGGGGGAATGAACGTGGGGCTATGTCATAAATGATGACAGGAACTATTCATCGCGCTACGCGCGAGAAATCAGATAAAATCACAAATAAAAATTTATTTTGATTTCTCGGCCATAAGGCCGATTTAAAACAAGCGGGTGAATGATGGCACAGCCTCTCACTGCAGCCCCTGGTCTTTTTCCGCTGAACCCAAGTCGATGCTGGTGAGTGCTGGCGCCAGGCGCTAGTACACGCGTGGGGTAGGGGTATAAAAAGCGAGAAAGACGGGGTTCACATCCAGTCTTTCCCTCATAGTGTTCTGAAGCCTAAAAACTTTTTAACTAAACCCAAATGTTCATGAATTAGATCTTTAAGCATATAATTCCAATGCAAAGAAAATAAAATGGTATAATATACCAAAATATATTCTATAAACTGGCGGATTTTATCGGTGAAAACGCATTTATATGACCTAATACTAGCCGATTAAGGGCTCGGCCGGTAGTTGCGGCCTATGATTTTGCATAGGAAGTCGCGGCCCAGGTAGGAGGCGATGATACCGATTTTGTTCTTGAGTCTCACACTCGGGTCGGCCAGGCACGCTGCACGCAGTCGCTTGATGCCGCTCCAGCACCTGTCGCCCAGGTCGTCATGGCGTGTGTTCCTGTCCTGGCTGCTGAGCAGCAGGATATTGAAATAGGCACTCAAGAGCCTGCTGCGCACGGCCTTGAGGTAGGTTGGCTCGCCCTGTTGCAGCACTTGCCGCTCCAGACCCTCGGCGATGTTGAGGACATCGGCGCGCTTGGGCGAGAACTTGTCGAGAATGCTGTTCTCGCGCTGCCGGTAGCCATATAGCGGCTGGCTTGTTCTGGCAACGCGTGTGCACTTGAGCAGCAAGGGGTAAATGATGGCCAGATCCTCGTAGTAGAGTCCAACGGGGTAACGGATCTCGTCGAACAGTGATGCCCTGTACAGGCGTCCCCACGCCGAGTGGTCGAGCCCTTGCTGATAGAAGATGGCCAGTATCGCCTCTTGCTGGCCGTAGTCATGGATCTGTGCGGACTCGCCACGGTCAAGCCATTGTGGCGCCGCTCCAGTAAAGGGCAGATAGCCGCCCACGGCAATGTCGGCCTGATGGGTGCTCATGAGATCGAGCAGGGTAGAGATGGCCGAGGCGTGCAGCACGTCGTCGCTGTCCACCATCATGACCAACTGGCCGCTCATCGCGTCCAGGCCCGTGTTGCGGGCCGCAGAAAGGCCACCATTGGGCTGGTGGATGACGCGGATGCGTTCATCGCGCTCGGCCCAATGGTCGCACATGGTGCCGCCATTGTCGGTGCTGCCGTCGTCGATAACGAGGATTTCCAGGTGCCTGTAACTCTGGTTCACAATGCTCTCGAGGCACTGGTCCAGATAGGCTTCCACGTTATAGACGGGAACAATGACCGAAATGAGCGGGCTGGGATTCATGTCATTGTCACTTCACTTTCCACTCAAAGCCGTCCTTGGTGTCCTTGACCTCGAAGCCAAACTCGGCGAGTTTGTCGCGGATGAGGTCGCTGGTCGCCCAGTCCTTGTTGGCCTTGGCGTTGCGGCGCATCTCCAGCAGCAGGTCAACGGCATGGCGGTAGGGCTCGAGGTTGACGCTGTCGCCGCCGGCGGCATCGTCGCGGATGCCGAGCACGTCAAACAGGTAGGTCTGGAAGACGCCCTTCAACTCGTCGATGTCGGCCTGGCTCAGCGTGGCCTTGCCGTCGTTGGCCTGATTGATGACCTTGCAGGCGTCAAACAGGGTGGCGATGACCGTCGGGGTGTTCAGGTCGTCGTTCATGGCCTCCGCACAGCGCTGACGGTAGTTGTCGAGCGTGAGCGATGACTGGGCAGCGGCAGTGAGGGCATTCAGGCGGTGCCAGCCGTCGAGCATGCGCTCGAGGGCCTTCTCGGCAGCCTGCAGGGCCTCGTTGCTGAAGTCCACGGTGCCACGATAGTGGGCCTGGAGGATGAAGAAGCGGATGGTCATGGGCGTGTAGGCCTGGGTGAGGGCGGGGTGGTCACCCGTGAAGAACTGCTCCAGGGTGATGAAATTGCCCAGCGACTTACCCATCTTCTGCCCGTTGATGGTGATCATGTTGTTGTGCATCCAGTA
>CAMKOE010000060.1 GCA_946414395.1 uncultured Porphyromonadaceae bacterium | reverse complement strand
TTTCCTGGCAAGCCGCTGGCCATGCTGGGCGGCAAGACGATGATAGAGCGGGTATTTACCCAAGTGAGTAAGGTGCTGGACCGCGTGGTGGTCGCTACCGATGATGACCGCATCATGGCGGCCGTCGAGGCCTTCGGCGGCAAGGCGGTGATGACGAGCACCGAGCACCGCAGCGGCACCGACCGCTGCCAGGAGGCCTACATGAAGAACGGCGGCCAGGAGGATGTGATCATCAACATCCAGGGCGATGAGCCGTTCATCCAGCCCGACCAGTTAAGGGCCATCATGGCTTGCTTTGACGACGCTGGGACCGATATCGCCACCCTCGTGCGCCCGTTTGACCCCAGCCGCCCCTATAGCGAGTTGGAGAATCCCAACTCGCCCAAGGTGGTGCTCGACAACCAGATGCGGGCCCGCTATTTCTCACGGTCGGTCATCCCCTATGTGCGCGGGAAGGAACGTGAACAGTGGCCCTCGCTGACGCAGTATTATACCCACGTGGGCATGTATGCCTACCGTGCCCAGGTGCTGGCCGAAATCACCCGTCTGCCCCAGTCGCCGCTGGAACTTGCAGAGTCGCTGGAGCAGTTGCGCTGGCTCGAGAACGGCTACACGATCAAGGCCGGCATCACCACCACAGCGACCATCGGCATCGACACGCCCGATGACCTCGCCCGTGCCAACCAGTTCTTAGCCTCACGCTAAAACTCAACGACGCAACGTTTTTATTAAGATTTAAACCGTTTAAAAAAATGAAACGTTCAATTCTTACAATAACCTGTCTGTTATTGGCGATATGCGCTACTGCCCAACCTGCCGGGGAACCGTGGATGGACCTGCAAGTGAACGAGATCAACCGCCTGCCGGTGCACACGTCGTTTATCGCCCATGATGTGGACTCGGCCCTACTGAGCCGCCGCTTGTCACTGGACGGCGACTGGAAATTCAACTGGGTGGCCAATCTGGATGAGCGCCCTACCGACTTCTACCGCCCCGACCTGGACGACAGCAACTGGGGCACGATGCCCGTGCCGGGGATGTGGGAATTGAACGGCTATGGCGACCCGGTGTATGTCAACATCGGGTTCCCGTGGCGCGGCAACTGGGAGAACGACCCGCCCCGCGTGCCTACAGTGGACAATCACGTGGGCTCTTATCGTCGCCACATCACCCTGCCAGCCGACTGGAAGGGCAAGCAGGTCATTGCCCACTTCGGCAGCGTGACCAGCAACATCAGCCTGTGGGTCAACGGTCAGTTTGCTGGCTATGCCGAGGACAGCAAGACGGCAGCCGAGTTTGACATCACGCCCTACGTCCGCGAGGGCGACAACCTGCTGGCGTTCCAAGTGATGCGCTGGTGTGACGGCACCTATAGCGAGGATCAGGACTTCTGGCGCCTGTCGGGCGTAGCACGCTCGAGTTACCTCTACTGCCGCGACAAGAATTACCACATCGATGACCTGCGCGTGACGGCGACGCTCACCGATGACATGCAGGACGGCATCCTGATGATCAACCCCACGGTCACGGGCAAGGGAACGATGAGTTACCGGCTGGAATGGGGCTGTCAAGAGGCCATCTTGACGCCTGCTGGCGAGAACCGCTGGATTATCCCCAACGTCAAGCAATGGACAGCCGAGGTGCCTAACCTATACAGCCTTGTTGCCACGTTCACGCCTGCCAACAAGAAATTGAAGCCCGAGACTGTGAGTCTCCGTGTGGGATTCCGCCGCGTGGAAATCAAGGACGGCCAGTTGCTGGTCAACGGCAAGGCCATCTACATCAAGGGCGCCAACCGCCACGAGATGGACCCCGATGGCGGCTACGTCGTGTCGCGCGAGCGCATGATTGCCGACATCAAGGAGATGAAACGCATGAATATCAACGCCGTGCGCACCTGCCACTACCCCGACGACCCGCAGTGGTATGACCTGTGTGACAAGTACGGCCTGTATGTCATCGCCGAAGCCAACCAAGAGGGACACGGCTTCTACTACGACCCCAAGACCGCGCCGACCTATCAGCCCGAGTTTGCCAAGCAGATCTTGGAGCGCAACCAGCACAACGTGAGCGTGCAGTTCAACCATCCCAGCATCATCGTGTGGTCGCTGGGCAACGAGACCTGCGACGGGCCCAACTTTACCGCCGCGCGAGACTGGATACGCGCCACCGACCCCTCGCGCCCCATCCACTGGGAGCGTGCCGAGGGCGGCGAGAACACCGACCTGATGTGCCCGATGTATGCCTCGCCCGAGTGGTGCGAGCGCTATGCCAGCAAGCCCGAGAGCACCAAGCCGCTCATCCTGTGCGAGTACAACCACTCGATGGGCAACTCGGGCGGCGGCTTGATGGAATACTGGAATGCCGTGCGCCGTCTGCCCAAGTTCCAGGGCGGATTTGTGTGGGACTTTGTCGATCAGGGCCTGCGCGTCAAGACCGATGACGGCAAGCAGTATTTCTCCTACGGCGGCGACTACAACACCCACGACCCCAGCGACAACAACTTCAACTGCAACGGCCTCGTGAGCCCCGACCGCGTGTGGAACCCGCATGCCTATGAGACGGCCTATTACTACCAGAACGTCTGGGCCGAGGACGTGGATGTCCTTCACGGCGACATTGCGGTAAGGAACGAGTTTTTCTTCCGCGACCTGAGCAACGTGAAAATGCGCTGGCAACTGCTCGTCGATGGCCACTCGGTGCTCAACGGCGAGGAACTGAACCTCAACGCCGCACCGCAAAGCCGACAGATGCTGCACCTGCCCGTCGAGGGCACCCTTGCCGCTCTTGAGCCCGGGCACGAGGTACTGCTCAATGTCGATTTCATGCTCAAGGAAAAAGAGCCGCTGATGGAGGCCGGTCAGCGCATCGCCTATGCCCAGTTGCCCGTCATCGAGGCTACGCCCCAGGCAGCAGAGTTGCCTCACGACAAAGCAAAATTCAGCATCAAACAGGACAAACAAGGAGCAATCACCATCACGGGCGAGGGTGTGGAAATCGCTTTTGATGGCAAGACGGGCTTCATGAACAGGTATATCGTTAACGGCATCCCCATGCTGGCCAATGAAGGCTCGTTGAGGCCCAACTTCTGGCGTGCCGTGACCGACAACGACATGGGCGCCTGGCTGCAACAGAAGTTGCAGGTGTGGCGCAATCCCGTGATGAATCTCACCTCACTGGCTGTCGATAAGAGAGCGTCCAGCAAGGCACAGACGACCGTCGTGGCCCGCTATGACATGCCCGAGGTGGCCGCTACGCTCACATTGACCTACGAGATACACCGTGGCGGCGCGATGTGCGTGACCCAGGGCATCGCGTTCAACGATACAACGCGCGAAGTGCCCGAGATGCTGCGTTTCGGCTTGCTGATGGAAATGCCTTACTCAATGGACCAGAGCCGTTTCTATGGCCGCGGCCCCATCGAGAACTACGCCGACCGCCGATATAGCCAGCGCCTGGGCATCTACCGCCAGACTGCCGACGAACAGTTCTATCCCTACATCCGCCCACAGGAGACGGGTACCAAGGGTGACATCCGCTGGTGGGAGCAGACCGACACCGAGGGCAGTGGGCTCAAGGTAACCACCGACAGGCCCTTCTATGCCAGCGCGCTGCACTACGACATCGCTACGCTCGACGAGGGCAACGAGAAGCATCAGCGCCACCCGTCCGGGCTCGTAGAATCACCCTCCACCATCCTGACTCTCGACGGCGAGCACTGCGGCGTGGGCGGCATCGACAGTTGGGGTGCCCGTCCGCTTGAACAGTACCGCCTCCCCGCCATCGACCGGACATTCACCTTCACCCTCATTCCCGTTGTCAAACAACCTTAACAACATCTAGACAACAATAACAACATGAAAAGAATCATTGTATTCGTGCTTGTTTTTATTCCGTTATTGATTGGGACACAAGCATATTTGGACAGGAAGGTTTTCCCGCACGACTGGATAGGTACATACTATGAAGTACCCGTTGCCAATGGTTACCGTCTCGTGGCGACAAACGTCGATTACGGCACAATCATCGATACAGACGGTGTAACCCTTGTGGACCGCATCGACTCGGTACAAGTCACCGATAATGCCGTGATTGGGGTAACAGCATCACAATACTTCCTGTTTCAGCCCAATACGGGAGCACTAACCCAATATGAGACCTTGGCCCAACTGCGACAGGGCAGCAATCTTGAGCCAGCCCCTCTCACGACCGTAATCGATCACTACTGGCAACATCGCCGATGGACGGACATCCTCACGACCCTCGCCAGCCTCGTGATTGCCCTGGCCAGCGCTTATTTCATCCCCTTCAAGAGAACCTCCAACTGAGTTGCTCATTCATAAGGGATTTGACAAAATCCAAAGAAATAATTTGGCAAAATCTGACAAAATCCAAGGGAAAAAATCATTGAAATTTGACAAAATCCAAGGGAAAAAATCATTGAAATTTGACAAAATCCAAAGAAATAATTCGTCGAAATCTGACAAAATCCAAGGGAAAAAGCATTAATGCAGGCGGCTGGTCAGGTAGAAGATTTGTTTAGTAATCTGACTGTTCACTCTTTCTTCTCTGGCGATTTCCTGATGAATAACCTGTACAGGCAATAGATCATGGACAGGAGACCGCAGATGCTGGGTATGAACTGTTCTGTAAAGTAAATACTGTTGTCAACAGTAGAACTCAGGGATAATGTTGAGAACACAACATTGACCAGCATCATCACGACCGAATAGGCCAGGATGATGGCGATAATCAGTTTTAATAGTATTTTCATCATGCTTTCTCTCGAGTTTACAAGTCAAGTGATTTCAATTTGCGCTTGGCAAATTCCAGGCTACCATTGAAAATGACGTTGCGCTGCTTGTCAAGGATGAGGACGTGGGGATAGGTCGAAATGCCACACTCGCTGAGGATAACGCTCGACTTGTCAACGGCAAACACGGGCAAGTCACATCCGCGCTTATTCACGATTTCAAGGGCTGTCTTGATGGTCTCGTCCTTGTAGCAGACAAACAAGGAGGCCACCTGGACCCGATTGGAATCCTTGTATCGGTCATGCAGGGCCTGCACCTCGGGCAACGCATTGATGCAGGCGCCACAAGTGGATGACCACACATCCAGGACAAGATAATCCTCATGGATGTCGCCCAGCGAGACGCTTTGCTCGCCATTGAACACCTCGGCTGTGGCAAGGCAGGAAGGCCTCGCTTGGTTTATTCCATAAGATGCCCATTCATACCACTGGTGCTGCCCCTCGGTCACGCCATAAACCATGGCTGCTCCCAACAACACTATCAGCCATATCCTGCGGTTATAATTGATGATGGCAGCCGCAAGAATCGCCTGCAAGGGTAAGGCTGTGGCGGGCAATGAGGACAATGTCGTGCCGGGTGTATAGATGCGGAACGCCAAATCGGGGAACCACGGCAGGACCATCGTCAGGATGATGCCCCAGGGATTCAACTGTGAGCCATATCTCCATAGTGCCCACAGTGTCAGGGCAAAAAAAGCGGTACAATGCAGCCCCGTTGCAATCTTGAGACCATAACCTCTAACCGGCAAAAACGCTGCATAGGCCACAAGAGCCAGGAAAAACAGCAGTATATACTTTTTCTTCTTTGTCATAGTTTCCACGTGTTTTTTCTATGATTGACGGCAAATATACATAGAATCATGAGAATTTATGTGAATTTACAACAAAAAATTACACCAAAACCAATAATATGCATTTATAATTTTACTACTTTTGCGGTCGCGGCAATGATATAGCGGTATCATGCCCGCATGACATTGATTTTTGTTTTATTCATCTTGACCAAACTACTTTTTTTCTCTGAATTATGAAAGAATCTATTTTAACATTGATGCTGATGCTTGTGTCGGTGCTCGCGCTTGACGCTCAGAGCCTGACAGGCAAAGAATGGTTCACCAAACTCTCTCCCGATGACGGCGGAGAAGTGTTCGTGACGCTGACCTTTGAAAAAAATGGCACCTGTGAAATGCTTGTCGCAACCGACTATCAGATCAAGCAAGACGGCGTGCCCATCAGCGTCGCGGGAGGAGTTACCGTACCGGGCACCTACACCCTGAGCGGCAAGGACTTGAAGATGAACCTCAACCGAAGCAAGGCCGAGGTGGAATTTGACTATGATGTCAAGGGCATGAATGCCAAGGCCAAGGCCGTTATGGACAAAGTGATGAAATCGGAGTTCGACGGCATGAAAAAAGAATTCAAGGACATGATGCTCAATGGCATGCCCAAGATGCACAACTTGAAGATCGTCACGCTCGAGACCAAGAAACTCGTCATCAGGGACGATGATGGCGATGAAATCCCCTTCTTCGCAGAATAACCATTAAGCAAACTCTCATCACGAAGAGTGCAGGCTCGCTACCCATCGCGTCCTGCACTCTTCGTTAAATTAGTGACACATTATTCGGTGTAGTTGTGGTCAATGACGATGGTGAGGTGGTCGTCGGGGATGAGGGGCTGCAACTCGGCTGTCAGTTCCTGGATGAAGGCGGCATCGTCATGAATGGTGAGGTCGGGGACTATATCGACCGACACGCGACGCTCGTCCTCAAAGTAGTAGAAGCCGTGGACTTGCTCAATGTGCTCATGGGCGGCAAGGGCCTGCATGACGGTGTGCTGCAACTGGGCACGCTTGTTGTCACCCGTTGCGACGGCATAGATGCCAACGGTCATGATGATGCCGTGACGGGCAAACATCTCCTCGCTGATGCGGCGCGTGAGGCCGTGAATCTGGTGGGCATCCATCGTGTCGGGCACGTTGACGTGCAGGGAACCGATCAACACATCGGGACCATAATTGTGGACGATGATGTCAAACACGCCGTGCACACCGTCAAAGTCGGCCACCTCGCGCTTGATCTGGGAAACCAACTCAGGCGAAACCTTTGCACCGAGTAACTCGTTGACGGGTGAGGCCAGCATCTCGAAGCCAGCCTTGATGATGACCAGCGAGATGAGCGCGCCCAGGATGCCGTCGAGCGACACGCCCCACAGCAGCATCACTCCCGCCGAAATGAGGGTGGCCAGGGTGATGATGGCGTCGAACAGGGCGTCACTTCCCGAGGCAATCAACGCGTCGCTGCTCAGTTTCTCGCCCTGACTCTTCACATAACGGCCAAGGATGAGTTTTACCACAATCGCCACGATGATGACAATGAGGGTAACCGTGCTGTAGGATGGCGTAGTGGGCTCGATGATCTTTTTCACCGACTCGATGAGCGAAGTCACACCCGCCGAGAGCACAATCACGGCGATGATGATGGCGCTGAAGTACTCAATGCGCCCGAAGCCGAAGGGGTGCTGCCTGTCGGCAGGACGTTGTGAGAGTTTGGTGCCCACGATGGTGATGACGCTCGAGAGGGCGTCACTCAGGTTGTTCACGGCATCCATAACGATGGCTACCGAACTGGCCAGCAGGCCGACGGCAGCCTTGAACGCGGCCAGTAACACATTGGCGATAATGCCAATCCAACTGGTCTTGATAATCTGTGAAGAACGATCCATTTTCAGTTTTTTGTTTCTAGATTGATGGCGGCTTTATTGAGCAGGTTGCCACAGGTAGAGGCCCGCGGCGGTGGCAAGTTGCCGCACCTGTTCAATCAGGCCATCGGACGCATTGTAGAGCGAGAGGTGGGTATCACCGCTACTGGCTGTAATCAGGGCATCGCCGCCGTCAATCACAGCGCACAAGTGGCCGTGTTGCAGGGCGTCGTTGAGCCATGCGACCAGTGTGGCTGGCTCCGGGTTCTTGACCCATACGCTGCCACCGCGATTCACCGTCAAGTCGTGGTAACAGTTCAACGGCAGCACCACATCGGCAAACTGGCGGCACAGGCGCTCATGCCGCTCTCCCGAAAGATAAAGCCGCTCGACGGCAAAAAATTGACCACGGCTCCCTTGGGGCACCTGCATCGGCAGGAAGTCAATCACCCAGTAGGGCGCCTGCAGCAGCCGCTCCGTTATCTCGTCAAAACATGCTTCCATAAGTGCCCGCAAAGTTAGCATTTTTCCCAATTGTAAAAAAAATCGGAGCCAAGTATTTGCATTGCTGTCGAAATTCAGTACCTTTGTCAATTCTTACTAAACTAAAAAACGACCGTGAGCAACAATACTGACAAGAATAAGGGCGGCTTTGACCGCTTTCGTGACCGCCACCCCATCCTGGTGAATTCCACCCTGATGGCGCTGGCGCTGGTGGCTCTGGGCTATATCGCCCTGCTGTTTATCGACGTTTTCACCTCCCATGGTCAGCAGGTGCAGGTGCCCGACGTGCGCAACCTGCCGCTGGAAAAGGCCATCGACATCCTGGAGGATGCCGGCCTGCGATGGGAAATCAGCGACTCAACCACTTTCTATGAGAACTACAAGCCCGGGACCGTCATCGACCAGGATCCCAAGGCCAAATCCTATATCAAGAAAATCCGTATCATCTACCTCAACGTCAACGCCATGCACGCTCCCATCGTGCCGCTGCCCAAGTTGGTTGACCTGCCTGGACGACAAGGCATGGCCACCTTGAAGGCCATGGGCTTCAAGAACGTGACGATGGACAGTGTCGCCAGTGAGATGGACGGCCTCATCCTGCAGGTGACTGTGGATGGACACAATGTGGCACCGGGCAAGCCGGTCAGCGTGAACAGCAAGATCAAGATCACTGTGGGCGACGGCTCCATCGTCGACCTTAATCCCGAGCAGATCCTTGATCCTGCAGTACTGGACTCCATCGACGAGGCTAACTATAATGCTGCCCAGGAGACCTACGAGCAAGAACTGAAGGAAGCCCAGGCGCGTGCCGAGCAGGAACGCAAGGAACAGGCCGCACAAGAGAGGAGAGACCACGAGAAGAAGTCCGACAAGGACAAGAAGAAGGACCAAGACAAAAAGTCGGACAAGGATAAGGACAAGAAGAAAAACTGACGCATCATGGCGCTGGACGACGAGTTGCTTGACGAGGCTCTGGAAACCGAGGGCCACGAGATACAATATGACTATAGCGAGCCCGACTTTACCGAGGACGGGCGGGACTACTGGGAGCACTACCACTATGTGGTCGAGCCGGGACAGGTGTTGCTGCGCATCGACAAGTACCTGGTAGAACGCATCAAGGGCACTAGCCGCAACCGCGTGCAGAACGCCGCCGAGGCTCAGTGCATCCGCGTCAACGGGCGCCCCGTCAAGAGCAACTACCGCGTGCATCCCGGCGACGAGATCAGCGTCGTGATGGACCGACCCCGCTATGAGTGCGAAATCGTCGCCCAGGACATTCCATTGAACATCGTCTATGAGGACGCGAGCCTGATGGTCGTCAACAAGCCTGCCGGCATGGTAGTCCATCCCGGCCACGGCAACTTCGACGGCACGCTGGTCAACGCGCTGGCATGGCACTTCAAGGACAATCCCGATTATGACGTGACCGACCCGCGACTGGGACTCGTGCACCGCATCGACAAGGACACCAGCGGTCTGCTGGTCATCGCCAAGACGCCCAACGC
>CAMKOE010000059.1 GCA_946414395.1 uncultured Porphyromonadaceae bacterium | reverse complement strand
AGGTCCATGACCGATTGCAGGATCTCGGGCCGGGCGCGGTTCATCTCGTCGAGGAAGAGCACCACGGGCTTGTCGTCCATGGGGAACCAATAGGGCGGCATGAACTCGGTCTTGCCGGTTGCTTCGTCCTTGTTGGGCAGGCCGATGAGGTCGCCCGGGTCGCTCATCTGTCCCAGGAAGAGGGCGATGACGGGAATGCCCTGGTCTTCAAAGTGGCGGGTGATGATTTCGCTCTTGCCGATGCCGTGTTTACCCACGAGCAGGATGTTCTGTGTCGATGGCGTGGTCTCGAGAATCGTCTTGAGGTCGCCGGTGTTGATCGTGATAGCCATATTTTAGTTCTGAGTTTAGTGTTAGGTGTTAAGGAGTTTAGTCGGCCTGTCGCGGAGCGGTGATCCACGCCACCTTCTTGCGGGGGCCGGTGAGGCGGTAAGGGAACAACTTGGCAAGTTCCACGAGACGCGGGATGTAGCGCATGTCGTGGCCGATGCGTTCCAGTATGTTGCCACCCTGATTGAGATCGATGATCATGGACAGGCCGCGGTTGAGGCGGATGTGCAACTCCCGTCGCCCGTCCTCGTCGTCCTCGGTGACGTGGTACTGGCATTTCTTGCCCTTGAAGAATTCGTCTATCTGCTGCTGCAGTTCGGAGCGGGGCTCGCTGGCGGGCTGCGGTTCACTGTTGCCGTTGAACAGGTGGCGCAGCCATCCCTTGAATCCTCCACTTTCCTGTGGCTGCCGGACAATGGCCTGCTGCGGGGACGATTCGGCCTGTTGCCAGTCGTCACGCACCTCGCTGCGGACGACGAAGCGGCCGTCACGGGCCATAGAGGCAAACTCGACCATGTGGGGCTTGACCAGGTCCAAGTGGTTGATGAAGTCGTCGTGGGGAATGGGCAGATCCAGTGTCTTGAAGGCATTGAGGCGCACGATGAGCCTTGACTTGTGCCCGTCGGCATGTCGCTTGTCAAAGTAGTAGGTGATGCCCGTGCCGTCGAAGTAGCGCTGGAGGTAGGCATCCATGTTGTTCATCGCCATGTTGCGCATCTTCACGCCCTTGCTGTCGGCCTTGAAGGCCGCGGCTAGCATTTCTTTCCACTGGGCCGCGTGCCTGATAAACATGCGTGACGATTCCACGACATGGCTGCGGTCGATGACCTCCATGGGGGCACCGCTCCACTGCTGCAGGTAGTGCATGTCCTCGATAACAAGTTTGGCCTGGACCGTTGAGCCCTGCACCGCATGACATAATGTCAGTCCGCATGGCGCTTTCACATTCAGTCCCACGCCATAGTTGCCCATGTCCACGAGTTGTACCATTTCCTCGGTCAGGATGCCGTTGACGAGTTCGCGCTGTGCCGCTTCATATTCCTGCAGCATGCGCGCGCTCAGCCTGGGGCCAGTTGCCTGATGCCCATTGGCTCCAGGCCTGTCGCCAAAGGTGGGCTTCATGATATGGTCGATCTCGCCAGCCACCCGGCGCGACTCGGTTCCTTCTGCTTCGGTGTAAGTGTAGATAAACATTGCTGATAAAAAAGCAAAAACCGTGCCTGTCGTCCCCAGGGTGGCAAATTGTCGCTTGTCACCATCCGCTATTACAAGAAAAATGGCCCGCCTGGAAAAACGAGGCGGGCCTTTGGGATAAGTAGAGGAATCGCTTATTCAGGGCGATTACCACTGTGATGACAGCAGGTAGTCAATCAACTTGGTGACATCCGAGATGTTGATGTCGTCGTTCTGGTCACAGTCGGCAGCATTCAGGTTGATCTCGGTAGCGTTGGTACTGAGAATATAATCGATGAGTGCTGTGATGTCACTGATGTTCACATCGCCGTCCATGTTCACGTCACCGCGCAGGTAACTGGGCGCGTCCTCAGCATTCTCGTCAAGAACAATCTGGAACTGAGTGGCCTGGCTGGCTCTCACGTTGTCGGCATAGGCCTCAAAGGCGTTCACCATGCCGTTGGATGCCTTGACAAAGTGGCTGCCATTGCCATTCAGGAAGTAAGCGTCCTGAATGCTCTTGCGGGTAAACTCACCGACGGTCATGTGATAGGTGCCGCTGGTGATGGCCGACGGGTTGGGCTTCACGGTCACGTTATCAGCGCTGAAGACAAATGCCTTGCCGACCATGTCGGTGCCATTGGCGCCATCATAGGGAGCCACAAAGTAGGGCACGTTGGCCTCCAGATAGGTGCCGACATATTCGGCCAGCAGGCGAGCCTCGTCGGTGCTGTCCTCTTCCTTGTCAAAGTTGCAGATCCACAAACCCTTGTTGTCATCCTTACTGTGCATCCACTCGATGGGCTCGCCATCGGCAGTGACCTGGGTTGCGGCAAAGGGCAGTACCATGGTGCTCCAGCCACCTTCCTGACCGGCATGACGGCCGCGGGTGAAGGTGCGTTCGTAACTGATGTGGCTTGCAGTGAAGCGGTAGGGCGCAAAGAAATCGTAGCCGTGCTTGAGCACGATGTCGCGCTGGGCAACGTGGTTCTGGATGACGTTCTTGGCCTCAAGGCCGGCGGGGATGTATCTGTCACCCTGGCCGATATAGAACAGCGTGTTGGGATTGTCGTTGGGGATCAGCGAGGTGATGTTGATGTTCTCCAGGCTGACGGCGGCAGCGTCCTCGGGAACGCGGATGCCGTTGTAGGGCTTGAAGCCGATGCGCTCACCGTTGCCGGTCCAGACGACCATACCGCGGTCGATGGTGTAGAACTTGGAACCACCGGGAGGCACGAGGTTCTTGGTCGAGTCGTTCTCGTTGCGGCCATAGATGTTGAGCGCATAGCGCGAACCGAAGGCCAGGTTGTCAAACTCGAAGTAGAACGTCTGGGTCTCGCCTGCGGGAATGGTAACGTTGCGGCTCAGGTAGGTCACCATGGTGCCGTGATTGTTCTCGTCAACAATGAACAGGGGGGCCAGGATGTAGCGGTTGTACTCGCCCTCGGTGTTGTTGTTGGTCACGTCAACCTTGAACTTGATGTGGCTGTCATAGATGACCATGTTCTCGTCGGCATGCATGGCGTTGATGTCAACGCTCAGATTCATGGGATATACCACCGAGCCTGCGATGTTGACCGAGCCTGTGCCGGGGATGGGTGCGTCCCACGAGGAGTCGTGGGTGGACAGGTGGGCACTCTTGGTGCCGGCATTCTTCGGGGTGAAGTTGAAGGTGACAACCTTGGTGCCGCCAGCGGGAATCTCGGTCTCGACAACGGTGGTGTACTCACCATACTCGTCGATGTTCTCATTGTCGACAAAGAGGAAGAGCCTGCCGCTGAAGCGGTCAGCGCTGTTGTTCTTGACGGTCACGTGGCACTGCTCGGCCGTACCTACCTTCTCGCCACCGGTGAATTCAAAGTTGGTGGACTGGAGGTCGATCACAGGGTGATTGGCCATGGTAACCCAGTTGCCATTGATGGTGGCCTCGACATAGTAGCGGTCGCTCTCGATCATGGGATCCCAGACGTTGCTGCCGGGGATACTGCTCACGGGCTTGATCTTGTAAGTGCCGTTGGCCAGGCCTTTGCCGAAGGGGTAGGTCGTCGAACTCTGGGTGTCGGGCCAACTGTCGGTGATGGAGATATAGTTGGTGGCATAGTAGGTCTGAGCAATCAACTCGATGAAGTTATCCTCGCTGTCAAACAGTGCGATGCCGCGCAGGTACTTGGTGCCGTCGTCGATGTGGTCCTCGCCGGTCACCTTGATGTAGCGGCGCTTGTTGAGTTTGAAGGAGCCGTCGTCGCTGCGCTCAAACGTGCTCGTTCCCGTGTAGTACATGTTGAACACCGTCAGTCGATGGTCAATCTCAGCGGGAGTGCCGCTGTAACCGGGCTGGATGCCGATGATGGCGGTCTGGTCGATGTTGTAACCCTCGCTGCTCGATGCGGCGCCGATGCCACCGGCATAGGGGTTGAGTACCGACAGCACGAAGTAGCCGTCGCCCAGGCCACCCCAGCCCCAGTTGATGTGGTAATAGTCGCCGTAGGCATATCCGTCGCACACAAATGAGTGTCCGCCGCCACTGCCGGCACGGCCGTTATAGATGAGGGGACGGCCGGCTGCCAGTTCCTGATAGATCATCTCTTCCCATGATTGCTGGTCATAGTCGCTGCGATAGACGAGTTTAGCATCATAGTTGAAGTAGTCGTTGAGGGCGGTGGGAATATAGGGATCGCTGGTGCTCGATGCGTTCAGGCCATACTGCATGTGGGCGGCACATCCGGCATAGAGCATGAGCCAAGCCACGGCATCCTTTTGGGCCTCGGTCTCGGCACCGGTGTAGTTGTCGCGCATGTTGTCCCAGTCAAAGAAGATGGGATCCAGCGGGTCGGTCTCAAATGCGCCATATTCCTCTTGCCAGTAGAAGGTGACAATGTAGGAGGGAATGATCTGGCTGCAACGCATGGGGTGCTTGTAGTAGTTCATGATCTGTGCCATCGAGGTGGCCACGCAGCCCGTGTAGGCCAGTTCGCCCACGGTGTCGCCATTCTCGTCGATGTCCATAAACTCGGGGCAATGGTTCCAGTAGGGACCGGCCTGATCCCAGTGGCTGGTGATCATCGGGGAGATGCTGTTGCGGGTGGGGCGGGGCGTCGTGAAGTCGCCGCCCGTGATGCCCATCTTGTCGAGGGCGGCAATCTGCTGGTTATAGTTCTCGAGCCAAGCCTTGAGGTTGGCGGGCACGTTGTTGGGGTCGAAACTGCCATCGTCGGTGTAACCCAAAATCTGGGTCGTGCGGTCGTCACCCGACACAATCACATAACCTTTATTACCGGTCGTATTGAAGATGTAGTAGTTGGCTTGGTTGGTCGACGGCTGGCCGTTGGACAACATTCTGGGGGCACGGCTGACTGGGGTGGCCTTCAAGGTCACGCCAGCGCGGTGCTGCTGCATGAATTGGCTGGCGGCTTGTTGTGCCTGCTCTGGGGTCACTGGAGCCGCTAACGCAGCGACTGCTAGCAATAGTGACGCTAGGGTTGTTAATTTTCTCATTTCTAGTTGTTAATGTTATTAAAGGTTGATAAAATTCTTGTAATTTTGATAACCACAATCAGTGAAGAGTTTGCAAAAATATAACTTTTTTTAAAAATATGCAATTTTGGGCGCAAAATATTTCTCTTGCGCCCAAAAAAATATCTTTTTGTAAAGAAAAACCTCTAAAAAATAAATCTTTGTAAAATTGTATATGAATACTTCTTGTATTATTCTGCCTTGCTGGTGGGTTGCTGGTTCTTCTTGGAATGAACGCGCACCTTAAGTTCGTCAAAACCGAATCCATAAACGCCGTTGACGTTACTCTGGGTGATGATGGCCTCGCGGTCGGTTTCCTTGATGATGCGGAAGATGTTCACGCTCTCGTGCTTGCGGCACATGACCATGACAATCTTGACGGGGTCCTTGGTGTACCAGCCCGTACCGTCGAGGATGGTGCAGCCGCGGTGCGCTTCCTTGATGACATTGTCGGCAATTTCCTGCCATTTCTTGCTGATGATCTGGAACTGGACGCTCTGGCGCGTGTTGTTGATGACGCGGTCGGCAGCGACCGAGTAGATGACCATGAAGATGAGACCGTACACAATCTTGTCAATCGAGTGGAACAGCAACCATGACGAGCAGATGATGAGCACGTCGCAGTACATCATCGTGCGGCCAAAGGAGATGGTGCTGTACTTGGCTACCATGGCGGCGATGATGTCGGTGCCGCCGGTGCTGCCGTTGTGGGTGAACACGATTCCCAGTCCGAAGCCGCACAGCACGGCGCCCAGGATGACGTTCATGAACGTCTGCTGCGCGATGAGGGGCGTGGGGAACATGGGTTGCAGCACGCCTATCATCAGGGTGGCGATAGTCGCCCCGATGATCGTGCGTAGCACGAACTGCTTGCCCACGCTGCGGAAGGCGATGCACAACAGGATGATGTTGATGACATAGTAGGTGACGGCCACATTCCATCCCAGCCAGAAGTGGATGAGTGACGAGAGACCGGTCACACTGCCAATCACGATTTTCTCGGGCAGGATGAATGCGGTGAAACCAAAGGCGTAGCATAGCAGACCGAAGGTGATCATCACGTAGTCCTGCGCCAACTTGAAGTATTTTCTCGATGTGTCTGTCATAAAAATATATCCCTCTTCTTTTTTTCGAGTTGCAAAATTACTGAAAAAAATCAGTATTTGGATTAAAAAGGTCGATAATTGGTGACTAGCAATGAAAAATATTGTACCTTTAGGGTGTTCAATGAGATTGAGACGCTTCTTTATGTTATATATAATAATGTATTACCGACTATGATTACAAGATTGATTATTTCGGCTCTGGCCGTTCTCATCACGGCCTACACGCTTGACGGCGTGACGGTTGAGCCCTGGTGGTGGGCAATCCTCATTGCCATTGTCCTGGGTTTCATCAATTCATGCATCAGGCCGCTGGTCAAGTTGCTGTCGTTGCCCATCAACATGCTGACGCTGGGCCTGTTCACCTTTGTCATCAACGGCTTGATGGTAATGTTGTGCTCATGGGTGCTGCGGCCCCACTTTGAGGTGGACAACCTGGGCTGGGCCATGGGCTTCAGCATCGTGCTGACACTTGTCAGTTGGCTGCTGCACTTGTTCTTCCCGAACAAGAAATGACCGTTGCCGCCTCCCGCGCTTATTGGCCCCTCGATGTTAATAACTTTTTTTGAGAAAAACATGTGGCCAACTGGCGAGAAAAGAGTAACTTTGTTGTCGGCCCTGCGGTGAACTGCCGCAAGGCCTCATGATACTGAAAATGAGCAAACTGCGACAATAACGACATGAACGGAATAGGTAAATTGTATTTCAGATACGGCACAATGGGGTCGGCCAAGACCGCCATGCTGCTTACCCAGGCCTACAACTTTGAGGAGCGTGGCATGCAATACCTGTGCATGAAGCCCATCATCGACGACCGGGAGAATGACAACGTCATTCGCTCGCGCATCGGCATCGAGCGCAAGTGTTCATGGATTTATCCCGAGAGTGACCTGTATGTGATGCTCAAGGATATGTTCGACAAGACGCTAGTTGTGAAGGACTGGATCTTGATTGACGAGGCCCAGTTCCTGTCGGCCCAGCAGATAGACCAGTTGGCTCGCATTGTTGACGACTATGGCGTCAACGTGGTGTGCTATGGACTGCGCACCGATTTCCAGTCCCACATGTTTGAGGGTTCCAGGCGCCTGTTTGAACTGGCCGACACGATTGAGGAAATCAAGTCCACCTGTTCGTGTGGCCGCAAGACTATCATCAACGCGCGCATCGATGCCGCCGGTAACATTGTCACCGACGGCAATCAGGTCGAGATAGGCGGTGATGACAAGTATGTGTCCCTGTGCCGCCGTTGCTGGCGCAATCGCCGCATCGAGAGTACCAACCGCAATGCCATCAAGTTTGAGGGAGAGTAGAATCCCTGTGAAAGAAATAACCAGAAAAAGGTCGTTTATTCATGCGAATAATTGTCCGTTGGGCTGCGATAGCCATAGCGGACATTTTTTTTGAGTTCCAGGGGTGAATGGGGGCCACGTTCTAGCGCTTGGCCCGATGTCTGCTCTTTAAAGGGATAAAAACCTTAGGCTTTTGGCTGCCTACATGTGCTGGTATTGGATAAATTGTTGTAAATTTGCGCTATTAAACTAAACCTAAGATTTGATAATTATGAGACGATTAATTTCTGCTAGTTGCCTCCTGCTGTTGTGCGTGATAGCCCTCAGTGCTGGAGTACGCGAGGACTTCAAGGCCAACCCCTTGTTGAGCGCCAACAACTACCAGGCTTATCCCGCCAGCGGTTTCCCCGCCCTCACGGCGGCACCTGCGGGCTATGAGCCGTTCTTTATCAACCATTATGGCCGTCACGGCAGCCGCTGGCTCATCAACGAGAAGAAGTACACCTATCCCCTGCAGATGCTGGAGAAGGGTGAACGCAACGGTAAACTCACCCGCCGGGGCCAGGAAGTGCTCGACATCCTGCGCCAGGTGCACAGTGCCAGCAAGGGTCGCCTGGGCGAACTGAGCGACATCGGCCACGAGCAGCACCGGCAGATCGCCGAGCGCATGTACCACAATTTCCCGCAGGTGTTCCAGGACGGTGCCCCCGTGAGGGCACGCTCGACGGTGGTCATCCGCTGCATCCTGTCGATGCAGAACGAGGTGGACATGCTGGCCTCGCTCAACCCGCGGCTGCGCATCACCACCGATGCCAGCGAGGCCGAGATGTACTACATGAACTACAGCGACAGCGTGGTCAAGCCCTTGCGTGCTAGTCAGCGTGGCCTGCTGGAAAAGTGTGAACATCAATGGATTAATCCCAAGGGGATGTTGAAGAAACTGTTCACCGACCAGCGTTTTGCCAACGACAGTATCGATGACACCCGCAAGATGATGATCTACCTGATGGAAGTCGCCGGCAACATGCAGAGCCATCACCAGTTTGAAGGGGTCAACCTGTATGACCTGTTCAGCAATGATGACATCTACAACGTGTGGCGCTACAATAATGCCAGTTGGTACATCAACTCGGGCGAGACACCGCTCACGCAGTGCCGCGTCGATTACATGGAGGCCAACCTGCTGCGCAACTTCATCGAGGACGCCGACCGTGCCATCACCAGCGCTGAGCCTGCTCCGGGTGCGTCGCTGCGCTTCGGCCACGAGAGTGTGGTGCTGCCATTGTGCTGCCTGATGGGCCTGAACGGCGCAGACTACCGCACGACCGACCTCGAGAACTTGGATAAGTATTGGCAGACCTACAAGATTTTCCCCATGGCCGCCAACATCCAGTTCATCTACTTCCGCAAGGCTGGCAGCGATGACATCTTGATGCTGCCGTTGCTCAACGAGCGCGAGGCCACCCTGCCCGTTCAGACCGATGTCGCCCCCTACTACCACTGGAGCGACGTGCGCGACTACTTTATCAACAAACTTTTAAGTCAACCCTTCATCAACCCGAACAAATGAAACGCATCACATTATATCTGCTGGCAGCCGTTGCCTGCCTGTCGCTGAGTGCTATCAACCCTGTCACGCAGGTGAAGGGCAACTTTGACCGCTCGGCCAGTAATCACTATGCCTACCCCTACGGCACCGATGCCGCAATTCCGGCACTGACCGCAGCCCCAGCGGGCTATGAGCCCTTCTACATCGACCACTACGGCCGTCACGGCAGCCGCTGGCTCACCAATGGCAAGGTGTATTCCTATCCCGTCAAGGCCCTGCGTGACATTCAAGAGGCTGGGATGCTCAACCAGCAGGGACAGCGCCTGCTGCAGGCGCTCATGCGCATCAATGATGCAGCACAGCAGCGTGCTGGCGACCTGAGTGACATCGGTGCCGAGCAGCACCAGCAGATTGCCGCGCGCATGTACCGCAACTTCCCCGAGGTGTTCCAGGGCGATGCCCGCGTGGATGCCCGCTCGACCGTCATCATCCGCTGCATCCTGTCGATGCAGAACGAGACGATGACCCTGCGCTCGCTCAACCCGCAACTGCGCATCACCACCGACGCCAGTTACCACGACATGTACTACATGGGCTGGGGCT
>CAMKOE010000058.1 GCA_946414395.1 uncultured Porphyromonadaceae bacterium | reverse complement strand
CCCGTCTATTGGAATATACAGTGATAAATCTGTAAACTTTTTTCAGGACGATACATTTTCATCAGTGAAATTAGCATTAACCAACTGCTATATCAATCCCATAAATAACGTGAGTTCGACGAAAATAAAGTACTGATAATCAAGAGGGTGAGCCATAACTGAATTATGACACACCCCCTTGTTATTGTAACGCGCGACGCGATTCTCACTTCACGATGATCTTCCTGGCAGTGCCATCGCTCATCTTGACGATGTTCAAGCCCGGCTGCAAGCCGTTGTGCTGGCGGCCCATCAGATCATAGTACTCAACGGGCTGGCTGCCCTCGTTGATGCGTGATTCCTCAACGCCATCGGCATCCTCAAAGAAGAAGTCGGCGGCATTGTTGACAATCAGGTCGGTAAACACGCGTCCACCATTGCTCAGCGGGCGGCTGATGAAAGCGACCACACGCATGTTGGCGACATTCCAACCATTGGGGATGGTGTACTTGAACTTGTTCTTGTAGGTTCCATTATCACTGATGTTCAACGAATTGCCCAAGACGGAGCCCAGAGCGGCACGGAACACGCCATTGTGCCTGTAATTCCTTACCCATGAGCCGTTGTTCAACTGACTGGCAACCAGGCTATCCTCAACGAGATAGACCGTCAACTTGGCATCCTCGCCAAACATGGTGGGGAAATCCTCACACAGTTCGCCCGAGATGGTTACAGTAGCCTCACGGGTATCCTTGTTGAAGAGGCATGAGCCCTTGATCTCGGCAAAGGTGGGAGTAGCCGCGGTGAGGTAATCAAAGAATTCACCGAGCATGTCGGCAACTTCCTGATGATACTGCTCATAGAATCCCAGTCCATTGACCACATTCACATCATCTTCCCAACCTGTGGAACGATCAAACGCGCCCGAGGGATAACTGATCGATCCACCCGTCAGATAAACCATGATGGAATCGGCTTGGTCCGAACGATAGGGGTCAACACCAGAACCCAGGTTGCCGTGGAGGCCCACCCAGACGATATCATCGCGCTGCGACGTGAGCAGGCTGAGCATGGAGTTACCCAGCGGGCAATAGGTGCAATAGGTTGACGTGAGTTGCTCGACAAGATGCTTCTGGCGCGGGAAGTCGCGCTGATAGAACTTGAAGGTGCCATCACAGGAAGCAGGATCCTCAATGGTTTCACCATTGACGGCAGCCACCTGGACAGTCAAGGTGTGCTCGCCGGCCTCAAGGCCATCGGTGGGAGCATAACCATTCAGTGTAAACTGGTTACCGACAAATTCGGCATCATTGGTCAACGTGGTGACTTGTTCCCCGTCGATCAGCACATTCACAGACAATTCGTTGGCGGCAATGGCCTTGTTGCCCTTGTTCTTGATATCCACCATGAAGGGGAGGTCACTGCCTGCCTTCTGGTACTCGTTGGTCCTCATGTTATAGACCTTGAACATATAGTCGGGATAACTCTCCTTCTCGACAATGCACTGCAGACTCAGGTTGCCCATGCTGGTGAAATTCAACTCTCTCCACTTGCTGGAAGAGCCCACTCTCTTGTAGGTATAGCAATCATAGGGCTCACCCTCCTGGACCAGGGAGATGGGCTTGGCGCCCATTTCCTGCTTGAAGTAATAGCCCACAAGCAGTTTGCCACCCTCCTCGATATTGATTTCGTAGGGGGTCTCGAGTTCAACCATATTCCAACCGGCAGAGCCCACATTGCAGGTCCACTCGGTCTTGGTTCCATACTTCCCGCTGGCCGAGACAGGAATCACAAATACCCTGGACACCTCGGCAGCCTCGACAAGTCCCACACGGATGGCTACAATCTTGCCGCCCTGGAAAATCTCGAGTTCCTCGGGGTCCATCATGATGGCAATGGGTTGCACACCGATGTTGGCAAACATGTATCCCTCGGTCGCGATATTGTCACTCTCATAATGGCTCATGATCTTCTGGTTGGCAGGCAGATCAATCCTTTCCGGAGCATAGACGCGTGCGCTTGACTTAGCCGGGACACCATTAAACTTCACCACACCATACTGCTGCGCCATCATCATGACAGGCAACCATGCGGCAACAAGCAAAAAAAATAATGACTTTTTCATGAACACATTCTTTTTTAAAAAAGGGTTGATTTTTTTGAATTGGTTTAGTTATTGTTCAGAATCACCGCAATCACGGTATTGATGTCATTGATGTTCACCTCGCCATCCTTATTGGCATCGGCGGCAAGCACATCGGATGAAGGATCCAGGATGCGGCTGATGATGAAATTGACATCAACGATGTTGACTTCGCCGTCTCCTGTCACGTCGCCATAGACCGGCTCGTCGATAGCACCCTTGACAAAGCGAACGGTGATCGTGGGGCCCCAAGCCTCGTGAATGTAGGTGGGCGGGAACATGCCTTCACGCGAGAAGATTTCAATCGTCAATTTAACGACACACTCGCCGTCGGCTGCCGGGAACCATTCGCTCTGGATATCCTGGAGGTCGGCCATCAGTTGTCCCATGCCTGTTTCGTAGGTGCCAACCTTGGTCTGCATGTTGCAATTGGTGGGGAAACAGATCTGGTAAGTGCCGTTATCGATGCGCTCGATGACATAATGCACCTTCAGGTAATCACTGGACGAACCAGCGAGATTGAATACCGAGATGCCCGAATTGATGATTTCACTGCCGGCGTCATCAACCGAAATCACATTACGGACCACGGTTGAACCGTTGTCGATTATCTCGCCGTCCTCATCCATGAAGACATAACTCATGTCAACTTCCTGAGCCGTTGCGGGCAATGCGGCCAACGAGAAGATTAAAAACAGATAAGTAAAGATCCTTTTCATATCGGTTAAATCACATAAAAAGATTAATAGTTCAATAATTTTTGCTTGGACACTTGCCGCACACCAGTGTTATCGTAGAGGAAGACGACAACCGAACAGTGCTCGGGCACCCATGCGGGATCCAGTACAAGGTCATAATCACGGGCAGCGACCTGTCCGTGGTCCACGGCGAGGTCATCACCCCACGGGTCATTCACGCTGGCACGGAAGACGTGCATGTGGTTGTAATGCTCGGCCACCGAGCCGTCAGGCATGTACTGGAAACTGTCGATACTGTCCTCGACAAGCCAGAGTTGCAACTTGCCGCTCACCCGTGCCGAGTCCATGCCGATGGTCTGCACCTGGATGGAAGCGCGGCGAGTGTCGGGATCATATTGGGTTTCGGTCAAGAACGACACCGGGGCCTTGAAGCCCACCTCATAGTTCACGCCATAGCCCCAATCGGTGTAACTGAAGGGCATCGACGAGTAGAGTCGGTCCACCAGTCCGACGGGCTGGCTACTGAGTCCCCATTGTGCGAAGTACATGTCGCCCACCTCGGTATAGAGCGGCGAGGCTACCCCCTTCTGCTTGGCAAAGGGTCCCGAGTGGATGGCCACAGCAATCACCGTCGAGTCGCCATACTCCTTGACGAGTCGCTCAATCTCCTCGGTCGCGCGCGGGCAATTCACGCAATACTGACCCGTGTAGTCCTCGATGAGGACGGCGCGTCCCACCTCGGGCGGCTCGACATAGGTGAGTCTCTCATCAACCGGCACATTATCGCAGGATGACAGCACAAGTCCCGCCAGAATCATGATGGTAAAATATATCTTTTTCATCGTCTTGACTAGAATGAGTAGTTATAGGATAACGTGAAGCCACGCGTGGCGGGCACCCAGCGGCAAACGCCGCCCGAACAGTTGAAACCAGCATCGGTGCGTCCATATCCGGCCTGGATGCGGTGGGCCTTGAGGTTGTAGGTGACCAGGGCCTGATAGTAATGCATCTTGGTTTCACCGCAATTCCACATGTCGCTCACCGTGAACATCCAGTGGGGAGCCCAGGAGAGTTCAGCCAGGCCGAAGGCCCAGTCGCCCTCATCGCCCTCACAGAACTGGTACTGCAACTCGCAGCGCAGGGTCAACTTGGGCGAGAACTTGTACTTACCGTCGGCAACGAGGATATTGCTCTTGATCATGCCGCCATGGCCTTCTACCACGGTCATGTTGTATTGCTGATTCATGTACATGAAGATGAGGGAGAAATCACGGGTGAAGCGTTTCTCGATCTGCACGTCGATGTCCTGGTAATAGAGTTCTCCCATCTTGAAGAAACTCGACTTGAAACCGTCACTGCCCATGAGGCGGCCATCGGACACGGGATTCTTGATGTCGCCGTCGTCGATTCCGCGCACGTGTGAGATGTTGAACTTCACTTTGGTGCCATATTTACCGCCCAGCGTAGTACCCTTCTTGAAAGAATAGCCCAGTTCGCACTGGAGTGCCCACTCGCCATCGAGTTGGGTGGCATAGGGGTACTGGGCAGGCAGCGCGTAGGTCTGGTCGTGGGTGAAGGCAGGCATGTGATTGATGAAACTCGAGGTACCGCTCATGCTGCGACGACTGCGAAATGCCATTCCCTCGCTGCGCTTGGCTTGCAGCAAGACGCTCATGCCCTTGCGGGAATAGGAGGTGCTGAGCATGACCACGTTGCCCTTGCCATAGTGATAACCGTTGTCAAACGACGGGTCCTGGCTCTTCTGGGCATACTCGGCAAGCAGGCTGAAGCCCTTGTGGGCCAAGTTCACGCGTGCATCCCAGGCGTTCACATATTTTGGCAGATTCAAGCGGTGGGTCGCGTCCACAAAGATCGCATCGTCATCGGGATCCTCGTGCTTGTTCACCCATGAGCCACCCAAGGTGATGTGCATGTCATGATCCTCGAGCGACTTGATGAATTGATCAATTCCCAACTCCAGGTCAACGCCGCTGACCAGCGCATCGTTGTGATGCCAGTAGCGGCGCTGCTTGCCGGTGAGGGCCTTCAAGGCAACGCCGGCAACGGGCTTGAAATTGAGTCTTGCGCCCCTCAAGGCGTTGTCGATGCCCAGTGAGCGCTCCTCATAGGTGCGCAGCACAAATCCCGAGCCGAACTGCTCATAGTAATCACCGGCAGTCAATTCCACGCTCTTGTAATGTCCCTTGACATAGAAGTGAGGAACACCCCACCCCTTCAAGTCGGTCTCGTAACCGGGCAAAGGATACTTGAGAAACTCAAAACGGCCACCGGCTTCCACATACTTGCTTCCCAACTTAAGGTCCACATAGGTGTTGGTCAGCACCTTGTCGTCATAGTGCTCGGTTCCGATTTTCTCGTCGTCCTGCGGGATGAGGATATCACTCTGGATGCTACCGCTGAGCGTCACCTGGGAAAACGCCGGCATCGAGGCCAGCAGCATGGCAGGCAAAATCCAGCGGCCAATGTTCAGTAGTTTCATTAATTATCGTTTGTAGAAAAAAATCACTTATTAAGAAGTTTGCGCACTTCTTCAATCAGTTCGTTCTCGGCTCCATCGGTGTAGCCGCTGTGCTTAGAGGCGACATTGCCGTTGCCGTCAACCACAACGACAAACGGTATCATCTGGCCACCAAGCGCCTTGAGCAACTCACTGTTGGGGTCCAGCAGGACATCATATTCCCACTCATTCTGGTCAACGAGGGGCTTGACCTTGTTGATGTTCTGACCCTGGTCAATGCTCACTGCATAGATTTTCACACCCGTCTCTTCCTGCCACTCGTCATAGACCTCGGCAATAGCCGACAGTTCGCGGTTACAGGGTTTGCACCATGTTGCAAAGAAGTCGATAATGAACGGCTTACCATCATTACTCAACGTCTCACTATTGACAACAGCGCCATCGATGGTCTTGAGGGAGACTGCGGGAAGTTGAGCCTGCATGACACCGATACCGGCCATCAGGCACGCGATTAAGCACAAATAAAACTTTTTCATCATATACACAGATTTTGATTTGTCATTTTCGGCAGCAAAGATATACAATATTAATTAAACACGTATTAAAAAAGGATTAAAAATAAGCGCTGAAGAATCATTTTCGCTGACTTTTTTCAATTCCATGCAATCCCACAGAAGAAACAAAGCGTGTCTTGCTCGTCAATGACTGAGCGGGCAAGACACGTTATAAAGCCTAAACTGAAGTAAAACGGCGGTTACTTGCGCACCTTGACGCTGGTCACCTTGCCGTTAACATCGGTGGTGCGGATGATGTAAATGCCGTGGGTCATCTCGGTGGCACGCTTGCCATCCAGGGTATAAACCTCAACCGATGCGGGAGCGGCAGCCTCAACCTCCTGAACGCCTGAGGGCTCCTCACCAGTGATATCCACACACATCACATACATACCAGCCGAACCGGGAATCACGTTCCAGTTGTCGTCATACTGCTCCTCCTGGGTGTAGAAGATGTAAGCATTGCGCTCGTCATAGACTACCGAGAAGCCGCTGGACTTGAAATTGTCCTCACAGATCTGCTTGCTCCACACGGTGTTGCCGATGTCGTCAATCTTCACTACCATGAAGTTGGCGCCATTCCAACTGGTACTGTTACCATAGAGCAGCACCCAACCATCCTGCTGGGGAATGACCTTGACCGGGGTGAAGCCCCACATGTCATTCTCGTCGAGCGAACGGCCATACCTGTAATCATCGGCCCAGCAGAAGTCACCAGCGGCATCGATGACGTTGGCATTCATGAACATGGTGCCATAGTCAAACTCCCATCCCACGAAGGCCAGATCGTTCTTCACGCCCAGGGCAGCCGAACCAGCATTACCATCCTCGCTATTGTTGCAGGAAACGGCCTGGTACAGGTTCATACCTTGAGGCGTCAAGTGGTTGACTACCTGGAAGCCCGTGAAACTGTTCAGCACCCTGTAGGACAGGAACAGTCCGCCGTCGCCATCAACCTCGGTGAGAGGAGTGGGCATATAGCGGCCATTGGACACCTGGCGCTCCTCGATGGTGATGGGATCAATCCACGTGTTAACGAGGTCTTCATCCAGCAACTCGGCATCCATACCCAGGTTGGCGTTGTCATAGATGCAGTAAACGTAGCCGTCAACAGAAGGCTTCATGACAACGATCCTGCTGCTGAAGGTCTTGGTCACGCCAGGGGCAACCGTGCCGTCGTCGAGCAGGCGCACGAGTTCCCAGCAGGTCTGCATGCCATCGAAGTACTCGGTGTGGTTAACAGCAATGTAGATGTTGTCACCACTGACGCACATCACGGGATTGACATCCTCGGTCAGGAGCGTTTCCTCATTGTTGTTCCACGAGGGGAACAGGATGCCGTCGGCATCCCACACGGGCTCGCCATCCTGAGTGTAACGGTACATGTACACCTCGGTCACTTCACCATTCTCGGGATCGTTCCTGATGTCGTTGTAGGCAAGCAGGATATCGCCATTGGCCGCCATGGCCAGGGCATAATCGGTAGTCCATGTGCGGGTGGGTTTATCGCACACGATAATGCCCTCATCGCCAAACTGGGGTTCACCGTTGGCATCAAACACTTGGAGATGAAGCCTGTAGGAGAAGACGTCATCGACTCTCTCGGGGCGCAACCAACTCAGGATGATCTTTCCCTCATCGGTGCGGATCGTCTTCATCTGAACCTGGCCACCAGCATCTTCCTTGTCAAGACGGGTGGCATCCACATCACTGGGCTGCCAGTTTGCCATTGCAGCAGTCACAGCAAAAAGCACCATTGCTACTAAAGTAAATAATTTCTTCATAAACTTGAATTTTTAGAAAATAATAAACTATAATAAATAGTCTCACAATAAAAGTTGCTGTATCTATCCGTTATCTATAACAACGGCTATTACAATTATTCACCACAAAAGTAGTTCATTATTACAAATAAAAATAAAAATAAGGGCAAAAAAAGTTTTTTTTTCACAAAAAAACAATCTTGTAGCCTTTTTGTATCTACTCAGCGGCATCAACTCACGCCAAGCCGCGAATATGTGATAATGGGCGTTCGGGGTGAAGAGTTACAGCCTGCAGGCAAAAAAATTCAGCAAAAAATGTTATGCGCCAAGGCACTTATCGCGACGCGCGGTAATAGAGGACTGCGGCAATGATGATATAGACAAAATTGGGGATCCACATGGCCACGCGTGGACTGGTGTAGCCCGACACAGCAAACGTGGAAGTGACGGTCATGAACAGGATGTAGGAGAAACTGAGCAGCAAGCCCAAGCCGATGTTCAAGCCGATGCCGCCCCTGACCTTGCGGGACGAGAGGGAGAGGCCGATGATGGTGAGGATGAAGGCAGCGGCGGTCATGGCGATGCGCCGCTCATACTCGATCTCAAAGTTCTTGATGTTAGCCACACCACGGGCCTTCTGCTTGTTGATATACTCCTTGAGTTCGGGCGAAGTCATGGTCTGCTCGTCATTCTTGGAAATGAGGAAGTCACGGGGATCGATATTGAGCAGGGTGTCCATGACGGTGCCCTTAGTCATGGTCTCCTTCATGCCCTTGAAGTCGCGGATGGTGTAGTTGCGCACCGTCCACAAGCCTACGGAATCATAGCGAATCGTCTCGGCAGTGAGGCGCGACTTGAGGGTATTGCCGTCGAATTTCTCCAGCGAGAAGCGGAAACCGCTGCGCGTGGTGTTGTCATAGCGGGCCATATAGGCCATCACGCCGGGCTTCACCTGCAACTGGATGTTGTCGCCATAGATGACCTCCTTGTTCTTGACCCACTTGTTGGTATAGGCGATGCGTTCCACATTGGCCGGCGGAATGATATAGGCCGACAAGAGGTAACTGCCCACCGCGATCACCGCTGCCGAGAAGAGGTAAGGCAAGGTCAAGCGGTGGAAACTGATGCCGTTGGAGAGCATGGCGATGACCTCGCTGCGGTCGGCCAGGCGCGAGGTGAAGAAGATGACCGAGATGAAGGTGAACAACGGGCTGAACTGGCTGAGGACAAATGGCAGGAAGTTCATGAAGTACTGGAAGACGGTAGCCTTCCACGGCGCGGTGAGCACGGCATCCAGTTTCTCGTTGATGTCAAACATCACCACGATGGCAAACAGCAACAGGATGGCAAAGAAGAAGGTACCCAGGAAGTTCTTGATGATATAGCGGTCGAAGCGCTTCACGTAGTACCACGGGTAGCGCTTGCGGTTATCGGGCCTTGAGGGCACGAATTTCTCGGAGTTCTCGGAGATCTCGGAGGGCTCAGAGATCTCGGAGGGCTCGGTGTGCTCTATATTCTTGAGTTCTTCTTCCATGATTGACAAATTAGAGGCGCTGCTGCACGTCGTGAAGCATCTGGCGTTTCCAGGAGGGGAAATCGCCGGCGATGATGTGCTTGCGGGCCTCGCCCACGAGCCACAGGTAGAAGGCCAGGTTGTGGATGCTGGCAATCTGCATGGCAAGGATTTCCTGGGCGATGAACAGGTGACGCACATAGGCTTTGCTGTAGATGTGGTCAACGATGGAGGGGCCATCTTCCTGCAGAGGGGTGAAATCATCGGCCCACTTCTTGTTGCGCATGTTCATGATGCCATGACGGGTGAAGAGCATACCGTTGCGGCCATTGCGGGTGGGCATCACACAGTCCATCATATCCACGCCGCGGTCGATGGCCTCGAGGATGTTGGCAGGCGTGCCCACGCCCATCAGGTAACGGGGGCGGTCCTGCGGCAAGATGTCGTTGACGACCTCGATCATCTCATACATCACCTCGGTGGGTTCGCCCAC
>CAMKOE010000057.1 GCA_946414395.1 uncultured Porphyromonadaceae bacterium | reverse complement strand
CTCAACGGTTTTCAAGACCGCCGCAATCGACCACTCTGCCATCTCTCCGAAAGCATGTCGCTGGTACGCGACCTGCCCATTTGGGGTGCAAAGGTACTGCCAAAATTCTTTTTATGCAAGTTTTTGGCCGTTTTTTGTTTCTTTTTTAATAAAAATGGATTGGGAAATGGCTTGAAGGTGCGTCGGTCAAGGGGTTGTAACGGTCATCATCAGGTAATCCTGGCTCTCGATGGCAACTGGGTAATGTGCGCTGGAGCGGTAGCCTACTATCCAGACGATATTGCCGTCGGCTTCAAGCAACCATGCGTTTTGCTTCTCGAGATGATCCAGTTTGAGGTCGTTGAAGAGGTCGCTCACGAGTTTGCTTCCTCGCATGCCGAAGGGCTGGAATCGGTCTCCGCGGCGCCAGTGGCGCAGCACGATGTGCTTGCAGTCGAGTATCCGCGTGCTGAATGCGACACGCGTGCTGGAGCACATCCGTGGCGAGAAGGGGGTGCTGCTGTGATGTACGGTGATGTGAACCGGGCTTTCAATCCCGATGGTTGGGTCAAAGGGTATTTCTTTATTCTTAGGAACCGTGAGGTGCTCGATAACGAGGGTTTTCCGGTTGACGACTAGGGAATAGTCGCTGGTCAGGAATTGCCGCCCGCTGTGCCCTTGCCTGGCTGCCTCGACAGCCTGGTCGCACTGGTCGCGGTTGAATCCCAGGTGGCGGATGCGGTGGTAGAGTAGGGTAGCGGCTTGCGGATGGGAGCACAATTGGGCGATTTCAATATTCCGGATGTCGGGCATGGCTCTGTCGACGAGCGATGTCAACAGTTCGTGGTCCTGCGACAGGTTGCTCATGGTGTCGAGGATGCGTGCTGTGCTGCCGGGAAATTCCTGTTCGATGGCTGGCAAGATGATGTTGCGCAGCCGGTTGCGCCTATACTCGTTCATGGCGTTGGTGCTGTCGGTGACATAGTCCTGGCTGATGGACGAGAGATAGTCGAGGATGTTGGCGCGATTGACGGTCAGCAGTGGGCGCCAGATTTTGTGGTTGAGTCGCTCCATGCCGGTGAGCCCCCTTAGCCCCGTGCCGCGCAACAGGTTGAGGAAGAAGGTTTCGACCTGGTCGTCGGCATGATGGGCGACAGCGATGCAGCAGCAACCTTGTTTCTCGCTTTCCTGTCCGAACCACTGATAGCGCAACTGGCGGCAGGCCATCTCGACCGATCCTCCGTGCTCGGCCTGCCATGCGGCCACGTCAAAGTCCTTGACAATCAAGGGCACATCCAGTTGCTGGCACAGTTGCCGCACGAACTGTTCGTCGCGCATGGATTCGGCTCCGCGCAGGTGGAAGTTGCAGTGTGCCGCACGACAGTCGTGGCCCAGTTCCAGCAGCACGCGTAGCAGGGCCACCGAGTCGGCGCCGCCGCTGAGTGCGACCAGCACTGGCTTGCCATTGATGGAAGGCTGCTGCCGGTCATTGGCTATCTTGTGTACAAATTCATCGTGATTCATTATTGCAAAGGTAGTGTTTTTTCAAAACAATATTGTACCTTTGCACGATAATTTCTCATGGCACAGATCGAAAAGACAAGAAGCGAGTTTTGGTATCACCTGGCGGCATTCGCCATGATACTCGTGTGGGGAATCTCGTTCCTCAACACCCGAGTACTGCTTGACGCTGGGCTGACGCCCACCGAGATTTTTGTGGCGCGTTTCCTCATCGCCTATCTGTCGTTGTTTGTCATCAGCGGTTTCAAGGTGCGTTTTACGGGTTGGCGCGACGAGTTGCTGTTTGTGGTGTGCGGCATTGCTGGCGGCTCGGCCTATTTTATTGCCGAGAATACGGCACTGGAACTCACGCTCATCAGCGACGTGGCGGTGCTAGTGAGCACGGCGCCCCTGACGACGGCTCTGATGGGTGCCATCTTCTATCGGGACGAGCGCATCACGTGGATGACATGCGTCGGCATGATCATCGCCTTTGTCGGGTCGGTGATGCTGGCCTTGAAGGACGGACTGGTGTGGGGTGATAGCATCATGGGCGACTTGCTGGCGCTGCTGGCGGCGTTTGTGTGGGCATTCTATTCCATGGCCCTCAAGAAGTTGAACCGCACCTACACGACACTGTTTATTACCCGCAAGTTGTTCTTCTATGGCATCTTGTCGGCACTGCCGCTATTGTTGATGGAAGAGTCACGCATCGACTGGCAAGCCGTCAGACGGCCCGAGGTGTGGGGCAACCTTCTCTATTTGGGTCTGGTGTGCTCGATGGCTGCCTATTTCATCTGGGGCATCACGGTCAAGCGCATCGGTGCTGTGCGTGCCAGCAATTATTTCTATTTGAGTCCCATTATCTCGATGATTGCCGCTGCCATCTGGTTCAGTGAGCGCACCAATGCCGTGGCCTATATCGGCTGTGTGCTCATTCTTGCCGGCGTGGTCATTGCCGAGAAGTTCAAGCGGCCCGCCACGACCGAATCTTAATCCTACTCTTAATTCACTTTTTTGTTCAGCCATCGATTGGACGACAGGGCAATCAGGTAAACCGCGCCGCGGAAGCACAGTTCGATCGCCATTGCCATCCACACGCCATACAGGCCCATCGTGGTGACCATGATGGCCGATAGCCCTAGTCTTACAATCCACATGCTCACCAGGTTGATTCCACAGGGTAGCAGGGTGCTGCCGGCGCCGACAAACACGCCATAACTGATGATTGACGCGGCGAATAGAGGCTCGGCCCAAGCCTCGACGCGCAGGCAGCGGGCTCCCAACTCGACAATCTCGGGGACGGGCGTCATGATGGCCATCATCTCGGGGGCAAACACATACATCAGCACCGCCATCACGCCCATGATAACCATGCCCGACAGTACTGTGATCCAAGCGAAACTGCGTGCCAACTTCTTGCGCGCTGCGCCCAGGCTCTGGCCGACCAGCGTCGTGGCGGCATCGGCGATGCCGTAGCCCGGCATGTAGCACAGACTCTCGGCGGTGATGCCAAATGAGTTGGCTGCCAGGGCAATGCTGCCCAGGGGAGCGACAATGCCGGTGATGACAATTGATGCGCTGCAAAGCATGGTGTGCTGCAGGGCCATCGGCGATGAGATTTTCAATGACTTCTTGAAGTAGTTCATCGAGGGCTTGAAGGTGCCCTTGTCGATCGTGAGCCGCAACTCCCCGGACCTGAACACCAGATAATAGAGCATGATTGCAGCAACAATCAAGCCTGCCGAGGCCGATCCCAGTGCCGCCCCCAGCACGCCCAGCCCCGCTCCGGGCATGATGAATGCATGTCCACCGATGGTGATCTCGCGGGTGGGGAAGATGAGCAGGAAATTAAAGATGACGTCGAGCACACACATCAGCACATTCAGCAGGCTGGGCACGCGCATGTTGCCGCTGCAACGCAGCATCGAACTGCCCACGAAGTCAATCATCAGGAACGGGATGAAAAGCATGAAGGTGCCGAAGTAAAGGGTAGCGTGCGAGCGGATGTGGGGTTGCGCGCCAAGCCAAGCGGGGAGCGGAAAACTCAATGCTAAACCAAGCCCGGCGATGAAGAGGCCAAACAACGAGCACACGACGAGTGCCTGGCGTACAACCTGACGGGCGTCGGCAGGGCGATTGGCGCCCAGCAGGTGGGCAACTTGCACGCCATAGCCCGCGACAAACGAACTGATGACGCCCTCAAACAGCCACCAAGTGGTCGCCAGCAGTCCCACCGAGGCCGAATCGTCGGCACCGAGGCGTCCCACCATCGAGGCGTCGATAAACTGCATGAGCATGGCCGATGCGCTGGCCACAATGGCAGGCGTGCTCAACTGGAAGGTGAGCACCAGTTGTTGCTTCAACGACAACGGCTGCTTCTCACGGATGAGTGTCAGCAGCGAGTCCTTGCTTGAATGTCGAGCCATGCCCATAATGATGAAAGACTATTAAAAAGATGTTCCACCAAGTGAAGTGGAACACCTTTTATATAATGTTTATAATAAATTACTCCTGCAATGATTACTTGCGGTGGATGGTCACGGCGCGGTCGAGCGATGCGCACTTGGGACCGTAATCGGTCAACTCACCATTGTTGATCTCGGTCTCGAGGCGGTTCTCGGCAACACCCCTCTTAACGAGTTCCTGCTTAACGGTAGCAACGCGGCCCTTGCGCAGGCGAACGTTGATCTTGTCGTTGCCAGTGTAGTTGTCGGCCCAACCGGTCAACATGTAATTGCGGTTCTCGTTCTTCATGACCTCGGCAACGGCCTCAACGACATTGCGCTGAACGCCGAGCACCTCGGTGCGGTTGATGGGGAAGTAAACGGTAGCAAGGGGAGCCTCGGTAGCCTTCTTAGCCTCGGGCTTCTTCTCCAGGCAGTCGCGCAACTGGTTCTGGAGGTCGGCAATCTTGCGGTTAGCGTCGTTCAGGTTAGCAACCAGGGCGTCACCCTCGGCATCGGTGTACTTCCACTCGGGGCAAACGGCGGTAACGGGAGCGTTCCACTCGCTCTTGCCAAACTTGTAAGTCATACCGAGCAGGATGCTGGGATACTCGTTCCAAGTCCTGTAACCCATACCGGCACCGTCGATGTGCTCCTGCATGAGGTCGAAGCGCAGGTCAACGTTGAAGTCGATCTTCTTGGTGATAGCAAAACTGTTGAGCAAACCTGCCTGCATGCTGTAGTTGCGGCTGTGGTCGGGGTCGTCGTTTGCACCATATTTCCAGGGACCATCCGATACGGGACGGGCACCATCGCGGCAATATACCCAGTTGACAGTCATACCAACGTAGAAGATGGCGTTGTAGAAACGGTAGGGCTTGTAACCTACAATCCAGTTGGTGAGGTTGAACATCACGTCACCAACGAGACCGAAGTTGTTGAAGTGCTGGGGCACGTACTTGCCACCATCCAACTGACGGGGCCAGTTGCGGTAACCCAGGGCTGCATAGTTACCAGTCCAGGTTGCACCCTTGATCTGCTCGTAGTCAAAACCACCACGCAGACCGAGGATCGGGGAGAACCACTTACCAACAAAGAGGTCAGCCTTGGCACCGATGCGGTGGCCGAAGTGCTCATGCTTGTCATAGGGTGACATCATGATACCAACACCGCCGTCGGCAGTGATAAACCAGTTGTCTCTCATACGGTTAAACAAGTAACCCTGGGAAGGATCCTCAACATAGGTTACTTCTTGAGCGCTCGTGAGCATAGGAAGCAGATACGATGCGCAAACAATTACTAGTAATGCAAACTTCTTCATAATATGAAATATTTTGTTTTTTGATGATTATCGGTAAAAGTTGAATCTAAAATATTTGAGCACTTAATAGTGCTGTTTAGACCTGCAAAATTAATTATTATTTTTTAAATGGAAAAACTATGCATTAAAAATCTTTAAAACATAGTGAATTTTTCTTTACTTGAGGCTCTGGGTGATTTCTCGGGCAATATTCTCGGGTGTGAAGCCGAATTTTTCGTCAAGAACCTTATAGGGTGCCGATGCACCGAAGTGATTCAGACCATAAATCTTGCCCGTGGGAACCACGCGACGCAGGGTGCTGGGTAGTCCTGACGTCAGGCCGAATGTGGGCACACCTTCCGGAATTACCTGATTGCGGTAATCGGCATCCTGATTGAGGAAGAGGCCGATGGACGGTACCGAGACCACTTGTGCCTTGATGCCTTGCTCCTTGATGATCTCATTGGCAGCGATGAGGGTTGAGACTTCCGAACCGTTGCCGACCAGCACGACGTCGGGCTTTTCCTGATGGATGACGGTGTATCCGCCACGCTGGGCGCCCAGGGCGTCGGCATATCGGTCGCCTGACGCGGATGGCAGGTCGTCAATATTCTGTCGCGACAGGATCAGGGCTGTCGGCGTGAGGTTGTTCTCCATGGCCATCTTCCATGCCACCGAGGTCTCGGCGGCATCGGCCGGACGCAACACGAGCATGCTGTTGCGGCCGTGATGGTTCTGCAACTCTTCCATCAGGCGGATTTGGGCTTCCTGCTCCACGGGCTCGTGGGTGGGGCCGTCCTCGCCCACGCGGAACGCGTCATGGGTCCAAATGAATTTCACGGGCAACTCCATCAGGGCCGACAGGCGGGCTGCGGGCTTGATGTAGTCACTGAAGACGAAGAATGTGCCGCAGGCTGCAATCATGCCGCCATGCAGGGCGATACCGTTGATGATGGCTGCCATGGCAAGTTCCGAAACTCCAGCGTGGAGGAATGCCCCGTTGAAGTCATGGGTCTTGATTGCGCCACGCACCTTGAGGAATCCGTCGGTCTTGTCGCTGTTGGCAAGGTCGGCCGATGAGACAATCATGTTTTCCACGTCGCGGGCCAGTGTGGCAAGCACGTTGGCCGACGCGGCGCGTGTGGCAATGCCGGGCTTGTGCTCGATGGCGGCATAATCCACCTCGGGAACTTTGCCGTCAATGAAGTTCTGGAGCCGTTGCATGGCCTCGGGATTCTGTTTTGACCAGTTGTCGATGGCCTGTTGGCGCTCGGCGACGATTTTGCGCTGTTCCTCGGCGCGTTGTTTATAGAGTTCTGCCACCTCGGGGAATACAATCCAGGGATTCTCGGGATTGCCGCCCAGGTGCTCGATGGTCTTGGCGTAGTCGGCACCCGACTTGCTCAACGGATTGCCGTGGGTACTGCATTTGCCCTCAAAGTTCTCGCCCTCGGCAGTAACGGCACCGCGGCCCATGATCGTGCGGCCGATGATGATGGTGGGCCGCTCGGCCTCGGCAATTGCCTTGTCAAGGGCTTCGGCGAGAGCGACGGGATCGGTGCCGTCACACTCGATGACGTTCCAGTTCCACGCGCGGTATTTCATGGCTGTGTCCTCGTTGCTCACGGCATTGCAGTCGGTTGACAGTTGCACCGTGTTGCTGTCGTAGAACATGATCAGGTTGTTCAAGCCAAGGTATCCGGCGATGCGGGCGGCCTCTTGGGAAATGCCCTCCTGCACGCCGCCATCGCTGATGAAGGCATAGGTCTTATGGGCAAACACCTCGCTGTAGTGAGTGGCGATAAAACGCTCGGCAATGGCGCAGCCCACGGCCATCACATGACCCTGACCCAGGGGACCGCTGGTGTTCTCAACACCGTGCTCGACATCCAGTTCGGGATGACCGGGAGTGATGCTGCCCCAGGAGCGGAAGGCCTTGATGTCCTCGGTCGTGTATCGGCCTGCAAGATGCAGGACACTGTAGAGCATCGGTGACATGTGGCCGGGATCCAGGAAGAAACGGTCACGGGCAAACCATGAGGGGTTGTCCGGATCGGTGACCAGATACTTGGAGAACAGGACATTAACAAAATCGGCGCCGCCCATGGCGCCACCAGGATGTCCCGACTTGGCCTGCTCAACCATCGAGGCGGCCAGGATGCGGATGTTATCCGCTGCGCGTGTCATCAACTTGGAGTCAATCATATTCGTGAGGTTTTTTAATGTGTTGTTCCCACAAAAATACTTCTTTTTTTATTATTAGAGACAAAACAAGGCCATTTTTTTACGACAGAATAAAAAAATGCGGTAGCGCGCTATCGTGCTACCGCATCCTATCTCGTTGATCAATAGTTGATTACTCGGCTTTCTTGTTGGGCTTGCTGCCAATCAGGGCATAGAACAGAATATAGGCAGCGCAGGCCACGGGAATCCAGTAGCTTGACAAGATGCTCACCTTGTCGGCAACGACGGCTTGCAGAGCCACCATCACGGCGCAGCCAAATACCATAGTCATAAAGATACCACTGGCCGCTGCAGTGTACTTGCCCAGACCTTCAACAGCCATATTGAAGATGCCACCCCACATGACTGAGGTGCAAAGGCCCACGAGGATGAAGGCAAACACGCCAATAGGAACAGGGGTCCAGATAAGGCTGAGGTTGCCCCAATCAATGCCAGGAACATTCACCCTGATGTCGGTGGGAGCGAACATGCCGAACAGCAACAGGATGATGGCAACGGCAGCAACTGTCGATACCATCGCTCGGCTGCTCACGAATCCGCCAATGAATCCGCCAATGGTGCGACCAATGAACATCATCAGCCAATAAACCGAAGCAATCAATGCGGCCACGCCTGCGGTTACACCCACCTCGGGCGTTTGCAGATAAGAAATCATGTAGGTGGGAGTGCCCACTTCCACGCTCATGTACAGGAAGATGGCCAGTGCGCCGAGCGAGAAGTGACGGAACTTGAGCGCTCCGGGAATCAGGCTCATCTCCATGGGGGCCTGCTCGGGCTCTTCAATCGTGGTGAACAACAGCACGACAAAGGCAACGAGGAAGATGCCCAGTGCAATAAACATCGCGGGAGTAGCGTCGGCAATCTGAGTGTCCTTGGTCACCTCACCGATGAGAGCACCCATCAGGATGTAAACCGCAACGGCAGCCGCCGAGTTGAAGGCGCCGCCAATTTGAATCAACTGGTTACCGGTCTTGCCGCCACCGCCCAGCACGTTGAGCAGGGGGTTGACAACAGTGTTGAGCATGCACATGCACATACCGCTGATGAAGGCACCAAGCAGGTAAATCCAGTAGGCACCGGCACCACCCACCTGACCACTGACATATTCAAGGATAAGGCCGATGATTCCCACCACGAGGGCGGCAAGGGCTGTTTTCTTGTAACCCATCTTGGTGATAAGCATACCGCTGGGAATACCCATCAACAGGTAAGCAATGAAGTTGGCGTAGTTTCCGATCTGTCCAGCAGCCTCCGAGGCACCGAACTGGTTCTTAACGATGGTTGCCATGGGTGAGCACAGGTTTGTCACGAAGGCAATCATTGCAAATAGCGCGATCATCATTATAATCGCTGCCCATTGTTTTGATTTTTGAGCCATTTTACAATCTTTTTATGTCATTAATAATTGAATTTCTTTTGAAAAATTGGTCAAAATTACACATTTATAACAAAATGAGCAACAAATTGGCGAAAAAACGCCCTTTTATTGCTCATTTATTTGAATTAATTGGCTCGCCGGGTCAGTATTGACGTGGCCCGAAAATGGCAGTGCCGATGCGTACCAGCGTCGCGCCATACTTGATGGCCACCTGCCAGTCGTCACTCATGCCCATGCTCAACTCGTTGAAGTCCTCGCTCTCGTCAAAGCAGCCGTCCTTCAACGTCAGGTAGGTCCGGCGCACGGTGTCAAACTCCCGTGCCACCTGATCCATGTCGTCGGTGAGCGACGCCATGGCCATCAGGCCGCACACGCGCACGTGGGGATATCCTGTCAACAGTCCCTCGTCGGCGGCCTGCAACAGTTCCTCGACGCTGAAGCCGCTCTTGGTCTCCTCTTGCGCCACATGCAGTTGCAGCAGCACGTCAACGTTGCGGTCGATGCGGGCGGCCTCTTTCTCGATGAGGCGGAGCAACTCGATGCTGTGCACGCTCTCGATCACGTTGACATAGGGCATGATGGCACGCACCTTGTTCTTCTGCAAGTGACCGATAAAGTGCCAGCAGATGTCCTGCGGCAGTTGGGGCGCCTTGACGACAAATTCCTGGGCGCGGCTTTCACCGAACCTGCGTTGTCCTGCGTCATAGGCCTCCTGCAGTTCCTCGACGGGGTGGAACTTGGAGACGGCAACCAGTCGGGTACCCGACGGCAGTTGCTTGTTGAAATCTTCAATTCTTGCTTTAATGTTAGGCATGGTAACGATTGATGGTTATTGGTTTTGTGCTTTCTGTCTTGCCTCGCGGTCGGCTCGTGTCTCGTCCAGGTCGGCAGGGAAGACATCCATCAGCGGGGTCTCGGTGATCGAGGCGAT
>CAMKOE010000056.1 GCA_946414395.1 uncultured Porphyromonadaceae bacterium | reverse complement strand
AACCCTGGTTTCCGCCGTGAGAGGGCGGCGTCCTAGACCACTAGACGATATCTCCTTTCAAAAGCGATGCAAAATTACTGCCAATTTTTGAACTGGCAAATTTTTTGGGCACTTTTTTTCGTCAATATGTCAAAAAAAATCGTTTTTGACATTTTTCGGCATTTTTTCGGCTTCTATTACACGTCCAATCAAGATATATTTTGTACCTTAGCGCATTGTTACAAACAAACATTTGTAAATACATAATTATTATGGCAAGTAAAAGACAAATCAAGAAAGCGATCCAGAATGCCTGTGGCGAAATCGCAGGTGAGTGCATTTTTGCAGAATCCGCATTCGGCGAGAACAAGCGCGACGAGTGGGACAGCATCATCATCGACACTGCACTGTTGCAGCAGGAGGCCGTCAACCGCGTGAGCAACAAGTTTGACAAGAAGGTGAAGGACTTTGCCAACCGTCAGGAGTACAACAAGGCCCGCCGCGCCTTCTTCAAGCAGTGCGAGAAAGAACTCAGTGAGTACTTCCGCGCCGAGGTTGCCAACATTGCCAAGCGCATGAACGAACTCATGCCTTCCAAGAAATAAAGCCGATTAATTACACAGAATGAACTTCTCTGGCTGGATATTGAAGAAAGCCGGTTGGACCTTCAAGGTCAACTTGACGATGCCCGACAAGTGCATCATCGTCATCGCGCCCCACACCAGCAACTGGGATTTCATCCTCGGCGAGTTGGCCATTCACTCGGTGGGCATGAAGGCAGGCTTCCTGATGAAGGACACCTGGTTTTTCTTCCCCGTGGGCTACCTGATGAAGGCGCTGGGCGGCATTCCCGTCAACCGTCGTCAACACGGAAACCTCACCCAATCAATCGTCGAGGCCTATAACACCACACCCCGCCTTGCCATCGGCGTCACTCCCGAGGGAACCCGCAGTGCCAACCCCAATTGGCACAAGGGTGCCATTTTCATGGCCCGCGATGCGCGGGTGCCGCTGGTGCTGGCCTACTTTGACTACAAACAGCGCGTGGTGTGCATCGACCGCGAGTTTGAACTCAGCGACGATGCCGACGGCGACCTGTCGCGCATCAAGCAGTACTTCATGCAGCACGGTAGCCCCAAGTTCCCCGAGAAGTTTGTCACTGGACTGGAATGAACCGAGTTGGCATTGCAGAAGAAATTCACGCAATGCCAACTATTATCTATTAACCCTTAACTGTAACTAAAAAGTGATTTCACGCAACCTGCGCGTCACGCTCATCGAGGACGACATCGTCTGGGGAGACCGTGAAGCCAACATCAAGCAACTGGAGCGTAACCTGCGCAATATGCCCGATGACACCGACCTTGTCATCCTGCCTGAACTGTTCACAACCGGCTTCATCACCGGTGACCGCGACCAGGCCGCCGCTGTTGCCGAGTGGAACAGCGGTGACACGCTGCGCAACCTGCGCAAGTTGGCCGACGAGTATCACGTGGGCATCATCGGCAGTTTCCTGGCCAACACGGCAGCGCAACTCTACAACCGCGCCTTCTTTATCGAGCCCAATGGCGACGAGACGTTCTACGACAAGCGCCACTTGTTCTCATTCGGCGGCGAGGACAAAGTCTTCAACCAGGGACTGACCAAGTCGCCTATCGTGAGGTTCCGCGGTTTCAACATCAAGTTGGTGGTGTGTTATGACCTGCGGTTCCCGGTCTTCTGCCGCAACGTGAACAACAATTATGACCTGCTCGTCGTTGTCGCCAACTGGCCCAAGTCGCGTGAAAAGGTATGGCGCACGCTGCTCACCGCCCGCGCGATGGAGAATGAGTGCTACGTGTGTGGTGTGAACCGCTGCGGTACCGATCCCGCAGGCGTGGAGTACCCCGAGGGCTCATCGCTCATCATCGACTTCAAGGGCAAGGTGATTGCCCAACGCATGACCAGCCCCGTCATCACCGCCGACCTCTCACCCGCCATGCTGGCACAATTCCGCGAGAAATTCCCCGCCTGGCGCGACGCCGACCCGTTCACTTTAAACATCTGAGGCGGCCACGGCCACTGAGTCTCAAGAAAAAAACCGCACCAATGTCAAGACCCGTTGACATAGAACTGCTCGCACCTGCCCGCGACGCCGACATCGCCATTGCCGCCATCGACCATGGCGCCGATGCCGTCTATATGGGCGCGTCCCATCACGGAGCCCGTGCCGATGCCTCCAACACGCTCGAAGACGTGCGCCGCGCGTGCGACCATGCCCACCTGTTCGGGGCCCGAATCTATGCGACGGTCAACACACTGGTCTATGATGACGAACTGATGTCGGTGGAACGCCTGGTGCACGACCTGTACCGCATCGGCGTGGATGCCCTTATTGTCCAGGACATGGCACTGCTGCGCCTTGACCTGCCGCCCATCGCCCTGCACGCCAGCACACAATGCGACCTGCGCACGCCCGACAAGGCACGTTTCCTTGAGGCCCTGGGCTTCTCCCAACTTGTCATGGCCCGCGAGTTGACCCTTGACGAGATTGCCGCTATCCGCGATGTGACCACGGTGCCCCTTGAGGCCTTTGTTCACGGCGCCTTGTGTGTGAGTTACAGCGGGCGTTGCGCCATCAGCCAAGTGTTAAAAGGCCGTAGCGCCAACCGTGGCGAGTGCGCCCAGTTGTGCCGTCTGCCCTATGACCTGGTGGACAGCAAGGGCCATGCCCTTATCGAGGGCAAGCACCTGCTATCGCTGCGTGACCTGGCACAGCACGACCGCCTGGAGCAGATGATGGCCGCCGGTGTCTCTTCTTTCAAAATCGAGGGGCGCCTCAAGGATGTGGGCTACGTCAAGAATGTGGTGGCCTACTACCGCCGCGCCATCGACAAGGTCATTGCCCGCAAGCCCGAACAATACCGGCGAGCCTCATTTGGCACGGTGGACCTAACTTTCGAGCCGGCGATAGAGAAAAGTTTCAACCGCGGATTCACCCACTATTTCCTTGACGACCGTCGTCCCAAGGACGGACACTCGATGGCATCCATCGACACGCCCAAGTCACAGGGTGAATACCTGGGACGCGCCCTTCGCTGCAACGGCAACACGCTCACCATCGACACGCGCGCCACGCTGTCCAATGGCGACGGACTGAGTTTCACCGACAGCCACGGCCAGTTTTCAGGCGCCAGGGTCAACCGGGCACTGGGCAAGGGCTCGGTCCTGCTGCGTGAGCCAGCCGATATTGCCCGCGGCACACACATCTACCGCACAGCCGACAAGGCCTTCAACGACTTGCTGGCCAAGCCGTCGGCCACACGCACAATCGCGATTGATGCCGACTTGAGATATGCCAGCGGGATGCTCACACTCACCCTGAGCGACGAGCGCGGCAACCGAGTGACCCACACCCTACCCTGCGACCTGCAGCCCGCCGCCAAGCCCCAAGGTGACCGCCAGCGCGCTGAACTCGCCAAACTGGGTAGCACCATCTACCGTCTGAATCAAGCGGTGGTGCCCAGCGACATTTTCATCCCCGCCTCGTTGCTGTCACAACTGCGCCGCGAGGCCATTGACCTGCTGGACCGCGCCCACCGCATCACCCGTCCCGTGGGCCAGCGCCGCAAGGAGGACCAGTCCTATCCATGCCCCGTCACTGCTCTGACACCGGCCGACAACGTCGCCAACCGCCTGTCCGAGGCCCTCTACCGCGACCATGGCGTGACCGACGTCAAGCCAGCCCTCGAAGCAGGCTCATCACCCGATACCTCCACTCCGCTGATGCACACCCGATACTGCATCCGCCGCCAACTCGGCGCCTGCCTCAAGGGTAAAAATGCGACAGCCCTGCCCCGCGACCTCTACCTCAAGACCAGCAACACCCTGCTACGAGTCAACTGCGACTGCAAGGCCTGTGAGATGGTTCTCACCCTGCACAACCAGTGACCCCGAGTCTTTAGACCTCACCAGTGATTGGATTCACAATCCGCACCATAAATTACATCAAAAGAACCGTCTCTTTGATGTAAAAGACAGAGTTGATTGCCATTCATGGGTAGCAGAATAGCATTACTTTAAATGCAGCATAGTTGAATGTACACACTGCTTAATGATTGATCACAATGTTTTGATTTTTGGCAGGATTAAATCTGCGCTCACTTACATCCGCTATAGGGTATTACGATCCTTTCATCTATAAACGATTTAGGGTCATCATCTAATTCAATGACAAGAGAAGAATCATTCAAGACCTCTACTTCCTTGGAAAGATATCCACAATAAGAGAACTTAAGGGTATCGCCTTTTTCAACTTCAATGCTGAAATTGCCATCAAGATCCGTACAAGCACGGCGGTCAGTACCTTTGATCACTACTGTCCCACCAATCAATGGATACTTGTCGTACGCAGTAACAAGAGTACCTGTTAACTTGAACTGTTCGGCACTTACACTACCGACGACCAAAATAAAGACGTATAGCAATAACTGTCTCATGATGCATTCCTCCTATTTTTATTCGCAAAGATACAACTTTTATCCAATAATCGTATAAATAAAGCGACAAAATTATAGATCGGCATACTGCACAAATTAGAAAATGAAAAATCAAGCATTGTAACCGCTAGAGTAAAGACTTTTTACTAACTTTGCCGTCGATATGAAGAAAGATACAATACAACTGATTGTGATACTGGTAGTGCTGGCCGCCATCGTGGTCGGCATCCTTGTGTACATGCCCCACGACATCGTGACTATCTACAACTGGTACAAGGAACACTTGACCTATGGCACCATCCTGCTGCTCATGGCCATCGAGAGTTCGTTCATCCCCTTCCCCAGCGAGGTAGTCATCCCTCCCGCGGCCTACTTCGCCGCCCGCAACGGCGACCTGAACATCATCATGATTGTGGTGGTTGCGACGGTGGGCGCGCTCATCGGGGCGGTCATCAACTATGTGCTGTCGCTGCTCATCGGTCGGCCAGTGGTCTATAAGTTCGCCAACAGCCGCATCGGCCACATGTGCCTCATCGATGCCGAGAAGGTGCAGAAAGCCGAGGCCTACTTTGACCGCCACGGTGCCATCTCGACCTTCCTGGGCCGACTGATACCCGCCATCCGCCAACTCATCTCGATTCCCGCCGGATTGTCGCGCATGAACTTCGGCACGTTTGCCGTGTTCACCTCGCTGGGCGCCGGCATCTGGAACGTCGTGCTGGCCGCGTTGGGCTACTGGTTGAGTCAGAACTTCCCCGAGGAAGAACTGCTCGTGCAACTCGAGCACTACAACCGCTACCTGTCGTGGGCAGGCTATGCGCTGGCCATCGCCATCGTGCTCTTCCTCGCCTATCAGGCCATCAAGAAACGCCCCACAACCAACAACAACAATTAACACCTAGCATCATGAAAGTATCTCCCTCACTGCTATCGGCCGACTTTGGCAATCTGGCCAAAGACATCGACATGATCAATCACAGCGATGCCGACCTGCTGCACCTCGACGTGATGGACGGCGTGTTTGTCCCGAACATATCATTCGGCTTTCCCGTCATCAAGCACGTGCAGCGCCTGTGCGACAAACCCCTCGACATGCACCTGATGATTGTCGAACCCCAGAAGTTCATCCCCCAGGTGCGCGACTGCGGCACCCGCATCATGACCGTGCACCAGGAGGCCTGCATCCACCTCAACCGCGTCGTCCAGCAGATCCACGATGCCGGCATGCAGGCAGGCGTGGCCCTCAATCCCGCAACACCCGTGATGATGCTGCGTGACATCATCTGTGACGTGGACCTGGTGCTACTCATGTCGGTCAACCCCGGATTCGGAGGCCAGAAGTTCATCGTCCAGACGCTGAACAAAGTGCGTGAACTGCGCCAACTCATCACCCTCAACGGCTCCAATGCCCAAATCGAGATCGACGGCGGCGTGAACAACATCACCGGAGCCCAACTCGCCGAAGCAGGCGCCGACATCCTGGTCGCCGGCAGTTATGTATTTGGCGCCGAAGACCCCATCAAGACCATCGAGGGATTAAAAAACCTCTAGAAAAATTTTGTCAGATAAAAATTTTGCCCTAACTTTGCACCCGCTTTTGGGAAACAAAATCCCGAGGGCAAGACTGGAAAGGTGCCGGAGTGGTCGATCGGGGCGGTCTCGAAAACCGTTGTACGCTTTGCGTACCGTGGGTTCGAATCCCTCCCTTTCCGCAGAATGTGGGTTAGTTGCTTGGTAATCAAGTAATTAACCCAATTTTTTACTTTTTGGTCGGACGATTTTCGGACGATAAAAATTAGATAACAGTTTAGCATTTTTTGGAACACCAGTTAAGGCGCGATAAAAAATGTAAAAAAATGTTATACTCTGCCAGAACAAAAACAACAGTTCAATTGATAGGATTCACCTATCCTAAACTGCACACAGGGAAGAATTGGTATGTCGATTTCTATGCACTTGATCCCGTTTCGGGAGAGATGAGGCGCAAGAAATTCATGCTCGACGGTTTGGATAAAAAGGCTGAAAAACGCCGTCGTGCAGCCGAGGTTATCGAGCAAATCATGCGACAATTGCGTGAGGGCTGGAACCCTTGGGTCAACACTCAAGAGAGTCGTGGATTCACCCCCATCCAGGAATGTCTTGACCGCTATCTGGAATATATTGACAAGAAGGGTGACAGGTACAAGACCCGCATGAGGTATCATTCAAGTGTAAACATTCTACGTGAGTTCATGGCTACTCTCGTTATTCAACCCAAGTATGTGTACCAATTCGACCAGGCTTTGATTATTGACTTTCTCGATTGGCTCTTATTGGATCGTGATGCGGGATGCCCGCACGGCACGCACTGGGTTGCCGATCCATCGGGAATCGTACCAGACCTCGTTGCTCCACGAATGAAAGAACATGATATAGGCTTCATCCTGATCAGCGGCTTCGATTCTGAGTTTCTCGGGGGAGCACAGCGTGCGTGACCAGTAGTAGGCACATTGGCCATCATTATAGAGCCGCTCACCGCGTGCACCTGCAGCAGGAAGAAAGATGGATTTACCATTGGGCCCGGTTATCTGGCAACCGTTCACACCGTTTTTCTGAGTCCACTGCCAGACGCATTTTTCCACCAGTTCCTGAATTTGTTCCAGGGTCGGCGTGCGCCATCCGGGCCCCCAATTCACGTATGCCGCATCGTCTTCAGGTTCAAGTTCCATCTTGCCATCGCCATCAATATAGCCGTTATCAGTCCAATTTCTAACATAGTACTTATACCGCGTCACTTCCACAATATCATAACGATACTCACTGATGGTATCGATTACCCAATGTGTCCACTTGTAGTAAGGCCAGTCATAATTTTCCTTGGTTGAGACCTCACCCCATGAGAAATAGTCGCCATATTGCTCGGGGCTATCGGCACCGACGTTACACGTGGCCCAAAGCGTGCCACTGGGCAGGCCCAAGTCAACATACTCGTGATTATCGGGTGTGTCTGGTTCATTTTTATCGTCACTGCATGAGACAAAGACGAAAGGCAATGCCATAGCCATTAACAAAAGTATTTTCTTCATAGTCGCATCCATTTTAATGATTGCGACAAAGGTATGAAGCATCAACAAGTGATGCAAATTATCATCTATAAAAATGGGCTATAAGACATATTTACTTCAAATAATGTCAATATTTTTTACGTTTTTTGTCCCCAGCGATACAAAACGTTCATTTTCTCGGCACTTTGGTTTTTTGAGGAGGAGTCACTTGTGGACCTCTTTTTTTCTTTTGACGGGGGCTGTATCTTATAAAGTGATTAGGTAGGGTCTTTCTGGATAGCCTCCTTTTTTTGGGGAAAACGATAGTGGAAGTGGATTAGATTTGGGAAATATGTGTTACTTTTGCGGCACCAAACCAAAAAAAAGACAAATGATTAAATTTTGCGTGAGACTGGTGCAACGCTGGTTGCCGGAACCGTTTATATTTGCTATACTACTCACCTTTGTGGCAGCATTGATAGCGATGCCATTGTGCCACCAGACGCCCATCGAGGTGGTTGAACACTGGGGTGGCGGCGTGTGGAATCTGCTGGCGTTTGCCATGCAGATGGCCCTGGTTCTTGTCTGCGGGTCCACCCTGGCGGCGGCACCTGTTGTCAAACGGGGCATTGACGCCATGGCCCGCCTGCCGCAGAGCGCTCCCGCCGCAATTGCCCTGGTGACTGTGGTGTCGGCATTGTCGTGCTGGCTCAACTGGGGCTTTGGTCTGATTGTGGGAGTCGTGTTTGCCAAGGCCATAGCGCGCCAGCGCTCAGATGTGGACTACCGGCTTCTCATCGCGTCGGCCTACAGTGGATTTGTCGTGTGGCATGCGGGCATCTCCGGCTCCATTCCCTTGACAATGGCCACTCCAGGCGAGGCACTCTCATTGGCTACCAACGGCGCACTGACCGACCCTGTGCCGCTGGCCCAAACGATCTTGAATTGGCACAATCTGGTGACGGTGCTGATGGTGATCGTCGGCATCACCGTTGCCAACACCCTGATGCACCCCAAACAAGGCATCCTCACGATTGACCCCGCGCTGTTGCGGGAGGATAACAAGAACGTCACCGCCGCCGTTTCCACGTCGGGCAGGACGCCAGCCCAGCGGCTCGAGCAGAGCAAGTTGCTCTCGTGGCTCGTGGCGCTGATGCTCGTGGCCTATCTGGTGATCCACCTGGGCGTGCGCGGTGCCGGCCTTGACCTGGGCGGTGTCATCATGATATTCCTCGCGTTGGGACTCATGCTGCATTCCACACCGGTGGACTATGTGCGCGCCTTCGGTAAGGCGACTACTGGTGCCGCCGGCATCATCTTGCAGTTTCCCTTCTATGCCGGCATCATGGGCATCATCACAGGCATCGGTGCCAGCGGCATCAGCCTGGGCGGTGTCATGGCCGAGGCGTGCATCCGCATCAGCAACCCCGTCACCTACCCGCTGCTCACCTTCCTGTGTGCCGCAGTGCTCAACATGTTTGTGCCAAGTGGCGGCGGTCACTGGGCTGTGCAAGCGCCCATCATGTTCACTGCCGGAGCCGACCTCGGTGTGGATCCCGGCTTGACGGGCATGGCCATCTCATGGGGCGACGCATGGACCAATCTCATACAACCGTTCTGGGCCCTCCCTGCCCTGGCAATTGCCCGCCTTGACGCCAAGGATATCATGGGCTACTGCCTCATCGATCTTCTCGTCACCGGTGTCATCATCTGTGCCGGGCTGTTGATTTGGGCCATGTAGAAAATACCTATTGGGCAATTTCAACTCACACAAAGGCGCTGAGCCGCTAAGCAAAGTTGACATAAAATCATCGCGCTACGCGCGAGAAATCAAAATTATAAACCAAATTGAAATAAAATTTTATTTTGATTTCTCGGCCGTAAGGCCGATTTAAAACAAGCGAGTGAATTATGTCACAGCCTCCATAGCATTAGCCGTTACAGTTAATGAAATCCTGCTAAACTAATTAGGCCGAAACAGGAAAGACGGTGAGTCCCTCCAAAAACAGGGCTCCCCGATGAGGGGAACCCTGTAGATAGGTTGGCGATTACAGTAACCGCTGTGGGATTGATTACCAGTTATGACTCAAGATGAAGTCGATCAGGGCGGTCACGTCGCTGATGTTGATGTTGGTGTCCTGGTTGCAGTCAGCAGCCTGCAAGTTGATGCCGGTTGCATCATGGCTCAGGATGTAGTCGATCAGGGCGGTCACATCGCTGATGTTCACGTTGCCGTCGCCATTCACGTCACCACGCAGGCCAGCGTTCTTCGCGGTGAAGTAGCCCGGGTTGCTCGGGCCGCCGTCGATGTGGGCGTAGGCCTTGTCCACATGGCTAGCATCGTAGGTCGTGCCCTGGCCGCCCACCAGGCTGGTGCAGTTATTGAACATGTATCCCGAACTGGTCACGGCAGCGGTGCTCCAACCACTGCCCACATAGATGGTCCGCAGATTAGTGCAACCAGCGAACATGTATCTCATATTGGTCACGTTGGACGTGTTGAAACTGCTCAAATCAAGGCTCGTTAAGCCAGTGCAGCCATAGAACATTTGATTCATATATATCACCTTGGACGTGTTGAAGTGGCTTACATCTAGGCTCGTAAGTTTTTTACAATTCGTAAACATCGAACCCATATCGGTCACCTCGCTGGTGTTCAGGTAACTCATGCCCGTGATGGATTGAAGGTTCTCCATGCCATAGAACCAATCGTAGGTGGTCGTCGGGCGGGCGCCAGCGAACGAGGGGTCAAAGACCACCTTGGTCACACTGGTTTTGGTGCCGTCGGCATCCCAACCTGTGTAGTTGTAGCCCGTGTTCAAGTCGTAGGTCGTGCCCGTGCGGCTGCTGCGCTGGCTGTCGTAGTAGAACGTCAGCGTCGTGTTCGACGACGTGTAGCAGGCATAGGCCTCTTTCCACTCGGTGAAGTAGCCCGGGTTGCTGGAGCCGCCGTCGATGTGGGCATAGGTCTTGTCAATATGGTTGGCATCGTAGGTCGTGCCCTTACCGCCCACGAGGTTGTAGCAATAATTGAACATCTCTGTGGAACCCGTCACAGCCGCAGTACTCCAACCATTGCCCACATAGATGGTTCGCAGATTAGTGCAACCATCGAACATGTAAGTCATATATATCACCTTGGACGTGTTGAAACTGCTCAAATCAAGGCTCGTTAAGCCAGTGCAGTTTTTGAACATTTGATTCATATATATCACCTTGGACGTGTTGAAATGGCTCACATCAAGGCTTGTCAATTGTGTGCAGCCAAAGAACATCCAGTTCATATAGATCACCTCGCTGGTGTTCAGGTAACTCATGCCCGTGATGGATTGAAGGTTTGTCATACCATAGAACCAATCGCAGGTGGTCGTCGGGCGGGCGCCTGCGAACGAGGGGTCAAAGACCACCTTGGTCACACTGGTTTTGGTGCCATCGGTGTCCCAGCCGGTATCGTATCTGCCCTCGTTCAGGTCGTAGGTCGTGCCCGTGCGGCTGCTGCGCTGGTTGTCGTAGTAGAACGTCAGCGTCGCGTTCGACGACGTGTAGCAGGCATAGGCCACAGGAGCATTCTTGTCGGTGAAGTAGCCCGGGTTGCTCGTGCCGCCGTCGATGTGGGCGTAGGTCT
>CAMKOE010000055.1 GCA_946414395.1 uncultured Porphyromonadaceae bacterium | reverse complement strand
AATTAGTCCTGTTTTTTGTTTACTATTTTGTAAACCTATTTCAGGACAAGTCAAACGAATTTCACGAAGAATATTTAAAACTAATTCGTGTAATTGGCATTAGCCCCGCAGGGTTCGAGCCAACATCTATATCATCGCTTTTTTTATACTGGGAACAATCAAGTTTCGTTAATAATGTCTACCTTTGCAGGCAGTAACATTAAATCATCACGACAATGAAAAAGATTATCCTTCTCCTTTTGGCCATCATCGCCGTCCCCACCCTGTTGTCCTGCACCGGCAACGGCACCAGCACCGGCAACTCCACCACCGCAAGCGATGGCAGTATTATCAACGACAGCACCCTGTGCCAGTTCAGCAACATCGATGTGGACAAAATGTACTCCTACGTCGATGACGAGGGCGACACATTATACTATGACAACTCGTTCTCGGCATTCTGGCCCCAGATCATCAATGGCAAACCCTGCCCTAACCTCCAGCAGGCCTTGTTCCGCGCCATGACCGACAGCGCCGAACTCAATCAGTTGGACAAGGCCATTGATTTCCTGCTGAATCCAGCCAACTACACTGAGATTGAAGCCGACCGGTTTACTCCTGTCAATGCCGTCATGCAGGATGATCGCAAACTCTCGACCAACGAGATTGACGTGGTCATGCAGAGCATGAACGACCGCCTGCTCCTCTACCACCTGGGCACTTTCTCCTACATGGCTGGTGGCGCTCACGGCACCTATGCCCACAACTATGTGACCTACGACCTCAAGACCGAGAAGGCCGTTGCATTTGAAGACGTGGTTGCCGACACGACCCTGCTGCGCACCGCTATCCTCAAGGCGATCAAGAACACCTACAACTATGACAAGGATGACCTGTTCATCCCCGACAACGGACTGCTGCCCCTGCCGCGCGACTTCTACATCGAGGGCAGTGTATTCCACGCCGTCTACCAGGTCTATGACATCGCCAGTTATGCCCAGGGTGCCATTGATGCTCCCATCTACCCCTACCTGCTCAAGCCCGAGGAGATGAAACGCCTCTTCACCCCCTACGGTCAAGAACTCATCGACTATACCGACTAAAAATCTTGGGGGACGATCTCTATAGCAGTCCCTGGTTGATTGCGACGGTCAGTGCCTCGGTAATGCTGCGCACGCCCAGCCGCTCAAACATCGCCCTCTTGTAGGTCTTGACCGTATCCAGCGCACGACACATCCTGTCGGCAATCTGTGGTACAGTATAACCCTGCGCACTCAGGATGAGCACCTGCTTTTCCTGTGGGCGCAGGGTAATGTTTTTGCGCTCCTGCCAGCGGTGACTGTCAAGGTCATACTCCCAATAGACCGGCTGCCCCTTCTGGCGAAACTCGATGTGTCCAGGAGTATCGTGATGAGACAACGACACAACGCACATGGCCAGCCACGCACGACCGTCGGGCGCGAGGGCAAACGGCGTGATCTTGTGGTTTACCAGATAGCAATCTTCACCGTTCCTGATGTGGAAGTCATAACTCATGAAGCAGCGACTGCGCTCATCGATGGGTTCCTCATTGAATCGCTTGAAGCCCACTTCGTTGATCTCGATCAACATGGGTTGCTCCTCGGCTGGGACATGATCGATATACAGGCGGTAGCCCATCTGCTTCACTTCCTCGGCGGTGTGACCGCACAGGAACAACGGATTACTTGCCACGTGCAGGAAACCTTGCTTGAGGTAGTCGATGACGTATATACTCTGGTAAGTGGCATTGGCCATCGCATCGATGGCGCGTATCATGGGATCGAGATGCCGGTACCGCTCGTCATCAATACCCTCAACACTGTTGGTCAGTGTGAAAAATTCTTCAACTTTAGCCATATCGGTTTTCAGGTTTATAGTCATGCAAATATACCCCAAAAGCCACGCCCAGCAAAGCGATGAAACTTAAAAAGCCTTATCATTAAGAAGCAGTAACGCAAACCCAGGATTTTTAACACCCTAAAGTGTGAAAATGCGGTTTCGTCAGCCCAGAACTGCAACTTTTCACCCTTTAGTGCGTGTCTCTATTGAGGTTGGCCGCGATAATTTTGCCATCGAACAACCAAAACAGAGACATGATTATGATCCAAAGATTTATTTCAATTATTCTAACTATCATAGCGGCACTCGCCGCTATGGCTGGTACAATTACCGGTCGTGTACTGGACGAGAACCAAGTGCCGATGCCCTATGCCAACGTAGTGCTGATGAATCGGGTCGACTCGGCCTTTGTTCAAGGCATCGTTACAGGCGAGGATGGCACCTTTGCCCTAACGAGCGATTGCAACGACTGTCTATTGAAGATTTCATGCGTGGGCTATGCCTCCCGCTGGGTGGAAGCGCGCACTGCAGGTGTCGGCGACATCGTGATGCAGCCCGATGCCGCACTGCTGGGTGAGGTGGTAGTGGAGGGGGAGCGCCCCGTCCACAAATTGGGTAGCGAGGGGTTACTCACGAGTGTTGAGGGCTCTATCCTGAGTAAACTGGGCACTGCCGAGGATGTGTTGCGCAACATCCCGGGCGTGCTGAAGAAGGACGGCGGTGTGCTGGAAGTATTTGGCAAAGGAAAGCCGCTCATCTACATCAACAACCGCCTCATGCGTGATGCCAGCGAACTCAATGAGTTGAAATCACAAGACATCGTCAGCGTTGAGGTAATTACCAACCCTGGCGCAAAATATGATGCATCGGTGCAGAGTGTCATCCGCATCAAGACGCGCAAGGTGCAAGGCGAGGGATGGGGCGGACACCTGCGCAGCAGTTTCTATCAGGGCGAAATGTCGCGCACCTACAATGCCTTCCTCTGGAACTACCGCCACCATGGACTAGACATCTTTGGTACGGTCAGCGACTTTGAGAACGGCTGGTTGCAGAAGTACCGCATTACCCAGAACGTTGCAGCCGACACCATCTGGCATCAGGACAATCACGGCCGCAGCCAGGGTAATTACAACATCTTGCGTTTGGTTTTGGGGACCAATTACCAGTTCAATGACAAGCACTGGGTGGGCTTCCAATACACCAGCAGCATCAGGATCTATGATAAGAGCACTGGCCGTTTTGTGGCCGACGTGCTGGCCGATGGCAATTTCTATGACCACCTCGAGACTAACAATGTGGAGGAAACGTCCCATAACATGCCACACTCGCTCAACATCTATTATAACGGCGAGGTGGGCAAGACCAGCATCGACTTTAATGCCGATTACTACTTCAACAAGACGCATGCACGCAACAGGGATATTGAGGAAAGCCAGGAATGGAACGACCGCTCGCTCCACAGCGTGAACAACGTGAGAAATGAACTCTTTGCCGGCAAACTCGTCCTCTCGTGGCCCCTGTGGAACGGCACGCTGACTGCGGGTGGTGAGGCCAACTACACCCACCGCAACGATGACTACTTCAACTCCTTCCACCTGGTGCCCAGCAGCGAAACCGAGGTCAAGGAGCAGAACTACAGCGTTTTTGTCGAGTATAGCCGCATGACGCCCATTGGGCAAGTTCGGGGAGGCTTGCGCGATGAGTATGTCAAAACCGGCTACTACAGCCAGGGCGTCCGCATCGACGGCCAGAGCCGCCACTTCAACCACCTGTTTCCCAGCGTGTCGCTCTCGAGCCGAGTGGGCAACGTCAAGGGGTTATTGAGTTATGCGATGAAGATACGCCGCCCCACCTACTTTGAGTTGAGCAACATGACCTACTATTCCAACCGATTTACCTGGCAGTCAGGCAACCCTTATCTGAAGCCCACGATTATCAACAACGTGTCACTCGACGCGACCTGGAAGTTCCTCTCGCTCAACGTGAGTTATTCCCACCTGCGAGACGTGGTCATGCAACTAGGCCGCCAGGTCGAGGGACACGAATCCACCACGCTCATCTATCAGGACAATATCGACAAGAAGGATGTCCTGAGTGCCAGCCTGACCGCTGCGCCTCAGTTGGGATTATGGCATCCGCAACTGACCTTCTCGGTCATGAAGGAATGGATGAAGATACCCATGCCCACTGGCTATTACAGCCCCGAGCGACCCATCTTGAGTGCCCAGTGGAGCAACACCTTCAAGTTCTCGCCATCGTGGACAGGCTCGCTCTCCCTCGATTGGCAAGGAAAGGGAGACAGTGAGAACATCAGCAGCCGCAGTCATCAACTTGATCTATATATCGGCTTGACTAAGACGTTCTTTGACGACCGCCTGTCGGTCAAGGTTGCTGGGCATGACCTGTTTCATCGCAATGGCCAGGACGTGCTGGTGCACTTCGGCGAGTTAACCCTGTGGCAACACCGCACCAACGAGACCCGCTATGCCGAGGTGACCGTGCGCTACCACTTCAACTGGACGCGCAACAAGTACAAGGGCACTGGTGCCGGAAATCAAGAGAAAAACAGACTATGAAACAAGAATTGAGATATATCGATTTGTCATGGGCCGTCGTGGCCGTGTGCGAGAGCGAAACGTTCACGTGGCAAGATCTGGTCCGAGACGAGAGCCCTGTGGACAAGGTCGAGCAATATGTGTTGGGCTATATGTCCTTCTGGCAGATTGCGTTTATTGACAGGCAAGCGCTTGTCCCCTGTGAAGATGAGGAATTGCGGCGCTCAGCCCGCCATAAGATTGAGCGATACATCGCCGAGCACCCACCAGTGCGGCCCCTGCCGCGCTTCTACATCGTTCTGCTGGCGCAACCTTTTGCAACGCTTGATGCCGACGGCATGACCCGGGTCTATCAAGTGTAGATAGTGATGTTTTATTAATAATAGTTTCTTTTACTGCTCCGTAACGCCTTAAAAAAACGGGTTACGGAGCACTATTTTCCATTTTTACTGCTCCGTAACGTCAAAAAAAACAGCGTTACGGAGCACTATTTTTTAATTTTACTGCTCCGTAACTCGATTTTTTATATATTTGCAGTCGAATAAAAAGATATGGATATGGCAAATGAAATCATTGGAAGAGAGCGAGAAATCGAGATTTTGAAGACTTGTACCGAGTCGAATAAGGCAGAGTTTATCGCAGTGTATGGCCGTCGTCGCATTGGCAAAACATTCCTTGTGAAACAGTTTTATGGTGATTGTTTCGATTTCTATACTTCTGGCATCTACCAGGGGACACGTCGCGATCAGTTGGCTTTGTTCAACAAGCAACTCAATAAGTATGCAACCAGCGTGTATCCTGTCCCAAATACTTGGTTTGAGGCCTTTGACCAATTGGAGCATTATATTTCTAATCTCAATAAAGAAAAAGTCATACTCTTCTTTGATGAATTGCCGTGGATGGATGTGCCCCGTTCTAAGTTCCTACAGGCATTAGAATCATTCTGGAACATGTTCGCTTCCACGCGTAGTAACCTCAAACTGATAGTCTGCGGTTCGGCCACGACTTGGATGATGAGCAAACTCGTAGGTAACAAGGGCGGCCTATACAACCGCCTCACCTGTAGCATCAAACTTGAAGCCTTTACTCTACAAGAGACTGAATCTTATCTGAAGCATGCTGGCATGAGATGGACACGCCAGCAGATTGTAGATTGCTATATGGTGACAGGAGGAACACCTTATTATTTAAGTATGCTCAGGAAAGACAAGAGCGTATACCAGAACATCGACGATTTGTTTTTTGGTGTGAATGCTCCGTTGCGCACCGAGTATACTTTCCTTTTCCGCTCCCTGTTTAATGACTCATCCAATTATAGAAATGTAGTTAATTTGCTGGCCAAACGAGGGCAAGGAATGACACGCAGCGAAATACGCGATGCGCTCAAGATGGCAGATGGAGGTTTGCTCACCGAGATTCTTCATAACCTGTGTAGTTGCGACTTTGTTCGACGTTATAGCGGTTTTGGTAAGAAAGAGCGTGATGTCATGTATCAACTGTGTGACTTATACATTCTATTCTATTTGCGCTTTGTCGCAGGTGCAAGCCAAAACGATGAACACGCCTGGAGCAATATGATTGATAATCCTGCACGTCGAGCATGGAGCGGATATGCGTTTGAGCAAGTTTGCTTCACTCATGTGAAGCAGTTGAAACAGGCATTAGGCATCAGTGGAATCTTGAGTAACGTCTGCTCATGGCGCAGCCGCAGTGATGGCAGCAAAGCACAGATTGATATGGTGATTGACCGTCGCGACCAAGTCATCAATTTGTGCGAAATGAAGTATTCATTGACACCATACGAGATTAAAAAAGATTACTATCAGCACCTATTAGAGCGATTGGAACTGTTTAGAAGTGAAACCAAAACCCGCAAGGCATTGATGTTGACGATAGTTGCCTCATCAGGAATTAAACAAAACGCTTATTCAGGAAGTATACCCAAGGTCATAACTCTTGACGATTTGTTCCAGTAAAAGTGTAGTCACTGGTTAATTTCACTGCTCCGTAACCCTCAGGAAAATCGGGTTGCGGAGCGGCCTTTTTAACACCCTAAAGTGTAAAAGTGGAGGGGTGGGGGTGGAGGGTTGCAACTTTTCACCCGTTAGTGCGCGTCTATAGGGTAAACGGCAGGATATTTTTGCTGCCGACACAATGACAAGTCAATAAAAACCATATGACAATGAAACGAAACCTTTTCACACTGATGATGGCAATACTGGTCGCGATAACGACCGTTGCCCAGACGTTTACGGGCTGTGTGGTCGATGAAAAGCAGACCCCGATCCCCTTCGCTAATGTAGTGCTGCTCAATGCCAGTGACAGTGCCTTTGTGAGTGGTACGACGACCAACGCCGATGGCCGATTCACCCTCATGAGTAGCACAGCCAAGCCATTGATTAAAGTCTCTTACCTTGGTTACAGAACGCGCTTGCTCGATGCCACGGGCACCGACCTGGGCACCATCGCACTGGATCCCGAGGTAACCGAGTTGGGCGAGGTCGTAGTCAAGGCCCAGCGTCCCGCCTACAAGTTGACGACCGAGGGACTCAAGACCGAGGTGGAGAACACCCTCTTGAGCAAGGTGGGAACCGCCAAGGCCGTGCTCGAGAACCTGCCTGGCGTGCAGCGCAAGAAGGACGGCCTGGAGGTCTTCGGCAAGGGCACGCCACTCATCTATATCAATGGGCGCAAATTGCAGAACCAGACCGAACTCGACCAAATCAGCAGCGAGGACATACAGAGCGTGGAACTGATCACCAGTCCGGGCGCCAAGTATGACGCCACGGTCGAGTCGGTCATTCTCATCAAGACCAAGCGGCCCCAGGGTGAGGGCTTCAGTTTCAACACCCAGGCTTCCTATTATGTGTCCGAGCGTCCTGACCTAGACTTAGGCACAAATTGGAACTACCGCTACAAGGGGCTTGATGTGTTCGGCAGCGTGTGGTACAACGATGGCCGCAGCAAGCAAGACGATGATGTCATCCTTGACGTAAAAGCCGATACCCTCTGGCATATAGACGAGCTGATGGATATCAAATCCCACTACAACTCGCTCTATACTTCAATCGGCACCAACTACATCTTCAACGACAACCATTCGGCAGGTTTCCGTTATGACACAAAGGCTTATTTCCTAGACCGCACCAGTGGCACGTTCACAGCCGATGTAATTGCCAATGGCCAGTTCTATGACCACCTGGACAACAGCCTATACGAGTCCACCAAGCACAATATGCCTCACACACTCAATGCCTATTACGATGGTAAGGTGGGCAAAACTTACATCGATTTCAATACCGACTATGTCTTCTTCAAAAACCGCGAGACGCATTATAATGATGAGGTGAGTCAGGAGCAGCAGAGCCGCACGGTAACGAGCTATAGCGTCGTGCGCAACCAGCTATGCGCAACCAAACTCGTGCTCTCGTGGAACCTGTGGGGCGGCAATCTGGAAGTGGGCACCGAGTTTGACCACACTCGACGCAACGACGAGTACATTAACCTCGAGCAAATCGTGCCCACGTCGTTCACCGAGCAACGCGAAAACAACTACATCCTGTTTGCTGAGTATGCCCGTCAGTTGCCCTTTGGCCAAATGAAGGTGGGACTGCGCAACGAGAACGTGACAACCAATTACTACAATCAGGGCGTACGCATCGCCGAGCAGAGCCGCAGTTATCATCATCTATTCCCCAGTGTGGGATTTATGGCTGCAGTGGGACCAGTTCAGCTCATTGCGAACTACGCGGCGAAGATCAAGCGACCCTACTACCATGAATTGAGCAGTAGCGTAACCTATGCCAACCGTTTCACGTGGCAGAGCGGTAACCCCATGCTCAAGCCATCGATCCGTCACGAAGCCTCGCTCATGGCCATGTACCGCTGGGTAACCTTGATGCTGAACTATAAACACACCGATGACCAGATTGTCAACGTGGGTCGCGAGGTTCCTGGCAGCGAGTCGATAACATGGCTCTACCGCGAGAATGTCGATAACGAGGATGCCGTGATGCTGATGGTAACACTCAGTCCACGATTCGGCCTCTATCAGCCCTCTCTCACGATGGGCATGATGAAGGAATGGATCAAGATACCTTCACCCGCTGGTGCCATCAGCCCCGAGCGCCCCATCTGGATTGCACAGTTCAACAACAACTTCAGGTTGACTCCCACCCTAACAGCCAGTGCAGATTTCTCTTTTACCAGCAAGGGGGATCAGGAGAATATATCACTCACTAAGGCCAGATATCGTCTTGACCTGAGCGTTACCAAATCGTTCCTCGGGGACCACCTGTCGGTGATGGTTAAAGGTCATAACCTGTTGAATTCGCAGGACCAAGTCCGGTTGAACTACGGAGCACGCACCCTGAGGCAGAATTCCCGTAATGACTCGCGAGAGGTGGAATTCACCGTCCGCTACAAGTTCAACGCCGCCCAGAGCAAGTACAAGGGCACTGGTGCGGGCAGCAGCGAGAAAGAACGCTTGTAAGACATATACCTGTTTCATTTTTCGTTATCGCACCATCTACCTGAATGATTTTACACAATCTATTACATTGTATATCAATCAGTTAAAAGATGGTGTGATATTTTATTGAAAAATTTTAGCCAAAATATTTGGTCAACTCAGAAACTTGCAGTACCTTTGCACTCGCTTTGAGAAAGAAATTTCGATGGCAATCACATGTTGGTGCGTTAGTTCAGTTGGTTAGAATACCTGCCTGTCACGCAGGGGGTCGCGTGTTCGAGTCACGTACGCACCGCAGTGGAGAGAGGATTTGGGTAAGTATGCCTTCGGGCTGCTTGCCCATTCTTTTTTTGCCTATAGATCAACAAGGAGCGCGGCCATCAAGTGACGCCGCGCTCCTTGTTATTGCCTCTATTATATATTAATGTGTCATCACATTGGCTTGATCGAGACAGCAAAGCCGCCTCCAGGGGCGCTGTGCAATTTCAGCGTCGTCTTGCTGGTCACCGTCTTCTTGGTGATCGTGTAGGACTGAGGATTTGTCTTGTAATCAGCGGTCTTGCCGTCGGCATAGATTGTCGCCTCATACTTGCGGCCCTTGTCCAGGAAGTCCAACTTGATGACACTGTCGTGCGGCTTGGTGTCGGTCACACCGCCCAGGTACCAGGCGTCGCTGTTCTTGTCCTTGCGGGCTATGGTAATGTACTCCATCGGCGCTGCCTCGAGATAGAGCGAGCGCTGCCAGTCAACGGGGACATCCTTGATGAACTGGAACGCATCCATGAAGCGCGCATAGTTTTCGGGCAGATCCGCTGCCATTTGCAACGGACTGTACAGCGTCACATAGAGGGCCAACTGCCCGCAGATGGTGGACAGGCACTTGGAGTCGTTGGGGGCAAACTTGGACAAGTCCATCTCAAAGATGCCCGGTGTGTAGTCCATCGGGCCGCCCTGCAAGCGCGTGAACGGCAGGATGGCAGTGTGGCCAGGCGTCGTTCCGCCAAAGGCCTGATACTCTGTGCCGCGGGCACTCTCGTTGCCGATCAGGTTGGGCCACGTGCGGCACAAGCCTGTGGGGCGCACTGCCTCGTGGGCATTGACCATGATGTGATGCTTGGCGGCCTGCTCGATGCAATACTGGTAATGGTTGATGATCCACTGGCTGTAGTGGTTCTCGCCACGCGGCAGGATGTCGGCCACATAGCCGCTCTTCACCGAGTTGTAACCCAGGCGGTTCATCAGCGTGTAGGCCTCCTCGAGGTGACGCTCATAGTTGCGCGTGCTGGCCGAGGTCTCATGATGCATCATCAGGCGGATGCCTTTGCTGTGGGCATACTCGTTCAGCATCTTGATGTCAAAGTCGGGATATGGCGTCACAAAGTCAAACACATAGTCCTTGCTGTTGCCATACCAGTCCTCCCAGCCCTGATTCCAGCCCTCAACCAGTACCTGGTCAAAGCCATTGGCGGCAGCAAAGTCAATGTAACGCTTCACATTCTCATTATTGGCGCCGTGGCGGCCATTGGGCTTGAGATGGGCATAGTCCGTTTCCCCAAGTTTGACCGATGGCACATCATCGGTATAGTGCCAGGTGCTCTTGCCGGCAATCAGTTCCCACCACACGCCCATGTACTTCACCGGCTTGATCCAGGACGTGTCCTCAATCTTGCACGGCTCGTTCAAGTTCAGGATCAAGCGGGAGGCCAGCACGTCACGGGCATCATCAGTGATCATGATCGTGCGCCACGGCGTGTGGCATGGCGCCTGCATGTAGCCCTTGCGGCCCTGGCCGTCAGGCGTGAGCCACGATTCAAACACCATGTTCTTGTCATCCAGGTTCAGGTGCATGCAGGGATAATCCACCAGTTGAGCCTCATGCAGGTTGATGTAGATACCATTATCGGTCTTGAGCAGCAACGACGTCTGTACACCCGTCTCGCTGAACTGTTGCTGCGACTCATTGGCCGTGATGCGGCTATGGAAGATGCTCCTGATCTCGCTCAACCGTGACCGCGTGTATTCATACTCCTGTGTGTCATAGTCACCACCGATCCACCAGGCCGTGATGTCACCAGGCATCGCAAACTGCGTCTTCTCCTCCTTGATGACAAAATAGGTAAGATTGTCCTGGGTCGGGAATTCATAACGGAATCCCACTCCGTCATTATAGACCCTGAAGCGGATTACGATATATCTGCCAAATTCCTCCTGGTCGAGCGTCACAGCCATCTCATTATAATGGTTGCGGATGCTATCTTCCTCTCCCCAGACAGGGCTCCAGGTCTCGTCAAATGACGAATAGCGCGCGGTCATGAGAGTGAAACCGTCACACATCGAGTTCTCACCCATCGACACCTTATTATTAAAGTTAGTACCCTTTCCGCTGCCCTTAGCACTGAAAAGTTCCATCCCCAATCGGCTCTCGCGTATCACCTGCTCACCCTTGAACGTCACGTCATACACCGGTACACCATCCTTAACATCAAAGTGCACACAGATTTCGCGGTCCGGAGAATAGACAGTCTCGACCCTGGCCGAGGATACCACCGGCACTATCATCGCCAGCAACAATGTCACAAGATTTAAATACTTCATTTTCTTTATTTTATAATTGACATACACATCATCAAGCACTTTCAAGAACGCTAAATTACAAAAATTAAAACGATGATAAACAATATCAACAAGAAAAAATGGCACCGCCAGCGGCGTGTCACGTGGGCCGCGGCTCTGCCGCGGTAGCGCTGCCGGGCGGGTATAAAAAATCAGGGAGCCGCTGCTCGTGCAGTGACTCCCTTCTCAACTAGGGGGC
>CAMKOE010000054.1 GCA_946414395.1 uncultured Porphyromonadaceae bacterium | reverse complement strand
AGATGTCGTTGACGACCTCGATCATCTCATACATCACCTCGGTGGGTTCGCCCACAGCCAGACCACCGATGGCGTTTCCGTCGGCACCCAGGTCGGCGACAAACTTGCTGGACTCCTGCCTCAGGTCCTTATAGACACAACCCTGCACGATGGGGAAATAGGCCTGACTGTGACCATAGCGTGGCTGGGTGTTCTTGAAATGCTTCCAGCCGCGGGCCAGCCAGTTGTGGGTCAGTGTCAACGACTTGCGGGCATAACTGTAGTCACTGGTGCCGGGAGGGCACTCGTCAAGGGCCATCATGATGTCGCTGCCGATGGTGCGCTCGATATCGACCACCTTCTCGGGGGTGAACAGGTGCTTGCTGCCGTCGATGTGGCTGCGGAAGGTCACACCCTCATCGGTCAACTTGCGGTTCTCGGCCAGCGAGAAGACCTGAAAGCCTCCACTGTCGGTCAAGATGGGTCGGTCCCACCCGTTGAACTTGTGCAGGCCGCCAGCCCGCTCGATGATGTCCATGCCGGGACGCAGGTACAGGTGATAGGTGTTGCCCAGGATGATCTGGGCCTTGATATCCTCACGCAGTTCGGTCATGTGCACAGCCTTGACAGCGCCCACGGTACCCACGGGCATGAAGATAGGGGTCTCGATCTGGCCATGGTCGGTCGTGATGAGTCCGGCACGGGCATTGGTGCCCTGGGGGGTGGCTATGAGTTGATAGTCCATACGGTCGTCGATAATATAGAAAAATCGTGCAAAGGTAGTGATTTTTTAGTTAACAGTTAACAGAGAACCGTTAATAGTTGCTATTTCCCTTCCCGTTTATCACAAAAAAGAGGGTAAGCCAAAAACTGACTCACCCCCGGGCTTATGATTACTAGATGCTGATGGACTGGTAATTCCGGCTTGCCTCACTTGGAGGCATCGATGACGCGGGACTCGGCCGCATTATAATCCCTCAAAGCCTTTTCGACAGCCTGCTGCGCATCCATCAATTCGCGCGAGTGCCTGGTGTCCATCTTCTGCCTCTCGTCATTCTGGCGCAGCCTCATGTCATCTGTCAAACCATTGGCGCTCTCCTTGGCAAATCTCTCTTCAAGGCTAGTTCTCTCGGCCGCCTGAGCCTTCATCAACTCATCGAGGGCGCGCTGCTTGTCACTGAGTCGGGTTTTGGTTTGCTCCATGCGCCGCTTGGCTCTGTTGAGTTCGCGGGCCTTGCGGTCAACGTCCTTCTTGTCTTTGCTCAGGTTCTTATCGTCGGCCTTGAGTGTCTTTTCCTCCTTGGCAGGGCCTACGGTGTTCTTCTTGCCGTAGTTGGATTTCTTCTCAAAGGTCTGGGACCTGTCATCCTTCTTGATTTCCTGCTTGAAGACCTTCTCGTTGTCGGCCGTCTTCACCCTGGGAGGCGTGGCCATGTGGGTCTTGCTCTGCTCGGTCTTGAAGGCGGGCTGGTTTTTGCGGTTTGCCTCGTCGCGCATGATTTGCTGGTCGCGCTGCTGCTGAGACAAGGAGTATGCTGGATCCTTCTTGGGAGTCACCGTCCTGGTGGACTGTGCCATGATGACGGGAGTTGAAGCGATGCAGAATAATACTGCTATTAATAATACTTTTTTCATAACGGAAAAGTTTAAATGATTAAACAATGTTGATTTTTCTTTGTAATATTGACATCAATCTGTCCAAAAAGTTTAAAAGCATCACGTTTTTTCACCTATTCTCATAGTGGGGGCATCATGACGGTAACAGCGAAAACGCATAATCACAAGTTCACGCAAAGTCGCAAAGACGCTAAGTATTTAATATTAAGGATTTAATCATTTATTTTTATTAAAAATCAGAGATTTGCGCATCAGTATCAAGAAATAAATGAACATCACGAGAACCTGATGTAAACACCTCTTAAATAACAACTTGGCGACATTGCGTGAATTAAAGTCACTCATGAAGAGTTCATCCGCATGAAAAAAAAGGGCCGGTGACGATTTGGTCACCAGTCCCTTTTTCATGCAGTCTTGTGGAGAAGATATCACTTGTACTTCTCTACGTTCTTGCGTGCCTTCTCGAGGTTCTCCTCGGCCTTGTTCACGTTCTTGACAGCCTTCTCGAAGTCTTCTTGAGCCTTGCGGTTCTGCTTGGCAATCTTCTCTTCGAGTTTCTTCTGCTCGGTCTCCAACTTGAGCATCTTCTCGGGGTCACCGTTAGCCTTGGTTATCTTTTCGGCATGTTTGTTGATTTCCTGAGCCTGCTTCGTGGGAAGTTCGCTCAATTTTTTCTGAGCCTCGGCCTGCTTTTTCTGAGCCTCCTTCAGTTTGTCCTGGGCTTTGTTGTATTTCTCGGCAGCCTTCTGGCGATTCTCGATCAACTTCTGCTGCTTCTTGGCCTCCTTCTCGGCCTTCTTAGCCTCTTTTTCTTGCTTCTCGGCAGCCTTCTTGGCCTCCTTGGCCTGCTTCTCTTGCTCCTTGTAGGCTTCCTTCTGCTTCTTGGCGGCCTCGGCATTCTTCTTGGCTACCTCGGCATCCTTGGCCAGTTGGGCCTGCTGTTGCTGAACCTGCTGAGGAGTTTCATAAGTCTGAGCCATAGCGGCGGGTGCTGCAGCAAAGCACATCAGCACTGCCATCAACAATAATTTCTTCATAATCAGTCGTATTTTTAAAATTAAACTTTGTTTTTCCACATAAAATTAATGCAAATATACGACTAAGACACGAATTGGCAAAAAAAGTTTTAAAAAAACCATGCCCATGAGGGCATAGCAGGAATGCAACAACATTCAGTGGACATTAGACCTGAAAACCACAGGAACACTTGTCCATGAGCCGACATAGGTGTCATAGACAACCGCTGGCGTGAACTTGACGGGAGCCGCCTTGACCACCCGCACGGCTTCGGTCTCAAGAGCAGCCTTTAGTTGCGGATCCAAGTCGCTCAAGTCCTCTTTTGTCCCGTCATTGAGCAGATTAGGCTCCACTTGGGCCATGCCGATGGTGCCGTCCTTGCGTACTTGAAACTTCACGGTCACCATTCTATCCAGTTCCAAGCCCGGGGGAGTCTGCACGTGGGCTTTGATATAGTCTTTCAACTCATCGTCCTTGCAGCGGGCACCACGTTCCACCGACAAGAATAGTGTGTCGCCATTCACCACCTCGTATCCCCTTACACCCCAGTAATGTGGATATTCGGGGATGATATTGCCATTTGAGTCAAGTTGGGCAATTATTTCGCTGCATACATTTTCCTGCTCCATAAAGTAAATGAGGTTCTCAATGGTGTCGTAGTAGCCATCCACGTGAGGATGACTTGACCCACTACCTGCCGTACAGCCCGACAAGGCCGCAATCAGAGCACACAAGTATAATACCAGTGATTTCATATCGATTGAGTAGTTTGGGGATTGCTGCGCTTGTAAGTGAACTCGTCGATGTGGGTGATGCCCAGTTCGCCGAGGTATTCACGTGTGCAGTTCACGTCGTCATCTGTATTGTAGTCGGGGATGTGCGGCACGCGCACGACGATACGCTCGGCCATATCCTCGTGGTCCAGCAGCCATCGCAGGTTGTCGAGGGCGCGCCAGTTGTCCTGGCCCGTATAGCGGCGGTAAATGTCGGGGTTGATATCCTTGATGTCGATGATGTATTGATGCACGAGGGGCAACAGTCGTTCCAGGTGATGGCGATCCACGTTGAGGGCGGTTTCCATCGTGATGTGCCACTCGGACGGCGCCATGTGGCAAAAGGTGTCGATAAACTCGCTGCGGATGGCTGGCTCACCGCCGCCAAAGGTGATTCCGCCGCCTGTGGCCAGAAAATACAGGTTGTCGATCATCACCTCGTCGAGCAATTCGGGCGGGGTGATGGTCCTCGAGAAACCATTCGCCCTCAGGCACTGGGCATTCAGGCAATACCGGCAACGCAGCGTGCACCCGTGAAAGGCAACCAGCGTGGTCACCCCCTGCCCATCCACCGCCAGCCGATGGCGGGCCACCCCGATAATCGGCACCCTATTATTATCCCCCTCGTCCATCATTATTGTTTATCTGCGGGCAACAGGAAGTTCACCGGCAAGGTGTACCACACGTTAACCTTCCTGCCATCATTAAGGCTGCCGGGAGTGAAATCGGGCAATGTCTTGACAACACGGACTGCCTCACGGTCAAGACTTTCATCAACCGAACGGACAACCTTGACAGTGCCCACCTTGCCCGTTTTCTCGACAACAAACTGCAAGATGACACGGCCCTGGATATTGTTCTTGACGGCCTCGGGAGGGTACTGGATATGGTCCTTGAGAAACTTCATCAACGCTACTTCCCCGCCAGGGAACTGCGGCATGTTGTCAACGCTCCTGAAGCACTCCTCGTCAATTTCTCCATGAGTGGCAGTTCCATAGGCTTCGACGTGATTCACCTCGCTCGTAGTCCTATGGAAGTTGGTCGTATCTACCATTTCGCCTTCTTCAATCCTCTCTTCCCCGATCGATTCCACAACAGCACAGGAATCCTCCACAAGTTCGACCTCGCCTTGCAGTACATCGTTGTCGGCTTTATTCAATTGGTTGCATGACGTGGCAGTAAAACTCATCAGGCCAAGGCTCACGCCGGCAAGCACGGCTGCACGCCCCAGAGAGCGGCGACGGGCGATTTCCCGCTCCAGGTAGCGCATCTCGCTCTCGCAGGCGGGGCAAGTCCCCGCACAATCGCCCTCGTGTTGACACTCCCGAGGCTGATACTCGATGCCATTGGCACGCGCAATGTCAAGCCTAACCTGCTTGAGTGCATTGCAGACATGTTTTCCGTGTTTCATCGCTACATTTTTTTTATCAATCAGTCCAATCGGCAGAATCAAACGCGATGCTGAAGGTTGAGTCGGTTTTCTTGCCTTTGACGTCTCGTGCAGGCTTGATCTTGCGAATAAGACCTGCTACCCTCAATGCCTCTTTCTCGAATGGTGTACCTAGTTCATTCAGCACTCGAGGATTGGACACGTTTCCTTTTTTATCGACATCCACCTCAACCATAACATACTCGTGCCCCGTGACATCATCAGGACAAACGAAGTTCTTATGAATGAATTTCCGTAATGCTCTATCCCCACCAGGGTATTGCGCATTTTTTGCACGAGAATTCACTACAACGCATACTTCGCCTAATAGCACATTATCTCTGGGCTTGAGGGTAATTGTCATGCCATCCGTGGCCGTGACAACAACGTCTTCATATCCTAAGTAGGCCACCTTGACCTTGGTGCCTTTCGGGACATTTAACGTGAAATGACCGTCGATGTCGGTAGCAACACCTTTCTTGGTATCATTCAGCAGTGCCACGGTTGCACCGATGAGGGGTTCATGGTTCTCGTCAAGCACGGTTCCGCTCATTCGAGATAAAGCATCTGCCTGAGCCGCTTCCACAACTGATACTGATCCCTTGAATGAGATGGGCAAAGTGTACCAGAAATCGATGGCCTCGCCATCTTTGCGGGCAGGTTCGAACCTCGGCAGCGACTCGCAGACGCGGACGACTTCGCGGTCCAGCAATTCGTGAATCGAACGGAGCACCTTGACCTCAGCAACCCGACCAGTCTTATCAACGAGGAAACTCACCACCACTCGCCCTTGAAAACATGTCTCGGCGAGTTCGGGCGGATACTTGAAGTTAGCATGAAAGTATCTCATTAAAGCGGCTTCGCCTCCTGGAAATCGGGGCACAGATTCACTGATTTGCCCAAAGACTTCGTATCTCTCGGTCGTGTCACACAATTGGCTTGCATGATTGTCACCAGACATCATCGGCACGCTCGACGGAGCCTGAGCAGCCATGGCCGACAGACTGGAGAGACTCATGCTCACACCAGCGACAACGGCGGCCCTACCCAGATTGCGGCGGCGGGCGATTTCCCGCTCCAGATAGCGCATCTCGCTCTCGCAGGCGGGGCAGGTGCCCGCACAATCGCCCTCGTGGTGACACTCCCGAGGGGCATAGTTGATGCCATTGGCACGCGCAATGTCAAGACGGATGGCCTTGAGCGTGTTGCAGATATGTTTTCCGTTCTTCTTCATCATAACAATTGATTGAGATGCAAATATCGTGTTTTTTTACTTATCGATATAATATTTTTCACTTTTCTGGCAACTTGAAGTTCACTGGAAGTGTGTACCATACCGGCACGGCTTGACCATTGTGACGGCCGGGGGTGAACCTGGGGAGCGACTTGCAGACGCGAATGGCCTCCTTGTCAAGATCCTTATCCACCGAGCGGACAACCTTTACTTCACCAATTTCACCGGTCTTGTCAACAACAAATTGCACAATGACGCGACCCTGGACATGGTTCTTGGCTGCAGTAGGAGGATATTTGATGTGAGTCTGAATGTACTTCATCAGCGCAGCCTCACCGCCGGGAAATTGGGGCATCTGCTCAGCGCTACGGTAGATACCATCCTTGGGAACAATTCTCTTGTGAACTTCGACTTCATCATCTTCCACGGTTTCATCATCATCACAGCCTTTGGAATCAACCATTCTGCCACCTTCACCGCAATAGGTACCCATAAACAAGATTGAGCCTGTGCTCCTCTTGACGATGTAATAGACAAAGGGGCGATTGGCATGGAATTTGACATCATGGTCTTCGACAACGACTTCCTCTTTAAGCATCCTTGCCACAGTGACGGCAGCCGCTTTGGTGCCCTTCTCATTGACTTCGATTTTAGCCTTTTGCTTGATCAGTCCAACATAGAGATTGTCTCCCTCTACCATGTTGGAGAATTGGGCTCCCGACGCAAATGCGAGTGGCATACCCATGGTCGATAACACATCATTGAGATGGGTCTCGCTCTCGATATTGAACCGTGGCATCAAGATATCGACTGGGCAAGGAGTCATTTGTGACTGCAGTTCTACCAGTTTTTTTGCCGTGAGGCTACTAATGATGTCGCCCATCGTCTTACCCTTGACGGGAAGCAATATACACATGCAGTAGTCATCATCGGCATAGGGAAGACGAATCATCTTGCACAGGTCGTTCGAGCCGTAATCGGCCGTTGTGTTGAGGTGCATCATTGGGAGTTTGACAGTTTTGCCGTTCTGCTGGGTAAAGCGCCTATCGCGGGTCTCCTTAGGGTCAAATTTCTGAGCCCAGGATGCCTTGAAATAGACCGCATTGAGCAGATACATGACTGCATCGGGGTCGAGTTCATCAAGAACAGTAGGAATCATGCTTTCGGTATGGCTCTTGCACCAGTTATTGATCTTATCCAGGCTGCTAGGGTCGGAAAAGTCCAACGTTTCGCATTGGGCATTGTAGTACCGTTGCATCTCAGTCCTGTACCGTGCAATGAGGCTGTATTGCGAGTTGATGTCGATGCTGTTGGCTTTTCTTACCGTAACCCTTGAGTCATCCCCTGATGTCGCATCCATCATCATCTTGAAATACTCATTGATTTCCTCTACCGAACCGTCAAGACCTAACACATCTGTAATCTGCTGGCGGGTCTTGCCATCGGCCCCGTCGTTAAGCATCCCCAGCAGGTAGCCAACGCCGATGGGCGACACGACAATGCTGCTGTTGCCCTGCTCCCGCTTGAAGAGCGCACGGAACAGATTGCAGGCGAAATCATTGTGGTTATCAAGAATCTCGCCCTCAACGGTCGCGGTCGGTGTGTCATTCTGTTCCACCGGTTGCTCTTCCACATTATTATGATGATGGTCGCCACCTTTAGCAAAAGCCAGCAGGACGGTCATCAGTACCACGATGCCCAATGTGCCGAATATCCAGTTTCGTTTCATCTCAGTCAGAGATTACAGGTTGATAAAAACGGGTTAACTCTCGGTTGCAAAGTTACAACCGATTTTTGGGAAAAACACCAAAAACGGGCAACATTTGACGGTCATTTCATGAAATCAAACCAACTGATTTACAGATGTTTAAAAAACAAAAAGGTCATTTGTTGGTAATTTAGCGTTTAGAAGCATTTTCTAAACAAGAAAAAACGAGTATTTTTGCAGGAGAAAAAGCAAAATCAACGATTCGCCCTATGCTCTACCATGCTATCTATAATAGAATAGGCGCAGCGATACTGATTCTTATCGTGGCGTGTGGGTGTGCCCAAAATAAGGGGTCAACCAACGCCGAGTTGATTGCCATCGACTCGCTGCTGTACCAGAACCGCGTCCTGCAGGCCCGCGAGATGCTGCAACACATGAACACCGAATACCTGAACGACGAGGACCGGGCCTATCACACCCTGCTCTCGATCCAAGCCGATGCGGAAAACCAGACAGCCACCGGTGATGCAGACACTATCAAACAGGTCGTGAAACACTACAAGAACAGAGGCGACCAGGAAAAATATGCCCGTGCCCTACTCTATCAAGGTTACACCTATGGTAAGTCGGGAGAACTCGACAAAGCCATCTCCTGCCTGCGCCAGGCCGAGGATGTCGCCGGCACCGATGACATCAGGAACCATGCGTTGGCCAAGATGATGATGGGAGAATTGTACCAGAGCCAGGTCGTGGGAGCCAAGACCGTGGGCGCTGAGAAATACCGCGAGGCCCTCGCCCTGTTCCGACAGATCGATGACAAGCATCACCAGATCATCTGCCTGAGCGAGTTGGGCGGGCTTTACCGCATCAACAAGGAAAAACAGGACAGTGCAATGAATTACATCAATGCCGCGATTGACCTTGCCATACAGGAAATCGAGCCACAAGCGGTGGTTGCCAACCTGTTCAGCCGCGCCGAGTACCGCGCAGCCCGTGGCGACTTTCAGGGAGCCAAGGATGATGCCATCGAAGCGATTTCATGGAGCGGAAAAATGAATCTCCACCCGAGAATCCATTATACAGCCGCCTCGGCCTATCTGCACCTGGGGCGCATCGACTCGGCTCGTTACTATCTGGATCACGCCCCCGCCATGGCCACTGCCGCCGACAGCATCATGCACTACCAGTTGCTAGCCGACATGGCCCGCCACGACAACCATCTTGACAAGGCCATGAACTACTTGACCAAGACCCACCACCTGGCCGACTCGGTGACCATGAGCAGCATGAATGACCGGCTGATGGAGGTGGAGAGGAAATATGACAACCAAAAGGCCGAACTCGAGAACGCCCTGCTCGGGTCTCGCCTCAAGGGCACCCTGCTGGCCCTGGCATTGCTGGTGCTGGCGGCCGGAGCACTGGCCTTCATGGTGTGGCGCTACCGCAACCGCTTGAGAATCCAGCAGGCCGAATATGAGTTGATGAAGGCCGACCTGGATCAATCAATCACTAGCCTGCAGCAGATGCAGGGTATGCTTGCCAGGCGGGGATCGGGCAAGGAGCAATCCGACGAATTGAAGGCAATTGTCGATAGCCAGATACAAGTCGTTCACCAACTGCTGCAGTGGTCCTACGAGTGCAGCGAGACGACCTTTGCCAAGCGTTTCAACAAACTGATGACGATGCGCGGTCCCGACCAAGTGGGAGCCTCCTACTGGGACAACTTGCAGGCGCTGGCCAACGAACTCTATGACAACGTGCTGGTGAGGGCTCAGGAGCAGGCCGGCGGCACCTTGAGGGATGACGAGATCAACATGATCGCCCTGCATTGCCACGGCTTCTCGAGGACGGTTATCATGATGTGCATGCACTACACCAACTTGAGGACGGTGTCCAACAAGAGGACCCAGATTGCCCACAAACTAGGCGTCAACTCGCTTGACGAGTTCCTGCGGCCCTTTTTAGGTGTTAGAAGTGAGTAATTAAGAGTAAGGAGTTAAAAGTGATGAACGATCATACGATACGGTTTGTGAAGGAGCATCGCGAGGAGGACGTGAGAGCGCTGGCGTTGCAGGCGCGACGCGATGGCGACATCGACCTGCCGTGGGCTCTCGACCAGATTCAGGGCTGGCAGACGGTGCGGCGCAAGTTGCCGTCGTGGGCGGCCATCGAGGGCATCATCTATCCGCCTCACCTGTCGATGGAGCAGTGCTCGAGCGAGGCTACCGCACGCTATAAATGCCAAATCGTGGACTCTCTGCCCGCAGGCAGCCACGAGACCCTGATCGACCTGACAGGGGGCTTCGGCGTGGACTTCTCTTATCTGGCCACTCGTGCCAAGCGTGCGGTTTATGTCGAGCGGCAGGAACACCTGTGCGAAGTGGCGCGGCACAACTTCGCCCTATTGGGGCTTGACCACACCGACGTCATCAATGCTCAGGCCGAAGACACCTTGAGAGACCTGCACACCGATCCGGCGACAACCATCATCTATCTGGATCCCGCCCGTCGCGACAGCAACAGCGCCCGCACCTATGCCATCGCCGACTGTGTGCCCAATGTGTTGGAACTGCAGGACGTCCTTCTCGAGCGAGCAAATCACATTCTCATCAAACTCTCGCCCATGCTCGACTGGCACAAGGCCGTGAGCGACCTGGGCGGGCATGTGGCCGAAGTGCACATCGTGAGTGCCGGTAACGAATGCAAGGAACTGTTGATGCTCTTGAGCACCGACCATAACGGCGATCCCACCATACACTGCATCAACGACGACCAGTCGCTCACCTTCTCTCCCTCAAGGGATGCCCAGCCGTTACTCATCGCCGATAACGACCGCGCGGCCTGTCTCTACGAGCCCAATGCCTCGGTGATGAAGGCAGGATGCTTTGAGGTACTCACCGGGCGCTATCCAGTAAAGGCATTGGCTACCGACAGTCATCTGTTCGTGTCAGATGATGTCATCGGGGATTTTCCCGGACGTGGCTTTGCCATCGATGCCGTGACCACAATGAACAAGAAGGAACTGGCCCGTGCCCTTGCTGGTGTCACCAGGGCCAATGTGGCGACACGCAACTTCCCGATGACCGCCCAGCAACTGCGGCAACGCCTCGGCCTCAAGGACGGCGGGGAGTGCTACATCTTCGGCACCACAACGGCTGCAGGTCAGCGCATGCTCTACATTTGCCACAAGTTGTAAGGCTCCAAAATAAGAATCAGATGATTGAACAAGGCTTAAAATATCTGTTGACCTTCATTATAATGTGCATCGGGGCATTCATGGCGATGTTTGCTTTTGACTCGCCGTCATGGTTTACCAATATCCTGTTGCTGTCATGTATTCTGCTGGCAGCCGGTGTGTTAATTTATTTCATTTGGAAAAAACCATAATTAAAAGATACATTTTATGGAACCGAGATTCATCATTCACAGTCATTATAGCGAGGAGGAGTTTGTGCGTTACAACCGCACCATCCAGTACAAGTTGCTGCACCTCAAGCGCAACATCATTGTGACCAATGTTGCCCTGCTGGCCATGATCGTGCCGCAGTTCGTCGTAGGACAATACTACTACGGCATCGCGATGCTGGTCATTCTAGCGGTCGCCAACTGGTATTTCTTCATCGGTATCGACAGGAAGGCAAAGCAGATCTACCGCAAGAACCCCTTTATCCAGGAGAATGTGACATTTGATCTTACCTTTCATGACGAACACTACGAGGGTGCGTCCGAGAACGGCACCTCGAGTGTCCCCTACTCCAAACTCCACACGATCATCGAGACGCCCACCGACTTCTACATCATGCACACCCTGTCCAGCGGCACCATCATCCCCAAGGGGGACTGCCCCGAGGGGTTTGCCGACTTCATCCGTCAAGTCAAGGCCAAGTACAATAAATAGAAACAGAAAGCCCTCACCCGCAATTGGGTGAAGGCTCCGGTTTGGTAGAGAAACAGGGACTCGAACCCTGGTTTCCGCCGTGAGAGGGCGGCGTCC
>CAMKOE010000053.1 GCA_946414395.1 uncultured Porphyromonadaceae bacterium | reverse complement strand
CGTCTATTGGAATATACAGTGATAAATCTGTAAACTTTTTTCAGGACGATACAAACTCGTGAAATTCGCATTAGCCCCGCAGGGTTCGGGTCAACTGCCACATCGTTCCCTAATCACAAACTCACGCCAAGTCGCCAGCAGGGTTGGTGCTGCCATCAGAACAACGGCAGGGCCAAAAAAAACACCCGCTCATATCGCGGGTGCCGATTTATGACAAATTATCTTCTCACCGTTAGCCAATCTCGATCTCGCGGTCGATTTTCTTCTCAGGCTCTGGAGCGAGTTTAGGCAACTCGATGCTCAGGATACCGTCCTCAACCTTTGCACAGATGTGCTCCTTGTCCACCTCGTCGGGCAGGATATAGGTCTGCTCATAGTTGGTGTAAGAGAACTCGCGGCGCACGTAGTGGAACTTCTCGGCCTCCTCTTGGGCCGGTTTCTCTTCATGCTGGTCCTTGTGCTCGATCTTGACAACCAGGTTGCCCTCGTTGTTGATGTTGACCTTGCAGTATTCCTTCTTCAGGCCGGGAGCAGCCACCTCCATCGTGAAGGCCTTATCGCTCTCCTTGACGTTGACAGCCGGGGCCGTTGTTGCCGTGCGGGGCATCCAGTCGGTGTCAAAGAAGTCATTAAACGCGGTGTCTAACCAATTGCGGTTGTTGTTACGAATTACTGGAAATAACATAATCAATACCTCCTAATTCTATTTTTTATTTATGAGTCTTTATTATTAAATGTTTCTTGTTATCGCTCGTGGGTCTTGCGACCCGCTCGCACCTCACTACCCATCAAATCCTGTGCCAGAGGGCAAATGATTAAACACCGTTAAAAATCAAAGCCACCCTGTCATGTTTTTAAACTATTTTAAACAAAGAAACTGACAAAATGTCAGTTTCTTGTGATTTCCAGTAACAGAATGGGCAATGATACATTGGCCCGAAAAGTTTTTTAATGCAAATTTCGCTAAGAAAACGTATTAATTCGTGTAATTCGCATAAGCCCCGCAGGGTTCAGGCCAACAGCCATATCGTTCCCAAAGAATGCCTAGTGCATCAACAGGTTTCCCGCGTCAACAGGTGCTCGACACGCCGTTACCGACCCAAGGCGACCTTGCGCGTGGTGGTGCGACCGTTGATGTGGACGCGCACGAGATAGACTCCAGCGGCCACGTCGGCGACGTTCAGGCAATTACCTCCAGCGTTCTTGAGGACGCGTCCGTTGATATCCATCAGTTCCAGGCCCTGAACCCAGATGTCGGCACTGACGACGATGTAATCGCCGGCCACGCTCATCTTCATGCCAGCCATTTGCTTCTCGTCGATACCGCTAGAGGCTATCTTGAGCATGTTGTCAAAACGGATAGTACCCGTATTACCCATCAGCAGGTTTTCACGATTCAACATGAAACCAACAAACTTGTAATCACCTTCCTCCAGATCGTCAAGCGGCACCGACAGATATCGCCAACCGTGGAAATCGATGGTTGCTAAGGGGATAGTGACGACAGATCCGTTACCGTTACCCAGGTTCACACTGAGTTTGTGGAAACTCATGTCACCCCACACGTGGAGACCCAACGTGTCGCCCTGGCAGTAGGTAATGTCCGGCTTGTCTTCACCTTCCATGAGCACCATCATCCAGTCATTAAAGTCGTAAGTCAACTGCAAGGATGTGTCGCCAAAGAGCCTCTCGGTCGATGTGGTCACAGGCAGGTAGTGGGTATTGGGACTGTAAACAAAAATCCAAGCCTTGTAGCCGTCGGCACTCTCAAAGGGTTCAACGACCGTCATACCAGGCTTGTCGGAGCCGGCATCAACAGCGGTGAAGTTGATCACGCGCTGGTCTGGCAGATGAATTCCTGCAGTGTCGGCAATATCCTTATCAAGCACGAGTTTATAGTCTTGACCGGGTTCGAGGTCCTTTACTAACGGAATGCGCACATAGCCGTATTTGTCCCCTTTCTTGTTATACTTGATGCTGCGCTTGTTCCAGGCCAATTCATTGCCGTCGGTGTCAAGCACGCGCATGCGCTGGAACAGGTTGTAGGTATCCAGCAGGGAATCCACCCGCAACTCGACCGTGGGGGTCTTGTAATGAACCGGTGCGCCCTCATAGGGGAACACGGCCAACTCGGTCAGGTGCTTGCGCGGCTGGGTGAAGAACTGCATGACGAAGTCCTCCTCCATAGCCATTCCGCCGCCATGCTGGGCGCTCTTGTCGAGCGTGAGCGTGTAGAGGGTGTTCACGTCAAAGGCGTCACGCGGCGTGAAGACCAGCCGATGATAGGAATCCTCCCACTTGAAGGTGCCTTCCACCGACGGCTCCAGCCTGAAGGCGCCGCAGGTCGACGCACTGTCCATGTCCCAGTTGAACGTGAGCGTGATGGTTGTGCTGCACTTCACGGCAGGATCACCCTCGTGCCACACGGGACTGTAATCGAGGACAACGGGTGCCGTGTCGCGCATGCGCTTGAGGAAGAAATTCTGGTAGGTTGGCGCATTGGCAGTAACAGTTACCGGAGTGCTCTGGGTAAAGTGAGACGGCCCGCTCACCTCGACGGTGTAATTGCCGGGCGAGACATACTTGAAGACATAGATGCCGTTGCGCAGCGTGTCGGTCACGCAACGCTGCACCTCGTTACCTGCCTGGTCAAGCAAGCGCACGGTCGCGCCTGCGATGGGCATCAGGCTGTCGTCGCCATACACAATAAACGGCTGGGCACACTCTTGCAGACGCTGGATGCGGTCATCGCGCACGTTGCCCGTCACGACACCCAGGCCATACTGGCCCAGACGTCCAAAATACATGTCGGCGCCCAGCGAGATGTTCCAACCCTCCATCCAGCAGTAGTAGGGACTTAACAGGCGGTAGGCCTCGGGGATGTAATCGTGGAAGGAGCCCTCGCTCAGGTTGGCAACGGCATAGTTGCCACGCAGCACGCCATAGCCCTGGGTGCCCCACTCGGGACGGAATGACCAGTCGCCCCAGATCTGGTAATTGTGGGTCCACACGGTACTCTTGTTGGCATACAGGTACGGCTCCAGGTCGGCTGCCAGGACATCGGCGTTAGCAATCTGGGGCGAACCCGTATAACCGCGGTAGAACACCATCGGGAAGTTGTTCACGGCGCTGGTGCCGGTCGCGTTGCTGTGGATCGAGTAGAAAACGTCGGCACCGCTCTGGTTGCACAGGGCGACGATGGTCGAGAGCGGCAGGTCGTCGGCTGTGGTGTTGGTCACACGCGAGATGCTGGTCTTATAGCCTTTTTTCTCGAGAATTTCTTTCAGGGCCAGACCCTTGCGCAGGTTAGACTTGCTTTCCCACGAGCCAGCGCTGTCGCCTTGGGTGAAGGGATAGATGACCATGTTGCGGTCATCGCTGTCATAGCCGCCGTGCCCCGGGTTGATATAGACGTGGGGCTGCTGGGCCACCGCCGTGTTGACGGCCAGGACGGCCGCCAGCAGGCTCATCACCGATAATAATTTGATCTTTTTCATGACGTGCAGGCGGCTTAATCGTTAATATTGATGGTCATCTCATAGAGCAGGCCGTCGATGGTCGTATAGACGATCCGGCCGCCGCCACAGGTGGGATGCATCGCCATCGAGGCGGGCTGGGTCAGTTCGGCCTGCCATGTCCCGTCGGCCTTGAGCAGCACAATCTGGGAGGCGATGAACTGGTGGCCGTCGTCCTTGGCGTTCTGGGCCACGAGGTAGTCATTATTGTACCAACACGGCATCTCATAGTTGCCCAGCATGGCGAGCATCTGGCCGCGCAGGTCGATGATCACGATGCCCTTGCCAGCGGCATAAAACGCCACGCGCTTGCCGTCGGGCGAGAGCGAGGCCCACAGGTAACCCGCCCAGGAATCTACGGGGGCAAACACGCGTTCCTCGCCAGCCACGGTGACGTGGACATGGGCGCCCTCGGTCCAGGTGGCGCTGCCGATGTCGCCCGAAGACGTGTAATCGCGTCCAGGGGCCTTCAATGCGCCGCCACGGCTGGCGGGCACGGCGCGCATGGCACCATGCTGCGGCTCGAGAATCACGGCGCTCGTGGCGGTCATGACATCATAGCGATGCCCCGTGCGGTACACCAGGTGGTCCTCCCCCACCCGCTGGGTGATGTAATAGACCATGCCGTCACCGCCCCAGCACGCGTCATGGCCGGCAACATAGTCGCTGGCCACAAGCGTGGTGACGTTATCGGTCAGGTCATATAGTTTCAACGCGCCATTTTGTGTCGAGAACAGCAGGCGGTCGCCCGCCTCATTGAGCACGGGGAAGAAGCACGGCCCCTCCACGCCGTCGAGCAGGCGGCGCTGGGAGGTCACTTCCACCTCCTGACCCATGGCTGGCAGCAGCGTCGCCACTGCCAGCAGGATGATTGTCAATCTCTTCTTCATCTCTATTATTAATACTAATTCACTGGAAATCTTGTCTAGCAGGCCACTCGCGCGGAACGTCATTTCTTGGGTTTCTGGTCCCTCTTGAGTTTCAGGTTCTTGTAGGAGGACTGGTTCTTCTTCACCTTGACCTTGGTCGTGATGTAGAGATTCTCACCGCCATAGTACAGGTCCAGCCGGTACTTGTCGGGGGGCAGATTGGTGAACACAAACGTGCCGTTGTCCAGGTTGTCCACCTTGTAGGTGCGCGCCAGCGCTCCGCGGCCGTTATAGAGGCGCAACAGGGCCCCGTTGATGGACAGTAACTTGTCGTCGCCGAACACCCGTTTGTCCTCATCGTGACGCATCTGGTCGTCCCAGCGCACGGCTCCGGCGATGACACCGTTCTTGAACTTGCCCTTACGGCCAAAGTACTCATCAATGCCAAGCGACTGGTTCCACGCCTCCAGCCAGCAGTAATTACTGCTCAGCAGGCGCTCGCGCTCGGGCAGGTAGTCGTGGAAGGAGCCCTCGCTCAGGAATCCCGGCAACTTGTTGAACCGCAGCACGCCCAGGCCCACCTTGTAACCCCAGTCATAGAACGACCAGTCGCCACGGCTGCGCTCTTCATGAGTCCACACGGTCACCTGATTCTTGTACAAGTGCTTCATCACCAGTTGGCTCAACCGCTGGCTGCCCTCGACAGCCGGCTGGCCGTCCCAGCCGCGATACAGTCCCAGCGGGAAGTTGATCTTCTTGTCGATGCCCGTGGCGTTGCTGTGGATGGAAAAGAAGATGTCGGCACCGCTATTGGCTGCAAGCGACACAATCTCAAACAGGTCCAGGTCGTCCTCGGTCGTGTTGGTCGTGCGCGAGATGGCAGTCTCATAGCCCTTATTCGAAAGGATTTCCTGCAATGCCAGTCCTTTGGTCAGGTTGGAGTTGGATTCATAGTAGTGCAGCGTGTCCTGTGCGCCAATCACCCACGTGGGCATGTGGCGGTCATCGCTGTCGTGCCCTCCATGACCGGGATTGATAAACACGCGGGGCACGTCCCTGCGGCTCACGGGGTCTTTTACCTTTTCGGTCTTACCCTTGCCCGTAGCGGCCGCCATGGGCAGTGCCGGTGCGATGTCCAGGGCCAACTGCTTGACCTGGCCGTCATAGATGACACTATACACGACCTTGTCGCCAGCCACCATGGGCTGCACGGCGCGCTCGTCCTGGGGTGTGATGGGCTTCATGGTTTCGCCGTTGACGCTGATGAGCCAGATGCGCGACCCGCTCAGGCGGATGTTGCCCACGTTGCTCATCGCGATGATATAGTCATTGTTGTACCAGCACGGCATGAGGAACTGGCCCAGGTCGGCAATAATGGAGCCATTGAGGTCACACACGTACAACCCCCGGGACGCGGCCTCAAACAGCACACGGGTGCCATCGGGAGAAAGCGCCGCCCACAGGTAGCCGTTACTGTCCTTGACGGGCTGCAAAGCACGCGTGGAGCCCTGTTCATCGACCAGGTAGAGCATGTCGCCGCGCGTGTAGCAATAGGCACCCACCTGCTTGGCGCTGCGATAGACCTGGCGCTCGCCATTAATCACCACTCCACGGGTGGCATGCAGCGGCTGCACGCGCCCGTGCTGGGCCTTGAGCACGACCTGGTCCTTGCCCGTGGCAGGGTCATAGCAGCGGCCCGTGCGGTAGAGAAGGCCGTTCTTCTTGCGTTGCTGGGTGACATAGTACACCTTGTTGTCGGGGCCCAGGATGGCGTCAAAGCCCGGATAGCCCGTCGTGGACACCGTGGTCACGGCGCCCGTTGTGAGATTCTTCAGCAGCAGGCTGGTCGCCTCGGTCGGAGAGTAGAGCAGCCATTGCCCATCGGCACTCAATTGCGGGAAAAAGCCACAACTGTCAACCAGCGTCCTGGTGCTGCCCTGCCTCACGCCAGCAGCGCCGCTATCGAGCACACACAGGCACGCCAACAACAAGAATGAGATAATACACTTTTTCATACACCTTAAACTTTTATTACAGGTTTCATTTCACAATGGCAAAGGTAATGAAAAGTTTTTGTTCATCATTTCTTTTCCAAAATTTATTTTTTGGGACACAGGGACGGTTCTTTTGTCCCACTTTTGGCTTAAAGTGGGACAAAAAAGAACCGTCCCCATGTTTCAAAACGAGTTTTAGATGCCGCGCGCCAGGCGAAGGGCACGCACCTCGTCAAGGGAGGGGCCTACCATCTTGCATTCCCCGGTAGCGGGCATGGTGGGCTCCATGACGTCACCGCCGGGAGCGGCTTTCTTCAGGTTTGCCGCGCTCCCCAGCAACATGTCGATGAGGGTGGTCACATCGCTGATGTTGTACTGGCCGTCACTGTTCACGTCGGCCTGAGTGGGAAACGCTCCACCGCTCAGAATGAGGTCAATCAAGGCGGTCACGTCGCTGATGTTGACCTGGCCATCACCGTTCACGTCACCCCGCTGGATAGTATTACCGGTGTAAGGCTCCCAGTCTTCGATGTCCCAATTCCAGCGATAAACATCCCAATACTTGGCATTGGCCTGGTCCACCTGGCTGGCGGTCATGACGTTGCCATCGACTCGCCCGCTCTCGGGATGTTCCCCGGCAAAAACATAGATCGAGCCGCGGTCATCCTCGCTGCGTGTTGGCAGCCAGTTGACCGTCTTGCCCATCTGGCCGGCCTGGATCTGATTATAGTACATGGGCAACATGTACAGTGCGGGGCAGTTGGCCACTCTCAGGCTTGTGAGATTGTTGTACTGGGCATACAATGCCTTGAGCGCACTCAGGTTGCTCGCGTCCAGGCTGGTGAGTTGGTTGTCGTGGGCATACAGTATCTCGAGGGCAGTGCAGCCGGTCACGTTCAGGCTCGTGAGTTGGTTGCTCTGGGCATCCAGTTTCTTGAGGGCCGGGCAGCCGCTCACGTCCAGGCTGGTCAACTGGTTATAGGCACACCAGATGTCGGTGAGACTGGTGTGGGAGCCCAGGGTCAGTTGGGGAATCTGGTTATCGCTGCACGCGATCTGCCACAACTGGGCAAAGCGGCTCATGTCGAGGGCGTGGCCGATGTTGTTGTAGCGGCAATCCAGCGACAAGAAGCCATCAGGACAGGTACTCAGGTCCAGGCTGGTTAACTGGTTCTGATTGCACCACAGGTATAACAACTTGGGGTTGTTGCTGATGTCCAGTTCGGTGAGTTGGTTCAAGTTGCACAAGAGATAGGCTAGCGACGGGCACGTGCTGACATCCAAACTGCTCAATTGATTGTTCTGGCAATCGATATACTCAAGGCTGTCGCAATTGAAGACATTCAGTTCGGTCAGGGCGCAGTTGTAACAATCCATATCGACAAGTTGCGAGTTATCGCTGGCCACCAGTGTAGTCAATATAGGCTTGTTAGTCACACCCAGGTAGGTGAACTGGTTGCCGCTGCACCACAATTCCTGCAATTCGCTCATGTTGCTCAGGTCCAGGTTGGACAAGCCGCAACTGGAACAATCCAGATAGTTAATCTTTGTGCAATCTGCCAGACCGGTTATGGCACCCAGGTTAGGGTTATTCTTGCAGTTGATAATCTGCAAGTTGGTGAGGCCTGTCACATAGAGTTCTGTCAACTGGTTATTGTAGCAGTACAGACTCGTGAGTCCGGGGCAGAAGGTCATGTCAAGCGAGGACACCGCACAGTAGTCACAGGCAAACCAGTCGAGAGCAGTACAGTCGGTCAATCCGGAAATATTATCAAGTGATGGGTTGCTCTGGCAATCTAATTCCTGCAGATTGGTGCAGCCCGACACATCTAGCGCGGTCAATGCATTATTATTGCAAACAAGTTCGGTCAAACCCGTGTTGCCCAACATGCGCAGGTAGTGCAATTGTGGCTTGTTGGTCACTATGAGCGACGTCAACTTGTTGTTGCGGCACCACAACGTCTCCAGGTCCATCATGTTGTTCACCCCGGGCAACTGGGCGATGGCGCAATCCTCACAATCCAGATAGATCAGCGCCGTGCAGTCGGCCAGGCCCGTGATGGCAGCCAGGTTGGAGTTGTAGTAGCAACGCAGGTTGTTCAATGCCGTGCAGCCCGTCACCTTGAGCGTTGTCAAGTTCTCGCTGTAGCATCTGAGGTCGGCCAATCGTGTGTCGCCGGCGACTTGCAGGTTTTGAAGGCTGCCGCTATGACTGGTCTCGAGGGTGGTGATCCGGGTATTGCCCGCCAGCAGCGTCTGCAGGGAGGTCATGTTTTTAACGACACTCAAGTCGCTGAACGACGTGTCCTCAACGTCCAGCCAGGTCAATGCTGTACAATCCGCCAGGCCAGTGATGCTCGTTAAGTTATAATTGTTGTAAATCTTGAGTTGCTTGAGTGCAGTGCACCCCCTCACGCTGACGTTGGTCAACGCATCACGCCAGCAGTACAGGCCCGTCAGGTTGGGATTCTCATATACCCATAGCGTCTTGAGGTTGCTGTGATTGCTCACATTCAAGGACGTGAGCAGGTTGTTCTGGAGGTACAATTCCTGTAGTGTGGGGATGGTGCCGATGGTGATCGACGTCAACTTGTTGATACCCACGTTGAGGTAGGTCAACTTGGTGTTGGAACTCACATTAATTGTGGTCAGGTTGTTGCTGTACAGGTCCAGCCTCGTCAACTCGGTGAAATACTCGATGCCCTTGGCATTGGCAATGCCCTTGCTACTCAAGTTCAGCGTGGTGCGGGCGTTGAGTTGAGCGGTGGTGATCGTGCCGCTGGGGTACTCGCTCAGCAGGTAGGAGCGGAAGTTCGCGTCAGGAAAGTTCGTGCTGTTGATCGCGACATCGGCCAGGGCGGCCACCGATGCCATCAGCACCATCAATGCGGTGAATAATTGTCTTTTCATAATCGTTAGAGTTATTACGAGTTAATAATTTATTTGTTCAACTATTAAGTAATTGCGCAAATATAATGATATTTTTTTATTTTCCCACGCTTTTCCGTCAAAAAAATGAACAAAGAATCTCATAATGGTTTTCGGCAGAATGATCCACAATAGCAATATTCACATCAAAGGGAGCGGAGATGTGCCCGTATCCATCTCATGACCTATAAAAAAACAGAGAGCGCGATGGACAACCATAGCGCTCCCCTCGTTATTAGATTAAAAATAATTTTTCTGGTTATGCTATAATGATATCAGAAGTATAAAATTGATTTTTAATCGTTATTGAATCACCGCAAACATGGCGCCGATGGCATCCACCGCGCCGTTGATGCTTGCATAGATGCAAGACACAAGGCCGATGAAGATGATGCCCAGCACACACAGGATCATGCCCGTGCGCTCGGTCCAGTGGCTCTTGAAGGCGGGAATCACACACTCATCCTGGCGGATGAACATCGCCTTGACCACCAGCAGGTAGTAGTACAGGGAGATGATGGTGTTGACCAGCGCGATGAGAACCAGCGCATAGATGGCCACCGAACCCTGATGGCAAGCGCCCACAAAGATGAAGAACTTGCTGAAGAAGCCCGCAAACGGGGGAATACCGCCCAGCGAGAACATGGCAAGCATCATCGTGAAGGCCAGCCAGGGGTTGGTCTTGAACAGGCCGTTGTAGTCGTCCATGGTGACCTTGCCCGTCTGGCGCTCAACAGCAGCAATCACGCCAAAGGCGGCCAGGTTGCTGAAGATGTACACCAGCACATAGTAGATCATCGACGACATGCCCATCACGTTCACGGCGATGACGCCGAGCATGATGTAACCGGCCTGGGAAATCGACGAGAAGGCCAGGAAGCGCTTGAGGTTGCGCTGACGGATGGCAAACAGGTTACCCAGCGTGATGGTGAGGATGATGACTGCATAGAGCATCCACTCCCACACCTGGCTGTAGGCCGAGCCGAAGACCTGCACCAGAATAATCAGGAACGAGAAAGCGGCGGCACCCTTGCTGATGACCGACAGATAACTGGTCACAGCAGTGGGAGCACCCTGGTAAACGTCGGCCGTCCACAGGTGGAAGGGCACAAGCGACAACTTGAAGCCCACACCGGCGATGACAAAGGCCAGGGCGGCAATCAACAGTGCCGAGTGGTTACCGATGAGCGCGGTGGCGATGTCCTTGAAGTAGAGCGAGCCGCTCATGCCATACACGAACGAGATGCCCAGCAAGAAAATCGCCGACGAGAAGATGGCAGTGAAGATATACTTGGCTGCCGCCTCGTGGGACTCATAGTAGCGCTTCTCAAAGGCCGCCAGCGCCGCGATGGGCAGCGAAGCGGTCTCCAGACCGATGACAAACAGCAGGAAGTGGCGTGCCGAGATCATGAGGAACATGCCCAGCAGCGTCAACAGCGTCAACTCGTAGAACTCGCCGCGGCGAACGCTCACGAAGTCGTTGTTGGTCCACTTCACGGCCTGCAGGAGCACCAGCACGGCACCCACGTTGAGGATGTTCTTCATCACCCAGGTGGGAGCGTTGGACTCAAACATGCCGCCAAAGGCCTCTCCCACTGCCGCGGGGCAGCAGAAGCAGTATATCGTGTAGAGCGCCATCATGATGACCGTGAACACGGGCATGTAACGCTGAGTGCGCTCCGGCATGAAAGTGTCATAGATGAAAACAAGCAGGAAAACCAGCAACAGGCCTATCTCCTGCGGCATCAACAAGAATTGTGAATAATCCATCATATCTTTATCTTAATGCTATTTTTATCAGGTGAAACACTTTCTCATTTACAGAACAGCCTTCAGAGCCTCGACAACGGGGTTGAAACTGCTGCTGATGATGTTAACAAAGAAGTTGGGGAAGCAACCGATGGCTGCCACTGCCAGGATCAGCGTGGCGGTCGACAGGCGCTCCTCCCAGGAGGCGTCGGTCAACGTGCGGTGGTGCTCATCCTGTACCTCGCCAAAGAGCAACTTGGCGACAACGCGCAGGATATAGACAGCAGTCACGACAATCGAGGTGGTCGCCATGATGGTGAGCACGCGGTGGAACATGTCGGTGTGCTGGAACGAGCCAAAGAAGATGGTCATCTCGGCAGCAAAACCGCTCAAGCCCGGCAGACCCAGCGATGCCAAACCGGCAATCACATAGCCCACGCCCAGGTAGGGCATGATGTGCATCATGCCGCCCATGTCGCGGATGTCGCGCGTGTGGGTGCGACCGTAGATCATACCGATCAAGGCAAAGAACAGGGCCGTCATCAGACCGTGTGACAGCATCTGCAGCACGGCACCGGTCATCGCGGTGGTGTTGAACATCAGGATGGCGAACAGCACCATGCCACAGTGGCTAACCGACGAGTAAGCGTTGATGTACTTGAGGTCGGTCTGCACACAGGCGCTCAGCGCACCATAGACGATGCTGAAGCCTGTCAACAGCAGGAAAATCCATGCCAACTCATTGGCGGCAAACGGCATCAGGTAGATGGCGATGCGGAAGCAGCCATAACCACCCAACTTCATCAGCACACCGGCGTGGAGCATCGACACCGCGGTGGGCGCCGAGGCATGACCATCGGGAGACCATGTGTGGAACGGGAACATGGCACCCAGCACGCCAAAGCCGACAAACGTCAGCGGGAACAGCACGTACTGCCAACTGTGGGGAATGGCATTGTTATGGGCAATATCCAGGATGTTCATCGTCAAGGGCTGTCCCTCGGGGGCCGAGTGGAAGTAGATACCGATGAGGCCGAGCATCAGGAAGGCCGAGCCACCCATCAGCATCAGGGTCAACTTCATGGCACTATAGTTCTTGTTGCCGCTACCCCACACACCAATCAGCAGATACATGGGAATCAGAGCGACCTCATAGAACATGAACATCGTGAACAGGTCAATCGAGATGAAGAAGCCGAACACACCCGTGGACAACAGGAAGAACCACATGAAGAACTGCTTGGGCAGCGGGTTCATCTTCCACGAGGCGAACACACCGGCAAACACAATGAATGCCGACAGCAGGATCATCACCACGCTCACGCCATCGACGCCCAGCGCCAGGTGGACGTTGAACGGGGCATACCACATCACGTCGCTGCGCAGGATCATCTCGTCCTGAACACCGGCTCCGCGGGCTGCAAGGAACATCTTGACCAGCGCGATAGCGAGCACCATGAGCACGCTAGCGCCGGCAACGGCAACGGTCCTGATGGCCTTGATGCCGCGATTGCTGCACAGGGCCAGGCCTCCAAGCGTCAGCAGAGGCACGATCACAAAGTAAATCAGTATATTATTGAAAATTTCCATTGTATAT
>CAMKOE010000052.1 GCA_946414395.1 uncultured Porphyromonadaceae bacterium | reverse complement strand
ACTGTACTTCATAAACAAACTGCACTCCAAAAGTTTTGTGTCTAACTTTTGGGGTACAGTTCACTCGACGGGCCGAACCTCACGCCAAGCCGCGAAGCCGCTAAGTTTTTTAATAACTAATTCGTGTAATTAGCATTAGCCCCGCAGGGTCCGCAAGGTCCGGGACAACACCTATATCATCGCCAATAAAATTGTCTTTCTTGTCTTCCACCCCCCTGTAGAAGGGAAACAAGATGTACTATGGCATCGGCGCTCGTGGTTTTTAAAAAAAAGCAAGGGAAGCGCTTCAATCAGCGGTTCCCTTGCAATTACTGTGGTTATGAAATTATTTATGAAACAAACGTTTTAAATATATATTTCGTGTTTCTAATTTCGTGTCACGGGATCATGTTCAGCAGTCGATCAGCGAACGACCTTGGTCGTCGTGGTCGTGCCGTCGCTGTAGCGGGTCACAACGATGTTGATACCGCTGAACGGCGTCTCGCTCTGCATACCCTGAACATTGTAGTACATCTGCTCAACAACCTCACCTACATAGCGGTACTCGTCCACGCCAGTGCTGGGATTGTCAGAGTAGCCATCCTCGACAGCATAGTACCTGCCGTACTGATCAACTTCGCGGGTGGGCTCACGGAGCGTTGTGGGCTCATCGGTCGGATCGGTGGGATTCTCAGGAACGATAATGTCCTTAACCTTAGTGCGATAGTAGAAGCGCACGAGAATCTCGGGCTTGTCCATTGCACCAGCACCAAAGATCAACTGATTGTCATAGGACGTCTGCTGACCAACGTCACCGTAGTTCAAATCCTGGTTGTAGATGCCATTCACCTCGTCGATGAGTTCGCAGGGAACGTCGGCAAGCCACATGATGGTGTCGCCATAGGCGCCATTGTCCTCGAGGCGGCCGGTAGTCGGGTTCTTGCTGTAGTTGCGCAGTGAGTCACTGTGAACCCAGATGCGGAACAGGTAGGGCTCGTACTCAACGTTAACGTCGGAGTTACCGTCCTGAGGCAGGTAACCATGGGCACTGATTTGGGCTCTGTAGGTGCAAGCGTTCTTGGTCACGCCATTATCCTGGTAGGTCCAGGTGTTCCAACCGCCCTGCTGGCGCTGGATTTCACTCTGGTTGGCATTGATGACCACCTTGCCGACGCCAGTCTGCCAGATGGAACTACCGTAACTGTTGTGCTTCTTGTCGTTGTCAAAGTTGACGCGCTTGTTGTTTTCAAGGTTACCGAATGACCACACGATGGGAGCATAGGTCATGAAGGTGTTACCGTTGGCATACTCGCCATAGTAATACTTGGCATTGACCGTATCGAGGCGGTGCTTGATACCAGAGGCGAAGTTCAAGGGCTCCTCGGTGAAGTATGAACCCATCTCGGTATAACTGTCGTCGATATTGTGCTGCGGTCTGGTCAACTCGATGTAGGCGTCGTCGTCTTTGTCGTTGACGCTGCGTTCCATCGTGTAGTAGTAGATGTCACCGTTGCGCTCCAGGTTCATCTGGAAGTCGGCATTCATCAGGTTGAGTTCCATGTGGTGGTGGTTCTTGTCGGTCTCGACATCTTCCTTGGTGTAATAACCATTGATGACCGAACCGGTCTTGAGCACGGGCACAATCACGGTGTTGGTGCTCTGAGGCTCGACGGTCTTGTTCTCCTTCATCTGGTAGTCATACTTGCTGGGGTGCGAGTCGGTGGCCGTGCTCTCGCTGAAGCGGTCCACAAACATGATGTGCGTGCCCCAGTTGATGACCTGGTTGGCTTCGAAGGTGCCGGGCAGTTCGGTCCAGCCAGTGAGGTCGATGCTGCCACGGGCAGGAACGGTAACGGTCTCGTAGTGGGTGCTCATGCCCTTGCCCTCTTCCTGGGCAGTGACGCGAACAACGACGGTGTACTCCTCCTCAAGGCGCTCCAGGTACCAGGGACTGGGCACTTCACGGCCGTCCACATACATGTGTACCTCGCCATTGCCCTGGCAAGTCACGGCAACGTTTATGTCGCCGGTCGAGGTCGAGATGGAAGGCTCGGCAGTCATTTCCACATCAGCCCTGGGAATGGTGATGGTGCGCTTGGCTTCATCACTTATGAGTTTGCCCTCCTCCTCGGCGGTAGCGGTGACAACCAGTTCATAGTCCTGGGTACCGCGGCCCACGGTGTAGGGGAAGGGAACCTCGTTACCGTCCACATACATGTGCAGTTCACCGTCACCCTCAACGTTGATAGTCACGGTAGTGCCATCGTCGTTGATGGTGTAGGTGATGGTCGGCGTAGCGGTCTTCTCGGGCATCTCGACGATGAGTTGCATGGCCATGTCGGCAGTGATTGACGTTTGCGCTGTCCACTGGTTCTGGTAGTAGAGATAGAACGGATGACTCGTACTATTTGAGTTAACGCCGATAGGATATGCGTAACTGGTGTCATAATACTGAATATAGGTATAGCCGATAAACAAGCGGTTGTAACCATCCTCCAGTTTAAGTTCAATGGGTGTGCTACTGTTGTCGGCAACATTGGTGACCACCCATCCAGGATCATGAGTTGAATAGTCATATGTTGTGCTTGCTGGAATCATCTGTCTTGAGCCGAAAGTAACTGTGCCGTCATCATCTACCTTCACCTGATAGATAAAGTAATTAACGACATCGTTCTCCTGTGCAAATGCGGCTCGGAACGCAACGACATTGCCTCCCAGATAATCCTGGAAATCCTCAGGGTTAAGTAAAACGCCAACAGGGACGCTGGTTCCAGCCGATGTGCCCAAACCACGAGCACCAATACCATTAGCATCGTATTCGTCGGTGGTGTAGGGACCCACCAGGTACTGGTTGGCGGGCAGGTCGATGCGCAGGGGTGCCCTGTGCACGGATTGGGAAGTGCTACCTGTGTTGGGGTTCTTCTCCAGGATAACTTGTGCGTTAAGCGACAAGGTGAGCAGCGACATGGCTGCCAGAATCATATATATCTTTTTCATCGCTTATCAGTTGTTAGTGTTATTGATATTAATGTTATTGGGACCAGTGGTGTCCTGAGTCTCGGGGATGTAGGTAATCTTGTAATATACCTTCTTGCCGATGGCGCGAACCCACAACTGGGCGATGCCGGTGTGGTCGCGATACAGGGTGTACTTGGCAATCTGATCCTCGGGCCAATCCTGCTTGAGTTGCTCAATGGTCATACCCGTGTTGGGAGCCAGGTTGGTGGGATAGATATAGTTGCGGTAGTAGTTCTTCAACTGGCTGATGACAAAGTCGCTCTCGTAGTGGTCACGCTTGAGCAGCAGGAAGTCGAACAAGCCGGGGATTACCACGTCGTCAAAGTTACTCCATGCGAAGAACGAGTCCTTGGCATTGGTGGGATAGCCCTTCACCTGATAGGTGATGGTGTAACTCTCGTTGCGCTGGGGCACGTTGTAGGTATAGGAAGTGATGTCCTGGGTGGTGGTGAGCAGTTTCCTCTCCACGATGTTACCATTCTCGTCATACACTACCTCATAGAGTTCATAGGTCTGGGGTACCTGGTTGTCGACGATGCTGGCGAGGTTGGACTGCCAGGTAACGGTCACGGTGTACTCGGGATTCTCCTTGTTGTAGTCGGCAGCACGCTGGGCATCGGCCTGCAGGCGGATGGTGTACAGACCCACGCGCGGCTGGTTGTTGATGTCATAGTTACGCCATGCAACACCAGTGCTATCGGTGCCACGATAGTCGGGGATGTAGAATACCAGGTTGGAAACCGACTTGGGATCGGAACCATCCTTTCCCGACATCGAGAAATAGTGCTGCATGTAGCATACACTGTTACAGTCGTGCTTGATGTGATAAGTCTCACCGGCTACCATTTTGGCATAGAAGTCGTCAATACCCGTGGTGTTGTCCTGCTCCGTCGGGCTGAATTCCTCATACATGTTGTAGAAGGGGGCACGATCACCATTGCTTCTGGAATAATTGTAATAACCGCTTGATGTTTGACTCCAAGCCCATTCATTTTCAGATCCACTAATATAGGCCATCTTGCCCTTGCTGATGAAGAAGAAGCGGTTGAGCGTTCCTGAATAGGAGAACAGAGTGCCACCATCCACGAGTTGACCGTCAACGTTCTGGCCGACGCGCAGACCATCGGTCAGCAACTGAATTTCGTCAACGTAAGTGTCAAAGTAATCCATCAGAACTTCAGTCGATGTCTTATCGCTGGTAGCGACGGTGTACATGGGAGCACGAACTGATGTGTTGTTGTTAATGATATTACCATTAGCATCTTTGTCTTTCAGTTTCACGAGCATCACGGTGTAGCCGTTCTCTTGAGGGGGCGTGACAGGATAATTAATGATTGAGACATAATGTTCCCAAGTGCTGGTTGCAGTTAGTGTTTTCTCCTCGCCATAGTTTCCATAATTGACGACATAGCAGTAATGTGCGTTCGTCGTTCCATTGGACTTGCTAAAGCCGCTGGGGTTAGCTCGGGTTCTGCGAGCCTCTACCAGTACCTGGAAACCGCCTTTGCCCTGTAATGCGGTTGAATTCTTTGAAATGGTGATGGCTGTAGTTGGATTGTATCCGGCATTAGAATTACCTGTTGAAGTCCATGCCAAATAATAACCACTAGAGGAATAAGTTTTCTGGAGATAACGGCTTGCTGTCCAGCCCTGAGGTAACGATAATGTCGTTGATTGGGTTTCATTCGCGTCATAATAAGCGAGCCTATTGCCACCAAAATCGTAGATACCAATGTAATCGATATTTACATAGGCCGTCATGTCAATGGTGATGTCTTCAGAAATATCTCCACTGACCCACCATCCGAAGTCACAGCCTAAGTACTCATGGTCTTTGCCTTTTGGCTTTGAATACTTGATACCAGGAAATAAATCTTCCATATAAATAGTGCGGGTAAGATAAAACATCTGGTACTTGTTAGTGGCTGGTTCTGTAAATGGTTTTGACTGTTGCTCGCCATTCTCATCATACCAGTAGTAAACATACTGGTCATACCATGACTTGGGGTGAACCGCATTTGCTACCTCGGTGTAATCAGCACGACGTGGAGCTCTAGACTGAGGCATGACTCCCTTAAACATCGCATTGTTTGCATTAGGAACTGCCTCGTAGGCATTCACTGCGGGAATCTTCTCGTAGGAACCCTGTTGCCCAAGGGCATTAAAACTCACAGGCTTTGTAGATCCCAAGACCTTCAGTTGAGCCTGAGCAGTGTTTGTCCAGCCCACCGCTAGCAGCAGGCCGAACATGAAAGTTGTTAATTTCTTTTTCATAACAATCACAAAATAATTTATATATAAATTAGGTTTTGATAATTAACACAGTAAATCAATAAAACACAGTAAATCGGAATCTTGTGACACATTCGGTAGTGGATGAAGTTGGCCTGAATTATACTGTATAAGACCTATTCATCACATCTAGACTTGGGCTTCATTGTGGTTCATAATTGATTGATTCATGAAATGTTATCAACAGTTACACAATGTGAGTCCTTTTTTCCTTATGCGACATTTTCCTATTGATTCAAGTGACAAAGGTAAGATGTTTTTATGATACAAGCAAATAATAATGCTTTTTTTTTCGCTTATTTTGTAACTTGTCGAGAATAATATGACGGAAACTATTGATTTTGAGTATTTTACAACCGATTCCAATAGTCTGTTCGCCTGATCTCGCGCTCAGGGACGCTTTGAAGACAAGAAAGACAAAATCATAATAAAAGGAAGACAATTTTATAAAAAAACTTAGCGGCTTTGCGGCTTAGCGTGAATTATGGAACGACGAACGCGCGGATGCCATAGTACTTATTGTCCTTATTGTTTTCCTTTTCAGGGGTTTGAAGACAAGAAAGACAACAAAGACAATTGTTTTTTAAGAACTTCGCGGCTTGCGGCTTAGCGTGAGGTTGTGGGGTTGAGGTGGCGGCTGGTGAGCAGGGCGATGGCGGCGTCGAGGATGGCGTCGCGGGAGCGGTCGTGCTCGTCCATGTCGATGCGCACGTCGGGTGGCACGCCAAACTCGGTGAGCCTGCCCTCAGCGTCCATGATGGGGCAGGAGGAGAAGCGCACACGCCAGCCGTTGGGCAGTTCGCTGGTGAAGGGCAGGCCGCAGCCGCCGCCCGTGGTGTCGCCCACGACGGTGACCTGGTCCAGGCCGCGCATGATGGACACGAAGTTGTTGGTGGCGCTGTAGGAGCCGCGGTTGGCCAGCACGACGACGGGCTTGAGGTAGTGGATGTGGTTCTTGGCCGGCTCGAAGTAGTAGGCGTAGGGCTCGCTCAGGTCGTCATGGCCCGGGCCGGTCTTGTGGCGGATGTAGCCGGCCAGGGTGCGGCCGGGGATGAAGCGGGCGACGAGGGTCTCGACGTTGGTGAGCAGGCCGCCGCCGTTGCTGCGCACGTCGATGATCAGGCCGTCGGCCGTGGAGAGGTAACTGAGGATGAGGTCAAGGTTGCCCTCGCCGATGCCGCTGGCAAAGGAGTCGTAGCGCAGGTAGCCGATGTTGCTGGTGAGAATCTGGTACTTGATGCCGCTCACGCGCTTGTAGTCAAAGTTGAGGTAGTTCTGGTCGATGATGCGCTCGTCATAGTTGACGGGATGCTGCTCCCAGATCCAGTAGCGCGACACGTCGTGGCTGGCGATGAGGTTGGTGTGGCCGTCGCGCAACTGCTTGAGCATGTCGCCGCACAGGTCAAACAGTTCGCGGTCGGTCATCTCGTTGGACACGCGGCGGCGGTAGAGGTCGTGCACCTCGTCCCAGTTGACCTGCTTGTAGTCAAAGAAACTGTAGTGCTCGTCCATGATGGTCCACAGGGCCTCGAAGTTGCCCACCTGGTCGTGCCCGAAGTCGTCCTGCTCGGCACACCCCACCAGCGCGATACACATTATCAAACAACTCAAACAACGTTGAACAACGTTGTTGAAAAACAACCTGTTGCTCAAGTTGTTGATGGCTGTTCTTGACGTTTGATCGGGCCTGGATAATAACATTGTCATTATTGTCTTTATTGTTTTCTTTTTCACTATTACAGGGAGAGGCCCAGGACTAGGGCATGGGAGACGTCGTGGACGTGGAGGTGGCTGGCCGTCCAGTGCTCGATGCGGGCGCGGTAGCCCAGGCGGAGCAGCCTGCGGCCCAGGCGCAGGTCGGCGCCCAGGTAGTGGGTCATGTCCAGGCGGTTGCCCCACCATCCCACGTGGGCCAGCCCGCGGCGGTTGCCCAGGTAGATCTCGTAGTAACTCTCGTCATACTCGGGGGCAAAGAACACGCCAGCCACGGGCAACTGCACCTGGTAGCGCAGGGTGACAGGCTTGCGGCCCAGGCGGGTGTTGAACCAGGCCATGCCCGCGGCGCCAAGGCTCCAGTGTGCCCTGACGGTGACGGGGTTGTTGCTGTTGACAGCGTTATAGACGATGCCGGCGCGCACCTGTGTCATGGGGCCTACCGAGAGGCCCAGGCGTGGATGAATCACGCCCTGCCAGCCGCGCTGCATGTTGAAGGCGACGTCGCCCATGAGGCGGTGCATGTCATTGTTGCCGCTGGGGTTCTCCACATGGTTGTAGTCGGCGCCCACGCCCAGTTGCCACAGCCAGCGGCCACTGCCTGTCCAGCGCGTGGCCTCGATGGAGAGGCCCAGGTCCAGGCCGTCATAGGTGATGGGCGTCAGGTAACTGTCGTGGACCGAGGCATAGCCCGCGTCCACCATCAGCATCGACCGGCCCGTGCCCTCCTGTGCACCAGCGGCCAGGGAGGTGACGAGAACCAGCAGCAGTGCCATCAACCGGGCAAGGGGCTGGGAACGCTCCGAGAACTCGGAGAACTCTGAGAACTCTGAGTGCATGGTGGATATTTCTTGAGGACTTGCCATGGCGGTTGTGTTATTCTTCGTCAAAGGGGATGCGCTGCTGGCCGGTGAACTTGTCGAGCACCTCGTCCTGGCTGATGCCGTCGGTCGATGGGGTGGGGACGGTGGAGGTCTCCAGGCCGTCGTCCGACGGGTCGGCGGGCTCGGGCTCGGCTTCCTCGACGGGAGCGGACTCACGCGGCTCCACCTCGGTGATCGAGGCTACCTCCCAGTTGGTGACACGTTTGCCCTTGGCCTTGAAGGTCTTGACACCGATAAATTCCTCGGCATCGATGATAAACGGCTCGCGCTGAGCGTCCTCGCCGCCCATCTTGACCTCGAAGCGCGGGCAGGGCTCGTCGCTGAGCAGCAGCAGGCGCGAGTCGGGGTTGGCGCCGATGATGCTCTGCTTCTTGGTGTTGTCCTCGAGGGTGAACCGCTTGACGTAGGGGTGCCCCTGGTCGGCATCGTCGAGCACGGCGGTCCACACCTTGTCGGGCTGGAACTTCTCGATGCGCAGGATGCCCTCGTCATAGTGGTTGGTGGCCTCGGCGCTGGTGGTGTAGAAGTCGCCGCCCTGCATGATGACCAGGATGCGGTCCTCGCCGCCGAACAGGCCCAGCGAGCGTCCGTGGCCCTCATAGTTGATGCGCAGGATATCGGGGTCGAACCACACCTCGCGGTCGCCCAGGGTCGATTGTCCTGCCTCCTTGAGCGAGATGCGGTGCACCTCGTTCTTGGTGACGATGTTGCCGCGCGCCTGCTTGCCCTTGATGGCCAGTTCGGCCAGGTTGACGTCAAATTGCAGGATCTTCAATCTGAACTTGGGCTTGAGGGTGATGCGCAGCACCTCGGCCTCACCGTTGGGGTTGGCCGTGAACCAGGTGATCTTGCTGCCAGGCTTGCCCTGGGTGATGTCATACTCGCGGTCGCGCGTGACGCCCGTGACGGCAAATCGCTTCATGTAGGTCGTGCCGCCGCGTCCGTCCTGATAGAGGACATTGTAGATGGTGCGGTCATCACCCTTCTTGAACACGTTGAGGTAGAGGATGTTCTTGCCCACGTAGATCTTGTCGGCCACCTTGGTGACCTTGAACTTGCCGTCCTTGTAGAAGATGATGATGTCGTCGATGTCCGAGCAGTTGCACACAAACTCGTCCTTCTTCAACGACGTGCCGATGAAGCCGTCGGCGCGGTTGATGTAGAGTTTCTGGTTGGCCTCGGCGACCTTGCTGGCCACGATGGTGTCAAACTCGCGGATGATCGTGCGTCGCGGATACTTGGCGCCATACTTGGTCTTCAGCCCCTCAAACCACTCGATGGTGTGTTCGGTCAGGTGGGCCAGTTTGTAGTCGATATCCTCGATGCGCTCCTTGAGGCGGGCGATGTTCTCGTCGGCCTTGTCGCTGTTGTACTTGATGATGCGCTTCATCGGGATCTCGAGCAGGCGCAGCAGGTCGTCGCGGGTGATCTCGCGGTAGAACTGCGGCTTGAAGGGCGTCAAGCGCTTGTCGATGTGCTTGAGGGCGCGCTCCTGGTCACGGGCGTTCTCAAACTCCTTGTCCTTGTAGATGCGCTCCTCGATGAAGATTTTCTCCAGCGAGACGCTGTGCAGCGATTCCATGGTCTCGCCGCGCTGTATCTCGAGTTCCTGGCGCAGGATGTCGCGGGTGCGGTCCACGCTGTAGCGCAGCACGTCGCTCACGGTGAGGAACTGGGGCCTCTGGTCCATGATGACGCAGCAGTTGGGCCAGATGGAGATCTCGCAGTCGGTGAAGGCATAGAGGGCATCGATGGCGATGTCGCTGCTCGTGCCGGACTGTAGCGAGACGATGATCTCGGCCGTGGCGCTGGTGTTGTCCTCGACCTTGCGTATCTTGATCTTGCCGCGCTCGCCAGCCTTGAGGATCGACTCGATGACCGTGCCAGTGGTTTTGCCATAGGGGACATCCTTGACCAGCAGCGTCTTGTTGTCGAGTTTCTCAATCTTGGCGCGCACGCGGACATAGCCGCCGCGCTCGCCGTCGTTATAGTGCCCCACGTCGATGTAACCACCCGTCTGGAAGTCGGGATAGAGATGGAACTCCTCGCCGCGCAGGTAGTGGACCGCCGCGTCGATGACCTCGTTGAAATTGTGGGGCAATATCTTGCACGACAGGCCGACGGCGATACCCTCGGCGCCCTGGGTGAGCAGCAGGGGAAACTTGGCGGGCAGCGTGAGCGGTTCACGCTTGCGGCCGTCATAGGACAGCCCCCAGTCGGTGACCTTAGCGTTATAGACCGCATCAAGGGCAAACTCGCTCAAGCGGGCCTCGATGTAACGGCCGGCAGCCGCACCATCGCCGGTGAGGATGTTGCCCCAGTTACCCTGGGTGTCGATGAGCAGTTCCTTCTGTCCCAACTGGACCAGCGCGCTATAGATCGACGCGTCGCCGTGAGGGTGATACTGCATGGTTAGGCCCACGATGTTGGCCACCTTGTTGAAGTGACCGTCATCGGCCTCCTTCATGGCATGCATGATGCGTCGCTGCACGGGTTTGAAGCCGTCCTCGATGTGAGGCACGGCGCGCTCGAGGATGACATAGGAGGCATAGTCGAGAAACCAGTTCTCGTACATGCCGCTCAGTTGCAGTTTCTTGTCCTTGGGCACCTGATAGGAGGAATGGGCCTGTGGCTCAGCGCCATCTGCGCCCTCGTCGGGCGTGACGGAATCTTCAGTGGTGGCGTTGTTGTCGTCTAGGGGATTACCCTCGGCAGGCTCCTGTTGCTCCATGCCTTCCAGTTCGTCGTCGTCTTTCTTCATAAATAAAATGGTGATTTAACCTGCAAAGGTAGTGAAAAGTTTTCAGTTGAAGGGCGTTAGCGGTTTTTTTTTCACCAGACGGTGCCGAGTGGAAGTGATGGCGGAGATAACAAACGGAAACGGCCACGCAATTGCGTGACCGTGATAATTGTCATAGTCATTAAGCGGAAGACCAAGCCTTGGCTCCTGACTTGTAACTGAATTACAGGCCGGTGATGCGGACGACGGGGCCGAAGGGCTTGAGGTTGTCCTCGTTGCCGCCCTGGGCGGTCAGGATCCAGGCCAATGGCTTGTGGCGCTTGTCGTCGGGGAGTTTGGGCGTCGGTGCATAACCGTCGGTGAGGAAGACCAGACCGTCATACTCCTCGTGCTCATAGTAGAAGTCGATGGCGGGCTGGAAATTGGTGCCGCCGCGTCCTGTGACACGCAGGCTGCCAGTGGCCTGCTTGAGCAACAGGGGCTTCTCGGTGGTGATTTTGCTGTCAAACTCGATGACCTCGATGCGCTCGATGCCCTGCTTGAAGAAACGGTTGATCACGGCAAGGAACTTGCGGATGTCCTCGTCGGGCACGCTGCCGCTGACATCGACAGCGACGAGCAGGCATGTGCTGTAGGCATACTGGCTGCCCATCGCGTCAAAGCCGTAGCGGCGGTTGGGCCGCATGCGGGTCAGGTGGCGCTTGGTGCTCAGGATGCTGGCCCTGAACTGGCTGAGGATGGCGCGGAAGTTCTGCTTGCTCACCAGAGTGCTCTCGATGAGCGCCTTGAGGTCACCGCCTAGTGAGCCCCACTGGTTGCAGCGTTGCGCCGTCTCGATCTCGTGGTTGACCTTCTCGCTCATGAGTTCGTCTTCCTCCCAGAGCGATGCTCCGGCATCGGCATTGAGCAGGCTGTCGGTCAACTTGTCGCTGACACCTTGGGCGTTGCCGGGCAGGTCCATGTCGATGGGGATTCCGTCCCCGTCGGCATTCTGCTCTAGTTGCACGACCTGTCCGGCCATGAGCGAGTAGTATTGCTCGAAGGCCTGGTCGCGCGGGATGTCGAAAATGCGGGGCGGTTCCAGGCCGATGGTGTCCATCCCCTCCAGGTTGTCACACAGGGTGAGGTCGCTCGAGAGGCGCATCACGTCACGGCGCGGGTTGTAGGGCTGGCGCTGGTAGGGATGCTTGAGGATGATGCGCACGACCTCGGCCTTGAGCCTGAGCGCCAACTGGTTGTCATCGAAGTGCTCCAGCCGATCGGGGTTGTACTCGATGAGCCCCTTGCCGCAACGCATGTCACAGCCCATGTTGTCGTTGCGCTTCAACGCATGGGTGCACAGCACGGCAAACAGGAGCGGCTCGGTGAGGAACCAGTCCTGTGAGAGGGACTTTATACGTTCGCCGACGGTCATAGGTTAGCAATCATCTGGTTGATCAACTGCAACGCCTCGCGGCAATCCATCATGATGAAGGCATTGGCGTTGGGGTAGGTCGCATTCTCAAAGAAAGAGGCAAAATGGGCTATCGCTTCCTGGCGGCCGTTGCTCAGCATCCAGTGGATGTAGTGCACCAGGTTCTTGCCCACGGTCTCGCTCTCGTCACGTTTCACGCCCAGTTCCAGAAACTGGTAGATGCCCTCGTTGATGATAGCCATCTGGGGCATGGTATAGGTCGAGAGAACCTGCTGGCAACTGCCAAAGTCGTGCAGCACCTCACGGGCAGTGAGCATGCGCGACTGGTTGAGAGACTGCATGAACATCGACGCCGAGCGTGCTCCGATGACACCCGTTATCATCTTGGCCAGGCGGTTCATGTCGGTGACGTTGGCGCTGGCCTTCAACAACCCTGACACGCGTACCCACGCGCGGCGGTCGGGCGTCTTGTCAAAGGTACCCTTGTTGATGTCTACATTCTTCTCGAGTTCGTCGGGATGCTCCTCGATAAAGTGGATGACCCTGGGATCAACATCGTGCTGCTTGGCCCAGAAGAGCCATTCGCCCACCGTCGGCGAGAAGAAATAGACGTTGAAGCGCGACACCAGTGCGGGGTCGAGGTCGGTCAACTGGTACTCCTCACCGTCGTTGACGGCGGCGATGACCCTGCTGCCGGGAGGCAGGGCTCGGCCAGCCAATTTGCGGTTGAGGGACAGGTCCATGACCGATTGCAGGATCTCGGGCCGGGCGCGGTTCATCTCGTCGAGGA
>CAMKOE010000051.1 GCA_946414395.1 uncultured Porphyromonadaceae bacterium | reverse complement strand
GGCGCAAGCGTTCGTAGGTGTCGTTTTCAAGCATGTCATAGAAACGGCTGTCAGGGAAAAGCGACAACAGCAGGGTCGTCTTTCCCGTCTGGCGGGCTCCGAACAGGAATACACTGCCATGCTGGACATCTTCAATCTTAAAGAATCGTTGTATCATACCTTTCAAAAAAACATTAAAATAGGGAGTACAACTCCGCATTTTCTTATAATATCGGGAGTACAACTCCGCATTTTCAATGCAAAATTAGACACAAATTCCCTAATAACAAAACAAATGATTATTTTTCTGATCTTTAATTATAGGAGATATTGCTGTGCTCCTTCGCTATGCTCTCTATGTGCACGATCTTCGTTCCGTCGGCGTCGTTGATCTCGCAGTCACAGTCCGTGATCAGGATGATGGGCATGCCCAGCGGATTGTAGCCCTGCGAGAAGTCGGTGCGCGTAATTCGTAGTTAAAACCTATTTCGGCTGGTCGATGCCGCGCATCGAGAGGGCGATGCGGCCGCGCTCCATGTCGATGCCACTGACGATGACGCGCACGTGCTGGTGCACGTGAACCTGCCTGGTGGGCGGGAGGCCGCGCTGGGGCATCTGGGAGACGTGCACGAGGCCGTCCTTGTGGATGCCCAGGTCAACAAATGCGCCAAACTGGGTCACATTGGTCACAATGCCGTTGAGTTCCATGCCCTCGCGCAGGTCCTTGATGTCGTTCACGCTATCGTCAAACTCCCACACCTGGGCTGTGGACCGCGGGTCGCGGCCAGGCTTCTCGAGTTCGCTCATGATGTCGCGCAGGGTGGGCTCGCCCACGTCTTGCGAGAGGTATCGCTTCATGTCGATCTTGTCGCGCTGAGCCTTGTCCTTGATCAGGTCGGCGATGCTGCAGCCACAGTCCTTGGCCATCTGCTGCACCAGGGCATAGCGCTCGGGATGAACGGCGCTGTTATCCAGTGGGTTGTCGCTCTCTGGCACACGCAGGAAACCTGCCGCTTGCTCAAAGGTTTTCGGCCCTAGTTTGGGCACCTTGAGCAACTGCTGGCGGGAGGTGAAGTGGCCGTTGGCAGCACGGTAATCGACGATGTTCTGGGCCAGGGTAGGCCCCAGGCCGGCAATATAGGTGAGCAGTTCCCTGGACGCGGTATTGACATTGACGCCCACACTGTTCACGCAACTCTGCACTGTGAAGTCCAGCGCCTCCTTGAGGCGGGTCTGGTCCACGTCATGCTGGTACTGGCCCACGCCGATCGACTTGGGGTCGATTTTAACGAGTTCGGCCAGCGGGTCGAGCAGGCGGCGGCCGATGGACACGGCCCCGCGCACGGTCACGTCCTTGTCGGGGAACTCATCGCGTGCGATCTTGCTGGCGCTGTAGATGGATGCGCCATTCTCGCTGACGACAAACACATTGATGGGCTTGCGGTAGCGTATCCTCTTGAGGAAACGCTCGGTCTCACGGCTGGCCGTGCCGTTGCCCAGGGCGATGGCGTCGATCTTGTAGGCCTCGGTGAGCGAGTGTATCTTCTTGGTGGCCCCTTCCACGTCGTTGTGGGGAGGGGTGGGGTAGATGACGTCATGGTGCAGGAGGTTGCCCTGTTCGTCCAGGCATACCACCTTGCAGCCGGTGCGGAATCCCGGGTCAACGGCCAGCACGCGCTTGCGGCCCAGGGGTGGGGCAAACAGCAACTGTCGCACGTTTTGGGCAAAGGTCTCGATGGCCTCGTCATCGGCCTTCTCCTTGGCAGCGGTGGCAAATTCCGTCTCGATCGACGGCTTGACCAGGCGCTTGAAACTGTCCTCGGCGGCCTCCTCAACGAGTTGTGACGCCTCGCCGTTACCCTTGACCACGATGCGCGAGATGTTGTCGAGCGTGCGGTCGTCGTTGATCTCGATACCGACTTTCAGGAATCCCTCTTTCTCGCCGCGGCGGATGGCTAGCAACTGGTGGGATGAGATGCGCTTGAGCGGAGCCGAGAACTCATAGTAGTTCTCATAGTTGCGGCCCTCAATCTCCTTGCCCTTGACAAAGTGGGAAACCAGGCGTGCGTCATACTTGAAGCCTCGCCTGACGGCCCCGCGCACGGCTTCGTTCTCGCTCACCCACTCGGCAATGATGTCCTGGGCGCCGCTGATGGCCGCATCGGTGTCGGGCACCTTGTCGCCGTCAACAAACTGGCGTGCGCGTCCCTCAATGTCACCTCCCCGCTGCGACATGATGACCTTGGCCAGCGGTTCGAGCCCTAACTGGCGTGCAGCCTCGGCACGGGTCTTGCGCTTGGGCTTGTAGGGCAGGTAGATGTCCTCCAGGGTGTTGGCGTCCCAGCAGTTGTTGATGCGGTCGGCCAACTCGGGTGTGAGTTTGTCTTGTGACTCGATGGTCTTGAGTATCGTGGCACGGCGTTTCTCCAACTCGCGGTAGTAACGCAACCGCTGGTCGATGGACTGGATGGAAAGTTCATCAAGATTGCCGGTCGCTTCCTTGCGGTAACGGCTGATGAACGGGATGGTGGCACCGTCGTCAAGCAGACTGACTGTACCTGCCACTTGGTTGATGGGAATATTGAGTTCCTGCGAGATGAGGGTTGAAAGTTGAGTTGCCATATTATGGTTCTGGTTTCGGGTTATTAACTGCTAGGGTCACTCTTTTTCTTCTTGAGGGTGATGACGGTGATCTCTGGTGTGGCGCCGATGCGCATGGGAGGCCCCACCATGCCCGTGCCGATGTTGACGTACAGCCAGCGGCCGCCCTCGCTGTAGGCGCCGCCCCACTCCTTGTAGCGCAACCTGGCCGGCGATAGCCGCCACTGGCCCAGGGTGAGCATCATCTGGAAGGCATGGGTGTGCCCAGCCAGCATGAGGTCGATGTTGCTGTTGGTGAGCGTGTTGGCTCGCCAGGCATAAGGGTTGTGCTGCAATTGGATCTTGAAGTTGCCATCATTCAGGCCGCTATAGGCGCGCGTGAGACTACCCCGTTTCTCGCCTGGCCTATCGCCGAAGTTCTCGGTGCCGATGAGCACGATCTGGTTATCGCCGCGCTTGATGACAGCGTATTCATCATTGAGCAGGTGCCAGCCCGCGGCCTCTTGCAGGTCACACAGGGCCTTGCGGTCGGCCAGTTTTGCCTGCTCGTCGTCCCAGGTCACATAGTTGTCATAGTCGTGATTGCCCAGCACCGAGAATACCCCGTCGCGGGCATGCAGCCTGGCCAGAATGTCGCGATAGGGCAGTGCCTCATTGGTCTCGCGGCTCACCAGGTCACCTGTGAAGCAGATCATGTCGGCGTTCAAGGCATTAATGGTATTGATCTGTTTCTCGACGATGGCCCTGCGTCCGTTATAGGTGCCCAGGTGGGCATCACTCCACTGCACGATGCGGTAGCCGTCGAAGGCTTCGGGCAGCCGTTCAAACTCCAGTTCCACCTCGCGGACGTCGATCTTGCCAGGCGTGACAATCGCCCCCCACCACATGATGCCAAACACCAGTGCCGCCACAATAAAGGCAGTAATGGTGGCCCATCGACGCTTGAGCCAGCGGCCGATGGCATACACCAGCATTCCTAAAGCCTTGGGCACTAGGATGGAGAAGAAGGTGTAAAGCAGATACTGGCAGGTGACAAATGTGCTGTTGGACATCGAGGCACTTGACATGGGCATCACGCCGATGGCGATGACCAGTCCTGCCGACAGCAATGCCAGCAAGACATTCAAGCCCATGGCCCAGCGATAGCCCTCGCGTTTCAATCGCCGACAGATATATACATCCATGGCGATGCACAGCACCGCCATGATGATGAGTCCTAGCCAGTGAATCTTCATCAGTTTTCTCAGTTTTCAGCCGTCAGCCAAAGCAAGACGCTCACTCCTCACTCCTATTTTATTTGGTGGCCTCGAGGTAGTTGCTGAGCGGGTTGCTGTACATCTGCAGCATCTTGTTGTACATGTAGAAGCGGTCGGCCTCGCTCAACTTGATGCCCTCGGTCTTGTCGATCTGGCCCGACAGGTAGTGCTCGAAGGCTTCACGCTCCTCCTGGGTGTATTTGTCGGCAAAGTGCTTGTCGTCAAACAGGATGTCGTGAGCAATGTAGTTAGTCTTGTAAATCTTGTAGTTCTGGTGGATGGCATGGTCGATGATGGCGCACACGCGGTCCACCTCCAGAAACTTGTCCAGTCCCTCAGGAATGTTGTCCAGTTCCTCGTTGATGCAGGGTGTGAAGGCGTAGTGCACCTCGCCCTTGTGGCCGATGATGCCCGTCTTCATGCTGATGAGGTCGTCCTCGGGAGCCTTGCGCCAGTTGGGGTTCTTGCTCTTGCACAGGAACTCCTTGGCCTTGAGGTAATCGTTGGGGTCATACTCATAACTGATTGAGATCGGGGCGATGTTGAGTTCCTTGAGGCTCTCAATAAAGGACTTGTCGCGGTTGCCATAGGCGAGCATCTTGATCAGGCTCTCCTGAGTGCGGTCGTTGCTGTCCTTGCACCGGCCCTCGCGCTGGGCAATCCACAGCGAAGCGCGTTTCTGCTCAACGGCAAAGTGCATGTAGCCCGAGAGTTGGACAGCGGCCGTGAGCGTCTGGATGCGCCCCAGGTTGCGCTTGACGATGAAACTCTTGTTCATGCGCACCAGTTTGGTGATCCAGTCATAGATGAGCAAGTTGTTGCCGATAGCGATCTCACAGGCATCGCGTCCACCCTTGATGAGAAGATAACTCAGTTGGGCCGAGTCGAGGACGATGTCGCGGTGGTTGGTCACAAAGGTGTAGGGCACTTCCTTGTCCAGGAACTCATTGCCGCTGGTGGTGAGCGTGGTGCCGGTCTTGGCCATCAGACCCTCGATGAAGGGCTTCATCACCTTGACCTGGAACTCATGCTTGGTATTGATGCTAAGCAGCACGTGCTTGAACTCGGAGTACTTGTAATTGGGAAGAGCCATGCTCACAATGTTCTGGAAACCGGGCTCTTGCACCAGAATGGTCATTGCGGTCTGGAAATCCTTGTCAGGAATCGGGCAGATGTCCTGATATTCCACTGGAATGGGTATGTTCTCGTTCTCTATCATAGTGAATTGAATGATTTATTGAGAAGAATTCGGCTTCTCGGTTCATGTTCATGACTTGCAAACGACAAAGATAACGAATTTATTCATAAAACACACCCATTGGATAGCGATTTTTCCAAAAAAGTTTGTTTGCGGTGTCATTGTGGAGCATGCTGCGGCTATTCTCCTGGCGGCCGAAGCGGGGCCAAAATATCATTTTGACAGTAAAAAGAGGCTTAAAAAGAGGTCTGCGGGAAAAATTATCTAAAAATATTTTGTCATGTCGTTCTGCAGTGTTAATTTTGCTACGCATGTCCTGTGCCCGTAAGGCGAGGACTGATGATTTGTACTTGTCGGGATGAATGTGGTAATGTGCTTGTTGTGTAAAGAGTCACATGAAACCGGCAGGTACCCTATAAACCGCTTTCAACACGATGAAGAAAGATTATATATTTTCTTTGTGGCAATATATTCAGAATTATTCCCTGTGCAACAAGTTGAAGCACTTCAAGGGAATTCACAGTGGTGAGCGTTGTTTTGTTATCGGAACTGGTCCCAGTCTGACAGTCGATGATCTTGAGCGTTTGAAGGGTGAGATTACCTTTGGCTCCAACCGCATTTTTGAGATATTTCCCAAAACGTCATGGAGACCCACATACTATGTCAACCAGGATTTCAAGTTAATCGGTAAATTCAAGGAAGACATCAAGGCAGTAGAATGTGAGCACCTGTTCATGCCGATTGATGCCAAATACCTGTTTGGCCTTGACGAGCGTATCTCCTATTTCATCTTGCGGCACAAGGATTTCTATCCTGGTTATGCCGACTTCAGTACCCACTTGAACCGGTACATGGGCCAGGGGTTCACTGTGACCTATGGTGCCATCCAGTTGGCGCGCTACATGGGCTTTAAGGAGGTTTACCTGCTGGGTATCGATCACAACTACTCAATCAGCCTCAACGAGAAAGGCATTCCCGTTATCAAGGAGGATGTCAAGGACTATTTTGAGGGTTCCAAGGCAAGCAACAAGGGCATGAACCTGCCGCGAGTCGTGGAGAGCACGATGGCCTACATGACAGCGCGTAAGTTTGCCGACGCCCATCCAGATTTCAACATCTATAACGCCACCCGAGGAGGCAAACTGGAGGCGTTTGAGCGCGTTAACCTCGATGACATCCTCTAGAGTGTTTTTGGGTATATGGGTTTGTATAAAATCATAGATCTGGAGTTATCGCGCAACAAGCAGCATGCGATCAACCTGGCCGCCAGTATTACCAACATGGTGGTCGGTGCCTTGATTTCTTTTTTCCTTACTCCATATATTGTCAAAACCATCGGCGTTGAGGCCAATGGTTTTGTCATGTTAGCCAATAGTTTCATCTCCTATGCAACCCTAGTGGGAACGGCCTTGAATTCTATGGCTGGCCGTTTCATCATGATTTCATACTACAATAATGATGAAGAAAAGGTTTCGCGTCTATATTCATCATTATATTGGGGCAACATATTTTTAGCGCTTGTATATGGCCTGTTGGGCTTCATCTGTGTAATCTTTCTTGAGAAGTTAGTATCGATTCCAGTAGCGTTACAGACTGATGTGAAGATATTGTTTGCGCTGCTGTTCATGGCAACAATACTATACACTGTTTCTGCCGCCTGGTCAATGACTCCATACATCAGGAATAAGATGTATCTGAGTTCTTTGAATGGCATGTTCTCTTCGGTCGTTAGACTATTGCTGGTTTTCGCATTGTTTGCCCTGTTACCTCCTACTGTGAGTCTAGTAGGCGCATCAATTCTGCTGTCTACATTTGTGACAGTGGGATTGCATTGGGTTTATAAAAAACGGCTATTTGGTCGGTACAAGGCGAAAATGAAATATTTTTCTTGGCCGTCAATCTGGATGCTCGTTTCATCTGGCATATGGAATACCATTTCGTCAATTGGACATATATTGACAAGTAGTTTGGATTTATTGATAGCCAATATCTTTATTGACGCTAAGGCCATGGGCATTCTTGCTATTGCCAAGGTTATGCCTAGTTTTGTAAATACGCTGAACTATACAATCGCCAATGTGTTTACTCCGTCACTGATCATCGATTATTCGCATTCCGATACAAAGGAGATTGTCCATACGATTACTCAGTCGGCTAAACTCATTTCTGTGATTTGCACGATACCGCTTGCTTTTCTTTTTGTCTTTGGAGAAGAGTTTTATCACCTCTGGCAACCGACTCAGGATGCTAAACTATTGTTCATTCTGTCAACGATCACAATTTTTGGCAGGGTCTTCTTCTCGGGTATGCAACCGTTGTTCAATGTCTTCACGGTCGTTAATAGGGTGAAGGAAAACTCACTGGTGACCATTGTTAATGGTGTTATTATCACGCTTGTGACACTTGTCCTGGTGAAATATACTGATTTAGGCATATATGCGGTAGCGGGAGTCAGCGTGTTCTTCTGCTTCTTTAAAAATGTTCTGTTTGTTGTGCCTTATTCAGCGAAATATCTAGGTCTCAACAAATTTGCATTCATGAACACGCTAACGCCGTCGGTACTTTGTACTGTACTGCTTTGTGTATTAGGTTTTGTGATGAAACTTTTCTTGCCGGTTGACAATTGGTTGCATCTGATTGTGGCTGCAGTCATTTTCGGCGTGGTGGGCTTGGCTGTGTCGGTCTATGCCGTGTTGTCGTCGTCAGAACGAAAAGTGTTAATGTCAAAATTAATTCATCGTAAAATGCATGGATAAATCAAAAACTAAAATAGGAATCGTTACGATTCATATGATTAGTAATTACGGGGCAATGTTGCAGGCTTACGCTCTGAATTATTATCTGAATTCCTTGGGTTATGATGCCGAAACAATAGACTTTAGAACATATCGGGCGGAGCACAGTTACAATATATTTCGTCCGATACGGTCATTTATGGATATAGTTAGGGATATTAATACGCTTCCTTACGTATCAAAAATTAAAAAACGTCATCAGAGGATGAAGGACTTTATCAAGAATGAGATAAAGTTATCAAGGGGCGTATATCGTAGTAATTCAGAGTTGGCTCAGGCTAATTTGGATTATGATTACTACATTTGCGGCAGCGATCAGATCTGGAATACCTACTGTGAAAACTATGATGATGCCTTTATCCTCGCCTTCGCTCGTGATAAGGGACGCCGTATATCGTATGCGGCCAGTATGGGTGTGCCTTCGATTCATGAGAAATTGCAGCCAAAGTTCAGAGAGGAGTTGTCAGGCTTTTCCGCCCTATCGGTGCGTGAGAGTAATGCTGTGGATGTGATTTCCCGCTTGAGTGGAAAGAAAACGATCCATGTTTTGGATCCAGTCTTCTTGTTAACTCCAGAACAATGGAAATTGATTCAGAATCAGAATATTACCATTAAAGGCCCCTATATTTTATTCTATGCGGTTCATCGTGAACTACCAGGGATGCGCCCCTATTTAAGGAAGATTTCAAAGCGCTTCAATATGCCTATTGTTGTGGTTAACAAGAATCTGCGGGAAGCGCTGTATCCTAACAAGAAGTGCTATGATGCTGGCCCGGCAGAGTTTGTGTCCTTGATCCAAGGCGCGAAATATGTCTTGACTAACTCATTCCATGGCAGCGCGTTTTCAATCTTATTTCATAAGAAATTTCAGGTGTATGTTGCCGAAGCCCCGACAGAGGGTACTGCTTCACGCATCTATAGCCTGTTGAACACACTGGGATTATCCGACAGAATTGCATTTATGGACAAGGACCCATCATCAATGGACCACGATATCAATTGGGATGACGTCAATGAGCGTTTGGCCCCGATGATTGAGTCCTCTAAGGCTTTTTTGGATGACGCTTTGCGAGCCAAATAAATGCACAGGTTGCTGCGCATGTTTTAACTCATGCGCCCAGCATGCCATCGAGATGCGCCCTTTGTCAAGTGGCGCTCTCGTTCCTGTCATTGATGAGAACCTGTGTGTCGAGTGCGGCCGATGTGAGCGCGCTTGTCCTGTCTTGAACCCTCATGTTCAGCCCAGTCAACCATATCGGTGCTATGCGGCATGGGCGACTGACGATAAACTGTTGGAAAATGCGGCATCGTCGGGCGTTGTCTCGGCTTTGGGCAAGCACATCATCGATTGCGGTGGTGTGGTCTATGGTACCAGATTTGAAAACCAGCGACTGGTGTTTGCCGCCGCTGAAACGGTCGATGGACTACTGGCGTTTCAAGGAAGCCGTTATGTGCACGCCTATGTCGGGGACGCCTATTTGCAGATTGAGCAGCATCTCAAGGCCGGCAGGAAAGTCCTATTCACGGGTACACCTTGCCAGGTCCACGGACTACGTCAATTCCTCCGAAAGGATTACGACAACCTGGTGGCGATTGACCTGGTTTGCCACGGGGTCGCTCCATTGTCATACCTCAATGAGTATCTGCGTGACCGTGGTGTGGACATGGATTATGATAACGTGGTGTTCAGGGGCAAGAAAGGCATGTCGCTCGTTGTCAAGCGTAACAACGAGGTGTTGTACAGTAAATATAAACTCAATGACCTGTTTTACACAGCCTATCTTAAGGGGCTCATCAGCAGGGAGAATTGTTATACCTGCCCGTATGCATCTTTAAGCAGGTATGGAGACATCACTGTCGGGGACTTCTGGGGATTGAAGAGAACACGGCAGATTGCCGATCACCCCTTTATCTCTGTCATGTTCACCAATACGGAGAAGGGCAACAGGCTCCTTGCTGATTGCGGTGATAAGGTCCGCTGCGTCGAACAACCCCTGGAGATGGCCACCAAATCCAATGGTCAACTTAATCACCCTTGCCCCAGGCACGAGGGCCGCGACAAGTTCCTGGCGCTCTATACCCGACATGGCCTTGTAAAGTCAATTAAAAAGACATCTTTATACAAGACTTTCCTCAAAACGTCGTTAAGATATAGAGCCCTTTTATTCGCTTCCAAACTTAAACATTTAATATATGGCAAATAAATTTCAAATACTGGATTGCACATTGCGAGACGGTGGCTACTACACCGACTGGGATTTCGCTCCTGGCGTGGTGGACACCTATCTTGATGCGGTGAACCGATTGCCCATCGACTATATCGAGGTGGGTTATCGCAATAACCCCGACAAGACCTATATGGGAGAGTATGGTTATTGCCCTGTATCCTCGCTGAGGAGAATCCGTAACAAATGTACCAAGAAAATCGCTGTCATGATCAACGAGAAGAGTTCCAGGGTCGAGGACCTGCCTTATCTGGTCTCGCCGATTGAGGGCATCGTTGACATGGTGAGGATTGCCGTCGATCCCAAGAACATCGATCGCGCGATCAATCTGGCAAAGCACATCAGGGACGCCGGCTTTGAGGTGGGCTTTAACCTGATGTATATGTCCAAGTGGAATGAGTATGAAGGCCTGTTCCCAAAACTGGCTCAACTCGAGGGCGTCGTTACCCTGTTGAACATGGTAGACTCCTTTGGCAGCATGATGCCCGATGATGTGGAACACACCATCTCGATCCTTCGTCAGCACACCGCCTGCCCCCTTGGCTTCCATGGGCACAACAACCTGCAACTTGCGCTCATCAATACACTCACGGCTATCAAGTGCGGCGTGGTCTCGGTCGATGGTACGATCCTGGGTATGGGCCGCGGCGCCGGTAACCTCAACATTGAGTTGCTGCTCACTTGCCTGAATCGTCAAGGACTTGAGGTGGACTTCAACGTCCTGGGTGACGCGATTTCGGCCTATATGCCCCTGTTGCACCAGTATAACTGGGGCACCATGTTGCCCTATATGATCTCGGGAGCCAATTCCATCCCTCAGAAGGAGGTCATGGCCTGGTGTACCAATAGGGCCTACAGTTTCAACAGCATCGTCAGGGCCGTTGACAACAAGCGCGCCCATGTGGCCGACAATGCCCACTTCGACATGCTCCAGGCTACCCACTACGATGACGTGCTCATCGTTGGCGGTGGCGAGAGCACTGCCGAGCATCTCGAGGCCATCAAGGAGTTCATCAGCCAGCATCCGGGCATGGCAATCGTGTTTGCCACGACCCGTCATGCAGCAGGATTGAAGGCCGTTGCCAACGACAAGTTCTTTGTGCTCGTGGGCAATGAGGCCCGCCGCATGGAGAAAACCGTGCCGGCCGACCAGTTCAAGGGCATCTGTGTGCTGTCTCCTTATCCTAGGACGATGGGTACCGAGGTTCCCGCTTATGCCACCCACGAGACCTATGAGTTGGAGAAAATCAGTTTCACCAGCGACTATGAGGACTCCTGCACCACTGTGGCATTGCAGACCGCCATCGAACTCACTCCTGAGAATATCTACATCGTGGGCTATGACGGCTATCGCGGCCAGGTGCTGTCCGACAAGGAGATGGAACTGAGCAACGAGAACCGGACCCTCTTCAGTCAATTCGAGAAATTCACTGACAAGCAGTTGATCTCGTTGACACCCAGCCTCTACCGTAGCCTGCATGTGAAATCCATCTATCAATATCTCTAATTTCCCGCTCAACATGAAAATCATAGCAGTTATCCCCGCCCGTTATCAATCCTCAAGGTTTGAGGGCAAACCGCTGGCCGAAATCTGTGGCAAGTTGATGATTGAACGCGTCTATCTCCAGGCCAAGAAGGTGAAGGAATTCAGCGACGTGTATGTCGCAACCGATGACGACCGCATCTTCAACGCCTGCCAGGAGCGCGGCATCAACGTGATCATGACCTCAACGTCCCACCGCACCGGCACCGACCGCATCGGCGAGGTGGCCGAGAAAGTGCCTGCCGACCTGTATGTCAACATCCAGGGCGACGAGCCACTCATCGAGCCCGAGACCATCAGGACAGCCATCGTGCCCTATCTCGAGAATCCCGATACTCCCATCATGGTGACCAACCTGATGACCGAGATTCACGACCCCGTTGACCTGATCAACTTCACCGTGCCCAAGGTTATTGCCGCGGCCGACGGCCGTGGAGTCTTCCTCACGCGCTCGGCAGCCCCCTTCCCCAAGGGCAACATCAATGTGAAGTACTACAAGCAAGTGTGCGTGTACGGCTTCAGGCCCGAGGCCCTGAAGTTCTATTGTGACTACGGCAAGAAGTATGGCAAGGCCAAGGTCGAGTCGGTCGAGGACATCGAGATCCTGCGCTTCATCGAGAACGGCTACCACGTCCACTACATCGAGGTGAACAGCGAGACCATCGCCGTCGATACCCCCAACGACCTGCAGCGCGTCATCCAGTACATGCACGACAACCACATCGACTAAACTGACATCCCTATCAATAATACAATAAGCGGGACGATGCCCAACCCACACGCATCGTCCCGCTCACTGTTGTTATCTTGTCAGTGGCGCTTCATTTGTTGGAGAGGTTGCGGGCGTAGTCTTCCCACTTGGTGATGAGGGCGGCCATGTCGGCGGGGAGTTCGCTGTCGAAGTCCATCTGTTGGCCGGTCTCGGGGTGGACGAAGCCCAGGGTCTTGGCATGCAGGGCCTGGCGGGGGCACAGTTCGAAACAGTTGTGGATGAACTGGGCGTAACTCGATGAGCGGTTGCCGCGCAGGATCTGGTCGCCGCCATAGCGGGCGTCATTGAACAGCGGGTGGCCGATGTGCTTCATGTGAACGCGTATCTGGTGGGTGCGGCCGGTCTCGAGTTGGCAACGCACGACGGCCACGTGGGCCAGGTTCTCCACGGTGTGCCAGTGGGTAACGGCGTGCTTGCCCTGGTCGCCGTCGGGGAATACCTTCATCAGCACTCGGTCGCGCGGGTCGCGCCCGATGTTGCCTGTCACGGTTCCGTCTTCCTCTTTCATTTCTCCCCACACCACGGCAATGTACTGCCGCTTGGTGGTCTTCTTGAAGAACTGGGCGCCGAGCGAGGTCTTAGCGTTGGGCGTCTTGGCGATGACCAGCAGACCGCTGGTGTCCTTGTCGATGCGGT
>CAMKOE010000050.1 GCA_946414395.1 uncultured Porphyromonadaceae bacterium | reverse complement strand
TGATGGGCGTGTTGGCATCGTCGGGCAGCATGCTCGACACCATGTCGAGTTTGTCGCGCACGTCGTTGGTCAACGCGTCGATATCATAACCGTATTCAAACTCCAGGGTCACAATAGAGATGTTCTCCCTACTGTTACTGGTGATGTGCTTGAGGTGCTCCACCGAGTTGAGGGTGTTCTCGAGGGGACGTGTCACGTTCTGCTCGATATCCGACGCACTGGTGCCGGCATAGGACGTCATCACCATGATGGTGTTGGTGTCCACGTCGGGGAACAGGTCGATGGGCAGATTCTTGAGCGAGAACAGACCCAGCACAATCAATGCCACGAACACAAGACTCGTGGTCACCGGTCGTTTTACTGAACTGGAATATAGACTCATGACAGGATGGGATTATTTCTTGAGTTCGACTTTGGCTCCATCGGTCAGGCGTGAAGCGCCGGCGATGACAACTTGGCTGCCGCCGACCAGACCGCCCTTGATCTCATAGCGGTCCTCCAGACGCTGGCCCAGTTCCACCTCGCGGAATTCCACTTCGCCACCCTGGTAAACCCACACATAGCGCACACCCGAGCCGACCTGCTTCTGCACGGCGCGGTCGGGAACGACAACGCTGTGGGTGGTGCCATAGTTGAAGTTCACGCGGGCAAACATGCCGGTGCGCACTTTGTCACCGCGGTTGGTGATGGCCACCTCGACCGCAAACGTGCGGCTTGTCGGGTCAACCGTCGGGTGAATCAGGTAAACCTGGCCCTGGAATGTCTCGTCGCCGTAGGTGTCAAATTTCACCGTCACGGGCATGCCACGCTTCACCTGGGGGTACTCGCTCTCGTTGACGTTGACGATGACCTTGAGGGGCTGCTGCTGCTCAATGGTCAACACGGGCAGGCCTGCGGGCAGGTCGCCAGCGTCATAGTTCTTGGCAGTCACCACGCCGCTCACGGGCGAGGTCAGCACAGTGTTCTCCTGCATGGTGCGGATGGCGCGCGCATTGGCGTCATACTGGGCCTGCAACTGGTCCACCTGCTGCTGGGTGCCGCCACCGATTTTTACCAGTTCCTTGGCGCGGTCAAGTTCGCGCTTGAGGTTGGCAAGGGCAATCTGCTGCTGAGCGATGTTCACGTCGTCAAGAATGACCAGGCGCTGCCCGCGGGACACGCGGGACCCCACATCGACCAGGATGCGCTTGATGCGCGCACCGCTGTTCGACGAGATGTTGTTGGTCTTGAACGCCTCGACGGTCCCCGTGTACTCACTGGTCTGTTTCACGGCTTCCTCACCGATGGTAACGACCTCAACGATGGGCAGTTCTTCCTTGACTTCGGTTGTCTTTTTCTCGTCTTTGCTCGAGCATGATGCCAGTGCCAGAACGAGCAATGCAATCGGTAAAAGTTTCTTTGTCTTCATCTTGATTTGATAATATTTTTGTTGTTGTTTTTTCTCTTGATTCTCTACTCTCTAACGTAGTGGGTATTACCCAGCACATACTCCAGGTCGCTCTCGGCAACCAGGTAGTTGTAGATGGCCTGGTAATAGGACAGGCGGGCTGCCATCAGGGCGTCCTCGGTGTCGCGCAGTTGGATAAACGATGCGGCGCCGATCTTGAAACTCTGCTGCATGATGTCGTTGGCCTTGACTGCCATGTTCACGCCGGCCTCGTTGCTCTCAATCTGCTTGAGGCTCTTGGCGATGGCGTCGTTCTGGGTAGCGACCTGCATGTGCAGGCTGCGCTCCAGGTTCTCGCGCTGCCACTTCATCTCATCGACGGCGATTTGGGCCTGTTTCTGCTTGTAGTAGCGCTGGCCGCCCTGGAAGATGGGAAACGCCAGGGTCAGACCCACGCTCGACGCGCGGCTCCAGCGCAGTCCCGACACGGGGCTGCCGTTGTTCATCGAGTGCCACATCATGCTGGCGCTACCGCTCAGGGTGGGGTACCAGGCCATCTTCTGCACGTCGAGGGCTTTCTTCAGGTAGTCGGTCTGCAGGTCCATGGACTTGAGGCTGGTGTTGTTGGCCAGCGTCGTGTCGCTGCCTAGGGAGTTGCTCAACGCGCGGGCGTACATCTCGCCGCGGAAGTCGCTCAACTGCTGGCTGGGGGCAATCTCGGTGCGCACGTCCATGCCCATGAGCACCTTCAACTGGAGCAGCAGGGCATTGATGGAGTTCTCGGCCTCGAGGATTGACGGCTCCAGGTTGGTGACGGCGACATTGGCACGCAGCACGTCATACTCTGAAGCGGCACCCAGGTCATATTTCTTCTGGAAGATGTCAGCATTCAACTTGGCGGTGGCATGGTTCTCCTCAATCACGCGCTTGCTGTCTCGAGCCAGCAGCAAGGCATAATAGGCCTTCTCCACCTGGTTGACCAGCGAGAGTTTGTTGGCGCGGGCCTTCTCCACGTTCTGCAAGATCTGGTTCTCGCTCAGTTTGATGGATTTCCACAACTGGGGCACTACCAGGGGAATCTGGGCCTGGAAACCGGCTGCATGGGTGTTGTCGCTACCCATCTTGATGGCCATCGTGCCGTTGGGCGTGTCCATGTACATCGTCTGCAACGACAGGTTGCGGGTGTACTGGCCGGCCAGGTTGATGGTGGGCAGCAATTGTCCCAGCACCTCCTTGCGGCTGTAGTTCACACGGGTGATTTCCATCTCCTGCACCTTGATGGTGGGGTTCTCGTTCAGGGCGATGCGGATGCACTCATCGAGTGAGAGTGACAGTTGTGCTTGAGCACTCAGGGCACCACCGAATAACATTAATAGAATAATGTAAAGGAATTTCTTGTTGAACATCTGTCTATATTGGATTTATTGATTTTGCAATTGCTGGTTCTCGAGATACTCAATCATCTCGATGCCCTTGATGGTGGCTATGCCACGCAGGAAACTGATGAACACGTGTTCAAACACGTCCGACAGTTTGAAGCCGTACTTTGACGCATTGTTCGAGTTGTGCAACTCGCGCATCGACATCACAAACAGGTAGGAGGCTATCTGCGGATTGATGCGCTTGATGACCAGCCCCTCGTCCTGGGCTTTGCGCAGCACGTCGGCCAGGCCGTTGACGGTGACCCTCTCGTTGTCGAGGTGCTGCTCAAAGATGTCGGGATACAAGCGCTTGATGTCGTTGACAAACGCGACCGATGTGTTCTCGTACATTGCCTTGGCACGGGAATAAACCTTGAACATGGCGTCAAAACAGTTGTCGGCATGGTCAAATATCGCTTTCACCTCGGCATTTTTCACTTCATGGTTGTGCTTGATGCACTCGGTGATGAGGGTCCGCTTGTCGGGAAATACCTCATAGAGGGTGCGCTTGGATATGCCGCACGCATGGGCCACTGTGTCCATCGTCATCGACGTCACGCCCACGCTCATCAGCATCTTGTTGCACTCGGTAATGATACGTTCTCTAGTGTCCATTGATGGTTAGTATACTGATTTTGGGCTGCAAAATTACAGAAAACTTTTAAAACTCCAAAAGTTTTCTTGGTTTATGCTCCATTTAGACCTATATTTATTCTCTATTAACAAAAAAAGAGGGCGGTGCCGTCCTTGGCGCCGCCCTCACTGTTAAGTGATGCTAGTCGGAACTAGCCCGAATACTCTCGTTAGAACAGAACCTTGCTGCTCTTCATCGCGCCGCTCTTGTAGCGGGTGACAACGATGTTGATGCCATCAAACGGTTCCTTGCTCTGAACACCATTCATGTTCACGTAGGTCACCGACTCAATCTCGTCACCGTCGGCGGCAAGCGAGTTGATTGCGGTCTGGCCATTGGCGTTGAGGGCAACCAGGGTTACCTCCTGAGTGTTACTGGTTGCGGTGGTGCCGTCAACATAGTTGGCAACGATGTAGTAGGAGTAGGTGCCGCCCTCTACCAGGTTGCTCAGGGTGATGCCGGTGCTGCCAGCCTCGATGTCGGTGATGACAAAGTCGGTGTTGTCGCCACTGGCGGTAGCGTTGAGCGTGCCGGTGCCGGCATATACACTGATCAGGGTCATGTCGGGCGAGTAACTGCTGTCGGTCGAGTAGATGGCAATCACGTCGCCGGCACTGCCGGTTACGGTCCAGGTGTAGGTTTCGCCCTTGGTGAAGGTGTGGCCCACTGCGTTGGTCTTGGCCGACTTCACGGTGATGTTACCAGCGCCGTAACTGTTGTTGGCCGTGGTGATCTGAACGGTGAAGGTGGCATTGCTGTAGCCCGAGGGTACGGTGAAGTAGATGTAACCATAGGTCGTCGTGGAGTTCCACCACCATGACGAGGTCGAGTTCTTGGTGTAAACGGCGCCGTTACCGCCCTTGACGTTGGTGCCGCTCCAGGGCGAGGTCAGCGTTACGGTAGCATAACTGCCGGTGTACTGGCTGCCGTCGATGCTGCCCAGCAGGGTAGTGGTGGGCTCGTCGTCACCGCCGGGTTGTGCGGTCAGCGTGCCATACAGCGTGTAACTCGATACGGTCGATGCCTCAACATCGTGGGTCCAGTTGGCGGTGAAGCCAGTGCCCGAAATGTTGGTGGCGGCGTTCAGAACGGGATTAGCCTTGGCGATGGTGGCGTTACCGGTCAGGGCAACGGTCTGGCTCTCGGCGCCCGTGCTGGCCACGCTGACACTGGCAGTCTGGGTGCCATAGGCCGTCGGCTTGTAGGTCACGGTCACGTTCACGCCATTGGCGGCATTGGCGGCCGTGATGGTCGTCGGGCTGATGCTGAAGACGCTGGCACCGCTCAGGGTGAGCGTCACGTTGCCGGTCAGGTCGGCACCGGTCACCTTGAAGGTAGCGGTCTTGGTGCCACCCACGTTGGCCGTCATGCTCAGGCTGGCGGGAGTTACAGTCAGGGTAGGAGTAGCAACCTGCTCTTCCTCCTTGAGCGTTACGCTCTGCTCGTTACTCCAGTCGCTCTCGCTGCCGTCGGTGTAGATGGCCTTTACCTTATAGGTATAGGTGGCGCCGGCGGTCAGACCACTGACGGTGTAGTACTTGTTGGTGATGCCGGTGATAGTGCGGGCATCGGCATCGCCGCTCTCGGTAGCGTTCAGGGTCGTGTTGCCTGCATATACCTCAATCATCGCCATGTCGGGCGAGTAACTGCTGTCGGTAGTGGTCAGGGTGATCACATTGCCGGCGCTGCCGGTTACGATCCAGGTGTAGGTCTCACCCTTGGCAAAGGTGTGGCCCACGGCGCTGGTATTGGTCGATGCCACGGTGACATTACCCGTGCCATAGGTACCGGTGACGGTCGTGATCTTTACACTGAAGGTGGCGTTGCTGTAACCGCTGGGAATGGTGAACGTGATCTTGCCGCTCTTGGTGAAGTAAACGGCGCTGTTACCGCCCTTGACGTTGCTGCCGCCCCACGGCGAGGACAGGGTGATGGTCTTGTAACTGCCGGTGTACTGGCTGCCGTCGATGCTACCCAGCAGGGTCACATTGTTCGACGGAGTGGTGCCACCGCCACCGTTGCCGTTGACTTGCAGCGTGTAACTGGCCACATTTTCGCTTGCGGTCTGGTCGGTCCAGTCGGCACGGAAACTGCTGGTGGTGATGTAGTTGCTGTTGGCGGCGCTCATCACGGGAGTGTAGGTCACGATGGCGGGAGTTGACTCGTTCAGGGTAACCTCCTGCTCGTTGCTCCATGCGCTCTCACTGCCGTCCGAGTAGATAGCCTTCACCTTGTAAACAAAGGTGGCGCCCTCCTTCAGACCGCTGACGGTGTAGTACTTGTTGGTAATGCCCGTGATGGTGCGGCTGCTCTCGCCACCCGTCTCGCTGGCATTCAGCATGTTGACGGTAGCATCGCCAGCAATGATCTGGATGCTGCTCACGCTGATGTAGTTGCTGGTGGAACCGATGGTCACCTTGTCGCTCGACGAGCAGTTGAGCACAAAGGTGTACTCGGTGCTGTTGTCGGTCAGGGCCTGGGTCTGGCTTGCACTGCCGGTGGCCACGCTCAAGGTGGCGTTGCCATAGTAACTCGAGTAATAGGAGTAGGCTTTAACCTTGACGGTCACCTTGCTGTAGCCCGTCAGGCTGTAGGTGGGCGATACCAGATTGCCGCCAGTGATGAGCATGCCGGTGTTGGCATACACATAGGTCGATGCCGTCCAGCCGGTGCCCAGGTAGTTGGTGATGTTGCTCGACACGTCGCTCAGGTAACCGTCTGAGGTGGTAACCTGCGTCACGCCGCTCAGGTCGATGTTGGCCAGTTGGCTGGTGGCGGGAGTGGTGCCCTTCTCGGTAACCTGCAGGGTGTAACTGGTCACGTTGGCGCTAGGCGTCTGGTCGGTCCAGTTGGCGCGGAAACTGTTGGTGGTGATGTAACTGCTGTTGGCGGCGCTCATCACGGGAGTGTAGGTCTCCAGGGCTGCTGCTGCGGCAGTACCTGATACCGACACGTTAACGGCGCTGGCACCGCTGCTTGTCAGTTTGACGGTTGCCGAGTGTGAGCCGGCGGCAGTGGGATTGTAGGTCACGGTGACGGTGGCACCGCTGGCTGCTGCACTGGCGCTGATGGTCGTGGGCGACACGCTGTAAACGCCGTTGGCGTCGGTCAATGCCACGCTCACGCTGCCGGTGAGGTTGGTACCCTTGACGGTGAAGGTCTTGGTTGCCGTCTGGCCGGCGGTCGTGCTGAACGACAGCGTGCTCGGGGTGGCGCTCAGCGTGGGAGTGGCGGCCGAGCCACTGGGCGGCTGGATACCGATTACCATCTGCTGATATACGTTGAAGTTGTAACTGCTGTAACCGAAGGAGTTCAGCGAGCACCAGGCGTTACCGTCGCCACTCCAGCCGAAGTTGACGTGGTACTTGTTGGTGCTGCTGTTGTAACCATCGACGTTGAAGGCGTGACCACCACCGCTGGTGCTCACGGCACAGAAGACGATGGGACGGCCGGCGGCCATCTCCTCCTGGATCAGGGCTGCCCACTGGGTGTCGGTATAGAGGGTGGTGCCTCCACTGTATGCACTGGTCTTCTTGACAAAGCGCGTGGTGCTGGAGTCGTAGCCGAAGAAGGTGAAAGCGTCGCGGATGTTGCACACACTGTCAACACTCACACCGCTACCACCGGCAGCGCTCGTACCATAGCCCATACGCTCGGCCTGTCCCACATAGTGCATCAGCGTGGCGACTGCCGTGCCCTGTGCCGTGGTGTAACTGCCGGTGTAGTCATCCAGCATGTTGGCCCAGTCAAACGTGGTCGAGGGCAGTGCCGAGTGGGTGTAACTCGTGGAGCCATAACTTGAGTAACTGATGGTTGACTTGTAACCAGGAACGACGGGTGTCGCTGCCGTCGGGTATTTCCAGTAGTGGAACACCATTGATGCCGACGTGGCGGGACAGCCGGTCAAGCACTGGTAACTGCCGAACTTGCACTGGTTGTAGAACGGTGCCGACTGGTCCCAGATGGCGGTCAGCAGCGGGCCGTAGGTGCCAGCCCTCAACTGGGGAGTGTTGGCGGGGTTGGCCAGCAGGTTGGACTGCAATCCCGGGTGTTCCTGCAGGAACATGATCTGGTCCTTGTACTGACCGAGCATGTCGCGCATGCCCCAGGGCAGGTTGTTCACGTCCTTCAAGGGACGGTCGCCCACCATGAGGATCTGCTCGGCGCGGTCATCTCCTGAAACTACCAGGAAGGTGGTCGACGTGTTGTAGATGTAATAAACGGGTTCATTGACTTTCACGTTGCCCATCTCGGCTTTGAGCAGCACGGGACGCAAGGCAGCGGGTGACATTACTTTACCTGAATACAGTTGGTTTGTCAGGTAATTCTGCGCTATCCTCTGTGCCGTGGCCTGATCTACAGGTGCGGCCGATAGCGCCATCGCCATGAACAAGGCGCTTAGGGTTAATAAAAATTTCTTCATAAGCCTTTAAAGATTAACTCTGTTTATTATAATAGGTAGGAATGTGATCGTGTTGTGAATGTGTCAAGCCATATTCTAACCACGCCCCAAAGGTAATAGATTGTCGTGATTTGTGCAAATATTATTTTATTTTTTTTTAAAATTATTTGCTATGATGATAGATTATACTTGTTTCGGAGCCTATGATGAATGGTGATGAGGATTTGCATTAATGGGGAAAAGGGACTACCTTTGCACTGCTAAAAGTAATCCCGTCAAGTGAATCATGAAATCTTCAAGCAATATTCCCGAAATCATGGCGTTCCTGCGCCAGTTGGCTGTTAATAATGACCGGGCCTGGTTCAAGGCGCGCAAGGATACCTATGACGCCCTGCGGCGCCCGTGGGAGCAGGACATGGAGCGCCTCATCGCCCGCGTGGCCGATTTTGACCCCCAGGCGCGTGGCCTGGCCGTCAAGGATAGCGTCTATCGCATCTACCGCGACATCCGTTTCTCCCATGACAAGAGCCCCTACAAGACTTACTTTTCGGGCGTCATCGGCAAGGGTGGCCGCCACACGGTGCAGTCCTGCTACTATGTCCACTTCGGCGTCAACGAGATGATGCTGTGCGGCGGCATCTGGTGGCCCGAGAAAAACATCCTGGACCAGTTGCGTGGACTCATCGATGCCGAGCCCGATGAGTTCCTGGCCATCGTGAACAATCCCGAGATTACCTCCCGATACCAGTGGATGTCCCAATCGCTCAAGTCCATGCCCAAGGGCTACCCCAAGGACCACCCCCTGGGGCAGTACCTGAAGATGAAGGAATATCTCCTGGTCAAGCATGTCGATGAAGAGTATTTTGACTGTGAGGATTGGGTTGAAAGGGTAGCCGAGGACTTACAACCTTTAAAGCCATTGCATGATTTTCTTAATTATGTGTTTGAATAATCACCCCATTGGTGATAGATTGTAATCTGGGAATTTGCCACCATTTTGGCAAAAGAATCGGCATTTTGTCACAAAACACTGTCGAAATCCGATTCTTTTGCCATCTTTTTTGGACTTTTTGCGACTCGAACCCGTTTTTTTTAATATGCGCTGTGTTAATTTCTCAATAAAATAGTACCTATTAAAAAAAATGGTAGTATCTTTGTGCCCGATTTTAGAGATGAAATCACGTGAAAACCCGAAATTTTAAAACTTCAACATAAACAAACACAAGTAATTAATTACAGTAAATCTATGAAGAAATCCTTTATTCTCATGCTGGCGCTGGCCTCTTCCCTGGGGCTGAGTGCCAGTGAAGCCGACCTGGTGATGCCCGAGTCGCTGCATGAGTTGAGTTTCCTGCATTGGGGATTCCTCGTGTGCGTTTTGGGTATGCTCTTCGGTGTGTATCATTTCATCAAGACTAAGAATCTTCCCGTGCATGATGCCATGCGCGAGATTGGTGAGGTAATTTACAAGACTTGTTCGACCTACCTCAAGCAGCAGGGCCGTTTCCTGGCCATCCTGTTTGTCTTCATCGGCGTGGTTGTCGCCTTCTACTTTGGCGGCCTCAGCGGCATGAAGGTGTGGGAAGTCTGCATCATCCTGCTGTCCACCATCATCGGTATGCTTGGCTCCTATGCCGTCGCTGCCTATGGTATCCGCATGAACACCTATGCCAACGCCCGCATGGCCTTCGCCTCGCTGCGTCGTGACCCCCTGCGCCTGCTCAATATCCCCCTGAATGCCGGTATGAGCATCGGCGTGATGCTGGTGTGCGTCGAGTTGATTATCATGCTTGTCATCTTGCTCTATGTGCCCTGTGACCTGGCTGGTGTCTGCCTGATTGGTTTTGCCATCGGTGAGAGCCTCGGTGCCAGTGCACTGCGCATTGCTGGTGGTATCTTCACCAAGATTGCCGACATCGGTAGTGACCTGATGAAGGTGGTCTTCAAGATCGGTGAGGATGACCCCCGCAACCCTGGTGTGATTGCCGACTGTACCGGTGACAACGCTGGTGACAGCGTTGGCCCCACCGCCGACGGTTTTGAGACCTACGGTGTGACCGGTGTCGCCCTGGTATCGTTCATCCTGCTCGCTGTCGTGGATCCCGAGATGCAGAAGAACCTGCTCGTGTGGATCTTCTCGATGCGTATCCTCATGGTCATCACCAGCGTCGTTGCCTACTGGATCAACAAGGCCTACTGCAAGGCTCTTTACGCCGGCAAGGACAGCCTCGACTTTGAGAAGCCGCTGACTTCGCTCGTGTGGATTGCCAGTGTGCTCAGCATCGTTGTGACCTATGTCGTTTCCTACATGCAACTTGGTGCTATCGACGGCCAGCCCAACCTGTGGTGGCAGTTGGCCAGCATCATCTCGATGGGTACCCTGGGCGCCGCCCTCATCCCCGAGATCACCAAGATCTTCACTTCGCCCAAGAGTGGCCACGTCCTGGAGGTCGTTAAGGCTTCTCACCACGGTGGCGCTTCGCTGAATATCCTCAGCGGCTTTGTTGCTGGTAACTTCTCTGGTTTCTGGACCGGTCTGGCATTCGTGCTGTTGATGTTCGTCGGCTATGCCTTCTCCATCGACATCCCCGAGACCCTGATGTCCTATCCCGCCATCTTTGCCTTCGGTCTGGTGGCCTTCGGTATGCTGGGTATGGGTCCTGTGACCATCGCTGTTGACAGTTACGGCCCCGTGACTGATAACGCCCAGAGCGTCTATGAACTCTCCCTCATCGAGGAGGTTCCCAACAAGGACGAGGAGATTGAGAAGGAGTTTGGCTTCAAGCCCGACTGGGAGAAGTCCAAGCACTATCTCGAGGAGAACGACGGTGCTGGCAATACCTTCAAGGCTACTGCCAAGCCCGTGCTCATCGGTACCGCAGTCGTTGGTGCCACCACGATGATCTTCTCCATCATTCTCGTGATCCAGAAGACCCTCGGCGTGGATCCCGCCAGCCTGTTGAACCTGTTGAATCCCTACACCATCATCGGCTTCCTGCTGGGTGGCTGCGTCATCTACTGGTTCACCGGTGCTTCGACCCAGGCCGTAACCGTCGGTGCCAACCGTGCCGTTGCCTTCATTAAGGACCACATCAAACTCGATCCTAACGCTCCCAAGAAGGCCGACACCAAGTCGTCGGTAGAGGTAGTTAAGATCTGCACCCAGTATGCCCAGAAGGGTATGTTCAACATCTTCCTGGCCATCTTCTTCTTCGCCCTCGGTTTCGCCTGCTTGGCATCGCCGGGTAGCGTCGGTGGCAACAACGCCGTTTCGCTCTTCGTTTCTTACCTGATCTCGATTGCCCTGTTCGGTCTGTTCCAGGCCGTATTCATGGCCAACGCCGGTGGTAGTTGGGATAACAGTAAGAAGGTCGTTGAGGTTGACCTCGACCTCAAGGGTACCGACCTGCACGACGCATCGGTTGTCGGTGACACCGTGGGTGACCCCTTCAAGGACACCTCTTCGGTTTCGTTGAACCCCATCATCAAGTTCACCACCCTGTTCGGTCTGCTGGCTATGGAGATGGCAATCAGCGAGAACTTCCGTGAGTATGCTCCCTGGATTGGCATCATCTTCGTCCTCGTGGCTATCTTCTTCGTATGGCGCTCCTTCTACAAGATGCGCATCGACGACAGCATCGAGAACGTCATCAACGCCTATAAGAAGTAATCCTCAGATTTGACCCATCAAGGGCTTCATTGCGAGCCCCCGTCAATAGTCAAGGCGGCGAGACCACACCACGGTCCCGCCGCCTTGCATTTTATGAAATGGTTTGTTGTTCCTTAGTTTGTTGTTGGGGTTTTGCCCTGCGCATCCACTGGGACATCATACCCGAGTTTCTTTAACTCCTCTTCATAGACTCTGAAGACTTGCTCGATTTTTTCATCCTGGGTCATCTCGGCCTCACGGTGGAATATCGACTCATTGGTAAGAATCCGGTTGAGAAGTAGGTCCTTGGCTCTTTCTTTTTCCCCGATGCGCAGCAAGAACTCAATAGTGGTTTCAATATCATTGTTCTTGACGAGTTGTTGCTTGATGCTGCTGACATCATTGCACATGAACCATAACTTGTATAGTAAGACAATAACGAAAAAGGCAGCGACAAGAAAAACGCCCCAATAGATAATTGATAACAACCAAGCAAATATTTCCATAATTACAACAATTTAAAAGGTTAATAATGATACCATTCAGCAACAATACAACAAACGAGATGAAACTATGTCTGCAAGAACAGGTTGAGTTGGTTACCTTTCAGGAGTGACAATCTGTAATGGCACGATGTATCTGTCAATGTCACCACTCATTGGGTTTTCATTGCCGTCAAGAACTTCGAGTTGCTGACTCAAGGCCTCAGAGAAACGGTTATTCTCGACCTGATAGTTGACCATTCTTGTGCCGTTAAGCGCAAAACGTACATTTACAATTCTGCCTTGGATGATTTCATTGATTTGTTCACGAGAAACCATGAAGGTGAGGTCATCATCAATGCCGTGGGATGGTGAATTGTTGACTTCTTTAATGCCAGTGCCAACAGTATTAAATTCCAACACTTTACCATTACTCAATGTCAGTAAAATGGGCTGTGGCTCTACCAGAAGCAGCCTCCTGTCGGATTTGGCGCGAAGCCCTGACAATCTGATGGCATACAGTTGATCATTACCTTGGCTCTTATCTATTAAATGTACCTCCAAGTTAAGCGTGTTTTCTGTAAGCACATTTTCAATAGATTCTGGAGAAATGGCTATATTTGAGGTCATTGGCCTTTTAATATCCGCGTTGCTGGATTTGCTTTGAGAGAACAAGGCAAATGGCATCAATGAGGTGAGAAGAAATACAATCGTTTTCATAATACAATGCTTTTATAATGATTTTTCGCAAAGATATCAAGAATAATAATGAATTCGCACTATTTTAATGATATTTATACTTTGTTTTAACTTTACAACAATTATTGTTGAAATCACACTTTAGGTGGGAAAGATGTTCTCACTCTGCATTGTGTTCATGATTAGGCGATATCTATTCCACTTGCGATGAAAAATATTTTCCACTGCCAGTGAGAGAGAAGTTTCACGTTATTTTTTCCTGTTGCCCTGCAAAAAATCATCATTTGTTGGTAAATATTCATTCATTTTTGTTTGCTATGTCCCTAAAAAGAAGTATTTTTGCGGTAATTGTAAGACTAACTAATTTATAACCATTAAACTATATCTAAATTTATGGCAAAAATTCATGGAGCCGTAGTAGTGAATACG
>CAMKOE010000049.1 GCA_946414395.1 uncultured Porphyromonadaceae bacterium | reverse complement strand
GGTAACCCCACATGAGCAAAATATTGCCGTCGCCGATGTAACGCTCACGGGTGCGGTTGATCATCGCGGTAATCAGTTCGAGGCTCTCGCGCTCGGTCATTTTCTTCTCTTCCATAACTTGAATTGTTTTAAAAGTGGTTATAAAGTGGTTTATAAAATAAACTGAAAATCTCCGAAAAAAGAACAGCACTCGCGACTACCGTTCTAGTTTCACGCTGCAAAGATAAAGCGGTTTATAATATAAACCAAATATTTCCCAATAACTTAACATATTTTAATACTTCCCATTTCCCCTGTCAACGATACTTTCAAACAACCTTAACAACGTAAAAACAACTGGAATAACTCATTAATTGTTGTTCCAGTTGTCCTTAAGTTGTTATTGTTGTCTGATTTAGCCTACCTGGCAGCCGGGCTTGACGGGCCCCGTCGGGCCGATGACCACGAGGCGGCCGCCGGCATCCTCGGCACTCAGAATCATGCCCTGGCTCTCGATGCCCTTGAGTTTGCGGGGCGGGAAGTTGGCGATGAAGCACACCTGCTTGCCCACCAGTTCCTCGGGCTCATACCACTTGGCGATGCCGCTGATGATGGTGCGTCCGGCCATGCCGTCGTCGATGGTGAACTTGAGCAACTTGTCGGCCTTCTTGACCTTCTCACACTCGAGGACAGTACCCACGCGGATGTCCAACTTGGCAAAGTCGTCGATGGTGCTCACGGTGGTGACGGGCTTGGGCTTGAAGTTGTTGATGATGTTCTCCTGCTTGATGCGCTCCAGGCGGTCGATCTGCGCTTGGATCACGTCATCCTCGATTTTCTCAAACAACAGCACGGGCTGCTCCAGCGTGCGGCCTGCGGGCAGCAGGTCGATGTCGCCCAGGCGGTTCCATTCCACCTTGTCCATGCCTATCATGCCGCGCAGTTTCTCGCTGCTGAAGGGCAGGAACGGTTCGAAGGCGATGGCCAGGTTGGCCGTGATCTGCAGTGCCAGGTTCATGATGGTGTTGACGCGGGCCATGTCGGTCTTTGCCAGTTTCCAGGGCTCGGTGTCGGCCAGGTACTTGTTGCCACAGCGGGCCAGGTCCATGGCATCCTTGAGCGCCTCGCGGAAGTGGAAGTGCTCGATGTGGTCGTTGAGGACAGCCTTCACACCCTTGAACTCCTCGATGGCGGCGCGGTCCACGTCGGTCAACTCACCGGCCTCGGGCACAATGCCGCCGCAGAACTTGTGGGTCAGTACCAGGGCACGGTTCACAAAGTTGCCCAAGATGGCCACCAGTTCGCTATTGTTGCGGGCCTGGAAGTCCTTCCAGGTGAAGTCGTTATCCTTGGTCTCGGGGGCATTGGCCGTGAGCACATAGCGCAGCACGTCCTGCTTGCCGGGGAAGTCCTTGAGGTACTCGTGCAGCCAGACGGCCCAGTTGCGGCTCGTCGAGATCTTGTCGCCCTCGAGGTTGAGGAACTCGTTGGCGGGCACGTTGTCGGGCATGATGTAGTCGCCGTGGGCCTTCATCATGGTGGGGAAGATGATGCAGTGGAACACGATGTTGTCCTTGCCGATGAAGTGGATGAGCCTGGTCTCCTTGTCCTGCCACCACTGCTGCCATGTACCCCAGCGGTCGGGCTGGGCGTCGCACAGCTCCTTGGTGTTGCTGATATAGCCGATGGGGGCGTCAAACCAGACGTAGAGCACCTTGCCGTCGGCGCCCTCAACGGGCACGGGGATGCCCCAGTCCAGGTCGCGCGTCATGGCGCGGGGCTGCAGGCCATTGTCGAGCCATGACTTGCACTGGCCATAGACGTTGCTGCGCCACTCCTTGTGGCCCTCGAGGATCCACTCCTTCAACCAGTCCTCATACTCATTGAGGGGCAGGAACCAGTTGGTGGTGTCCTTCAACACGAGCGGGTGGTCGCTGTCCTTGGCGTGCGGATTGATCAGTTCGGTGGGGTCCAGGTCGCGGCCACAACCGTCCTCACACTGGTTGCCCTTGGCGGCGGGATGGTGGCAATAGGGGCACTCACCCTCCACGTCGCGGTCGGTGAGGAACTTGCCGTCCTGCTCGTCATAGAACTGCTTGGTCGTCTTCTCGATGAGTTTGCCGTCATCATAGAGTTTGCGGAAAAATTCGGCGGCAAACTGGTGATGCGTCTTGCTGGTCGTGCGGCTGTAGATGTCATAGGAGATGCCCAGTTCCTGGAACGAGTCCTTGATGATCTTGTGGTAGCGGTCCACGACCTGCTGGGGGGTGATGCCCTCCTTGCGGGCACGTTGGGTCACAGGCACGCCGTGCTCATCGCTACCGCCAACGAACAACACATCCTCGCCCTGCAAGCGCAGGTAGCGCACGTAGATGTCGGCGGGGACATACACACCTGCCAGGTGGCCGATGTGCACCGGGCCGTTAGCATAGGGCAACGCGGTGGTCACCAGCGTGCGGGCAAATTTCTTCTCTTCCTTCATATCGGTTTCTATATTCTTTTTTATCGGTTATTTACTATTTGGGGTGCAAAGGTACGAAAAAGTTTCCTTACACATTGATTGTGAAGACAAGAAAGACAAAAAAGACAGTTTTTTTTGAGGCAACTCGTGACAGACCTTATTTCTAGAAAAGGAAAACAAAAATACAATAAACACAAATGATTAGGGAACGATATTGATGTTGAACCTAGTGGGTTTTTATGCTGTTTTCGTGAAGAAAAAGTATTTCAAGTAGAATATATTGAATACTACTCGTGATAGTTAGACTTGAAGACAAGAAAGACAATTTTTATAGAAAATCTATAATAGGAATTCTATAAAATTCAAGGAAATGTATTATCTTTGCGCTAGAATTGGTTTTTAAACTAAGGAGGCAAGCATGAAGCGAGTGAAGAATCCTTTTATTGTGTCGGGCAAGATTGAGCCTGAGTACTTCTGTGATCGTGTCGAGGAGAGTGCTCGACTCATCAAGTCGCTCACCAACGGAAACAACTTGGTGCTAATTTCTCCACGTCGCATGGGCAAGACGGGTCTGGTGCAATTCTGCTACGATAAGCCCGAAATTAGCGACAATTACTATACTGTCTTCATTGATCTGCTCCACACGACGAGCCTGAGGGAATTCACGTTCCTGTTTGGCAAGAGTATTTTTGAGAGCATTATCCCGCTTGGGCACAAAGTGTTGGCAACCTTTGTCCAGACGCTAAGGTCGCTAAGCGGTAAGATCAGCGTCGATCTCGTGACCAATATGCCCACCTTCAACCTCGAATTGGGAGATATCACCCACCCTACCCTCACTCTGGATGAGATATTTGCCTACCTGGAGAAAGCCGACAAACCGTGCATCGTGACTTTCGACGAATTCCAACAGATAGCCAACTACCCCGAGAAGAATATCGAGGCACTGTTGAGGAGCCACGTGCAGCGGGCTGCCAATGCCAATTTCATCTTTGCCGGCAGCGAATACCACATCATGCAGGAGATGTTCACATCTTCGGCAAAACCTTTCTATAATAGCGCCGACACGCTTGAACTCAAGGCTATCGATCTTGATGAGTATATCCGGTTTGTGACACGGCTCATGACCGAAAACCATCGCCAAGTATCCCCCGAGGTAATCAAGGCGGTTTACCGTCTATATCGTGGCAACACCTATGCCATGCAGAAGACCTTTAACGAACTCTTCTCAATACTAAGTGAGGGAGAAACCTGCTCGCAGGCCACCCTGGTGACAGCCATCAACAATGTGATAGACTCCAAGGAGCCTATGTTCCGCGAGCAACTGTCTGGCATCAGCGACACGCACAAGCCTCTACTCTATGCGATTGCCAGTGACGGAGAGGCTGAGCGCGTGACCTCGGCAGGTTTCGTCAAGGGGCACAAACTCGCATCAGCAAGCGCGGTACAGCATTCCATCACTCAATTGCTCTCCAAAGGCATTCTCACGCGGCTCAATGGCAAGTACTCACTCAATGATCCATTCTTTGCCTTGTGGATTAATAGGATATACGGCACTAGAAATTTATCCCAAATCATTGATTTACAATAATAAAGCGTAGTTCCACCATAAGTTTCTCATAAACATATATGGCCTACGAATTCATCGAATGAATTCTTTAGATCGCAGACGCGGATGCCTATTCGTGCAATACGGTTAATTAGTAGGCAGACTTTCACGATACTACGTTTTCAAGTGATCTCAAATATTTTTTATAGAAAATCTATTATAGGAATTCTATAAAAACAGGCTGGGACAACTTGCGGCAACCTTTTAATAGGATTGTCCACAGTTGTCCCAGTTGTGGTTAAACACTTGGTTACAAGCCGGATGGCATTGTATTCATTGTATTTATTGTCTTCCCTTTATCATTGTGAAGGCAGGGGGTGTCGTGGTGGGTTACTTCACGAGGATCTTCTTGCCGTTGTGGATGTAGATGCCGCCAGCGGTGGGAGCCTCGCTGGGAATGCCCATGAGGTTGTAATAGAGGCCGTCGGTCTGCTGTGCGGCGCTTACTTCCTCGACGCTGCTGCCGGGAGTCTTGGCGGGCATGAAGATGACCAGACCCTTGCTGGCATCATCCACCTGATGGTAGATAACCTCCTCGATCTGCTCCTCGGTCTGCTCCTCGACGTTCCAGGTGTTGCCCTGGGCCCAGATGGTGGCAGTGCCGTTGTTGAACAGGTCATAAAGGACGCCACCGTTGCCGTTGTTGACAAAGGTGTTGTTGCCGGGGTTGTAGTCCTCGGCCTCGGGGTCCTCGACCTTACCCAGGTTGATGTTGGGGGCGCCGGTGGGGACGGTGATGCCCCACAGGCCACCTTCCATCCAGTTACCCTCCATGTAGATGTTGCTGCTACTGCTGCTGTCATAGATGCTCACGCAACTGCCGCCATTGTTGGCGTTGGTCTCGTAGCAGTTGTCGATCATCGTGTTGTTCTTGATCACGCAGTCCACCGAGCCGATGGTGGTGATGCCGTAGCGGTTGTCGGCGATGTAGTTGTCCTCGATGTAAACGACGCCAGTGTGGCCCATGCTCATCATGTTGCTCACGCCTATGCCGCCCGAGAGGGTGAACTGGCCGCCGATGACCTGGTTGCCGGTGATGTGGACATCATAGTCGCCGGCGCAGGTGAGGTTGATCTGGGGCTTGTTGCGGTTGGCGGTGACATTGTGCCACAGCAGGTTGTTGCGGATGATGATGCCCACGGGATTGGTGGCGCCGTTGCCGATGGCGTTGAGGGTGTTCTCGATGAAGTAGCAGTTCTCGATGATGTTGCCGTCACACGAGGCGTTGAACGAGATCGTGCCCGAACTCGACAACTTGCCGTTATACAGGGTGAAGGTGCAGTTGTCGGCCTTCAGGCTGCTATTGACGCCGCCAAAGCACATGCCCACATACTCGACACGCAGGTTCTTGAGCGTGGCGTTGCCGTTCTCGCCCAGCATCCAGAAGCCGCGCGGGTTGCTGCCCTCGGCGTCACGGGTGATCAGGGCGGTGTCGGCGGGAGCGAAGTCGGCATCACCGTCGATGGTCACGGTCACGCCATTGGCCATCTTGATGACATCGTTGTTGACAATCTGCAGCACGTCGCCAGCGGCGATGGTGAAGTCGGCGCTCACGAGGTAGGAGCCGTCATCCTGCAGGCTCACGCCCGTGCCGTCGATCTGACTCAGTGTGTTGAAAGTGTAAACGGTGCCATTGCCCTGGCTCACAAAGTCCTGGGCCATTGCTCCTGCTGCCATTGCAGCCATGAGAATTAAAGTGTAGAATTTTTTCATAATAATGTAAGTTGTTGGTTAATAGATGTTTCTATACTGGTTAAGCGAGGATATCCCTCGCATGAGAGCACAAAATTACTCATTTTTATAAAATTTTTGGGCCGCAAGCCTGTTTTTTTCAACTAAGCCCGTTCCAGACGGGGTTCAGCGCCCCGCAACAGCGGCCCAAAGCGTCCCTTTGCTGCCCAAAATCTTATCCTCCAGTACAAATTCACGGGACCAAAATGACGGCTATGTGCAATATTTGTTATAATTTTGTGACCAAAAATTAATAATTTCACTAATTCTTGTAGTTCAATGGATTATAGTTTAGTCGATTTCTTGGCCTTGCTGGGCGCTGTGTGTCTGTTCCTCTATGGAATGAAGATCATGAGTGAAGGATTGCAGAAGACTGCAGGTAGCCGCTTGCGTTCCATCCTGGCCTGGATGACCAAGAACCGCTTCCTTGCCATCGTCACGGGTGTCATCATCACCGCATTGATCCAGAGTTCGTCGGCATCGGTATCGATGGTCGTCAGTTTTGTCAATGCCGGCTTGATGCCGCTGGAGCAATCGCTGGCGGTGAGTTTTGGTGCCGCGCTAGGAACCACGTTCACCGAGTGGATTATCGCCATCTTCGGCTTCAAGGTCAAGATGTCGGCCTTCCTGCTGCCGTTGCTGGCCTTTGCGGTCCCGATGCTGTTCATCAAGAAAAACAACTACAAGAACATCGGTGAGTTGCTCATCGGTTTTGCATTCCTGTTTATGGGCCTTGACGCCATCAGCGCCAACGTGCCCGACCTGTCCAAGTCGCCCGAGGTGTTCGCCTCGTTGCAGCAGTACACCTCAATGGGATTCCTGTCCATCCTGTTTTTCACCCTGGTGGGATGGATTGTGACGATGGTCATCCAGTCGAGTGCCGCCACGTTTGCCATCGTGCTGATCATGGCCGCCAAGGGTTGGGTCTCGTTTGACATCGCGTGCGCGATGGTGCTGGGCGCGAGCATCGGCACCAGCATCACGCCGCTGCTGGCGTCGCTGGGCGGCAATGCCGAGGCCAAGAAGGCCGCACTGGGCCACGCGCTGTTCAACCTGTTCGGCGCTGTGTGGGTGCTGATGGTCTTTGAGCCGTTCGTGTCGATGGTGACCTGGGTAGTCAAGGACCTGTTCCACCTGGGCGACCCCACGGCCCTGTTCAACGCGGTCAAGAGCGGCGGTAGCGTCAATGGCAATTCCCTGGTGCAGGAGCAGGTGGCCATGTCCATCGGCATGACGATGTTCCACACCATCTTCAAGTTGTGCAACCTGTTGATCATGATATGGTTCACCAGACTGTATGTCAAGTTGCTCAACGTCCTCATCAAGAGCAAGAAGAAGGAGGACGAGGAGTTCCAACTCAAGTACATCCAGGGTGGTCTGATGAGCGCCAGCGAGTTGAACATCGACCCTGCCCAGCGCGAGATCGTCGTGTTTGCTCAGCGTGTTGAGCGCATGCTGGGCATGGTCAAGGATCTCGTGCACACCAAGACCGGCACACCCGAGTTCAACAAGATTCTCTCGCGCGTAGAGAAATATGAGGACATCACCGACAGGATGGAGTTTGAAATCGGCAGTTACCTGAACAAGGTGCTGGACGGCCGCTTGAGCAGCCAGGCCAAGTCGCGAGTGGCCAGCCTGCTGAGCATCATCAGCGAGTTGGAAAGCATCGGCGACAGTTGCAACAACATCGCCAAGGCCCTTGTCCGCAAGGAACAGGCCGACGCCCACTTCAACGAGTACAACTACTCCAACATCGACGAGATGCTGCGCCTGGTGAGCGAGGCGATGACCAACATGCTCATGGTGCTGACCGACATCGACAACGTCACCCCCGAGGATCTCATGCGCAGTTACAACAAGGAGCGCGAGATCAACAACTTCCGTAACCAGTGCCGCACCGAGAACATCGAGAACGTCAACCAGAAGAAGTACCCCTACAAGGCCGGCATCTTCTACATGGACATCGTGTGCGAGGCCGAGAAGTTGGGCGACTTCATCGTCAACGTCATTGATAGCATGGAGGACATCATGCGCCGCAGTTCATCGGTGAACAACGGCATGCCCATCGGCGAACTCAACCCCGAAAAAGTCGCCATGGGACAATAACCCCTTCCTCCACAATCCCACAACCCTACCACACGGCGCCAGGATATAAGGCTTCCTGGCGCCGTGGCTTGTCACGGGACAGGCAGAATCACTCAAGCATCATGATTTCCAATAGGTTCGGGAAAACAAAGATGTAAACTTTTTTGTAAGATGGATTATTATACCTAATTTTGCGACCATATTTGACATTATGCCACTCTCCGATGGCTTATTAGGATGGTGGTTATCATCACTTGGTTATGAAAAAGAAACATCATTTAATCAATAAAAACTATACAACCTGTTTCTAGAATGAGAAAATCTTTATTGACCCTGTTGACGCTCATGTGCTGCAGCACTGCAGCCGTAGCCATGCCCGCCAAACCCGGTTGGCACACCATGAGCCAGAGTGACGGTACCACCTTGAAGGTGCAGGCCGTGGGTAACGCCTTCAACAACGCTATCGTGACCACTGACGGCCTGACGGTGGCCCGTGGAGCCGATGGTGACTTCTACTACACCTCGTCGCTGACGGGCATGACGGCAATGCGGGCCCACGAGGCCACAGAGCGCACCGCCAGCGAGAAAGCCTTTGTCAACGCCCAGCGGGGCCACCTGACGATGCCCGCCCAGCAGCCCTACAAGTTGCCCTCGGCCCGGCAAGGGCGCCTCAACGCCGTGGGCAGCAACGCCGCCGCCGATGTGCCGGCCATGGGAGACCGCCGCATCCCCATCATCCTGGTGGAGTTCCAGGACAAGAAGTTCAACAATACCAAGGAAAAAATCATCGAAGCCATGCTCACGGGCAACGAGAGCGTGGGCCGGTACTTCCGCGACCAGTCCAACGGGCTGTACCGCCCCGAGTTTGACGTGCACGGCATCTATTGCCTGTCGCAGGACCGCGAGTACTATGGCGGCCACTCGGGAACGACCAAGGACAAGGGCATCGGCTGGATGGTGACCGAGGCTTGCCAGATGGCCGCCGACGACGGCGTGTCGTTTGAGCCCTATGACACCAACGATGACTACTACTGCGACGTGGTCATCGTGATTTATGCCGGCGTGGGCGAGGCCCAGGCCTCGATGTACCACCCCGAGGCCATCTGGCCCTGCAACTGGACGCTCGAGGCCGCCCAGTATTACTCCAGAGGCGGCAACGGCGCCTTCAGCCCCAATTCGGGAGACCCCTACGTCAACCACTTTGCCGTGTTCAACGAGTTGCACGGCAGCAACGACAACGGTAAGACCATCGACGGCATCGGCACGTTTGCCCACGAGTTCGGCCACTGCCTGGGCCTGCCCGACATGTATGACACGGGCAACAACGACAATTACGGCATGGGCAACTGGGACATCATGTGCCTGGGCTGCTACAACAATGACGGATACACGCCGGTGGGCTATTCGGCCTACGAGAAGGTGTTCATGGGATGGACGCAATACATCACTCCCCAGCCCAACACGCAATACACCCTTCCCGTGTGGAACCAGGGTAGCGCGGTGACCGACAAGGCCGTGTGCATCAGGAGTGACGTGAACAAGAACGAGTACTTCATCCTGGAGAACCGCCAGCGCGTGGGCTGGGACCGCTATCTGCCGGGGCAGGGCATCATGGTGACCCACATCACCTATAGTGCCAGCCACTGGACCAACAACAAGCCCAACAACGAGAAAACACAGTTAATCACCCTGCTGCCGGCCGACAACAAGTTGAGCAAGTACAGCGAGAGCGGCGACCTGTGGCCTCAAGGCAGCAATCACTCCGTCACCGACGAGACGTTACCGGCCACGATCCTGAATATGGACTCCTTCGGCCAGATTACGGGCAAAGCCGGTTACCTGGGCAAGCCCGTGACCGAGATGGTCATCAACCGCGACGGAACGGCCAGTTTCTGGTACATGAAAGTCGTCCACAACTACACCAGGGGCGATGCCAACCATGACAACATCGTCAACATCAGTGACGTGACCACAATCATCGATTTCCTGCTGGATAATACCACTGCCAACTGTTGCGAGACCTGTTCGGACCTCAGCGGCGATAGCGTGGTCAACATCAGCGACGTGACCTCGTTGATCGACTCGCTGTTATCGGGTTCGGGTAACACAATCTAGCACAAAAGAACTGTCAAGCGGCAAGAACGCCGCGCTTGAGATAACCGCTGTAGAGGATCGTCTGGATGATGCCGCGCAGAGCGAGGAAACTCAGATAGGCGATCCACAGGCGGTTGTTGCCCCAAGCGGCGGGTGTCGCCCAGTAGATGACAAAAAACAACGACCAGGCGATGGCGGCACTGATGAGCATCCCCATCGAGCGGGTGAGGCTGATGAAAACGCCGTCCCAGACAAAGGCGGCCATGCCTGCCGCGGGAATCAGCGCACACCACACGCGGTAGTCCATGGCAGCCTCGATGACGTTCTGCTGGTCGGTCAGCAGCCAGAAGGCCACCCGCGGGAACGAGTATATCAACGTGAACACGGCGGCCACTGCCGCACCCCACAGGAAGAGCAGCCTGATGCAACGGCGCATGCGCGCCATGTCGCCCATGCCATAGTACTTGCCCACGACGGCCTCGCCGGCAAAGGCGATGCCGTCCATGAAGTGGCTATAGAGAGTGAACAATTGCAGTATCAAGGCATTGACGGCCAGGATGAGGTCACCGCTACGTGCTCCGATGGAGACAAACGCGAGGCTGACGGTCATCAGCAGGAAACTGCGGACAAAGATGTCGCGGCTCACCCTGAAGTAGCGCCCGGCGCCCTTGAAGCGCCACACGCGGCGCCAGTCGAGCACACCGTTGAGGCGCGGGAACCGGCGCTGCACCGTCAGGGCGGCATACAGCAGACCCAGCCATTCGCCCGCCAGGGTTCCCACGGCGATGCCCATAAATCCCATTCCCAGCAAGTACACGCACACGAGGCTCGCCGCAATATTGAAGACATTGGTCATGATGGAGATCCACATCGCGCTCTGCGAGTCCTGCATGCCCAGCAGCCACCCCTTGAAAGCCATCATCACCAGCACGGGCGGCACACCCCAGATGCAGATGGTGAAATAGGTAATGGCCAGTGATGTCACCTCGGGCGATGGACCGATGATCCACAGCAATAGCAGCCTGATGGGCCATTGCAACACGATGATGATGGCCGAGACGAGCAGCGCCAGCGCGGTCGATTCGCCCAGCAGTTTGGCCGACTGCTTGAAGTCGCCGCTGCCATAGGTCTGCGCCGTCATACCCGACGTGCTCATGCGCAGGAACCCGAAGTTCCAGTACACCAGGTTGAACATCATCGCGCCCACGGCCACGGCACCGATAAAGACCTTGTCGCCCAGGTGCCCGGCGATGGCGGTGTCCACCAGTCCCAGCAGCGGCACCGTGATGTTGGCCACAATGGCCGGCAGCGCGATTCTCAATATTTCCCGATTCATGCCCTCTTTCATGCCCACAAAGGTACACGTTTTTACACACAAGACAAAACCTCAACCCAAATGCAGCCCGCCACATCATCATTCTGGAATGATGATGTAGTTTTTTCATGTACTGCTGCGTCTAAAGGGTGAAAACAATTCAAAACAACTACTATGAACACGACCGATAACAATAGCCACCCACTTAGCCTACAAGAGTTCCAACAACAGAAGCATGCCCTTGAAACGCAACGCAACAAATGGACAGGAACACTTATCGTATTAATCTCTGCTATTTATGCCATAGAATATATCCTTGAGCAGTTCTTGACCGAGGATGCTGTAACAAGGATAATGGGCATTTTATTAATGATTTGGCTTCTATTCATGGGATATTTTGCCGTAAAAATCACCAAGTGGACATGGGGTATCAATGATTTGGAACGTGAAATCAAGAAAGTCGAAAAGCAACAAACTGAAAATCCTGAAAAGAAAAAGCCGGCAAGTGGTTTCTTTTCAACACCTCATCACACATGGAGTGAGAAAGTCGCAAAGGGTTTAGGTGTAATTGTACTCTTCATTTTCCTCTCTTTGTCAACCATCAAACTTTTAGGCCATTTTGACGTGATTCATTTTGATTTTCCACAGTTGTTCACAACTAATTACAGCATGGCTTTGTTTACGTTATTATGGGTGGGATCGTGCTTGCAAAGGTATCGTTCTGATTTGAGCCTATTGAGCCGCATTTTGCTTTGGTTTGCAGTCATACTATTATTAGCCAGTTTGCCATTGCTTTACTTGGAATATAAGATGAGTGGTTGGATGTTGTTTTTAGCGTTTATCATGAGCGTTATAAGTCTATTCCGATACGAGAAAGAACTACATTCCCTCAAGTAGTGTTGGCCACATTTTTTCTAACGAATGCACTTAAAAATAAGGAAAACAATAAATACAACAAATACAAATCATTGGGATTCAATTGATTGTACTTATTGTATTTATTGTCTTCTTTTTATCTCCTGGTTATTGTTTCAGTCGGGGAACAGTTGACCCTGAGAAAGTTTTCTAATGCTAATTTCGCTAAGAAAAACGTATTTCACGAAAAATATTCAAAACTATTCGTGCAATTGGCATTAGGCCCGTAGGGTTCGGGCAGGGTTGCTATATCATTGCCTAATTTTTTCTATATAAGTTGTTGGTGATATTAAAAATTATGCTATATTTGCACTCGATTTTCATTAAATATCACAAGTAGAACTTTGGATTTTCAATGAAAATCACAAGTAAAACTTTTAATGATAATAGAGTATGATTAATCGCATTTATCTGCTTAACAATGAATTAGATGATAGTATCTTCCTGTTTGGAGCACGACAGACAGGGAAAAGCACCGCATTGCGGCAACAATTTCCAAACGACATCTATATAGACCTGCTTGAAACCGATATAAGGAACAGGTTGACAAAACGTCCAGGGTTATTATATGAGATGCTAAAAGATAAGCCCGAAGGCACCTTGGCAATCATTGACGAGATTCCCGAGGTGCCCGAATTGCTCAACGAGGTGCATCGGCTTATCTCGGAGAAGAATCTTCGTTTTATCTTGTGCGGTTCGAGTGCCAGAAAACTTAAGCGCAAGGGAACAAACACCCTTGGAGGTAGGGCTTTTCCGGTTTATTTTTTCCCCTTTGTGAGTGCTGAACTGCCCGACCTGGATATTGACCGTGCTGTGAACTATGGCATGATACCGTCGCATTACCTTGCCAAGAACCCCATTCGCCGGTTAGCGGCTTATATTGATGTGTATCTCAAAGAGGAAATCAAGGAAGAATCGTTGGTTCGTAACCTCACAGCATTTCAGCGTTTTCTTGAAGTTGCTGCAATCTGCGATGGTGAGATGATCAACAACAATAATATTGCTCAGGAATGCGGAGTAAGTGCAACTACAGTGAGTAGTTATTTTGACATCTTGGAGGACACTTTGATTGGTTATCGCATTCCTGCCTATACCCGTGTAGTACAGCGCCGCTTGATTCAGGCTCCAAGGTTTTATTACTTTGACGTTGGGATTGTTAATCACTTGCTACACAGGGGTGAACTGGTAAGAGGCACACCCCAATATGGTCATGCCTTTGAGCACTTGGTGGTGCAAGAACTCATCGCCTATATGAGTTACACCCATCAGGAAGAAAAACTGTCCTACTGGCGCACTTATACTGGTATTGAGGTTGACATTGTGATAGGTGACGCAAGAGTGGCTATTGAAATCAAGTCGGTGGAAGAAGTGCTCAACAAGCATCTCAAGGGACTCAAAGCATTTGGAGAAGAACACCCTAATAGCCACCGTGTAATTGTTTCGCTGGATATTATACCACGTCGCATAGGTGATATTGAGTGTATCCCTGTTAAGGAGTTTTTCACTCGCTTGTGGGCACACGAGTTTGACCCAGAATAAAAAAGGAAAACAATAAATACAATAAATACAAATCATTGGGATTCAATTGATTGTACTTATTGTATTTATTGTTTTCCTTTTAGTTATTTTAGTTATTTAAGTTGTCGTTTTAGAAGGGCTTCTCGTCGGTGCCGGTGAAGGACTGGAACAGCGAGTTGGCCAGGCTGGAAGCGCCGATGCGGAAGTAGCGGTTGTCCAGCCACTGCTCGCCCAGGACCTCCTTGACGATGGTGTAGTACTTGACGGCGTCCTCGGTGGTGCGGATGCCGCCCGATGCCTTGAAGCCCACCATGCGGCCGTGCTGGATGAAGTATTCCTTGATGC
>CAMKOE010000048.1 GCA_946414395.1 uncultured Porphyromonadaceae bacterium | reverse complement strand
TTGATGGCGTTGTCACGGCAGTCGGTGTTGGCTCTTGCGACATCACGGTGTCGTGCCAGGGCGTGAGCGACGTGTGCCACATCGTTGTGAATCCCATTCTTCCCGCATCTGTCGAATTGAATACCCATGAGGCCGAGATGACGATAGGCGAGACGCTGACGCTCGAAGCGACCGTCATGCCCGAGAATACAACCGACAAGACGCTTGTGTGGAGCAGCAGCGACGAGACCGTAGCCACCGTGGTTGATGGCGTTGTCACGGCAGTCGGTGTTGGCTCTTGCGACATCACGGTGTCGTGTCAGGGCGTGAGCGACGTGTGCCACGTCGTTGTGAATCCCAGACAGGAATACACCATTACACTGGATAAGGAAGTGGTGAGCGTTCATGTGAATGAATCGGCTGAACTCGTGCCTGTTGTCGAACCTGAATTTGTAGCGCTCAAGGTGATTTCAAGTGATTCAACCGTTGTGACGGGCCGAGTCGTTGAAGATAAGGTTGAAATTGACGCCAACGGAATAGGCTTTGCTTATGTGATAGTCGAAGCCGAGAGTGAGATTTCAACTCCTGACACATGTGCGGTGGTAGTTTACACTGATAGAGGTGATTCCAACGGTGACGGTGAAGTCTCAATCTCGGATGTCACCTCCTTGATTGATTTTATATTGGCTGCATATTTCCCTGAAAAATACTTCCAGTATACAGATGTGGATGGTGATGGTCGTATTTCCGTCTCGGATGTTACCTTGTTGATTGATGGTTTGATAGCCGGTGGACTCGTATACCCTGACTCGGTGGTTTTAAGCCAGCAGGAAGCGGACATGGCTTGTGGAGAGACTCTGCAACTGGTTGTAGATTTAAATCCTGCAAATGTGACTAGTAACGCCATCAGTTGGATTTCATCCCAGCCGGCTGTTGCGACGGTTCAGCAAGGTTTGGTCAAGGCCCTCTCTATTGGAGAATGTGATATCATCGCAAGATGCATGGGTGAAATGGACACATGCCACATCGTGATCACCGAGGTGTTCCCCGAGGCTGTGGCTCTGAACAAGGAAAGTGTTACGCTGCAATTGGGCGAAAGTGTGACCCTCCAGGCAAACGTCCTGCCCGAAAATGTCACTAATCCCGCTCTCGAGTGGAGCACTTCGGATGCTCAAGTTGCTACTGTGAACGATGGCGTTGTGATGGCTACAGGTATTGGCGAGTGTGATATTGTGGTTACGTGCCAGGACAAGCAGGCCATCTGTCATGTTATTGTTACCGAAGTCTATCCCGAGGCTGTGACGCTGAGTCAAGTAAACGTATCATTGCAATTGGGCGCGAGTGTGACCCTCCAAGCAAATGTCTTGCCCGACAATGTCAATAATCCCGTTATCGAGTGGGAAAGCACCGATGCCCAGGTGGCTACCGTGACCAATGGCGTGGTAAAGGCTGTAGGCATCGGCGAGTGTGATATCGTGGCCACGTGCCAAAACGTACAGGCTATCTGCCATGTCACTGTTACCGAGGTCTATCCTGTTGCCGTCACCTTAAGCCAGGAAACCGCTGCGCTGCAGCCTGGTCAGAAAATGACGTTAAAAGCAACCGTGACACCAGCCAACGTGACCAATCCCTCGATTGTGTGGAGTACCAGTAGCGCTGCGGTCGCGACGGTAAATAACGGGGTTGTGGTGGCCGTTGCACCCGGTGAGTGTGACATCATTGCCAAGTGCCAGGACAAGCAGGGTGTATGCCACATCGTTGTTAGCAGTCCCGAACCCACCTCTATCGTGCTGAGTCAGGAAAAAGTCACCCTGAATGCCGGCTCCACTGTCCTGCTCAAGGCGACTGTCCTGCCCGAGAACGCTACCGACAAGACGGTCACCTGGACTACCTCTAACGCCCAGGTCGCAACTGTTTCCAATGGTCTGGTGACGGCCGTTGCCAAGGGTGAATGTGACATTATTGCCAAGTGCAAGAATGTGAGTGCCACTTGCCACGTGAGCGTCGTTGAAGAGAATCAAGGTGGCGATGATGAAAATGTCATCACAGTCAATGGAGTCTCGTTCACGATGGTGCCTGTTGAGGGCGGCACGTTCCGCATGGGTGCAATCATTACCGCTCCCGGCGCATACACTTTTGAGAAACCCGACCACGACGTCACCCTGTCCGATTACAAGATCGGTCAGACACAAGTCACCCAGGAGTTGTGGAAGGCGGTCATGGGCAGTAACAGCAATCCCAGCCGCTTTGAGGGCGATCAGCACCCCGTTGAACAGGTTTCGTGGGATGATTGCCAAGCGTTCATCGCCAAGTTGAATGAGTTGACTGGCATGAACTTCCGCCTGCCCACCGAGGCAGAGTGGGAATATGCCGCCATCGGTGGTAAGAAGTCCAATGGTACCATGTTCTCGGGTAGCGCAAGCATCACCGAAGTGGGATGGTGCACGCTCAACAGCAGTAGCACGACCCATGACGTGGCCACTCTGGCTCCCAATGAACTGGGCATCTATGACATGACGGGTAACGTCAATGAGTGGTGTTATGACTGGTATAGCAGATATAGCAGTGCGGCCCAGACCAATCCCTCCGGTCCCACCACTGGAACGGCAAAGGTCTATCGTGGTGGCAGTTGGGATGATGGAGCAAGATTGTGCCGCGTCACCTATCGCTACTCCCGCGAGTTGGGCTACAAGGTTAGCACGATCGGCTTCCGTCTGGCGCTGTAATGACAACATGAAGTGCCGCTGGCATTGAGCGGCATTTCACACTTATACACGGGCATCTCATGCTGGGGCATGGGGTGCCCGTGACTATTAAGTGCTTGCCGGGATTAGTATTTAACAAACATTTTGGCAATTGATTTTGTCAAGTCGCAAAAAATGGGGAAATTTGCAGTTTGAAAACTACTAAAACTGGAATACAAGTGAAACTGAGATTTTTTAATGCATTGATGTTTGCCGCCCTCGCTGTGGCGGCGATGGCACAAAATAATATCGCTGAGGAAGTTGCGTGGGTCATTGGTGACGAACCAATCTTCAAGAGTGACATTGAGGAGCAATACCGCCAGGCTATCTCTGAGCGCGTTCCTATCGATGGCAACCCCTATTGTGTGATTCCCGAGCAGATGGCCCTGGACAAACTTTTCCTCGACCAGGCGCGCATCGACACGGTGGAGGTGCAGCAGTCAACCATCTCGTCGGAGGTGGAAAGCCGCCTCAATTTCTTTATCGCCAATCTGGGCTCAAAGGAGAAGGTGGAGGAATACTTCCGCATGCCGTTGCCCCGACTGCGCGAGAAACTCAATGAGGTGTACAGCGAGCAGTACTGCATCCAGCAGGTGCAGAGTGATCTGACCAAGAATGTGAAGGCCACCCCTGCCGACGTGCGCAAGTTCTATAACGGCCTGCCCAAGGACTCACTGCCCTATATCCCGATGCAGGTCGAGACGCAGATCATCACCATCAATCCCGTCATTCCCCAGCAGGAAATCGACGAGGTGAAGGCTCGCCTGCGCGACTATGCCCAGCAGGTCAATAGCGGTGAGCGCGAGTTCTCGACCCTGGCCATTCTGTACAGTCAGGATCAGAGCACTGCCGTCTATGGCGGTGAGACCGGATTCCAGAGCCGTTCGGTGCTCTTGCCCGAGTATGCCAACGCGGCCTTTAATCTCAACGACACCAAGCGCGTATCCAATATCGTCGAGACCGATGACGGTTTCCACATCATCCAGTTGATTGAAAAGCGTGGTGACCGCGTCAATACACGCCACATCCTGCTGCGCCCCAAGGTGAGTGACAAGGACCTGACCGATGCCGTCACACGTCTGGACTCGGTGCGCAACGAGATTATGGAAGGAAAAAGGACGTTTGACGAGTATGCGCTGTTTATCTCTCAGGACAAGGATTCCCGCAACAACAACGGTAACATGCTCAACGAGAAAACCCACAGCAGCCGCTTTGAAATGGCCGACCTTCCTGCCGAAGTGGGCAAGAAGATCAGCACCATGCAGCCGGGCGACATCAGTGAGCCGTTTGTGATGATTAATCCCAAGACCCGCCGCGAGCAAGTCGCCATCGTGAAACTCGTCAAGCGCATCGACGGTCATAAGGCCGACCTTGCCGAGGACTACATGATCATCAAGGAGATGTGCGAGGCCGATGCCAAGGAGAAGATTATCCGTGACTGGGTGATCCAGAAGCAGAAGAGCGTGTATGTTTACATCGAGGAGGGCTGGCGCAACTGTGACTTCAAGTATGACTGGCTCAAGAAGGATAACAGCACAACGAAATAATCAGGCTTGACCGATGCTCGCCCACAATGATAAGCGGCACCAGCCGACAAGCACCAGCGGCAACACTAACGATAGTGTTGCCCGTTGGCGTTATGCCCTGGTGGCTTGCTGCGTGATGGCATTGATGATGTCACCCATGATGTGGGCCCAGCAGCCGTTGAGGTCCGCCAGGGCACGCACTGTCCATCGCACCTCGACCGTCAAGCGTCCGACCAATCCCCAGCCTGCCAAGGCCGCCAAGAAAGGGGCTAAGGGGGCTACCGTCAGCCGTATTACCCCGCAGATACCCAAGGCAAACCGTAACCAGACCAATAAGGTCTTTCTCGAGAATGCCGATATCCTGCGGGCTAACGAGTTGATCAGTCGCGACTATCAGGTGCTGAAGGGCAATGTGCGCTTTCGCCGTGGCGACATGTACATGTTTTGTGACAGCGCTTATTTTTATCCGGAGACAAGTTCGCTGGACGCATTTGGCAACGTGCGCATGACCCAGGGCGATACCTTGTGGGTCTATAGCGACGTGCTGCATTACTACGGTGACCAGGGTGTTGCCGAGTTGCGCAGCAATGTCCGTCTGGAGAACCGCAGCACCACATTGCTGACCGACGCGCTTGACTATGAGATCAATTCCAATGTGGGCTACTACTTTGACGGCGGCACGATTGTGGATAACCGCAATAATACCGAGTTGACCTCGCAGTATGGCCGCTATGAACTGGATACCAAGCAAGCGGAATTCTCACGGAACGTCCACCTGATCAATGACCGCTACGAGATGTTCACCGATCTTCTCGACTACAATACCCAGAACCATATAGCCCACATCACCAGCGAAACGCTCATCGTGAGTGACAGTAACACGATCAACACGACAAACGGCTGGTACAACACCAGTGCCGACGACGCGACACTCTATCAGCGCGCCCTCATCACCGCCAAGGACGGCAAGACCCTGATAGGCGATACGGTTTACTATAACCGCAAGCGCAATTATGGCGAGGCCCGTGGCGACGTCATCATCACCGACCCCAGCAACAAGGTGATCCTTGACGGCAACTACGGTTACCATGATGACAATGCCCACTACAGTTATGTGACCGGACGCGCCCGTGCCCGTGAGTTCTCACAGAAGGATACCATCTACCTGCACGCCGACACCCTGTGCACCCTCATCAATCACATCGTCAACGACTCGGTCAACGACTCGGTGCGCGTGTTGCGGGCATTCAACCAGGTGCGCTTCTATCGCAGCGATGTGCAGGGCATCTGTGACTCGCTGCAACTCAGTGAGGCCGATACAATTATCAATATGTACCGGCACGCGGTGGTGTGGAACCTCGAGCGGCAGATATTCGGTGACGAGATTAACGTCCACTTGAATGACAGCGCTGCCGACTGGGCCACGCTGCCTACCGGCGGTTTCATGGCCGAGCACCTGGGCGAAATCTATTATGACCAACTGAGCGGCAAGAAGATGAAGGCCTGGTTTGAGGAGAAGGAACTGCGCCGGCTCGATGTGGACGGCAATGTGCAGGTCATCATGTTCCCCCAGGAGAAAGACTCCACCTACAATAAGATGGTCAATGCCGAGTCCAGTTACATGAGACTCAACCTCAAGCCCAAGCAGGAGGTGGACCGCATCACGATGTGGCCCGAGGTATCGGGAAAAGTGACACCGCTCTTCCTGGCCAAGAAGTCAGACCTGTATCTGCCCCAATTCAAGTGGTATGACTCGCTGCGCCCCAGGACGCCCGAAGATATCTATGACGTGAGTGATGAACTCAAGCAGTTGATGCAGACCATTGAGGGTGGCACCCGCCGCCGTTCGGGCAGTGGCTCTACCGCTGCTGCCACAACCCTGGTGGACGTAGAGCCGCCAACCAGTGAACAACCCCTTCAAGCGCCCCAATTGCCATGAGTGATGTGATAAAACTTCTTCCCGATTCGGTAGCCAACCAGATAGCCGCTGGAGAGGTCATTCAACGGCCTGCCAGTGTGATCAAGGAGTTGGTGGAAAACGCCATAGACGCCCACGCGACCCATGTCCAGATCATCCTGAAGGACGCGGGGCGCACGCTCATCCAGATTATCGATGATGGGGTGGGGATGAGCGAGACCGATGCCCGATTGGCCTTTGAACGTCACAGCACGAGCAAGATACGTACTGCCGATGACCTGTTCACGCTGCACACGATGGGCTTCAGGGGAGAGGCGCTGGCCTCTATTGCCGCCATCTCGCAGGTTGAGTTGCGTACACGGCGCCACGATGACCAACTGGGCACCCATCTCATTATCAACGCGTCCAAGTGCGAGAGTCAGGAACCCGACATGTGTCCCGCCGGTAGCAATTTCATGATCAAGAATATCTTCTTTAATGTCCCTGCTCGTCGCAAGTTCCTCAAGTCCAATCAGGTGGAATTGAGCAATATCGTGAAGGAGTTTGAGAAACTGGCTCTGGTCAACAACACTGTCGAGTTCACCCTCATGCACAACGGCAACGTGATGTACAAGTTGATGAAGGGAACCTTCCGGCAGCGCATAGCGGCCCTCATGGGCAATAGCCTGGACCAGCAGTTGCTGCCCATCGGCATCGACACCTCGCTTGTAAAGGTGGAGGGATATGTGGGGAAACCCGAGAATGCCCGCAAGCGCAACGCCTTGCAATTTATGTTCGTCAATGAGCGCTACATGCGCCATCCCTATTTCCACAAGGCTGTGATGACGGCCTATGAGCAGTTGATTCCCGAGGGGGAACAACCCAACTACTTCCTGCGCTTCACCGTCGATCCGCAAGCAATAGACGTGAACATCCATCCCACCAAAACCGAGATAAAGTTTGAGGACGAGTTGCCCATCTGGCAGATTCTTGCTGCAGGCGTCAAGGAAACCCTGGGTCGTTTCAGCGAGGTTCCCGTCATCGACTTCGACACCCAGGATGCGCCTTCCATTCCCGCCTATCAAGGCCATGTCGAGGTGCATCGTCCCGAGATTGAGGTGGATCCCAGTTATAATCCGTTCAATTCCCAGCATTCCCAGTCCTCTCATGCGCAATCGCGACAGCGCCAAGCGCCATCCGACTCGTCATTGAGCAATTGGGATGAACTGTTTGCCAATTTTGAACGCAAGAAGAGCGACAGCATCGTCACTGATGCGGGTCAGCAATCCGCAGCCATGCCTGTATCACCCAGCGATGAAACAACTGTCGCCAATCCTGTTTTGCCCCTTGGTGACCTGCAATCCGTTTACCTGCAACTCAAGGGCCGGTATATCCTGTCGCCTGCCAAGTCAGGCTTGATGATCATCGACCAGCATCGTGCCCACGTGCGCATCCTGTTTGACCGTTACATCAATCGCGTGAATAACGGCAGCATGTCGTCCCAGGCTGTCTTGTTCCCCGAAGTGCTGCACCTGAGCGCCGCTCAGTCGGTGACTCTGCAGGGCCTCTTGCCCGAGATGGAGAAGATGGGCTTCTCCTTGTCGGCCCTGAGCGGGAACGACTGGACCGTGAATGCAGTGCCGTCGGGCCTTGACGGCATAGACATGTCCTCGATGATCAATCAGATCGTCGAATCGGTGGAAAATGGAGGATTGCCGCTCAAGAAGCGCATCTATGACCACCTGGCACTGACGCTGGCCCGTTCGGCTGCGATTCCTATGGGGCGGACGCTCATGCAGGAGGAGATGGAGATGCTGGTGGCCGATCTGCTGCGTCTGCCCGAGCCCAACTATACTCCCGACGGGAAAACAATCATCACTGTTATCCCCATTGAGCAAATCAATAAGATGTTTTAATCCGAAAACCTGTTCGCATGATTGACTTCAAGCATATAACCCGCGAGACCGACCTGTACAACTTTCACACCCATACCCAGTTCTGTGATGGTCATGCCCCAATGGAGGAATTCGTTGTCGAGGCTATCACGCAGGGCTTCTCTCACTTGGGTTTCTCCCCCCATTCTCCCATTTCGGTGGAGAGTCCCTGCAACATGAGCCGTGAGAGTGTCCAGGACTATTTTAATGAGATAGAGCGCTTGCGCAAGGCCTATGGTGACCGCATCCGTCTCTATACCTCGATGGAGATTGACTACGTGAGCGCCGGTGACGGTCCCGCCAGTGACTATTTCCAGCAACTGCCGCTGGATTACCGCATCGGGTCGGTGCATTTCATCCCGTCACTGGTCGATCCGACCGAGATGGTGGATATCGATGGCCAGTTCCAGGCCTTCAAGGTGCGCATGGGCAAGTACTTCAATGACGACATCGAGTATGTTGTCAAGAAGTTTTTCTCCCAGATGATGGCTATGGTTGACGAGGGCGGTTTCGACATCGTCGGCCACATGGACAAGATCGGCTTTAATGCCAGCCAGTTCCATCGCGACATTGACGAGGAACCGTGGTATGACAAGTTGGTCATCGACCTGTTTGAGAACATCATGGACCATCACTTGGTTATAGAGATTAATACTAAGGCGTGGCTACAGCGCAACCGGTTCTATCCTAACCTCAAGTACTTCGGAATGCTCAAGCATTATAACGCACCAGTGGTGGTCAACAGCGACACCCATTATCCCACGTTGATCAACAGTGGGCGTCTTGAAGCCATCAAATTGTTGAACGTGTTGTAATTATTCCATTATTCAAGAAATAAAGTCATGAAACAGATTGTAAAGACCATAACCCTGGCGATGGCGCTCATGGCGCTCTTGCCCAGTGTGCTCGGCGCACAGGATTTTACCAACAAGGACACCCTGCGTTATATTGACGCCATGCAGTTCCGCATGATTAACTGGGCGTTTGACCGCACGTTGGCGTCGCGCATCCCCTTGAACTTCAAGGACAGCGTGCGCCCCACATTGTGGGACCGTGCCTATTGCACCAGTGGCAAGGGATTCCGTTTCGCGACCAACTCGACAGCCATCGCCGTGCGCTACAATCTGTTGACCAATATGCACATGATGCACATGGCCGATACCGGCATCAAGGGTACTGACTTGTATATCTGGGACGAGGATACCAGGAGTTGGCAGTTTGTGAACTGCAACCGCCCCGTGCGCATCGACAACGACATCCGTCCCCGTCAGGACTCCATCCAGAGCAAGGTCTATGTGGACCGGTTGGACGGTAAGATGCATGAGTACATGATTTATCTGCCGCTCTATGATGGCGTGCGCTGGATTGAAATCGGTGTGGACAGCAATGCCGTTATCACCCAGCCGGTGCTCAATTCTCCGCAGCAGGGCAAGAAGTTCGTTTTCTACGGCACCAGCATCCTGCAAGGTGGTTGTGCCTGTCGCCCCGGCATGGTGGCCACGAGCATCATCCAGCGTGACCTGGACGTGGAGTGCGTCAATCTGGGCTTCAGCGGCGAGGGCAAGATGGACTCATGCATGGCGCGCGCCATGGCCTCGATACCCGATGTCGCAGCCTATATCCTTGACCCCATCCCCAATTGCACCAAGGACATGTGTGACACCTTGACCTATGGGTTTGTCAACATCCTGCGCACACTGCGCCCCGAGGTGCCCATCTTCATGGTCGAGGGCCAGATGTACAGTTACGCCAAGTATAGCGCCTTCTATAGCGAGTACCTGCCGGCCAAGAACAACGAGTACCACAAGAACTACCTGAAGTTGAAGAGGGACAACCCCAACAATCTGTACTATATCACCTGTAAGGATCTCTACGGGCCCAATAACGAGGGAACCGTGGATGGCATTCACTTGACCGACATCGGCTTCTGGTGGTATGCTCAGAAACTCGAGCCCTACCTGCGTGCCGTTCTCGATGGCACCCCCATTCCCCAAGAGCCCGGCGTGGATAATCCCCGGTAGCCCCAACAATCTACAATTTGAGGGGCGTTAGCCCCCATTGTGATCTTCGTTAAATGGTTGCGCCTGTGCATACAGCGTGAGGCAATAGAGAAAACATGAAAACTAAGAAAAGCCACTACATACAAGACCTTATCCTCGAGGGCGAACACGAGCATCAGGATTTCAAGTACCAGATTACCGATGCCCGCAAGATAGCCCGCTCGATAGCCGCCTTTGCCAACAACAGCGGCGGCCATCTGCTCATCGGTGTGAAGGACAATGGCAACATCGCCGGCGTGCGCAGCGAGGAGGAAATCTACATGATCGAGACAGCGGCCCAGATGTACTGCCGCCCCGAGCAGCACGTGACCTTCAAGGTGTTTAATATCAATGGCAAGTCGGTGGTCAAAGCCGATATTGCCGAGGCCGTCGAGAAGCCCGTCCAAGCGCCCGATGACAATGGCGTGTGGCACGTTTATTACCGCGTGGCCGACGAGAATGTCCTCGCCAGCCGGCTGCATGAGCGCATCATGAGCGCCGAGGAATCGACCAGCAGCGACCAGAACACCGACACCATTGCCTACAGCGAGCGTGAGCAGGTGCTGCTCGACTACCTGCACTGTCATGGCGGCATCACCCTTGAGGGATACATGAAACTGGCCCACATCAGCGAAGAAAGCGCCATGCAGATTGTGGTAGCGTTGCACAGCATGGGCGTCCTCTCCCTGCAATACCACGACGGCCAGTGCCTCATCGTCGGCAACGATTAATATCCTGTCACCGTTTTTCAACATCATAACAAAAAAACCGCTGGGGTCTCACAACTCCAGCGGTTTCATTTTTAAGAAATTATCGATGTAAATGCTTGTCTATCGATTAGAAAGGCAGGTCATCGCCTGCGCCACCCTGGTCAAAGGTGTTGTCCATGGGGGCGGGGGCTGGTGCGCTCATGCCGGCGTCGGGCGTGGGAGCGGGTGCACCAGGTGCGGGGGGATAAGGAGCGGGAGCGCCAGCCATGCTGGGATCTTCCTTCATGGCCTTGAAGCCGCGGATGTCGGTGTACCAGCGGCCATTGAACTCGCGGCTCTCGATGTCATAACTCAGAGTGATGACATCGCCCACCTCAAGGGGATACTGATCGGCACGGTCGCCAAAGAAGTCAAACTTCACCTTCTTGGGATAACTGTCGAACGTCTCCATTACATATTCCTGTTTCTTCCACTGGTTGCCGGCCTTGGATACACCGCCTTGTGGCTCCATTTTCTGGATAATCTTTCCTTTAATGTCCATTGTATTTTATTTTAATTCGGTTTGTTCGCGTTGAAGAATTTTTAGTGACCACAAAGGTAATAAATCATTTCCACTTGCCCAAAATTATTTATTAACAAGTCATGCAAAAAAACATCAAGCCGGCACGCGTCGAGGGTGTCGGCTTGATGATGCTGTATTACCCCGATTTAGGGCCTGATTTTTTACTTGCTCTCCTCGGCAATGACCTTAAGGATGTTCTGAACCTGCTTCCAAGCCTTGTCAACGGCGGGTATGTGGCAGCGCTCGGCGGGCGAGTGAACGTCACGCAGCGTGGGACCGAAACTGATCATCTCCATGTCGGGACGAGCCTTGAGGAACAGACCGCACTCCAGACCGGCGTGGATGGCGCGAACCTCGGGACGAACGCCGAAGAGCTTCTCCCACGAGTCCTTGGCAACGGTGAGCAGGTGGCTGTCGGCAATGGGCTCCCAGCCCTGGTATCCACCCTCGCTGATGATCTCGTTGGCACCAGCCATGCGGAAGATGGTCTCGCACTTGTGGGTCAGGTCATACTTGCCACTCTCGATCGACGAGCGGTGGAACATCTCGACAACAATCTGGTTGCCCTCGCGCATCTTCACGCTGGCGAGGTTGGTCGAGGTCTCGACGAGGCCGGGAATCTCCATGCTCATGGCGGCGATGCCGTGAGGAGCGGCATAGACGGCATTGACAACGCGGCGGGCGGTGTCGGTGTCGATGATGGTCTCGGGAGCGTCAACGCTCTTGCAGGTGATCTCCATCTTGGGCTCGGTGCGCTTGTACTCGTTCTTCACCTCGGCGATGAAGGTGTTGAGCACGACGCTCAGTTTCTCCTTGTCCTCGGGCTTGATACCGATAACGAGGGTAGCGGCGTGAGCAATGGCGTTGTGCAGGTTGCCGGCATCAATCTTGGCCAGTACATAGTCCATCTCCTCACCGATGTTCCACAGCAGGCGGCTGCTCAACTTGGTCGTGGTGGCAAATCCCATGTGGATGTCGGCACCGCTGTGACCGCCATGGAAGTGCTCAAACTTGATTTCGAAGTAGGTGCGATCCTTGGGAGCGGCTTCGGGCTTGTAGTTGAACTTGAAGATGCTCACCAGACCACCGGCGCAGCCCATGGTGATCACGCCATCCTCTTCCTCGTCGAGGTTGAGCAGGTAGTCACCCACGAGCATGTCGGCCTCGATGTTGCTGGCACCGGTCAGGCCGGTCTCCTCGTCAACGGTGGCAAGTGCCTCCAGGGGACCGCACTGCAGCGTCGGCTCGATCATTGCGGCCAGAGCGATTGCCAGGCCCATGCCGTCGTCGGCACCCAGGGTAGTGTTATTAGCGCGAACCCATTCGCCATCGATGATGGTCTCGATGGGGTCGGTGTCAAAGTTGTGGGTCGAGCCGGGACCTTTCTCGGCTACCATATCCATGTGACCTTGCAGCACGATGCCCTTGCAGTTCTCGTAGCCGGGAGCGGCGGGCCTGAAGATGGCCACGTTACCGGTCTTGTCAATCTTGTACTCCAGATTGTGCTTCTTGGCGAATTCCACGAGCCATGCGCGGATCTGGTCTAACTTACCTTCTTCGTTGCCACTGGGACGGGGCACCTTGGTGATCTCGTCAAAGATCGACCATACTGCCTGCGGATTCAAATCTTTTACTTGCATTGTAAAAAATAATGGTTAAATTGTTAGTATTTAAGTAGTTAATAGAATTTTCTTCAAAGCAAATTCAATTCCACCGCTAATTTACAACTTTTTCGTGACATACCATCCAATTGTCAATAAAAAAACCTGAACACCTATGTCTGCAAGTGCCCGGTAAGGGGCGAAATTGGGATAGAAATCACATGTTTTCGCTCCCTATCGGCTCAATTCGTAGCCCATAAGGGTGATGGTGGGGCCAGCGGGCAGTTTGCGCGTCCTGCCTGCGGAGAGGTGGCGGGCAATGCAACTTCTCAATTGAGAGTTGAATTCCAGTATGCCACTTTCGTCACAGTCAACGATGGTGACACTCACGTAATATTGTTTACCGGCTTTGAGGACGATGTTTTCGTTGGGCTGGACGGCGAGTTTTGTCTTTTGAGCGGTTGCTGTGACTGTTTTATAGATGGGCTTGTTGAGAATGTTGACAAATTCCTTGCCCCTGATCTCATAGATGGTGAAACTGAGGACGCAGCGGCTGTAGGTGCTCTTTTTTATCGTGAAAAAGATATCACTTACGACCCAATCCTTCTTGACCTTGAATGTCGGTCCCCATTCTAGCCTGTTTTCCTCCCACTTGCCACGGAAACTGCCCGATGGACCGGGCCATTTCTTGCCCAGAATGGTCTTTAATTTGTTCTTCTTGCCGACGACAACTTCATCCAGTTTCACATTTTTGTCCTTGACGATGATGGACAGCGGCTTGCCCACGCTATAGGTGGAGTGGGGAATTATTGCTTTGTCATAAGAAACATGAGTGATGGACAGGTCGTTCCTCTTGCCATGAGGGATTGTTAGGGAGAAATGCCCCTGGGCGTCGGCAAGCGTGCCGATGGTGTCACCAACAATCGATACTGTGGCATACTCAACAGCCTCGCCCCGCTCATTGGAAATGCGTCCTGTGACAATAGTCTGTGCCATCGCGCACTGGGCGATGATGGCAGCCGAGAGTATGGAAAACAAGCGTGTCATGACAGATGGTTATTGATTGAGTTGGCGGATGCAGTCGAGGATGGCAGCCCGCTTCTCGCTGTTAGTGCCGTGAACCA
>CAMKOE010000047.1 GCA_946414395.1 uncultured Porphyromonadaceae bacterium | reverse complement strand
GCAAGTCAAACTGGCCGAAGCCCTTGTCGTCCTTGTAAAGGTCGGCGCTGGTGTAACGCTTGTAGTTATTGCTATAGAACATGCGGCTGGCCACTGCCTCGCCATATCCGCCGATGGTCAGGCGGTGCTTGGCCGGTTCGGCCTGTTCGGTGGCGGGTTGTTCTTGTCCGGACTGTTTCTTGTCCAGCAGATTGTCGGCGTTGCCGCTCATCGTGCCCATTGCAAGGAGCATCAATGACGAGAAAAGTATCTTTTTTACCATTTTCAGTTTGTGTTAAAATGTAGTTAATCGAGTGCAAATGTACGATGTATAATAGAGGTGTGAAATCACTAAAATGTGTGAAAAGCACATCGAACCATCACTAATTCTGGTTAGGTTTTGTGAGGAAGATGCGCCGTCTTGCGGGAGGAAGCAGGTGAATGTTGATCTTGCCGCGCATGATTAAGGCGGTTATCGTGCCCGATGTGGGGTCACGGTAACCGCCTGATGTGAGAGCGCTGAGCGCGTTTTTATGCCATGATGTGCTGTGCCATGCGCTTGCCGGCCTCAAAGGCCTTGAGCAAGTCCTGTTCCCAATGCTCGTCGCGCCACTTGCGCTTGGCTTCTTCCGAGAATCCGGCAAGTTCGAAGTTGCCGTAATTCTTCACCTGGTAAGTGTTATAGGCATTCAGGTGCTCGGGCTGTCCCAGTGCCGCTGCGATGCAATATTCCATCGAGCCGTAGCCCTGGCTGTTGTTTCTCTCGGGCGAACCGTTCATTGTCTCGATGAGCAGCACGGGCATCTTCTTGGGGGCAGTCATGCTGTAGTCATTATAGGACAGCCACGGGAAGGCCAGGCGCTCCAGGAAAGTGCGCATCTGGCCGGTCACGTCGCCAAAGTAGATGGGTGAACCCAGCACGAGGCCGTCGGCCTGGGCAATCTCTTCCAGCACCGGGGTCAAGGCATCCTTGAACTTGCACACGTTGGACGCGCGACCCTTGATTTTGCAGGCCAGGCATGAGATGCAGCCCTTGTAGGCCAGGTCATACAGGCGCACTACCTTGGCCTCGGCACCAGCCTGTGTGGCGCCCTCGGCAACCTTAGCGAGCATGGCGGCTGTGTTCATGTTCTTGCGGGGGCCGCCATCGATGATGATAATCTTCTTCATGTCTCTATCGTTTTTTGTTACATCGGCAAGCGCGCCAATCGGCGACGACAGTAGCGGCATGGCAGCCAGTGCCATTGCCGTCTTCTTGATGAATTCGCGTCGAGAGGTGGCCATACGGTCGGTTGATAATCTGTTGAGGCTACAAATTTACACATTATTCTCTCAATGTACAAGCCCACTTGCCAACAATAGCCTCGCTGCAGCGCGCAAAAAAAGAGGCCAGACACCATCAGGACAGTGTCTGACCCTTGATTCCGGGCCATGGATACCACATGGCGGCTACTTGGCGTTGCGGCCGGCCTCCAGGATGGGCAGGTTGCCCTCGGTGGGGATGTAGATGACCGTCTTGTCGCCCAGGTCGGCCTGCTGGCGCACCCACAGGTACTGGATGTAGGTGGGCGTGATGCTGCCGTTCTCGATCTCGATGGCCTTGGCGGCGCCCTTGGCCCGCTCGATTTCGGCTTGGGCATTCAGTTTCTCGGCCTCGAGGTTGGCGCGTGCCTCCTCAATCTTGATCTTGCGGTTCTGCTCGGCCTTGGCAAACTCGGCCTTGCCGTCCATCTCCTGCTGCCACACCTTGTATCTGGGATAACCGAACATGATGGCGGCGATAATCACCAGGACGATGAGGCCAATGACAGAGATGCCAACGGCGGTTTGCATTGTGTCGGATTGTTTGGATTGTTTGGTCATGATGCTGTGATATTTATTTTGAATCTCTGGATATGGATTACTTCTTGCGGTGGGCGATGAGGTACTGGCCAATCTGGACGGCATTCAGGGCAGCGCCCTTCTTGATCTGGTCGCCGCACAGCCAGAAGGTCAGGCCGTTGTCGCTGCTGGTATCGACACGGATGCGTCCCACATACACCGGATCCTTGCCCGAGCAGTCGATGGGCATGGGGTAGCGGTTGCTGCGCGGGTCATCCACGACGACCACGCCGGGTGCCAGTTGCAGGGCTGCGCGGGCCTCCTCGGGGGTGATGGGCTTCTCGCACTCGATCCACACGGCCTCGCTGTGGGCACGCATGACGGGCACTCGCACGCAGGTGGCGCTCACACGGATGTCGCTGTGCATGATTTTGCAGGTTTCCTTGACCATCTTCATCTCCTCGCGGGTGTAGTCGTTGTCCTGGAAGATGTCGATGTGGGGAATCACGTTATAGGCCAACTCGTGCTGGAAGTGGCGCACGGTCAACTCCTCCTTGCCCACGGCAATCTCGCTGGTCTGCAACGCGAGTTCATACATCGCCTCCATGCCGGCGCCGCTGGCTGCCTGGTAGGTGGCCACCTGCACGTTCTTGATGTGTGACAGGTCGTCGAGCGGCTTGAGGGCAACGACCATGATGATGGTCGAGCAGTTGGGATTGGCGATGATGTTGCGAGGAGTGTTCAGTGCATCCTCGCCGTTGACCTCGGGGACCACCAGAGGCACGTCGTCGTCCATGCGGAAGGCGCTGCTGTTGTCAATCATGATGCAGCCGTGCTTGGTGATCGTGGGGGCAAACTCGCGGGCCGGCCCTGCTCCCATGGCCACAAAGGCGATGTCGATGTCCTTGAAGTCATCGTTGTGCTGCAAGAGTTTGACCACATGGTCCTTGCCGCGGAAGGTGAAAATGCGTCCGGCACTGCGTTCGGAGCCAAACAGCACGAGTTCAGTCACAGGGAAGTTCTGTTCATCGAGGACACGCATGAATTCTTGTCCCACAGCGCCGCTGGCGCCAACAATCGCAACCTTCATTCTTCTTTAAAGTTTATGATTTTGTTATTGAAATAAATAATGTTTGTGATGATGTTACTGCCCCATGCAGGGCACAATGATGTCACTGCAAATCGTGTGCCAATCCGTCGCGAGTCACCCCTTGATGTGGGTGCCCTTGCTGATGGTGGCCAACTGGGATGGACTGGTGATGATGACCTCTTTCACGCCATGGTCAATGGCCGTGAAGGCGTTATCGATCTTGTTGACAAACCAGTCCTTGATGATGTCCATGTCGCGCAGGGCCTTGTACTGGGTTCGGCGCAGGTTGGCTACCACGCTGTCCGGGTCATGCGGGTTGAGCAGCACGCCCTTCTTCTCAAAGCAGTAGATCAGCGTGATGTCAAACCGCAATGCCAGGGCCCTCGCGATCTCGGCCGCCAGGGCATCGGTCTCGTTAAACAGCAGGTTGCCGCGCCCGTCATGGGTGATGGGGGCGAGCACCGGCACGATGCCGGCATCCAGCAGTTGGGCGATGGCGGCGGTGTTCACGTGTCGCACTTGTCCCGTGTCGCCCAGTTTGCTGTCGGGCAACTTGACGCTGGTCACCAGGTTCATGTCGGCACCAGTCACGCCCAGGGCATTTACCTTGTTGCCCTGCAGCAAGGAGACAAACAAGCGGCTCACCAGTCCACCATAGACCATGGTGAGGAGTTTGAGCGTGCCCGAATCCACCACGGGACGGTCGTCGATGAGTTTGGTCTTGATTCCCAGTTTGTTGCCGATTTCCTGTGCCATCATGTTGCCGCTGAAGATGAGCATCTTCTTGCCCTTGATGCCGGCAAAAGCCTTGACAAAGGTGCGCAACTCGTCGGCCTTCTCGACAATCTTGCCGCTGACCTTGACAATCGTGAATTTCTCGTTCATTATTCAGTGTAAATAATCGTGTAGTTGCTTAGTAAATCCTTGTAGTGAAGATGTCGTGACCCTGGGGCGGCTTGTGAGTGGTTCAACCGCGACAAGGGGTGGGGCGGGGTTAGCCCTCGGCAAATTCCATCAGGTAGGCTTTGATGAAGTCGTCCAGGTCGCCGTCCATCACACCACCCACGTCGCTGGTCTGGTGGTTGGTGCGGTGATCCTTCACGCGGCGGTCGTCAAACACGTAACTCCTGATCTGGCTGCCCCATTCGATCTTCTTCTTGCTGTCCTCAACCTTGCGCTGCTCCTCGCGGCGATGCTCCAATTCCTTGTTATACAGGATTGAACGCAGGTTGCGCAGGGCGTTCTCGCGGTTCTTGGGCTGGTCGCGGGTCTCGGTGTTCTCGACCAGGATTTCCTCTTCCTCGCCGGTGTAGGGGTCCTTGTACTGATAGCGCACGCGCACACCCGATTCCACCTTGTTCACGTTCTGGCCGCCAGCACCGCCGCTGCGGAAGGTGTCCCACGAGATTCTGGCCGGATCCAGGGTAATCTCGATGGTGTCATCGACCAGTGGCGTGACAAACACCGATGCAAACGAGGTCATGCGCTTGCCCTGGGCGTTATAGGGCGACACGCGCACGAGGCGGTGCACACCATTCTCGCTCTTGAGGTAGCCATAGGCAAAATCGCCCTCAATGCTGATGGTCACGCTCTTGATGCCGGCCTCGTCACCGTCGATGAGGTGCTCGATGGCGGTCTTGTAGCCATGGCGTTCACACCAGCGCAGGTACATGCGCATCAGCATCGACGCCCAGTCCTGGCTCTCGGTGCCGCCGGCACCCGAGTTGATCTTGAGGATGGCGTCCATCTTGTCCTCGTCGTGGCGCAGCATGTTGCGCAGTTCCAGTTTCTCGAGCATCGCGAGCGCCTTGCTGTAGAGGGCGTCGAGTTCGCTCTCCTCGACGAGGCCTTCCTTGACAAAGTCAAATCCCGTGGCCACCTCATCGACGGCGAGTTCCACTTCCTCACAGCCGTTGATCCAGTTGCGCAGCGACTTGATTTTCTTCATCTGGGCCTCGGCAGCCTTCTGGTCTTGCCAGAAGTCGGGCACATGGGTGCGCAATTCCTCTTCCTCGACTTCAATCTTCTTGCCATCGATGTCGAGATAACGTTTCAGGTCTTCCTTGCGTTGTTGTAATTCCTTGAGTTGTTCTTGAGTTATCATTATTGTTGTTTATGGTCCCTGGTTTACGGTCCTATTTAGTTGTTTGCGGGTTCGTTATTGCTTTTCTTCTTGCGATAGTCGGCGGCATACATCGCGTCGATCAACAGTGCGTAGCGCTTGTTGATGACCGGGCGGCGAATCTTGAGCGTGTTGGTCAACTCGCCGCTCTCCATGGTGAAGGCCTTGGGCAGCAGCACAAAGCGCTTGATCTGCTCATAACTGGCCAGCCCCTTCTGGTAGTCGTTGATGCGCCCCTCGATCATCTTGCGGATGTCGGCATTGTTGACCAGTTCCTCGATGGTGCCATGCTCGATGTGCTTCTTGTCGGCATAGGCCTTCAACTCCTCAAAGTCGGGCACGATGAGGGCCGACACGTACTTGCGCCCGTCACCGATGATGGCCACTTGCTCGATGTACTTGTCCTGTCCCAGCATCGTCTCAAGCACCTGGGGTGCGATATACTTGCCGTTGCTGGTCTTGTACAGGTCCTTGAGGCGCTCGGTGAGGATGATCTCGCCTGTCGGCGCGAGTTCGCCGCAGTCGCCGGTGTGGAACCAGCCGTCGGCATCGATTGCCTTGGCGGTCTCCTCGGGCTTGTTGTAGTAGCCCTTCATCACCGTTGGCCCCTTGACCAGGATCTCGTTCTGCTCGCCGATTTTCACCTCGATGCTCGGGATGGGCGTGCCCACGGTGCCCAGCGTCCATCCCGGCTCGGTGAAGAAACTCACCGACGCGTTGGTCTCGCTCAGGCCGTAGCCGATGCAGATGTTGATGCCCACGGCATGCAGGAACTCGGTGATGTTGTCGCTCAGCATGGCTCCGGCAGTGGGGAACAGTTTGCCCTCGGTCACGCCGATGGCTCCGCGCAGTTTGCTATATACCTTCTTCTCAAAGTACTGGTACTGCTTCTCGATAAGGGCAGGCGCTTTCTTGCCCAGGCGGGCATACTTCATGTTCCTTGTCTTGCCCACTCGGATGGCCTGCTTGACCATCATGCGCACCACGGGCTTGGCCCCCTGCAGGTTGTCGTTGATGGCGGTAAAGACTTTCTCCCAAAAGCGGGGCACGCTGCACATGTAGTTGGGCTGCACCTCCTTGACGGCACGCTGGATTTCCTTGGTATTGTAGTTGATGGCCACGCGGATGCCCGTGATCAGGCACACCATGGTCCATCCCAACTCAAACACGTGGCTGAAGGGCAGGAAACTCAGCGACACATCGGTCTTGTCATTGATGATGGTGTCAAACCGCTCGATGTGGTCGTCCATCGCAGCGCTCATGTTGCTGTGGGTGAGCATCACGCCCTTGGGGACGCCGGTGGTGCCCGACGTGTAGATCAGGTACATCGTGTCGTCGGCGGTGCCCGCCTGCTTGCGGTTTTGGAGTTCGGCAAGCACATCCTTGCTCAACTTGTCGCCCGTGCACAGGAATTCCTCCCAGGTCAGGGTGAACTTGTCGTCGGCATCGCGCTTGACGGCAGGGTTCAACGTGACGATAAACTTGAGGGTGGGGCACTCGGCTGCCACTTGACGGGCGATGTCATATTGGCCCTGGTCACCGGCAAACAGGATGGTCGCTCCCGAGTCATTGACGATGTAGGCCACCTCGTCCTTGCTGCTTGTCGCATAGATGGGCACTGGAATGGCGCGGTTATAGAAAGCGCCAAAGTGGATGACCAGCACCTCGGGACAGTTGTGGGTGAAAATGCACACGCGGCCTTGTGGCTCAACGCCGCCCATCAGCAACGCGCCCGCGGCACGGTCTATCTGCTGGCCAAAGCCGTTCCATGTCATCGATGACCACACCTGCGTCTCGTAGTCACGAAACCGCAGCGCCTCGCGCTCGCCATACTTGGCGCACTGTTGGGGAATCAGTTCTACAAATCTGTTCATAAGCCAGGATGCTATGATGTGAGTAATGTTCTAATCGGCAAAGATAATAAAAATATGTGAAAATCGTGGCATTTACCACCGGAAACAAGAATATTTTCATTCATTTTGCCTTGTCGGGCCACTGTGCGGCGTGCCTTTGGTGCACGGGCGCGGCCATGAAGTGTCCCCTTGGGGCAGGGTGTCATCCGGGCGGCTAGGGTGAAAAAATGGAGCGTTTTGTGGAATTGTTAATAATTATTGTCCCGTAAATTTGTGTGTGTGAATAAAAAAGTATTAATTTTGTAGGTTATTTTTATTAGTGAAAATAGACGATAAGTCTATCAGTAAATGTGCGGAATAGTAACTTAAAAAATATATTTGAAATCATGAGACTGACTACGCTTTTTTCGTTGATTGTGCTATCAGCAGCAATGGCGCTGGCTGGCCCGCGCCTGGTTCCGTCAAGTAACATCGAGGGTGATGTCAACATCGACGGTGATGTGAATATTGCCGATGTCAATGCCGTGATCGACGTCGTGCTGAGTGGCCGTTTCGACCCCCATTGTGACGTGAACGGTGATGGTGATGTGAATATCACCGACATCAACAGATTGATCGACCTGATCTTCAGGGGCCCGGTCACGCCTATCGTCGATGCGGGCATGTACATGGGCTTGATAGGCTATAATCAATCACTTGTCACCAAGGAAATCTCTGTCCTCGACACCCTGTCGGTGACGGACTATTATGATTATGTCACGTCATTGACCTGTCAGCCCGGCAGGTTGCTGTACTACTCGGTTGACCAGGCGCTGAACAAGTTGAACAAGGCTCAGCACCCCGAAAACCTCAAGAATGTGGCCATCGTGACCTTTACCGAAGGCCTTGACCAGGGCTCACTGATGATGACCGACAAGTATGAGACCGAGGCCCAGTATGCCCAGGCTCTCAAGACCCGCATCACCAACGAGTATGTCTATGGCCGTCCCATCAAGGCCTATACCGTCGGCCTGTTGAACGAGAACGTCAAGGACGCTAACCAGTTCCGTTCCAACCTGTATTCACTGTCAAGTGACTCTGCCATGGCCATGGAGGTTACCAATATGGCCGATGTGGATACCAAGTTGCAGAAGATTGCCGACGATCTGGTGAGCCACAACATGTATGAGAAGTTGACCCTGGTATTCCCTGGCGTGGGTACTGGTACACGCATCCGTTTCACCCTTGACAATGTGGATGCTGCTACTGTTGAAGAGTCACAGGTGTACATCGAGGGAACATTCTCATTGAAGACCCGCAGCCTGACCGACATCACCTATCAGGGCCTTACCTGTCCTGCTGGTGATAGTGTCGCTGCATCGAGTGTTGATGGCATGTATGTCTCGCTCGTGTTCGATGGCATCCAGTTGAACAGTGAGGAGCCCATCGAGAAAGATAACATCCAGGAATGGTATTGGGTCGAGGACCTCAATTCTTGGACTCTCAGCACCGAGTTCTCGGCAAGCCGCATTCCCGATCCTGAGGGCTACTATTCCAGCACGCTGGTCATGCTCGTGCTTGATTGCAGTTCGGTACTCAATGAGGAATTTGGCGAGTTGCAGACTGCTGCCAATAACTTCATCGATCGCATGATGAATTACACTTCTGCCCCTGATACTACCGTGGTTGTTCCTGGTCTCTATACCGTCAATGGCGTTTCGTTCCAGATGGTAGATGTTGAGGGTGGAACCTTCACCATGGGTGTTGATAATGAAACCGTATTTGCCGGCGAAGCCAATATAGATGAACTTCCTGCCCATGAGGTGACCGTCTCATCCTTCGCCATCGGCCAGACCGAGGTGACCCAGGAATTGTGGCAGGCCGTGATGGGTGCTAATCCCAGTCAATTGAATGATGATCCTCAACGCCCCGTCGAGTGGGTTAGTTGGGAGGATTGTCAGGAGTTTATTGCGCGTCTCAACGAATTGACGGGCATGAACTTCAGGCTGCCTACCGAGGCTGAATGGGAGTTTGCCGCTCGTGGCGGCAACATGTCATCAGGCACGATTTACGCTGGCAGTGACAACATCGATGATGTCGCTTGGTATTACTTCAACAGTAATAATGAAAATCGTCCTGTTGCCACCAAGGGTGCCAACGAGTTGGGCTTGTATGACATGAGTGGTAACGTTTATGAATGGTGCAGCGACTGGTATGGAAACTATCCTGCCGAGCCTCAGATGGATCCTGCTGGTCCTGAGGAGGGCTATTATCGCGTCTATCGTGGTGGTAGTTCTTATTGCATCATTCGTGACTGCCGCGTCACCTCACGCTTCAGAGACGTTCCTGGCGACGAGAGTCGTGCGAGTGATATCGGCCTGCGTCTCGCTCTCTAACCGCAAGCATTGAGAAATCTCACATCAGAATAATTGCACCCGGCGGCAATCGCGTCGTCGGGTGTATTTAATCTCAAGGACACTGTTATGTTGCTTATCATTATCACCGCATTGATTCCGGCCTTTATCCTGGGCTGGTGGATTTATCAGAAGGACTCATTGCGTCCCGAACCCTTGCCCATGCTCATCAAGGCCTTCCTCTATGGCATCGGCTCAACGTTTGTCACGCTGGTCATTACCCAGTTGTTGGGCATTATCGGTCTGCTCGTGTATGACCTGGGATCCTTCCATGGGGCGGTGTCAACAGCCCTGTTTGCTGCCGCGTTGCCCGAGGAGATGGCCAAACTGCTGATGCTGTGGCTGTTCCTGCGCAAGAATCCCTACTATGACGAGTACTTCGACGGCATCGTCTATGCCGCATGCGTGGGGCTGGGTTTTGCTGGAGCCGAGAATGTCCTGTATCTGGTCCAGAGCGAGAACTGGCTTGGCACGGGCATCATGCGCGGTATCACGGCAGTTCCGGCCCACTTTGCCATCGCCTGTGCGATGGGCTATTTCTACAGCAAGCGCCACTTTGGTGACCGCTCGACCATCACGGCCGTCTGCGTTCTGGCCGTTCCCGTGTTGATTCACTGGGTGTATGACGCGCTGGCCTTCAGTGAGGGCATCTATCCCGCTTTGTCGGTAGTGATCAACGTCTTGTTCGTGCTGCTCATCTGGCGCGTGTACAGGAGCACGATGCACCGCATTGCTGAATTGCGGCAGCGCGATCAGGACCGCATGACGCCTCCTCCATTGCCTGGCGACGGTCCGGCAACGCCTCCTCCCCTGTCTGGCCAGTAAAAACCGATGATGAAAAACGAACCGCATGAGTCTTGATGACGACATGCGGTTCATTTTGTTATAGTGGTTGGCTCTCATCGCTGCTCTATAGGAGCCCCTGCAGCCAGTAGCACAGCATGCCGGCCAGGTAGCCTAGCAGGGCGATGGGCGTGATGCGCTTGAGGTACCAGCCGAAGGAGATACCCTCCAGTCCCATCACGACCACACCAGCCGCCGAACCGATGATGAGCATCGAGCCGCCCACGCCGGCACAGTAGGCCAGTAGTTGCCAGAAGGAGCCGTCAACGGCCAGGTCGCCCGTGGCCGCCATCGGGTACATGCCCATGCAACCGGCCACCAGGGGCACATTGTCCACAATGCTGGAAATGATGCCGATGATGCCGGTGACCAGGTAGTGATTGCTGCCCGAGACACTGTCGAGCCACTGTCCCATAGCCGTGAGGACGCCTATCTGCTTGAGGCAATTGACGGCCATCAAGATGCCCAGGAAAAAGAGTATCGTCGCCATGTCGATGTGCGACAGCAGGCGTGCGACACGGTGGGATGCCTTCTCCTCGACCCTGAGGTGGGCATAGAACAACTCGGTGGTCACCCACAACAGACCCAGGACGAGCAGGATGCCCATGAACGGCGGCAGGTCGGTGAGGTAGCGGAAGATGGGGACGAATATCAGTCCGCCCACTCCCAGCACAAAGACTGTCTTGCGCTCCCATGCGGTCAACTCCTGCTCGCTGGTGGAGATGCTGTCATGGCTCGCTTGAGGCAGGTGCCCCTTCAGGCCGAACTGCAGCAGGAAGGCGGGCACCAGCATTGACATCAGCGACGGGATGAGCAGGTGCATGATTGTCATGGCCGCTGTGATCATGCCGCTATTCCACAGCATGATGGTCGTCACGTCGCCGATGGGCGAGAAGGCTCCTCCCGAGTTGGCCGCGATGACGATGATCGCGTCATAGATGAGCCTGTCCTGGCGATGGGGAACGAGTTTGCGCAAGACCATGATCAGGACGATGCTCGTGGTGAGGTTGTCGAGGATGGCGCTCAGGAAGAACGTCATCAACGCAATGCGCCACAGCAGCGTGCGCTTGGAAGTGGTGCCCAGCAGGTCGCGCACAAAGTTGAAGCCTCCGTTCTGGTCCACCACCTCGACAATGGTCATGGCGCCCATGAGGAAAAACAGCGTCGTGGACGTCTCGCCCAGGCAACCCTCGATGGACTCCAGCGCGGCGCCCACGGCGTCGTCAGTGCCCGGGAAATAGTATCCTGGCGCCATCATGAGTAATGTCCAGCAGACCACAAACATGAGCAGGGCAACGGCTGCCTTGTTCACCTTAATAACACTCTCGAGTGCAATGCATGCATATCCCGCCACAAAGGCGGCCACTATCGCTATTGTCAACATTTAATGATTCTGGTGTGTGTATGGGTTGTTATTTATGTGTCAATCAAAAATCTGTGCCACAAGTTGGGCTTGCTCGCCCTCATAGAAGGCGACCTTGCTGATGGGCTGGTAGGTGTAGTCGATGAACTGCAGCAACTGCAGCGCTACAAACTGCTTGTCGGTGGAGATGCACGCGTCGAGTTCGATGTTGCCGATCTCGAGCGGCTTCACCCTGCAGGCCTTGACGGCAGCCGCCAGCCCCTTGTCGTCTCTGTCGATCACTCGCTCCAGGTGGCTGATGGCCTCGGGGTTGTAGTTATACCTGTTCACTTTGACGGTTGCTCCCGTCGGTGAGTAGATGAGTTTCTTGCTCAGGCCGAGCATGCCGGAAACGGTGCGGAGGTTCTCGTGGGACAGCAGTTGGGCTGCCATCGGTAGTTTATTGAAATTTGCCATTATTGTGTTTTGCTTGTTAAATTGTTGTTGTGTTTGTCTTAAATAGCGTCAGGCCCTGTGCGCGTCACAAGGGCGACTGTCGCATCACGGATGGTCCATGGCGCGGTTTAAAAAATGGTTGTTGGGATCGTAGGGGAGGGGCGATGCCCCGATCAGCGGCCTAACACAACAATCGGCAAAGTTCTAGTACATAAAAGTGAATTACACGCAAGTGCCGCAGAGGGGCGCTCATGCGCTCAACGATGAGGCGCCCGGCAGCAGCAATAGGGGTGTAGAAATTATTGCTCAGGCGGTTAATGTTGCGCCTGAGGATGTTGGTGCGCATCAGCGACGTGCGGCTCTTGGCCGTGGTGACCAGCCGCGATGACTGGCTGGGGGTCAATGCCGGAGTCTGGACCGGTGCATTGAACAGGAAACCGTAGTCATCGGCGATGGGACTGGGCGTGCCTTGGGCCTCATATTCGCCAGTCCCTCCTTCATGGGCGGGCGTGGCCTGGGCTGGCACGGTGGCGGGCATGAAAGCCCACAACAGTGCCGCGAGGCAGGTCGATAGCAGTATTTTAACCCATGTTTTCATCTGGTGCGCTTTGAGCAAATAAAAAGAGTTGAGCGTCAATCAGCCTGCTTGGCGTCGTGGCGCTTGACCAGGCGTTCATACTCCGGATTGCCCTCACGCAGCAGGCGGCCATAGCGCTCGCGGTCGTTCAAGACCTCATAGGCGGCCTGGACGTCCTTGTTGCGGTGGTTGATGATGACGCTATAGGCGCCCGGGTCGCCGTACACGTCGCGGGCAATCAGTCCCTTGATGATGTCCTTGAGCAACTGCTGGCTGGTGCGGTACTTCTCCTCGTCATACTTGATGCTGTCCTGCTCGCCCATGGCGATGAAGTCGCGCATCATCTCGTCGGTCACGGTGAAGCCGCGGTCAAAGTCCTTCACGGTCTTGAACTGCTTGGTGATGGACTTGCGGTTCTTGTCAACATACTTGATGACATACTGGTTGATGATGCCCTTGGCCGACAGGTCGCGGTAATAGGTGGAATACTCGCTGGTGTCCACGGGGACATACACGTCGGGCATCACTCCGCCGCCGCCATAGATGGTGCGGCCGTTCAGGCGGGTGGTGTAGCGCAGCGAGTCGTTGAACTGGATGCTGTCCAGGCAGAAGTACTCACCCTCGTTGGCGCGGTTGAGGAGATCTTTCTCATAGGCCTTCTTGTCACCGCGGGAGTAGGGCTTCTGGATGCACCGGCCGCTGGGCGTGTAGTAGCGGGCAACGGTCAGTCGCATCATCGAGCCGTCTTCAAACTTGAACGGCCTCTGCACCAGTCCCTTGCCGAAGGTCCTGCGGCCCACAATGACGGCGCGGTCCCAGTCCTGCATCGCGCCGGCAAAAATCTCGGTAGCCGAGGCCGAGTACTGGTTGACGATGACCACGAGGTGCAGGTCCTTGTATTCGCCGTGGCCGTTGGCGTTGGCCTCGTTGCGGGGCGCGTTGTCGCCCTCGGTATAGACCATCAATTGTCCACGGTCCAGAAACTCGTTGCACATGTCGATGGCCGCGTTCAGGTAGCCGCCGCCATTGTCGGCCAGGTCCATCACGAGTTGGGTCATTCCCTGCTTCTTGAGCGTCTTGAGGGCTTCCATCATCTCCTCATGGGTCTTGGCGCCAAAACGGGAGATGCGCATGTAGCCGGTCCTGTCGTCGAGCATGTAACTGGCATCGATGCTGTGCAGCGGGATGTTGTCGCGCGTGATGCGGAAGGTGATCAACTCCTTCACGCCAGCCCGTTTCACCTTGATGGTGACCTGGCTGCCTTTCTTGCCGCGCAGGCGCTTCTGGATGTCGCTGTTCTTCATCTTCACGCCGGCGATGGTCGTGTCGTTCACATAGATGATGCGGTCGCCGGCCAGCACGCCGACGCGCTCGCTGGGGCCGCCGGGCACGGTCTGGATGACATAGAGCGTGTCCTTGTTCATGTTGAACTGGATGCCCACGCCGCTGAACTCGCCCTGCAGGGGCTCCTCAAGTTCCTTGGTCTCCTTGGCATCTGTATAGGAGGAGTGGGGGTCCAGGCTCTCGAGCATGCCCTTGATGGCATCCTCGACCAGTTTGTCCTCGTTGACCGAATCGACATACAGGCTGCTGATGGCATACTCGGCGTTGAGCAACTTCTGCATCGTTTGGGGCATGCCGCGCTGGGCCGTGGTGGTGAGGGACAGTGCCATGCACAGGGATATGGCAAGAAATATCTTTTTCATTTCTGTTCTATAATCGGTTTTGTTGACTGATGTGACGGTTTGTCACTTGTTAGCGGGGAGTTGGGAAAGGTCGGCACTCTCGGGAAGGTAGGAGGCCACGTCCTGGCCATAGCGGAACAGTTCGCGCACGATACTGCTGCTGATGTGGCTGTACTCAGGCAGGGTGTAGAGCAGGATGGTCTCGATGCCTGTCAAGTCGCGGTTGACCTCGG
>CAMKOE010000046.1 GCA_946414395.1 uncultured Porphyromonadaceae bacterium | reverse complement strand
GTGAGCCGAAAAGCGATGCAAAATTACAACCGTTCCCGATACTGACCAAATATTTCCAGGAAAAAAATTAAAAAATAACACGATTTAACACATATCGAGGGAAATATATGCCTTATCAGTGCTCTTTTCCCTTTTATACATTATATAAAGAATCAAAGAGAGCAGGCCTCACAATCACATCAAAACAAAGAAATGCCCAGGGTGGCCTAACGCGAGCCCTGGGCATTTACTTGATTCTCTAAAAAAACTCGTCCATCAGAACAGGGAGAGTTGACGGGGATCCTCACCGGGATGGGGAGGCATGCTACCGTCATCAGCCCAATCGATGTCATCGATCGCTCCCAGGGCAGGATCATCCTGACCGGCATGAGGAGCAGCGGGCTCGTCAACAAAGGAGTCACCATTGCCAAACGGCACATCCTCCACCGCGGCACGCTTCTCAACAGCGGGTCGTTGAGCCTTCAGTTCCTCGACCTCCTGCATGAGAGCGGCAATGCGGCGGTCCTTCTCGGCGAGGGCGTCGTTCATGGCCTGGGCCTCGTGCTGCTTGCGCTGCAGGTTGACCTGGGTGCGCTTGAGTTCGGCCTTGACGTCATCACGCTCGGCGGTAATCTTGGCGAAACTAGCGGCCTTCTCATTGCCGTCAACGCTCAGGGAGTTGTATTTCCTCTTGAAGTCCTCGGCAACGGCAGTCACGGTAGCCAGTTGCTGCTTGAGCCCGTCGATGAGGTTACCCGTCTCGATGCTGCGGCGGTTCTGGACCTCTGCATTCTGCTTGGCCGTCAGTTCCAGGTGTTCGACATTCTTCTGCAAGCCCTCGTTTTCCTCCTTGAGGACGATGTGGGCCTTGCGCAGTTCGTCATACTCCGAAGCCCTCTTCTGGAGGTCAATGATCTGCTGACGAAGCGACGAAATCTCGGAATTCTTCTTATCCTTGAAGTCCTCGACCTCCTCGATGGTCTTCTGCAACTCCTCGGCACCCTTGAGTTCCTCGGCAGCGGCATTGAGTCGTTCCTCAAGATCGCTGGCTTTGGCACGGAGTCGCTCGATGAGTTCGTCGCGCTGCTCGATCTGCTGGTTGAGTTGCTCAACGGTGGGACCGTCGGCTGCGGGCAAGGGCATATTGTCACGGCGCTCGATCTCGGCCTCCTTCTCGGCCAACTCGTCCTTGAGTTGCTGTATTGTGGCATTCAGTTCCTCAATCTTGCCGTTGAGTTCGTCGGTGTTATCCCCGCGCACTTCCATTGCCTTGAGTCGGCTCTCGAGGCTCTTCTTCTCGATGTCGAGTTTCTCCTGAGCCGCCTCGAGGTCGGTGACTTTGGCCATGAGGTCGGTAACCTTGGCCTGAGCCTGGCGGCGGTTAGCCTCATTCACCTGCATCTTCTCCTTTGACTCCTCGACGCTCTTCTTGGCCTCCTCGACAGCCTTCATGAGGTTCTCGCGCTCCTTCTTCCAGTTGCCCTTGATCATGTCGATGACCGCCTGGGTATGTTCATTCATGAGGCGTGCCGCCTTGTCGGCGAACTCGGCATCGATAGCATATTCCTCGTGCTGATCCACGTCGATCTTCACCTCATCCTTGACATCGGCGCGATCATGGTCAGGCACGTTCTTGTCCTTGCTGAAGGGGTTCACAAAGGTGGTGGGCTGGCCGTAAACATCATAATCATCGCCATCCGAGCCACCAAAAGCACTCTTGATTGATTTGAAAAAAGACATAATTCTTTACTTTTTTGTTGTCGGTTTGTTTTAGTTGTATTCATTATCGTTAATGACCACCAGGCTCATCAGGAAAACTTAAAATCCACTTTAAGTTTATTGTCGTCACAAACTGATTTACAGCAGAATGAGCCGAAGCAGTCATTGGAAATAAAGCCGCAAAAAGCGATGCTTTTCCTCTCCAGTCGGTAAAATTACGACGATTTTTTCTAATATGAGCGCAAAATAAGAAATATTTTCAAAATTTAGACTGATTTTTTATTTTTCGACTCATCGAAATGCAAAACAAAAGGCTATGTGACAAAATATTGTAGCACATAGCCTAAAGTAATGCTTTATATTTTTCACTTTTTGGCTGACGTTTTCTTGGCCGTCGAACGCGCCCGAGTGGCGCGGCGACGGGTCGTCCCCTTGGAGATATTGGACTCATCGGCCACAATCTCGCGGCACTCTTCCAGCGTGAGTGTCGCCGCATCCTTGCCCTTAGGTATCTTGACGTTCTGCTTCTGATAGACGATGTAGGGACCATAACGTCCGTTCATCACCTTGAGGTCCGGCTCCTCGTCAAAGGTCTTGATGACCTTCTTGGCCTCGGCTTCGCGTTGCGCCTTGATCAGGTCGATGGCCTCGTCGAGCGTGATGACAGTCGGGGAAATCTCCTTGGGTATGGATGCATACTTGCCATTGTGCTTAACATAGGGGCCATAGTGGCCGACACCGATGGAGACCTCGGAGCCTTCAAACTCACCCAAGTGGCGAGGCATATCGAAGAGTTTCACGGCCTCCTCCAGCGTGAGCGTCTCGATGCTCTGGCCGCGCTGCAACGAGGCGAAGCGCGGTTTGGTCTCGTCATCGGCACTACCCATCTGCACAAGAGGGCCATAACGTCCGATCTTGACCATCACGGGCAATCCGGTCTTGGGGTCGTTGCCGAGCAACCTCTCCCCCACCTTGTGTTCGAGCCTGAGCGAAGACACCTTGCTGATGTTGGGATGGAATCCGTCATAGAAGTCGGCAATTTCCTTGTTCCAGACCACGTTGCCCTTGGCCACCTCATCAAACTCATTCTCGACCTTAGCGGTGAAGTTATAGTCCATGATTGAGGGGAAATACCGCACAAGAAACTCATTGACGACCATACCGATGTCGGTGGGCAGGAGTTTACCCTTCTCATTGCCGAACAACTCACTCTTGTTGGCCATGGTGATCTTGCCGCCCTTGAGCGTCAGGATCTCATATTCACGCTTGCGTCCCTTGTCCTCACCCTTCTCGACATACTTACGATCCTGGATGGTCGAGATGATGGGAGCATAGGTTGAAGGACGGCCAATGCCCAGTTCCTCCAGCCTGCGCACGAGCGAAGCCTCGGTATAGCGGTTGGGCTGTTGGGTGAAGCGCTGGATAGCCGAAACGGCATGTGCCTGCAAGCAATCGTCCTTGGCCAGTGCGGGTAGGGTGCGCAATTCAGGAGAAGCCACGTTACTGTCATCGGTGCTCTCGAAATACACCTTGAGGAATCCATCAAACTTGACTACCTCGCCCTCGGCGACAAAGATTTCCTTGCGGGTATCGATAGCGATGTTGGCAACCGTCTTCTCCAGTTCGGCATCGGCCATCTGCGAGGCTATGGTCCGCTTCCAGATGAGGTCATAGAGTTTCTTCTCTTGAGGGGTGCCGTTAATCGTGTGGTTGCTGATATAGGTGGGACGGATAGCCTCGTGGGCTTCCTGTGCCCCCTTGCTGGTGGTGCGGTAGTGGCGCACCTTGAGGTATCGCTCGCCGATGTTCTCCTTGATTTCCTTGCTGATGGTACCCAGTGCGAGGTTACTCAGGTTGACCGAGTCGGTACGCATATAGGTAATCAGACCTTCCTCATAGAGGCGCTGGGCAAGGCGCATCGTCTGCTTGACCGACAGGCCCAACTTGCGGGCAGCCTCCTGCTGGAGCGTGCTGGTGGTGAAAGGCGGAGCGGGCGTGCGCTTGAGGGGCTTGACGGTCACGTCGGACACCTTGTATTGTGACTGCTTGCAGTCCTCGAGGAACGCCTGTGCCATATCGTGGTCATCAAGATGACGGTTCAGTTCGGCCGAGAATTCGGCGCCGTCACTGGTTGTGAACTGAGCCACGACTCGATAATAAGGCTCGCTCTTGAACGCCTTGATTTCATTCTCGCGGTCGGCAATGAGCCTGACGGCCACGCTCTGTACACGGCCAGCCGAGAGGCCCGGCATAATCTTGCGCCACAGCACGGGTGAGAGTTCAAAGCCCACGATGCGGTCGAGTACACGTCGCGCCTGCTGGGCATCGACCAGATTCAGGTCGATGTCACGCGGATGCTTGATGGCCTCCAGGATGGCAGGTTCGGTAATCTCATGGAAGACGATGCGCCGCGTGTGTTCGGGCGTCAAGCCGAGCACCTCAAACAGGTGCCAAGCGATAGCCTCTCCCTCGCGGTCTTCATCACTCGCGAGCCACACGAGGTCGGCCTTGGCGGCCTCATCCTTGAGTTTCTTCACTTGATCTGCTTTGTCCTCGGGGATTTCATATAGCGGCTTGAAGCCGTTCTCGACGTCGATGCTAAAGTCCTTCTTGTGCAAGTCGCGGATGTGACCGAAACTCGACATCACTTTATACTCACTGCCCAGGAACTTCTGGATAGTCTTAGCCTTGGCGGGAGACTCGACGATAACTAAGTTTTTTGCCATATTATCTGAACTCTTTTTAAAATCGGCTGCAAAGGTAAGTCAATAAATCGACATAGCGAATGTCAAATGGCAAGATTTTTTTGCTTCACACATCTTTTAATAATATATTATTAAGGTGAAAGAATAACTATTATATCCAGTAGTGGCTCATAATCGTGTGAAAACAGGCTGAATGCACAATCCCGAGAAAGGAATGCGCATTCAGCCCGCAGTATCTTCTCTCCTGAATGTCACTTCACCACCTTGGCGGCATCGACTGTGCCGTCGTCATAGGTGGTCAGCACGACGTTAACGCCATCAAATGGCACATCGCTCACCGCTCCCGACAGATTGACGTAACGAACCGAAGCGATCTGCCTGTCGGCATCAACGCGCTCAAGACTTGAGCCCTCGACGGTCTTCACCTGGAGTTTGTCCATACAGAAGTAGTTGGCACTCACATTGCCATACTGATTGGCATCGGTTGAGGAAACCGTGAAATAAACAGACTTGACAGCACCCAGGGAAGAGAGGTCAAACCATGTCCACGCATTGGCGGCCTTGAGTTCCCCGTCAACGACTTCCACCAGACGGAAAGACGCCATTGACTCGGACCCATCCTCGGCAACGCCGACAGCATTCAAGTCGATGTGATCCCCCTCGACAAACGCACGGGCATAGCCATCACCATGCACACAGCCATAATAGGTCCACGGGGCATTGCAGACATAGACGCCGACAGGTTCAAACACCTGATCGGCATAGGTCACCTGATTGGTCTGGTCGCCATATCCATAGTAGCCCCAATTGGCCACAAAGTAGGGCGCCTCGGCATCGGCGAGCACGTTTCCATCCTGGTCCACGGCTACCTCGCCATCCTCCATCTTGATGCCGCCGCCAGCCATACAACCCCACTGATAGGTGGTCCACATCGATGAGCCGATGATATTGCCCTCAGCATCGATGCCATAGTCGGTCGTGTCACCACCCACGGCAGGCGAGAATCCATCCCAATAGGAACCGCCATAGGATGCGCCACCGAGCAAGTGAGACAACTTGAAATCACCAAACTGGAGCCAAGGCGTCGTCTCCCCATAGGCGCCGGTCCAAGCGCCGATCTCATTAAACTCAATCGATTGAGGAATAACAGGGTTACCCATGTCCAGTGTCACCACCTGCTGGGCAAATACCGAACCAGCCATGAGGGCCGAGAATGCTAAAGTGTAGATTTTCTTCATATTAAAGTTTATTTAAAAATGTTTCTTGTTTCGTTTCAAGGCGCAAAGGTAATGATAAAATCCATACCATAGCATCGGCACGGGCCGAAATCTCCACCTGTGACAAGAAGGATGCGTCCTTGCGGCTGGCAGTGCCGCGGGGACGCACCCTCAATCATGGTTACTATATACTATAATGCGTGTGTGTTATCTCATCAACTCAACTTTCACTTGATGACCTTAACGGTGCTGGTGGTGCCGTCGGTATAGGAAGTAACGACAACATTCATGCCACTGAAGGGCTTGTCACTGACCATACCGGCCATGTTCACATACTTCACGCCAGTCACCTGCTTATCGGCATCCAGGCTCTCGAGTGCAGTTGTTCCTGCCACCTTAACCTGGAACTTGTCCATGCAGAAGTAGGCAGCCGTGTTCATTCCGTAGGGGCCTTGGTCGGTTGAGTTCAAGGTGAAGTAAACCGATTCCACCTCGCCCAGTCCGGACAGGTCAAAGAAAGTCCAGTCATTGAGTGCATTGAGTTGGCCATTGGCATACTCAATCAGATTGATGCTTGCGGTAGTCTCATTACCCTCAGCGTCAACGCCATGAGCCACGAGTTCGAAGTAGTCGCCCTCGGCAAATCCCTCGCTGAAGCCGTCACCATGGGCACAGCCGTAATAAGGCCAGGGGTGGTTGCACACATACACGCCAACAGGGGTGAAGGTCGAATTGCCATCCTTGTCCATAAACATCACCTGGTTGCTGGGATCGGGGTAGAACCAACTGTAGAAGCCCACGAGATAGGGCTGAGCGGGATCGGCAGTTACTGTGCCGTCGGCATTGATGACGCAACCGCCACCGGCCATGCAGCCGCCATAATTGACAATCCAGCCATCACTGCTGCCCGACTGGCCATAATCCGTCTGGTCACCACCGATGGCGGGGGTGAAACCGTCCCAGTAATAGCCGCCCCAAGATTCACGCTCGAGAAGGTGCGAGAGATAGAACATGCCGTTAGCGTCGCCAAACTCGAGCCACGCGTAGTCCACATCATTGTAGCACTCGGTCCACACGCCGTTATCGCCATACTCGATTGTAGCGGGATTGACGTTGGCATTGAGGTCAAGGGTAATCACACCAGCCCATGCGGCCGAGGCCATCAGGGCACTTGCTGCTAGAGTAAAAATCTTCTTCATTGTCTTTTAATCATTTATTTATTGGTTAAACAAGTTGTTAAACGTCAGTTTTTCTTCAATAACATGTCAATCAGTGCGGTAACATCAATAATATTGACAGCGCCGTCCTGGTTGACATCGGCCTGAGCATTGCCGTCAAGGCCTTGACTCAAGATCACATCGATAAGCATGGTGACATCGGCAATGCTGATATTGCCGTCGCCATCAACATCTCCGGCCACCGTTGTCCCCGTCACCGTCACCATGAATGAGCATGTTGCCAAGCGTCCGTTGCTGTCGGTTGTCACCGTCACCACAGTCTGGCCGGGAGCCACCGCTGTCACGATCAGGTCAAGGCCACGCACCACGGCTCGCGCCACCGACTCATCGGCACTCACGGCCGTCGTCACGGCAAGGGCGGCCATGTTGTCGGCATCATCCACGGCTTCCAGGAGAGAAATGACAGCCTCGCCGCCCTGGGCAATGGTGTGGTCGGCGATAGTCACCGTCGGTGACTCCACATCAGGGTAAATGGCCATCGCCGGGAACCAGTAGGCATCCATCAAGCGCACCTGACGCTTGAGCGTGCGTGTTGCCGCGTCATAGAACAGCACCCAGTTGTGGTTGAATATCTCGTAGGCATACATCGGGGCTGCCTCGAGGGTCTGCACCACCATGTCGCCCATGTGCGGGTCAAAACTGATGGCCGACGCATAGAGCCCTTGATGGTTGCGTGTGCCATCCCAATTGACCTCGGCAGCCTCGGGCAAGTCGATGAAGTGGTCGGTAAACTCGCGGGTGGAAAAGTCATAGCAACTGATGTGGTTCTGGAACTCATCATAGTAGTAATAAACCTTCTCGCTGACAGGATCGACACACAACATGCGGGCTCGCCATGCACCCCAGGAACTCAGGGCGCCATGCGTTTCGCCTGGCTCATACACCTCCAGAACCTCATGGGTAACGGGGTCAATTGAGGTAAAATTGGCGACATAAGGCCCTGTACCGAAGTCATATATTTCACGGCTATTGTTGGCCACAAACAGGTTGCCGCCAGCCGTCACAAACACGGTGACGATGTGAGGAAACGGCAGCGTGGTCACAACCGTATCGGCCGTCGGATCAATCACATGAAGACCCACACCCTGCTGCACGGCATACACATATTGGCCAAAGCGCACCATGTCGCCGCACTGCCCGTAATAGAGGCTGTTGTAATCGCCCCGTGCACTTGACTGCGTGCCCGCAATGGGGCCCGTCGTGGTCATGGCATCAACATCGAGCACAAAGACACCGGCGCTGGTGGCGATGTAGCCCTTGTCAAGGCCGACGGCACAGTAGCAACGGCCATCATAAACGCTATCGGCACTCTGCCCAAAGCGCAGCATGCTGGCCTGCTGCTTGAGGGTGGACGCGTCGAGAACGGCCAAGCGGGAGCCCAGTGTGCTGCCAGACGCTTCATTGCCATTGGCCTGCTTGCTGACGAGGAACAAGCGGCCACCATAGAGTTGCCCCTGCTGGGTGGTCACGCCCAACTTGGTCGAGGGATTGACCAGGGCATAGACGTTATATTCCATCTCGTCATAGTCATAGTTGTAGTAGTTGATAGAGCCCTGATTGGGGCCGTAACGGTCCTCGTTGACAAAGAGGATGCCACTGGTGAAGGTCAAGTCTTGACTCATGGCGGCAAGCACCGCCAGCAGGGCCATCAATGATGTCACTAGATTTCTCATCGGTTCATCGGTTATTATTGAGAATCATATCAATCAATGCTGTCACGTCGCTGATGTTGATGCTGCCATCGGCATTGGCATCGGCATTGTGAGCGTTAAAGGGCTCCATCGCACCGCCCAGGACATAGTCAATCAAGGTCGTGACGTCGCTGATGTTGACATAGCCGTCGCCATTGGCATCACCAGCCAGGAGAGGGGTGGCATCGGGATGCAGGTCCATGGCACCGGCAATCTCGGTCGATGTTTCACCGAGCCAGCCGCAGTAGTACAACTGGCCCGTATAGACCTTAATAAAATCAATGTGATCGAGAGCGACCGGATTGCCATCGTCATCAATGGCCCAATCAATCTTGAAACCCGGTTCCACGCCATTGGGCAGGTTATCCACATAACCCTCGCCCAGGAACGCCTGGAACCAATTGTTGCCCCTGCCGCCACTCATGTCAATGGCGGTGTTGGGCAGTTTAGTCCCGGTGAAGGTCATCACCGTGTCCTCGATCCACAAGGGCCAGTAGGGCTGGCTGTGGAACGAGTTGCGCCACACATAGCCACTGGTGCTGTCGGCCACCTGATCGTTGCTGGTCCAGCGTACATACTCGACATCGGTGATAAAGTTCCAACTCTCGTGAGGCACCTTGACCTTGCTCTCATCGGGCTTATAATAGGTGATTGTGTAGTGTCGCTGACTCCGCTCGTAGGCATCTCCCATGATTTCATACCATTTATCCCCTTCACTAGGCACTCCGTCGCCATCCATATCCACGCCCACCATGATGATGCCCGGCTCGCTACTGCCGCCAGCCATGTCGAGCACGGCCGCGCTCTGGATGGCGTTGCCGTAGATTTTCACGTCATAACCGTGCATATTGAGCACCGGATGGTCAAAGCCGAAAACAATGTAGCCGCCGTAACTGCCCAGGCTCACCGTCGCGTCCAGCCGCCCCACCAGTGATGCCTCCAGTTGGGTGAGAATGCTGTCACGGGTGTAACCCGGCTTGTAGGCGGGATAGACGTTGACAAACTGGCTGGGAGCGGGCATATAGTCATACACGCGGGCGATGTAGGGTGAATTGTCGGCATCGGCTGCCATCGCGGCCACAGCCATAATTGCCATGAGTAATGATTTCTTCATATCACACGTTAAATCAATGTTTCACAATCGGTTGTGAATCATGCGACATAAAGAGCAGGCCGACGAGCCGCTACAGACTACAATAAAATGGGCAGACAGGGCTGCATCATCTAACTTCGCCAGGGTCCAAATGCCGCGTGAACCACGATAAACAGGCCATGCGGAGGCAGGTCTTCTGACTTCTCCCCCATCGCTATGGCGCCTTCCCGGTGATGATGCAAAAAATGCTGACCAGTGGCATGAGTGCCGCGCGATGTGTCGTGGGGAGTTACAGCAGCGGGTACTGTCCAGGAATTTCACCTGGTTCCCTTTTGATTCCTCGCCATGACTGGCCAGGAAACCTCAACACGTTCAATTTGTTGCCACAAAGGTACGACTTTTTTCCAAACGCAACAAGAAAAACCCAAGATTTTCTCATTGCCGTCATGGCACATGACAAGTTGGGGGATTTAACGGAGGGAATGGATAAAACGGGAATGGTTAATGATTAGATTCCCGGGGCCAGAGGGCGACGTGGCCCGTGGAGAGGGTGCGCTGGACGTCGATGAGACGCTGGTTGCGGCTGCCGCGGAACCGCAGGGAAATGTCACGCTCGGCCTGGATGAAAGGGCTGTCCACGAGGACATCCAACTCCCGCACGGCATCGAGCAGCGCGGGGACAGCGACAATTTCCTCCCAGGTATAGCCCGTGTAACACCAGACGTTGTAGCCCAACTCACACTTGATGCGGTGGACGAGGGCACGAGTTCCGTCGGGCTGGAGCAAGGGGTCACCGCCGCTCAGGGTGACCGGGGCCTCATTATAGGCGATGACCTGCATCAGTTCGTCGAGGGTGCGGTCTTCCCCACCCCGCATGTCCCATGACGCTGGGTTGTGGCATCCGGGGCAACGATGGTTGCAGCCCGCCAGATAGATTGACGTGCGCAGGCCAGGTCCATCGACGCTGGTGCCCTCGACGATGTGCAGTACGCGCAAATTCATACCATACAACCTTATTATTTCAGACAACTGGAACAATATCTAACAACCTGAACAACAATATTTTATAAAAAGAGTGGTTTGAGTTGTTTAATGTTGTTCCAGTTGTCTGACATAACGGGAAATGTCACTTGTGGACGACGCGGTCCTTGAGTTCGGCCAGTTTACCGCTGTTCCAGCGGTCGGTGGTTCCCACCAGGTAGCCGGTGATGCGCTGCAGGCGGTCGATGTTATGACCGTGGCACTCGGGGCACTCGTGCAGGTCATCGGTGGCGTCCTCATAACCGCAATCCATGCAGCGGTTGCGATTGTGGTTTACCGAGCAGTAGCCGATGTTGTACTTGTCCATCAGGTCCACGACATAGGAGATGGCCTCTGGATTGTGGGTGGCGTCGCCATCAATCTCCACATAGAAGATGTGGCCGCCACGGGTCAACTCATGGTAGGGCGCCTCCACCTCGGCCTTGTGCTTGGGCGAGCACTTGTAATAGACGGGCACATGGTTGCTGTTAGTGTAATAAATCTTGTCGGTCACGCCGGGAATCTCGCCAAAGTCCTTGCGGTCACGGCGGGTAAACTTGCCGCTCAGGCCCTCGGCGGGCGTGGCCAGGACGCTGTAGTTGTGCTGATAGCGCTCGCTGAACTCATTGACACGGTCACGCATGTAGGTGACAATCTTGAGGCCCAGTTGCTGCGCCTCCTCGCTCTCGCCGTGGTGATGACCCACCAGGGCGATGAGGCACTCGGCCAGACCGATGAAACCGATGCCTAGGGTTCCCTGGTTGATGACGCTCTCGACCCTGTCGTTGGGGTGGAGTTGACCCGCGCCATTCCACAGTTGGGACATGAGCAGGGGGAACTGCTTGGCCATAGCGGTCTTCTGGTACTGGAATCGGGCATCGAGTTGACGAGCGGTGACTTCCAGCATGTTGTCAAGTTTGGCAAAGAACCGGTCGATGCGTTCCTGCTTGTCCTTGACCTCCATGCACTCGATGGCCAGGCGCACGATGTTGATGGTCGAGAAGGACAGGTTGCCACGGCCGATGGACGTCTTGTCGCCAAAACGGTTCTCGAACACGCGGGTGCGGCATCCCATCGTCGCCACCTCATACTTGTAGCGCTCGGGGTCGTCCTGGCGCCACTTCTCGTGGTAGTTGTAGGTGGCATCGAGGTTGACAAAGTTGGGGAAGAAACGGCGGGCTGTCACCTTGCAGGCCAACTGGTAGAGGTCATAGTTGGGATCGTCGGGCAGGTAACTGACGCCGCGTTTTTTCTTCCAGATCTGGATGGGGAAGATGGCCGTGGAGCCGTTGCCCACGCCCTCATAGGTGGAATTCAGCAGTTCGCGGATGATGCAACGCCCCTCGGCGCTGGTGTCGGTGCCATAGTTGATGGAACTGAACACGACCTGGTTGCCGCCGCGGGAGTGAATCGTGTTCATGTTGTGGATAAAGGCTTCCATGGCCTGATGAACGCGGCGAACGGTCTCGTTGACAGCATGTTGCAGGATGCGTTCATCGCCCTGCAGGAAATCCAGGTCACGATGGACATAGTCGTCAATCTTGATGTGATAGAGGCGGCTGTAGTCCTGTCCCATGAGTTCCTCGAGCACCTTCACCTCCTCGATGAACGAGAGGCGCACGTATGGGGCCAGATAAAAGTCAAACGCCGGAATCGCCTGTCCACCGTGCATCTCGTTCTGGGCCGTCTCCATCGTGATGCACGCGATGACGCCAGCCGTCTCGATGCGCTTGGCGGGACGCGACTCGCCATGACCGGCCATGTACCCCTGGGTGAGCACCTTGTCGAGCGGGTGCTGGACGCAGGTCAGGCTCTTGGTAGGATAATAGTCCTTGTCATGGATGTGCAGGTAGTTGCCGCGCACGGCGTCACGGGCCTCCTCACTCAAGAGATAGTCGTCCACAAAGGGCTTGGTGGTCTCGCTGGCAAACTTCATCATCATGCCGGCGGGGGTGTCGGCATTCATGTTGGCGTTCTCGCGGGTGACATCATTATTCTTGGCATTGATAATCTCCAGGAAGAGGTCACGCGTCTTGGCCTTGCGTGCCACGCTGCGCTTCTGGCGATAGTTGATGTAGCAGCGGGCGACCTCCTTGCGGGGGCTCTTCATCAGTTCCAGTTCCACCTGGTCCTGGATGTCCTCGACGCTCATCTGGCTGCGGCCACGGGTGCCGATGCGGTCGGCAATGCGCTGGATGAGGCCCTCGTCCTCGCCGGCCTCGGTCGCGAGCATGGCCTTGCGGATTGCAGCCTTGATTTTTTCCTCATTGTAGCCGACGACGCGGCCGTCACGTTTAAGTACAGTCTGGATCATATCGTGTTGTCAGTAAATTGCCGTTAAATGTTTATTGCTATCGATAAAAAACCGGCCATGCCGGCTATCGGTTGCAAAGGTAATACAGCGAGTCGAAACGGCAAACAGTTTTGCCAAGAAAATTTCAAGAAAAAATCGTTTTGGAAAACTTTTTGGACTCGGTAAAAATTTAATACACTGACTACCAGTGATTTAAAAATTATTTTGGAAAACTTTTCTCGAAACAATGTCGATAAAAATGTAAAAATTAGCATTTTACGGCCTGCATTCCCACCTAGCGGAAGCCATGGTCCTTCACTGGCGGGCAACAAAAGAGGCGGGCCCTGGTGCATTCAGGAGCCCGCCTACCACTATAGGGATAATGTGATACTCAATCAACAGCCATGATTACCACTTGTTGCTCAGGATAAAGTCGATCAGAGCGGTCACGTCACTGATGTTGACAGTACCGTCCTGAGAGCAGTCGGCAGCAGCGGGCATATCGCCGTTGGCCAGGAGCAAGTCGATGAGCGTGGTCACGTCGCTGATGTTGACAACCGTGTCACCATTGACGTCGCCGCGCAGTACCTCGGGCTCACCACCAGCGTTGTAGGTAAAGGTGGTGTGAGGCAGGAAGGTGCGGGGATACAGCGAACTATAGGCAGTGGTGATGCCGTGGCTATCGTCGGTGGAAATGCCCATAAAGTAGGTCATGCCATAGCCGCCAGCCTGGGCCACAACAGACGAGAAGACGAGGTTGCCGCCATTGTACATGTAGGGCGTGGTGAAGTTGATCGTGATCTTGACGGTGTCGGTATCATCCTTAACCATGCTTGCGGTAGCCACCTGGGTCAAGCCCTCGGTGATATAATCGCTCAAGACGGTCTGCTGGGTCTCGCCCAGGAAGATGTTCAGCAAGCCGGCATTCATCTTGCAACCATTCTCGTCGGTGTAGAAGGTCATCGAGGTGATTTCCTTGCCCTGCATGTCGGCCAGGTCGGCTGCGGGATAGAGAACCTGTGACGTGGTACCGTTCGTGTCATACCACTGGCTGTTGATGGGAACGTAGAAGTCAAAGGCGGTACCATTGTACAAATCCAGAGTTTGGGCTGAAGCCGACAACATCAAAGCGGCAGCCACGAGTGTAAAGAATTTCTTCATAACGTTTAAGTTGAAAAAAAAGTTTATAGTTAATTAAAAGGTAATATTAATGGCAGAAAAAATGATGGTAATATTTCAAGTACAAAGGTACATCGAATTGCCGAACCTGCAAAATTATTCATTTAAAAAAAACTGCAAATCTTCAACTTGTCTGATTTATCGGACATCTCCCTATCAGAAACGGGTAAAAAATGAGGCGGCCCGCTGCTGCAGGCCGCCTCAATGCTACTTTTTCATTCCCGCCATGCGGGATGAAACAGGCTGTGTTACTTGATCACCTTGGCGGTGCTGGTGGTGCCGTCGGTGTAGGTGGTAACGACG
>CAMKOE010000045.1 GCA_946414395.1 uncultured Porphyromonadaceae bacterium | reverse complement strand
AAGTTGTGATCGTAACTTTTCAATTTAATTCTAATCTTCTGGCTCATATTATTTATAATGTGAATGTATTACTACAATAATTCGACGTGACCTAAACACTCTTTCAGCACCTTCACGGCGATGGGCTTGGCAACAGGAGCGTAGTGCGAGAACGACATCGTGCTGGTAGCGCGGCCGCTGGTGATGTTGCGCAGGGCGGTGACATAGCCGAACATCTCGGCAAGCGGGGCATTGGCCTTAACGATACGGGCACCGCTGCGTGCGGTTTCCATACCCTCGACCTGGGCACGGCGCTTGTTCAGATCGGCAATCACGTCACCCATGTTCTCCTCGGGTGTTACCACCTCGAGTTTCATCATCGGCTCGAGCAGCACGGGGCTTGCCTTGCGGCAGGCGACACGGAAGGCCTGCATGGCACAGAGTTCAAAACTCAGGCTGTCGCTGTCAACAGGGTGGTAACTGCCGTCGAGGACGGTCACCTTGAGGCTCGGCACGGGGAAGCCGGCGAGCACACCGCTGCGCATGGCGCTCTTGAAGCCCTTCTCGATGCTGGGCATGTACTCCTTGGGAATATCGCCGCCCTTCACCTCGTTGACAAACTGCAGCGTGCCGTCAAAGTCTTCATCGGCGGGCTCAACACGGCACTCGATGTCGGCAAACTTGCCATGACCACCGGTCTGCTTCTTGAAGACCTCATGCACGGTTGCGGCCTGCGAGATGGCCTCCTTGTAGGAAACCTGGGGACGTCCCTGGTTGCTCTCTACCTTGAACTCGCGGCGCAGGCGGTCTAGGATGATGTCCAGATGAAGTTCACCCATACCGCGGATGATCGTCTGGCCAGTCTCCTCGTTGGTCTCGACCTGGAACGTGGGATCCTCCTCGGCAAGTTTTGCCAGGCCCACGGCCATGCGGTCGAGGTCGTTCTGCGTCTTGGGCTCAACGGCGATACCGATCACAGGCTCGGGGAAGTCCATTGCCTCGAGTGCGATGGCGGTTTCCTGGCTGCTGCACAGGGTGTCACCCGTGCGAACATCCTTGAAGCCCACTCCGGCGCCGATGTCACCGCAACCGATCACCTCCATGGGGTTCTGGCGGTTGCTGTGCATCTGGAACAAGCGGGAGATGCGCTCCTTGCGGCCAGTGCGCACGTTGTAGATCTGGCTGCCAGCCTCGAGTTGGCCTGAATACACGCGGAAGAACACCAGGCGGCCCACATAGGGGTCGGTAGCGATCTTGAACACGAGTGCGCACAGGGGCTCTTCGAACAGCGGCTTGCGGCTAATCTCCTTGTCCGGGTCATTGACAGCGACACCCTTGACCTCGCCTGCGTCCTCGGGACTGGGCAGATAGGCACAAACGGCATCGAGCAACGTCTGGACGCCCTTGTTCTTGAACGAACTGCCACACAACACGGGAACGATGTCACGGTTGAGCGTGGCCTTGCGCAGCGCGCTCTTGATTTCCTCGACGCTGATCGAGTCGGGGTCATCAAAGTACTTAGCCATGAACTCGTCGTCAAACTCGGCGAGCGACTCAAGCATCTTGTCGCGGTACTCCTGGACCTCGTCGGCCATGTCGGCGGGGATGTCGGCGGTCTCATACTCGGCACCGAGGGTCTCGTCATGCCAGTACAGAGCCTGCATCGTCACCAGGTCAACAACGCCCTTGAAATTCTCTTCGGCACCGATAGGCAACTGAATGGGGCAAGGATTGGCCCCGAGGACCTCACGGATCTGGCGCACCACATCGAGGTAGTTGCAGCCCACACGGTCCATCTTGTTGACATAGGCAATGCGGGGCACCTCATACTTGTCGGCCTGCCTCCACACGGTCTCACTCTGGGGCTCTACACCGCCCACGGCGCAGAAGGTGGCGATAGCGCCATCCAGCACGCGCAGCGAGCGCTCCACCTCGACGGTGAAGTCCACATGCCCCGGGGTGTCAATCAGGTTGATCTTGTACTTGCTGCCGTCATAGTTCCAGAACGCGGTGGTGGCGGCGCTGGTGATGGTGATGCCCCTCTCCTGCTCCTGCTCCATCCAGTCCATGGTGGCGGTACCCTCATGAACCTCGCCCATCTTGTGGGTCAGGCCCGTGTAGTACAAGATCCGCTCCGATGTGGTGGTCTTGCCGGCATCGATGTGTGCCATGATGCCGATGTTGCGTGTATATTTCAGTTGTGCGTCGGTGCCCATTGTCTAGTTCACGTCGTCGCTAAATCAGAATCTAAAGTGAGCGAATGCGCGGTTAGCCTCGGCCATGCGGTGCATGTCCTCCTTGCGCTTGAATGCGCCACCCTGCTCGTTATATGCGTCCATGATTTCAGCAGCCAGCTTGTCGGCCATAGTCTTGCCGCCACGCTTGCGAGCGAAAATGATCATGTTCTTCATTGAAACCGACTCTTTGCGGTCGGGGCGGATTTCGGTAGGCACCTGGAATGTGGCACCACCGACGCGACGGGACTTCACCTCCACCTGGGGAGTGATCTTCTCCAACGCGGCTTTCCAGATTTCGAGAGGGGTCTTCTCTTCACTAGCCATCTTCTTGCCCACGAGTTCCAGGGCACTGTAGAAGATACGGTAAGACGTGTTCTTCTTACCATCATACATGAGGTGGTTGACGAACTTAGTTACGCGAACGTCACCGAACTTAGGATCGGGAAGGATGATCCGTTTTTTTGGCTTAGCCTTTCTCATTTTTTTAACACAGTTGTAGTTTTAAGTCTGCTTGGTTGTTTTTTGCTTTGTTCTTCAACGCCCGCCGCTGCGGCACGTTTACTCAACCAATAATCCAATCCAATAAAACTGAAAACTAAGTTTGAAATTAATTTTACTTTTGAATTGATTTTTTTTAGTAAGTCAGGGCCTGTTGGTCTCAGATCTTATTTTTTCTTCTTGGGACGCTTGGCGCCATACTTGCTGCGGCGCTGGGTGCGGCCTTCAACACCGGCGGTGTCGAGGGTGCCACGGATGATGTGATAGCGTACACCGGGAAGGTCCTTAACGCGTCCACCGCGTACCATGACGATCGAGTGCTCCTGCAGGTTGTGGCCCTCACCAGGGATGTAGGAGTTCACCTCCTTACCGTTGGTCAGACGGACACGGGCAACCTTGCGCATAGCCGAATTCGGCTTCTTAGGCGTGGTCGTGTAAACACGAACACAAACACCGCGACGCTGAGGGCATGAGTCCAGAGCGGGCGATTTGCTGGTCGATTCCAGCGCAGTGCGGCCTTTTCTTACTAATTGCTGAATAGTAGGCATCTTAGTTTTTTTGTTTTTAATTAATTTGACAAATATTTTTCAGTTTGCTTCCCTGCCGTCGATCGCACTTAACTCCGCACGCTATCAAGCGATTAGACGTCATTTTAGTGCCTTTCAGCGCAAAAAAGCGATGCAAAATTACAAACTTTTTTCCACCTGGCCAAACTTTTCGCTCTTTTTATTTTATATATAATGTAAAACATAACTCGCTGTATCTCACCAGTATAACCCTAAACACATAACAGCCAGGGACTTTCAAAACCTCAAATATTTACACAACTTAACATTATTTAACGTAATTTAGCCACAAAAACAAGCATCTGGCACCATTTCCCACAAAAATCGATGTATCAGCACCACTGCATCAAGCAGGCTACAGGGCCGCCATGTCGTCACCAAAAACCGTTAACACATTATATATAATATATAGGGCCACTGAACCAGGAACACACGCAAGCACCCCATAACCGCATCGCAGAAAACAGCGCAACCACGACGCAAATTCCCGCATTTATCGCTACCTTTGCAACCCGGAAACCCTTATAACAAGAATTGATCATGACCATCATCGCCAACACCACCCTACTGATTGCCGCGCTGTTCGACCTCTGGGCAATGTCGCGGCGGGATGCGCTAGCCATGCGACAAGCAGAATACAGCAATTCCCGCTTTTACTCATGGCTGGGAGAAAGCAGCGAACTGACCACGCCCGCGCGCCTATTGCCGCTAGCCATCCTCATCGCCAGTTTCACGACAATGGCCAGGATGTCATGGATCGTCGTCATGATCCTGGCCGCGGCGCTAGTCGTCCAAGGCATATACCTCTTGTCGAACAAAGCCGGAGAGAAAACCGCATCGAGCAAGCGCACGACAAGACTGCGCTTTGCGTCATTCGTTCTCGCCCTGAGCACCACCGCAATCGTCAGCGGCCTCGGCCACCACTTCGGCACGAGCGAAGTCAACGAATTGGCCTCCATCTTCAGCGTGATGGTACTGGCAGTAAGTCCACTGCTGACCATGTTCACCAACTGGGTCATTTCGCCCATCGAGAAACGCAATAACACGGAAAATGACGGCAAATAAATCACTTAAAGTATCGCATTAAATAGCATAATGCAAAATACAACTGCATCAATCGTTTAAACTATCAATATATCGGTCGGATTACGCTAGTTTCCAGACTCTATTTTTGGAGGAATCTTGACGAGAAGGAAAGAATTTAGGCACAAAGGCCCGCATTCTTTAAAGTATTACTTCATACTATACAATACATGTAACTTTTTACCAATTGATTATAAATCATATTTTTTGCTCCTAAATAATGAAATCCATGCGATATGGTGATTAACCATTACTAGCCCACGGGAGCGGCATGCAGGGGGCATAATTGTGGTAGATATTAGGGCTTGCCCCGGTGTGATCACTCATGCTAGACCTCAGCGCCTGGTTGCTTGAAGAGCATGCCTGCGTTTATTGATATCAGCAGACCTGTAGCATCCTGGCGCGAATTGGCCATGCCAAGGCCAGGCCCAACTTACAGAGCATTTCTATTATTCTACCGGCATGCCTGAATATTAAAAAAGGGCATAGGTATTAATGCGCTGTCACATCATTAAAGATTATGGTGCAACCGCCGGAATGAGGGGCAAGAAAGCATAAAAAAGGGATTATTATCACGAAAAAAAAGATCTGACAGGCCCATAACTGTCCAAAATCTCACATAAACATGCCTTTTTGCTTAGGCTTTACTTTTTTTAACAAAACTATTACCTGTTATTCCCGATTTTGGCAGTACTTTTGCAGCGTCATTTTAAGGTAATAATTTTTTTCATAAGGTAAAGATTTAGAGATTGAAATCGACTCGCCGGGAGGCGGGTCTTTTCAATTTTTATACCCCTGGGTTCTACAGGTCACCAGGGCCCTCGGCGGCCTCTTCGGGTGAGCCCAGTTCGGGTAGAGGGCCGAGCCTGTCATAGGCCCCTGGATTAAGAATATCCAGATACTCCTTATAAGGAATGAAACGGCCGCCCATCGACTTGAGGTGCGGTGTTTCGAGTTGGCAATCAATCAATCGTCCCCCGATGCGGCTCATCAGCCTGGCCAGGTGGATCAGGGCCAGTTTAGAGGCATTGGGAACGATTGAAAACATGCTTTCCCCGATAAAGCAGTCACCCATGGCCATGCCATAGAGGCCTCCAACCAGTTCACCCTCGACATTCCAGACCTCGACACTGGTGGCATAGCCCAGCCGGTTCATGTTCCTGTAGGCCTTCATCATGTCTTCGCCCAGCCAGGCGCCATTCATATAATATCGCCCGTCGGCCGTGCTGCACCCCTGAATAACGCCATCAAAGTCACGGTTGAAGGTCACCGAATAGTCGTGCTTGCGCATGATTGAGCGCATGGAGTGTGACACGTGCACTTCATCAGGGAAAATAACAAAACGCTTCAGGGGGCAATACCATGCGGGTTCGGGCCAATCACGAAACGAGAACCAGGGAAAGATACCATAACTGTAGGCCAGCAGCAGGCGTTCCTCGCTCAAGTCACCGCCCACTGCCAGCAAACCGTCTTCCTCCCCCATTCTGGGATCAGGAAAAACAATTTCATCGCTGAGTCGAAAAATCATCTCGGTTCCTCCTTGTTTTTATACTTGTGGTTGTTCGTCCAACTCATTGACAACATACTCCCCACCCTGCTTCAAGGAACCGAACAGTATCTCCCGCACCAGTCTGGACTTGAGACGGGAGTGGATGACGCGATCCATCTCGCGCGCGCCATACTCGCGGCTGTAGCCCAACCGCAGCAACTGGTCATGGGCCCGTTCTCCGATGGTCAGCGTGACGCCCTTGGGAGCAAGCATTTGCTGCAGTTCGCGCAACTTCTTGTCCAGAATCATGCCAGCCATTTTATAGTCCATGTCGTTAAACACGACGATCGACGACAAGCGATTGATAAATTCAGGCTTGAATGTCTTTTTCACCTGCTTGAGCATCGCCCCGCCCGCAGTTACCGTCGAAGCGAATCCCACCGAAGCCTGATGAGCGAACTGGGCGCCCGCGTTACTGGTCATGATGAGCACCACGTTGCGGAACACAGCCTTGCGCCCCTTGTTATCGCTCAAGGTGCCATAGTCCATCACTTGCAGCAACAGGTTGAAGACATCATCGTGGGCCTTTTCTATCTCATCAAGCAGCAGGACACAGTCGGGATGCTTTCTCACGGCATCGGTCAACAGGCCGCCGTCGTCATATCCCACATATCCTGCAGGAGATCCAATGAGTTTGGCAACCGTGTGCTTCTCGACATACTCGCTCATGTCAAAGCGCACGAGTTCCACGCCCAGTTCACTGGCCAGGACACGGGCGACCTCGGTCTTACCCACTCCAGTGGGGCCGACGAACAACAGCGAGGCAAGCGGCTTGTTCTCGTCGGTCAATCCGGCCTTGGACATCTGCACAGCCTCGACCACACGCTTGACAGCATCATCCTGACCATAGATTTTCTCCAGTATGCGGGGTTCAAGGCTCTCGAGCCTGTCGTTATCGCCCTCATCCATCGACAAGGAGTCCACCTTGGCGATACGGGCGAGCGTACTGGCTATCAACGTCTTATCGACATGGCGTCCTTCACCTTCGGTGGCTCGGTTCATCTGCAGCCACGCTCCTGCCTCGTCAATGAGGTCGATGGCTTTGTCGGGCAGATAACGGTCGGTAATGTGCCGCGCGCTGCCTTTCACTGCCAGTTCCAGGGCATCGTCGTCATATTTCACATGATGGAACGCCTCATAGCCCTCCTTGAGCATATGCAGTATCTGGAGCGTTTCCTCGACTGTAGGCTCCTCAATGGCAACCTGCTGGAAACGACGCACCAGGCCCTTGTTGCGCATGATGTAGCGATTGTATTCCTCATAGGTCGTCGCGCCGATGAACCGCACGCGCCCGCCCTCCAGATAGGGCTTGAGCAGGTTGCTGGCATCCATCGAGCCCTCACCCGTCTGGCCGGCTCCCACAATATTGTGAATCTCGTCGATATACAGGATAGCGCCCTTCTCGGCAGCGATGCCATTCATCACCACCTTGAGGCGTTTTTCAAAGTCTCCGCGGTATTGTGTTCCCGCGATGAGCGATCCCAGGTCGAGTTGATAAATCTTCACTCCACGCAACGACTCGGGCACATTTCCATCCTCAATGCGCTGCGCCAGGCCATAAACGATCGAAGTCTTGCCCACACCGGGCTCACCGATGTGCAGCGGGTTATTCTTATCCTTGCGGCACAGCACCTGCACCGTGCGGTCCAACTCCTCCTCGCGGCCGATGAGGGGATTGTGGTCTGCCAGGTGATCATTGATGCATAGCACATAGTCTCGCCACCCTGCTGCGGCCTGCCGCTTATCGGGACTGGCGCCGGGCTCTGTAAGTTCCCCATCGACCGGCTCACTATTCTCCCCGTTGCCTTGCCTGCTATCAAGATCATAGGCGGCAGCGATGCCATCGACAAAACGCTCTTTATCGTCACCGGCAAGCGCATTGAGGCAATTGGCGGCAAAAGAATCCTTGAGCCTCATCATGCACTCCATGAGTTGGGGCACATCGACTTGTTGACTGGAGTTCAACTGGCTTTCCCGCTCCATGAGTTGCATGAGTTGACCATATTGATGGGAAGCGCACAGTTCTCTGTCAGGCTCATCCTCATCAAAATGCTCTTGCCGGTCAATATAGGCGCGCAAGCGGTCCTTGACTTCATCGACAGGCAAGTCCATGGCCGGTGATTCCAGGAATGAAACCATCGCACCGTCACTCAGGGCGGCAAGCAGCAAGTGCTCGGGTGTCACCAACTTATTGCGGCAGGTGTCGGCAAGAATCAATGCCGAAGTAATGATGTTCTCAAGATTGGTCGAAATTTCCACTTTAGTCTATATATGAGATTTTAAAGTTGCTGATTGATAGGATATTGTCATGCCTCGTGATTCACTCGGGTTCACAGGTGATGCGCAACGGGAAGCCCTCGCTGCGCGCCATCGATGTGGCCACCGACACCTTGGTCATCGCCACGTCATAACTATAAACACCCACTACGGCTCGCCCCTCGCGGTGCACACGCATCATCAGCGTGACGGCCACGTCGGCCGGCTGATTGAAGACGACCCGCAGCACCTCGGTGACAAACTGCATTGTTGTGAAATCATCATTATGGAATATCACCTTATACTGCCGTGGTTCATCTATCTCGATTCTCGAGCGGGTTCTCGCACCGGTACCGGTTCCTTGCTTATTCTTGTCAGGCATAACTTTTCTCTGAATTTTGACACCAAAGATACTATATTTATTTCGTATCACAAAAATCGTTCCAACCACTGCTCTATTGTCACTCCCTGCCAACATTTCCCGCCAAACGGCCAGCAGTGTCACTCAGGCATGTCACAGAGGGGATGAAACAAGATTTAATGCCCTGGAATTTCGTTGATTCACAATAAATGCTTATATTTGCAGTGTCATGGCACCACATCTAGCCATAGCACGCTTGAATCATGCCGCATTGTCGCTATTGACGGCCATGGTTCTAATTACCGCCTTTCCCTTGAAAATGCTTGGAGAGCCGGTAGATTCTCTTTACCATCTCTACATCAACGCCGACAGGGCCAAAAAATGGGAGATAACCAATACCATCTCCCAAACGCTCTACAACGACGAGATCACCGACTCTCTTTACCAGTGTGACAACCGCACCAAACCGTCCCGGGTTGACGCCATCTTCCACTACCTGATGGCGGAGCACTTCTTTAACCAGGGCGACTATGAGAGCACCCTGCAGGAGAGCACCCAGGCCCGAGAATTGATTGCACGGGAAAAGGTCAGCAAACTGCACAGCGACGTGCTGGGCCTTGTGAGCAATGCCCACTACAGGCTCGGTGCCATCGACAAGTCATTGACAACGCTGCTCGAGGTTTACCAGGTGGACAAGCAGTTGGGCGACAAGAAACTCATCAGCAGTGACCTGAATTCCCTCGCGGCCATCTATCTTGCCGTTCAACAGCCCAAACCCGGCATCCCGTTCATCGAGAAGGCCATCAGCCTTGAGCGTAGGCTCAACCGTCCCGACAGGCTGGCCATCAGGCTGTCGCTCGCAGCCGAACTCTACATGACCGATAATCAACTGGACAAGGCCATGGCAGCAATCGACGAAGCCTATGAGATCGACAAGAACAACGAGAGACCTGACAAGGGTGCCACAAGGCTAGCGGTAAAAGCGGCCATCCTGGAACGCATGTCTAAACTCCAGGAAGCGCGCGCGATCCTGATGCAAGCGTTGCCCTTGCTTGAAAAGTCCAACAACATCTACAGCCTAGCGTCATGTTACAACCAGTTGGGTAGCGTGAACAAGAAGTTGGGCAACAATCAAGACGCCCTGGCCTTTTACAAAAAGGCTCTGGAAAAAAGCATCAAGTGCAGGTCTCCAAAGATCGAGCGTGATGCCGAGCGCGGCATGTGGGAAATGCTGCACGACACCGACCCCAGAGTCGCCGCCCTGCACCTGGAACGCTATACCACATTGTCCGATTCCATGTACAACCAGATGGCTTCGGCCCAGAAGATGGTAATGAGTGCCACGACCCAGAATATCGAGGAGACGGAAATCAACAAGGACTCCACCCGCTGGAACAAACCGCTCCGCTGGGGTGCAGCAGCGCTATTGGCATTGCTGGTGATGATGATCCTCGGCATGTTGCTGATCCGCAGGCGCAACCGCGGCGCCATTCAGATGATGAGACAGACCGAGGAACTGAGGACACATTTCTTCTCTAACATCAGCACCAAACTGCAGGCGCCGTTGACCCTGATCATGAGCGCAGGACGACAGTTGCAAGACGCCCACAGGGCCAGCGTCGAGGAGAACAAGAACATTGGCAGCATCATCGTCAATAACGGCAACAGCATGCTGGAACTGGTGAATCAACTCATCGACATCGAGAAGGTGAAATCCCAGGGCAAGAATCCCAACCTCAGGCGAGGAGACATCGTGATGTTTGTCCGCATGCTCATTGACAACTATGCCGACGATGCCCACCAGCGGATGATCAGCCTGGATTACGCGCCAGCATTCTCGTCGTTGACAGTTGATTTTTCGCCCGAATACATCCGCCGCATCATTCATGGCCTTATTGCAAATGCCTTGAAATTCACGCCACGCAACGGCAGTGTGACAGTAGGCCTCGCCATGCCCGACGAGAACAAGGTGCGCCTCTCGGTTGCCGACACAGGAAAGGGAATTCCTGCCGAAGAGATCAGTCGCATTTTTGAACCCATGTACCAGACTGATGACGATGACGACGGAGCAGCAACCAGCGCAACATTATCTCTGGTCAACCAGATTGTGCAGACGCTGGGAGGCAACATACAGGTCGAGAGTGAACAGGGCAAAGGCACCACATTCACCATCGATCTCCCGCTCCACGTGGTCGAGGTGTCATCCAACGAGTTGTCGCTCATGGCCGAAAATCTCATTCTCCAGACAAGTGACGACAAGCAGAAGCCCCTGGTATTCATCGTCGAGAATAACGAGCAAGTTGCATACTTCATCGCAAGCCACCTGAGAGAGCCCTACAACCTCAGGTTTGCACGTGATGGACGAGAAGCCCTGCAGAATGCCCAGAATCTCGTGCCCGACCTGATTATCACCAACATGACAATGCCCGTCATGGATGGCAAGGAACTCATCAAGCAACTGCGTGATGACAGCAACCTCAGCCACATTCCCATTATCGCCATGACATCAGATACCAGCGAGAAGGAACGTATTTCCTGCTTTGAAGCCGGCGCCGACAATGTTCTTGTCAAGCCTTTCAACTCCAGCGAACTCTGCATTCTCGCCCAGCATCTCATCCGCCAGCGCTCATCATTGCGTGAGCGCTTTGTCAAGACCAGTCCCGAGGTGGGCGGCAACGCTCACATGACAAGGATCAGCCGGGAGGACAAAGAATTCATCAACAAACTGGTGGATGTCATCCACGTGCAGATGTCTAAAGACAACATCGACATGGAGCACATTGCAGCAGCCTTGTCAATGAGCCGCAAGCAATTGCGCACCAGAGTGATGAACATTACCGGACTAACGCCAGTAGCCTATGTCCTGCAAGTTAGGCTCAACTATGCACGACGCATGATTGCCAAGGAAGACACACCACTGACGGCAATCGCCAGCAAGTGCGGTTTCCAGAACCTTTCACATTTCTCCAAGGCCTTCAAGCAGCAATACGGCGTCAGTCCCATGCAGTTCAGGAAGAACAATGACAACATCTCCCAGACCTAGGAGGCAATTCATCATCAACCTGAACATTATTCAACTATTCACCCCCTACAGACAACACAGAAAAGATGATTAGCACAAAAGAAAAAGCAAAACCATCCAGCGACTATCTGGCAGTCGAGGATATGATTGACAAAGCCATCCAGCAGATGGAGGAAGAAACGCACATCGAGTACGGTTCAACTATGGTGCGCAACAACAATAAGCCCGTTCGATGCAAGTGGGTCAAGAGGATTATAGATAAAATGTTGAACAAGCGCTAGCCTCTTTTTGGGGCTGTGGTTCACAGGCCATCGATCAACTCTACCCTGGCGAGGACACAATGAGCGCATGAGCACAAGTTTTTTCTCTTTTTCTTGACGTTTTTCGTGATATTTTGTACCTTTGACATTCCAATCAATATTTACATCATGTCATGAAACGGATTTTGGTAGTAATTATGATGTTCTGGAACCTATTGAACGGTAATGCGACGGCTCCGGTCGATTGGGCCAACAAGGCCCGTTACGCGCAAGCCAACAAGGAATTGATCAATCAAGGCAAACCCGTCGGCATCGTCATGATGGGCAACTCCATCACCGAGTATTGGGAAGAACTCCATCCACAGTTTTTCAAGGACAACGGCCTTGTGGGGCGAGGCATTAGTGGGCAGGTTTCAAGCCAGATGCTGGCCAGGTTTCGTGAGGATGTCATCAACCTCAAGCCTAGGGTGGTGGTCATCAACTGCGGCACCAACGACATCGCCGAAAACAATGGCCCCTATGACGAGGATATCACAATGGACAACATCATGTCGATGACCGAACTGGCCATTGCCAACGACATTACGGTCGTTCTGTCATCGGTACTGCCATGTGACAGTTTCTGCTGGAATCCATCTGTCAAGGATGTGACCCAGAAGATTCACGCCCTTAACGAGCGCATCAGCGCCTACGCCGCTTCCAGAGGGCTGACCTACATCAACTATCATGACGGCATGGCTACCCGCAACGGGGCACTGAACCCCTCCTACACCGAGGACGGCGTTCACCCCAACTCCACAGGATATTACGTCATGGAAAAGATTCTGACCGGGGCCATTGACGGCTTCTTGCCCTAGTACACAGCAATTTTCACTTAAAAACTATCACTATAACTATTTCAAAAAAAACAATGAGAAAGATCAGTTTAATCATCATGGCACTTGTTGCAATGACATCGGCTGCCGGCAACCTGGAGAAAGCGGTTGACCGCAGCAACCTGGATCCTAACACCCATCCTGGAGAGAATTTTTACCAATATGCCTGCGGCGGCTGGATGCTCAATAATCCCCTCGACCCGCAGTATGCACGTTTCGGCACTTTCGACCAACTGGCCGAGAATAGCCGCAACCAGGTCAAGGACATCATCACCACCCTGGGCAACAACAACCCGCGTGGCAGCATCAAGCAGAAAGTTGGCGACCTCTATGCCCTCGGTATGGACAGCGTGCGCCTCAATAAAGAAGGCATGGAGCCCCTCAAGGCCTACATTGCAAGCATCAAGACGTTGACCCGAGACCAGTTCTCAGGAGCGATTGCCGATATGCACAACGGCATCAACAGCCCGTTCTTCAACTCATCGGTCATGGCCGACCTGAAGAATTCCAACGACAACATGCTCTACCTCATGCAAGATGGCCTGGGCATGGGCGACCGCGATTATTACCTTGACAAGGATGCCAACACCGTCAAGGTGCGCAATGCCTATGTCAACTACATTCAGCAACTGTTCCAACTCGCCGGTTACAAGAAGGGCAACGCCAAGAAGGCCGCTCAGCACGTGATGGCCATCGAGACCGCGCTGGCCCAGGTTGCCATGACCCGTGAGGACACCCGCGACTACAGCAAACTCTACAACGTCATGACCGTGGCCAAACTCAAGGCAGACTATCCCAACATCAACTGGGACCAATACTTCAACAAACTCAACATCAAGACGCCCGGCAACGTGTGCGTCTTCCAGCCCAAATCACTGGCCAAGGTCAACGAAATGATGAAAAGCCTCAAGGAAGAGGACGTCAAGGAGTATCTCATCTTCAAGTATATTGACGCCGCTGCTCCCTACCTGAGCGATGCCTTTGCCGATGCCAATTTTGACATGTACAGCCGCGCCATGTCGGGTAAGCAGGTCAAGATGCCTCGCTGGAAGCACTCGCTGGATGTTCCCAACACCCTGCTCGGTGAGGCCGTTGGCCAACTCTATGTCGAGAAGTACTTCCCCGCCGACTCCAAGAAGAAGATGCAGCAACTCGTGGACAACCTCAAGAAGGCCCTTGGCGAGCATATTGCCACATTATCATGGATGAGCCCCAAGACCAAGGTCAACGCCCTGGTGAAACTCAATAGTTTTACTGTTAAAATCGGTTATCCCGACAAGTGGCGCGACTATAGCAGCCTGGACATCGACCCCAGCAAGAGTTACTGGGAGAACGTGCTTGCTGCAAGACGATTCCAAGCCAAGTATGAATACTCCCAACTTGGCAAGCCGGTTGACAAGGAGCGCTGGTTCATGACCCCGCAGACCGTAAACGCCTACTACGAGCCCTCTAGCAACGAGATCTGCTTCCCCGCAGGCATCCTGCAATCGCCCTACTTCGACCCCAACGCCGATGAGGCCTGCAACTATGGAGCCATTGGTGTGGTCATTGGCCATGAGATGACCCATGGATTTGACGACCAGGGCCGCAACTTCGATTACAATGGCAATATGGTCGACTGGTGGACGGCCGAGGATGCCGCCAAGTTTAAGGAACTCGCCGACAAACTTGGCGCTCAATACAGCGCCGAGATCGTGGCCGACGACGTTCATGCCAACGGACAATTCACCATGGGTGAGAACATCGCCGATCATGGCGGACTGCGCGTCGCCTTCAGCGCCTTCAAGAAGACCGAGCAAGGCAAGGGCAACAAGAGCATCGACGGATTCACGCCCGATCAGCGCTTCTTCTTGAGTTATGCCAACGTTTGGGCAGCCAACATCACTAAGGAAGAGATGCTGCGCCGCACCAAGGTTGACCCCCACAGCCTCGGCATTAACCGCGTTAACGTGGCCATCCGCAACCTGGAGGAATTCTTCAATGCCTTTAACATCCAGCAGGGCATGAAGATGTGGCGCGATCCCGCCGACCGCGTTATCATCTGGTAATCGCCCTCTGATTTCTCATCAACGGTGTGTGTCATGGTCAAGGCCGTCTTTTCCACGGCACACACCTTATTATTATTCATTCACGATAGCAATATGGCCGACAACGATACATTTGTTACCAGGAAGGACCGCCCTTACATCATGGGGCTATCAATCATTGCGGTAATACTATTCCACCTGGTCAATTTCACCAACGCCTACAGGGGAACCTCGATTTCAATCTTTCTCAACGGTTACTTGGGCGTGGATGCCTTCTTTGTCCTGTCGACATTCGGCCTGTGCTTCTCATTTGAGAAAAACGACATTCTCACGTTCTACAAGCACCGCATCAAGCGATTGTTTCCACTATACGTGATATTTCTGCTGGCTGTCTATTTCATTTTTCATCCCGGCCCATCACTGTTACACATTATTATATATCAATGCAGTGGATTAAGCGTCATCCGCTCACTCTACACCGATGTCGAGTGGTACACGCCATCCATCATTTGCGTTTACCTCCTCTTTCCGCTCCTGTACTATGGAGGCAGAGCATTACAGCATCGCAGCATTTGGTGGCAACTGCTTGCAGTTAACCTGATAGCGGTCCTGGGCCACGCTATAGCCCCATACGTCAGTTTTGGGTACAACTTCGTCGGCCGCTTCCCGATCATCGTGAGCGGTGTCATCCTCTATTTCTTATACAAAAACAAACGCAACCAGGATGCTTTGATCTACACTACAGCGCTTCTACTCGAGACAATCGCTCTGGATTTATCATTCTTCCTGTCGATACTCGTATTGTTACTGCTATTCATTTTTAAATACATCAAGCCCAGGCCGCTCTATAAATACATTTCCTACATCGGCAAGTATTCATTTGAATTATACCTTGCCCAGACAATCAGCACCTACTATTACATGCAGGTAAGCCCCATCCAGAACAACTACCTCATGGTTCTCTCAGCCATCCTCCTGACCATACCCATCTTCTTCATCTTTATAGCCATCTATAAATACTCCAGCCGGCTCTTCAAGTAGCGCCTCCACCCATCTTCCAGTTCAGTGGACCGCAGCACGATTCAGCACCGCCAGCGGCCTGTCCTGTGGACCGCGGCTGTGCCGCGGTGCGGTGGCAGCAATGTCAGCAAGGGCATGGGCAGGCCAACGGCGTGTCACATGGGCCGCGGCTCTGCCGCGGTAGCGCTGCCGGGCGGGTATAAAAAATCAGGGAGCCGCTGCTCGTGCAGTGACTCCCTTCTCATT
>CAMKOE010000044.1 GCA_946414395.1 uncultured Porphyromonadaceae bacterium | reverse complement strand
AGTTGTTGTCAAAGTCGTTGACCCGCTGCACAAACTGGGCCACGCTGCGCTCGCTATCGTCGGTAGCCAGGGTGGTCAGGTCGACGCAGTTGAGCAGGAACTGCTGCACCTCGGGGGTGTTGTTCTCGGCAGCATGCTTGTCGATGATTTCCTGCACGGCGGCGCTGACGGCAGCGTCGTCGGTCGTGACATGGCTCTGGCTGATGGCCGTCATGTACTTGTCCATGGGCTTGTGCTCATGGTCGTGATCGTGGTGATGCCCGCAGCCACAGCCGCAGTGTTCATGTTCGTGATTGCTCATAAATGATTGTCTGTTTTTATATCGGTTAATGTTTAAGTTTGTCATTATCCAGGTGGCGGTGGCTGTCGCGGCGGGTCTTCTTGGCGAAGTTGCGCTCCAGGGCGGCATCCAGGTCGATGCCCGTCTGGTTGGCCAGGCACATCACCACCCACATCACGTCGGCCAACTCGTCGGCCAGGTCCAGGTCATCGCCTGGCTTGCTCGACTGGTCGCCATAGCGGCGCGCGATGACACGGGCCACCTCGCCCACTTCCTCGGTGAGAACGGCCATGTTGGTCAACTCACTGAAGTAGCGCACGCCATATTGCCTAATCCAAGCGTCAACCCGCGCTTGTGCCTCTTGTATCGTCATAGTGACGCAAAGGTAATACTTTTTGCTGAATATTGAAAAGTTATCAGCATTATAGCCCTCACAATCCCGATATGCCCCTGTTGCTTGATGCCAATAATGACACTGCGCCCCGACTGATTATCCAGCGTTGAAACTTTTTTGAAACTTTTTCAGATATTTACCGAAAATAGTAAGGAAATTATTTGGCCATGTCAGCAGTATATCTTTATTTTGCATTTTTTTCAAAATAAACCCAAAACCTTCATGAAAAATTTCTTGCATTTCTTAGGCTTCGACGAAGCAAAACACAAGGTGAGGACCGAACTGATGGCGGGCCTCACTACGTTTTTAACCATGAGTTACATTCTCGCCGTGAACCCGCTCATCCTGGGTGATGCCGGTATGGACAAGGGTGCAGTGTTCACTGCTACAGTAGTAGCAGGAGCCATCGCCACTCTGGTCATGGCCTTCTATGCTCGACTCCCATTTGCCCTTTCCTCGGGCATGGGTCTGAATGCATTCTTTGCTTACACGCTTGTGCTCGTCATGGGCTTCTCATGGCAACAGGCACTGGCGGCTGTGTTTATTGAGGGTATCATTTTCATTCTGCTCACGGTGTTTCGCGTCCGCGAAGCCATCGTCAATTCCATTCCCCTGAACCTGCGCTACGCCATCTCGGTGGGCATCGGCTTGTTCATCGCCTTTATCGGCCTGAGGAATGGCGGCATCATCGTCCAGAGCGATGCCACGGTGACAACGCTAGCGCCATGGACGGCCAAATCGGTTCTAGCCATCGGGGGCGTCATCCTGGGCTGCGTGCTGATGGCGCTCAAAGTGCGCGGCGCCCTGTTCTACACCATCATTGCGATGACACTGATTGGAATACCCTTCGGACTGACACAGATTCCCGAGGGGTTTTCTATTCTTAGCCTGCCGGCATCGATCGAGCCGGTGGCCTTCCACCTGGACTTCTCCCGCTTTCTGAGCCTGGACATCGAGTACTACATTGTCGTGTTCACGCTGGTGTTCATGGACCTCTTTGACACCCTGGGCACGCTCATCGGCACCTCGACGAGCGCTGGCATGGTCGACAAGAACGGCCGCATCCATGGACTGAACCGCGCGTTGATGGCCGACGCCATCGGCACGACGGTGGGCGCCCTGGCCGGCACCTCCACGGTGACCACCTTTGTTGAAAGCACCACCGGCATCGCCGCCGGGGGCCGCACGGGTCTCACCTCGTTTACGGTGGCCATCCTGTTTGTCGTGGCGTTGTTCTTCTCGCCCTTCTTCCTGATGATTCCTGCCGCCGCCACGACCAGCGCACTGGTGCTGGTGGGCGTGCTGATGATCCGCACGATCACCAAGATCGACTTTGCGGACATCACCGAGGCATTCCCCTGCTTTGTCACCATCCTGATGATGCCCTTCACGGCAAGCATTGCCGAGGGTATCGTGCTGGGTATGCTCAGTTATGTGCTGGTGAAACTGTGCACCGGGCGCCATCGCGACCTGTCGATTGCCATGTATATCCTTGCAGTGTTCTTTGTGCTCAAGTATGTAGCACCGCTGTTGTAATGAAACTAAGATTAAATATTAACTGATAAATGTCACACTTTTAAAAACCTATCAACAAAATGAAAAAGCAGATTCTCCTGGCCATGCTGATGCTCATGGGCATGGCCGTGCAGGCACAGAACGTGCAACTGCACTACGACTTTGGCCGCAACATCTATCCCGACGAGGAGGCAGGCCGCCAAAAGGTGACCATGACCCTCGAGCACTTCAATGCGGACAAGTGGGGCTCGTGGTTCTACTTTGTGGACATCGACTTCAGCCGCAAGTTCACCGAGGGTGCCTACACCGAGATTTCGCGCGAAATCAACCTGGGGAAGAAAGTGCCCGTAGCCGCACACGTCGAGTACAACGGCGGATTGAACCGCTTCGGCAGTTTCCAGCAGGCCGCTCTGGTGGGTGCCGCATGGAACGGCCACTCGGCCGATTTCTCCAAGACCTACTCGGTGCAACTCATGTACAAGCGCTACTTCAAGAGTTATGAGAACACCCGCGCCTACCACAGTGTGCAGTTGACCGGCGTGTGGGGGCTGAACTTCGCCAAGGGCAAGGGCCGGTTCTCGGGCTTCATCGACCTGTGGCGTGGCGAGAAGGCCAATGGTCACGGCCAACTCGTGATTCTGACCGAGCCCCAGTTGTGGTATAACGCGACATCGCACTTCAGCGTCGGCACTGAGGTTGAGATCAGCAACAACTTCATCTTCAACACCTACAGCGACAAGACGTTCTTCATCAATCCGACTCTCGCAGTCAAGTGGAATTTCTAAAGAAACTTCCATACCGATAGCGCAATAAAGAAGGACAAGAAGGGCAAGAAAGGATAATGATAAATGTTGCCTTTCTTGCCCTTTCTTTATTGTTTCCTATCATGATGGTGACGGGAGTCTTCATGGGAATCAGATTTGCCATTGCTTGTCGTCGTGACTGAATGGCAATATATTCGGCAATTATGTGTTGAGATGGGCGGGAATGTGCGGGAAAAAGACACAAAATGTCATTTTTTTGTAATAATTCTTTGCCATGTCAGGAAAAATGCTTATACTTGCTCCCTGATACAATCTATTTTTTTCAAAAAAACCTCTCATTGCGATTATGAACAGAAAATATAACCCCGAAGCCATTGCCAAGACGATTCATGTCGACGACCTCTATGACCTCGACGTGACCATCGCGCGCTTTATCCTGCCCCGGCTCATGGTGTTCAAGCAGCACTGCGAGCGCACCCCGCGACTGAACATGTCCCACGAGGAGTGGAACGAAGTCCTGGACAAGATGATATACGCCTTTGAGCGCATCGCCTGCCAGACCGAGGAGGATACCCCTGAGTACAAGGCCTACATCAAGGCCATCTGGAACAACGAGGAAGACCTGGCCGACCTCAAGCGTGCCGCCAAGGCCTCTCTCAAGCCCATCAGCGAGGGCCTGTCGCTCTACCACAAGTACTACCGCAGCCTGTGGTGGTAATTCCTTAGTCTGGTAGTGATACCCCCCTGCGGGGCTAATGCGAATTTCACGAATTAATTGTTATATTGATCACGAATGGTTTTAAATGTTTTTTCGTGAAACAGGTTTTCTTCGCGAAATCAGCATTAAAAAACTACTAGGGCCAACTGCTATATCGTTCCCAAATCTAAAGCCTAAAAGCCTAAAATGCAATTTCAAGGCTCGTTGTCCGTTACTATAGTAAACTCAATGTAACACGATGAAACGGACGATTTTGATTCTACTCGCGATACTGACGCTGGCTCCTGCCGCATTGCGCGGCCAGGAGGTTGGATCGTTGTTTAACAGTTGGGGGCTGGGCTTCCAGTTGGGCGCCGGCGGCATGGTGCCGACGGGTTCACTGGCCGATGACCTCAAGGGTTGCGCCCTGTTTACCGGAGGCCTGAATGCCGAGTATCGGCGATTGAGATTCAAGGCCGACGTGGCCTATGGCCAGCCCTCGTTCAAGAACGAGAACCCCTACTCCATCCTGGATGACCAGGGCCGCAACATCCGGCTCAACGCCACCGCCAACCCCACCCTGCTGGGCGTGGGGCTGCAACTGGGCTGCACCGTGTGCCGCCTGGGCAAGGTGACTATCACCCCGATGGTGGGTGTGAACTGGAACCGCCTGTCATGGGAACTGAACCACATCAAGTATGAACTGGACGATGAGGGTATCGAGAGGCCCAGCATCGAGAATGTTACGGCCACCCACGAGAACAGCCTGGGCTGGATGGCTAGCGTGGACATCGACATCAGGCTGCATGGCAAACTAGTGGACAGCCCCGTCGGCGACAGTCAGGCCCACTACACGTCGTCGCTGCGCGTCAGCCCCTTTGTCACCTATGCCCGCTATGGCAACCTCAACCCGTCGGTCAAGGGTGTCGGCATTGGCGCCACGGTGACCTATGCCGGGTTCCTGCGCCTGATGAAGTGAGAAAAAAGGGGCGCAATGCATCAACTAAAGACAATTTAACATCCAAAACTTGCTAGGATTCATTTCTTTATCCTACTTTTGCTGCCCACAAGCAAAGAAATGAAACGACTATTGTTCCTCATATTGGCCATTGCCGCTACCATGACGGCATTGACGGACGCCCAGGCGCACGCCGCTCCCGCCGTGCAGGATCCGCTCGACAACATCGAGTTGCCCTCGGTGCTGCAGAAGACCTTTGCCGGCTACTACCACTTCATCGAGCCCTCGACAGGCGACACGCTGGCGATGATCGTCTTCAACCCCATCATCATCTATCCGCGCGAGCGCTTCCGCAACAAGGCCGAGGAGAAACAGTACTGGAAGACCGTGCGCGATATCAAGAAGACGCTCCCCTATGCCAAACTCATCAGCAGCACGCTGCTGGAGACCTATGAGTACATAGACACCTACCAGACTCAGAAGCAAAAGCAGGCCTACCTCAAACGCTTTGAGAAAGAACTGTTTGAACAGTACAAGCCACAGATGAAGAAATTGACCAAAAACCAGGGCAAGTTGCTTATCAAACTCATCAACCGCGAGACCAACCAGAGCAGTTACAGCATTGTCAAGGCCTTCCTGGGCACCTTCAGGGCTGGATTCTGGCAGACCTTCAGCAAATTCTTCGGTGCCAGCCTCAAGGCTGGCTACCACCCCAACAAGAACAAGCAGGATGCCATGATCGAGCGCATCTGTATCCGCATCGAGCAAGGCGCCCTCTAACTCCGCATCCCCCACCCACTTTTCAAACAACAACTTTCTTTTTCAACAACTGAACAATCTGAATATCACGCTAAGGCGACTCCTAAACTCACGCAAAGACGACTCCCAATCTCACGCAAAGACGCGAAGCCGCAAAGAATTTAAAACATAAAAACCTTCGCGCCTTTGCGGCTTAGCGTGTGATTCAGTGTGCGGATGCACTCAGATAATTCAGACTATTCAGTTGTTTTAAAAAGTGAGTTTGTGGAACAGGCGTGCGTGAGTCAAGGGTTGGCGGATGAATTAAGGCGTGCCACATCAACATGGCACGCCTTAATCACATTAGGGCTTATGAATAAATCTTCTTAGGCTTTATCTCACACTGATCTTGAAGGCCTGCTTGCCGACGGTGACGATGTAGATGCCGGGCGACATCGACAGGGTGCGGTGACCGTCGCTGACAAATGAATCCATCTGGCGGCCGTCAATGGTGAAGACGCGTACCGTCTGGCCCTCAAAGGCGTCGATGCTGATGCCACCATTGACAGCAACAACCTGCCGCTGGTTGTCAACCAACTCGTTGACGCCACTGGGTGCATCCTCACTGGTGACCTTGATGTTGTCGAGCCAGATGCGCTCGCTCATCGTGCTCATGTTGCCACGGAAGATGAACTTCATGTAGTTACCCATCTGCATTCCCGACAGCGGAATCTCAAACAGGGTCCACTCGCCATTGCCCTGGGTGACGTCGATGGTCATCAGTTCCTCGGCGGCATTGTCGTCGATGCTCTGTGACACTACCAGGGTGGGCATCACGGCAGCCGACGAGGTCGTGCCCATGTAAACCCAGAACGAGAGCGTGTACTGCTTGCCGTCCTCAATCATCATCTTGGGCGAGATGAGGTCGCTCCAGTGGAAACTGCTGTAGTAGTTGCCGTTGTAGCACATGGCATAGCCATTGTCACCGTCCTGAGAAGTCATCTCATCGTTATCGTTGAGCACATACCAGGTGGTGCCGTAACTGTCGACATCGGCATCCACTACCCAACCGGTGGTGGACAGCACACCGTTGTCAAACGGCTCGCTGAAGGGAACATCCTTCAGGCGACCCAAGACAACATAGTCCATAACAGCCTGGCCAACGCCAGCCGAGGTCGAGGGAATCACAGCATAGTAGTGCATCTCCATCTCGTCGCTGGGCTCACGCTCAACGATGAAGGAAGTCTCGGTCGTGGTGCCGATGATGACCATCTGCTCCTCGGGGGTAGCGCCCTCGGGGAAGTACTCGACGATGTTGTACTGCAACGAGCCGTCAAGCACGCCACCGTTCACAGCAGCGGCGGGAGCGTCCCAGGTGATCACTGCCATCTGGTTGTCCTCGTTACCGCGGATTTCCATGTTCTCGACTGCCATGGGCACGTCAACACCTGCAAACACGGTCACCTCGCTCACCTTGCCGCGGCCATACTCGTTCTCGGCCACGACGATGTAGGAGTTGTTGCCGTTCAGGGGCTGCTCGTCAACCCACTCCAGAGCCTGTCCGGGCTCGATGTTCTCAAATGTTGCCAAGGGGATGGCCGAACCGCTGCGGTAGATGTAGACCGTCAACGGGCCCTGCAACGGACGCTTGGCGTAGTCAACACTGGGCGCGTTGAAGGCAAAGTTGACCTTCAACAGGCCGGTCATGTCGTGCTCGACAACCAGGTTCTCGACGCTGTAGGGGGCAAAAGCCGAGCCCACGAGCGTGATTGAGATGTCGTCGATGCTGGGCGAGATGTAACTGCTGGCCACATCGGCAACCATGAGGATCGAGGGATAGTACTTGCCGGTCTCGCTGGCAATGACCTCGTTCTCGATGAGGACCTTCTCGCCATAGTTGGTAAACGGCAACTGGTCGGGATAGATGGTCTGGGCCAGCGAATCGGGAGCCATGCCGATGCCGGCATAACCCGGGCACACCTGGTTATAGGAACTGTAGGTCCAGTTGAAGGAGTAGTTGTAAACCATGTCCTTCTCGAGTTTGATAGCGGGCATGTAGAGCCAGATCTTCTCGACAGGGTGCTGCACAAAGTAGCCGTAGCCACCCAGGGCCAGGTTCTGGTTGTAATTGCTCCAGATCCAGCGATACTCGTTGGTGCTGTAGATCGACGAGTCGTTGACGGTGATGAAGTCGCGGGTGTCGGCCTCGGTGTCAAACGTGTTGCTGTAGGGGGCGGTGTACACGCCGATAAAGGCCTCGGCACTCACGCGCTTGCCCTCGCCAGCCTCGTTAGCGATCGAGACGGTGTAGGTGTGCACGGCAACGCCCTCAACGGTGTTGTCGGTCCAGGAGGCATTCTCGCCAGCCACAACGGGGAACTGCGCAACAGGCTCCTCGGTAGCGTCACGGTAGATGTTGGCGGTCAGGTCACCGGCCAGGTCAGCGCCATTGAGAGAGGTAGTGGGAACGGTGAAGGTCACGTCGGCAACCATCTCGCCATCCTCATCGGGAGTGATGGTGAGGTTGGTCACCTCGGCGGGAGCCTCGTTCTTGCCCAAGCGGTTAACAGCCATCGAGTAAACAAACAGACCCGAGGCATTATCGTCCTTGAGGGTGTAGGCACGCACGGCAAAGTAGTAGGTACCAGCCTCCTCGACCAGGAAGTCAACCTCCCAAGGAGTGTTGGTGCCACTCACGTCATAACTGTCGTTGCTCTCCAGCACCTTGAAGGTGGAGATGTCGGTGGGATCGGTACCGATGAGCAGGCTCACGCGCTCCTTGTAGTTGGCAAAGGTGTTGCGCATGTTCACAATCAGGGCATAGGAGATGCCTTGCTCGATGCTGATGCCCGGCGAGATGAGATAATCGTCGGCGCCAGTCTGGTCGGCACCCATGTTGTACGGGCCAGTGTAGATGCCCCAGCAACCGCTATAGTCGTTAAAGGACCAGGTATATTCCGTGCCATAGCCGTTATCATCATTGTTGGCATTGACAACAGTCCACAGGCTGCGGGTCGACGCATCACTGAAGTCGTCGAAGTAGGGAGGCATGAAGGCTGTGCCGGTGAGTACCGAGTTGGAGATGGCATCCTCGCCACGCTTTCCGTCGGCATTGAACGGGGTGACGATGTAGTAGTAACGCTCCATCTTGCTGGGAAGCACCTCGGTGAACGCACACTCGCTGATGCCCTGAGCCACGACGATGTTGCCAGGCATGCGCACCACGTTGTAGGTCACGCCATCGAGATAACCGCCGTTGACGCCCGTTGCGGGAGCGTCCCAGGTCAGGTTGGCCACGCCATTCTCGACGGTGAGGTTGACGTTGGTCACGGGCAGCGGCGTGTCATAGCCTGCAAACTTGTACAGGCAGTTGACGGGTGAGCAACCGCCCTCGTTCTCGAGCAGGACATACACGTAGTGGTTGTCGTTGGTCAAGTCCACGGCAAACGTCTGCTCGCTGCCGGGGGTCACGTTGACATAGTTGGCGATGGGTTCACCATCGAGCCACACGCTCATCATCACGTTGCCGCTCAGGTTGCCGCCGCCATAGGTGGTGGTGGGAACGGTGAAACTGATGACACCGCTGGTCGAAGCACCGTCAAAGTTGAGGGCCAGGTCGCTGATGGCAGCGGGTGCCCCGTCGGGTGCCTGATTGTCCTTGAAGAACACGGTGGTAGCCTGTTCATTCTTGGTGAGTTCCTGGATGAGCGTCGTGCTGGCGTCATAGGGGTTGATGGCATAGATGCCCGAACCCTCCTGGGTCACTGCCATCCACAGGAAGCAACCGCTGTGGGGCTCATAACCCATGCCCTGCACATACATCAGAGGAATCACATCCAGCGTGCCCACCGAGCGGGCGTCACCGGTCTCCTTGTCCATCTGGTAGAATTCGCCGTCGCTGCCCACGCAGTACATCTCGCCATTGGGCGTGAAGCCCATGGCCATCGGCTGGAAGCGGTTGGGCCATGAGGCGTAGGTCTCAAACATGCGGCTAACGGGATTCCACTTGGCCATATTCAGGCCCGTCAGGTCGGCATTGTATTGAACCGAGTAGATGATGTCGCTGGTCACGTCATAGGCCATGACCGAGGGGATGAAACTGTAATCCACCTGGTCATAGACCTGCGACCACATCTCGTGGAAGTCGTCACGGCTCAAGCCGTTGTATTCAACACCATTCAGGTTGCCGAACAACTCCATGGGCCTGGCGCCCACCAGTTGTTCGCGTCCCATGGCGCTGGCCATGAAGTTATACCTCAAATCGGTGGCCAGTGCCGTGAAGTCGCCGCCACCCAGGGTGATGGAGTAGATGCCATAGGGCACCGATCCAATGCTGGCATTGGCCCAGTCATTGGAGTTGGTCAGGTTGACATACATGGTCAATCCTTCGAACTGGTCAGCGCTCGGTGCCTTCTTTCTCGAGACGGCAGGATGGGCAGCGAGCAACTTGGCCCTTTTTTCAGACTTGACGACCTGCTTGATGGGCTTGAGGTCCGCCGAGTAGGTCGTGGAGGGCTCTGCAGCCGATGCCATCAGGGCCACCAGCGCGAGCATTGCGAGTAAGGTTCTAGATCTTCTCATTCTCCAAATTAGTTTTAAAGTAGTTAATGATTACTGCTGCGAGAGTTGGAAACACGGGCAGCAGAGTGAATTATTCTTGGCAAAGTTACTTAAAAACGATGGTCAATGCTTGATGAATGGGGTTGTAAAATGTACAGAATTCGGCAATTCACACAAAAAATTGCCATTTTCGGGCATTTTTCGGCGACATTTGCTTCCTTAAACCACACTAAGGCGCCAAGACGAAAATAATTGCTCGCAAGGGCTCGCAAGAAATCAAAAAAAGTCGCCAGGGCGGATGCCATCAGAAAATTAAGAATAATCAGTTGCTAGAAAACAACGTCGCGGCCTTGCGAAAAGCAGAGTTACTACTGTTCGGCTTCTTGTTTGGCCAGGCGCTGATACTGGGAGGGCGTCAAGCCCGTGATGCGCTTGAACGAGGCGACAAACGTCGAGCGTGACTTGAAACCCACGCTCTCGCTGATGGCCTCGATGGTGTAGTTGCCATAGTTGTCCAGGTCGCGCATGCGCTTGCAGGCTTCCTTGATGCGGTAGGAATTGAGGAAGTTGTTGAAGTTCTGCTGGTAATGCTCGTTGATGACCTGTGAGACATATTTGTACCTGGACTGGGCAAGCATGGCCAGTCGCTCGAGCGAGAAGTCGGGGGAGTAGATCTCGCTGCTGGTGTCCATGATGTCCACGATGCGGGCCAACAATTGCTGCTTGTCTTCTTCACTCAGGTGGCTGCTCTTGTACTTGACCGCGTCATCAGCGTCGGCTGCGGGCTCATCCTCCAGTGGCTCGGCAATCGGCTCGGCGGCTGGCTCCCTGTCCTGCTGGAGCCTGCGCCGGCGCTCTTCCTCCTCGGCACGCAGCATTTCCACGTTCTTCTGGTAGAGTGACTGGTTGGAGCGGGTGAGTTCGCCGTTCTTGCGGTACACGATATAGAGCAGCACCAGCAACACCAGCAGGAATCCCAGCGAGACCAGCGTGACGATGCTCATCAACTGGCGGTGCTGCTTCACGTCGGCCATTTCCTGCTCCATGCCCTTGAGTTCGTTGCGGAATTCCATCTCGCTGACGCTCGCCAGTTGCTGGTAGTTGGTCAACGTGTCCTTGAGCATGGTGTAACGGTTGAAGTAATGTTCACGGGACAGGTGGTCACCGATCTGCTGGTAGTAGCGTGCCATCAGGCCATACACCTCCAGTTTGCAGTCTTTCATCTCCAGGGCGACGGCTATGGCTTCGGCCTGCTTGACCGATGCGATTGCCGATGCCAAGTTCCCCTTGAGGGCATGGACCTTGGCCTTCTCGATATGGGTGAAGTATATCAGGCGGGAATACCGGGTGGTGTCAATGAGTTGCAGTTGCCGGTCGTGCATGGCCAGGGCATTGTCCAGGCGACCATGCTCCACGTTGTCAAAGGCCTCATGCAGCATCTTGTTGTAGCGGCGCAGTATCCACGTCTCGTTATCCTCGGGCAGCAGCAGGTAGTTTTGCCAGATGCCCTGTATCTGTGACAGGCCGCCCTGGACGCGCGCCATCGACAAGACGTCGGTGCAGGCCATGTCGGTGTAGCGGTCGTCATGGGTCCTGAGCCCTGCTTGCAGGGCCTGCTTGTAATAGTCCAGGGCTCTGGCCCCCAATTCCCTGTTATTGCACTCCTCCGAGATGGTCTGGTACATGCAGCCGAACCCCAGATAGATGTTGGCATCCTCGATGTCGGACTCCTCGGCAATCTCCAGAGCGTGTGTCAGGCAGTCAAAGCACTTGGGGTAGTCATAGAAGTCATAGAAGTAGATGGACCACAGCCTCATGTTGGCATCCTTGCACATGACCTTGTGCTCGCGCGTCATGGACGGCTCATAGCGGCCGGCGACAATCGTGTAGCACATCAGGGCCGTGTCCTTCTTGTTGCCGTCGTCAAAGTCCTTGTCGGCCATCTCGATGAGCCGCTGGGTGGACAGTTCGAGCCACTTGCTGTGCTCCCGCGACGGGGTAAGGGAAAACCCCGTCAAACCCGTCATCAGGGCAAGCAAACACACTATAAGACGCACTGTCCTGCTCATCATCTTTATATAATTGGCCCACAAAAATACTATTTTTTCCCAACTCCACAAAACCTGTAACCCCATCTGGCCAAACCGCCATGGCATCACACAACAGCAACGGCGGGACTCGTGTCCCGCCGTTGCCCAGGTCAGTTAATGGTATTCAGGTTTTACCTCTATGATTATTATTAGCCCAGTCGCTTGAGTTTCACGGTGAAGTGGCGCATCAGCGGGGCTTCCCACTCGATGGCGACACCGCGGGTAATCTCGTTGCGGCGGTCATAGACGTTCTTCAGAGCAGCGGCAATCACGTTCATGTGGTTGTCGGTGTAAACGCGGCGGGCGATGCACAGGCGCAGCAGGTCGAGGCCACCGAAGCGGTTCTCGCGGGTCACGGGGTCACGGTCGGCCAGGATGTAGCCGATCTCGCAACCGCGGATGCCTGCCTCGAGATAGAGTTCGCAGGTGAGCGTCTGGGCGGGGAATTCCTCCTTGGGTACGTTGCAGAGCACCTTGTCGGCGTCGATAAACAGGGCGTGGCCACCCACGGGACGCTGATAGGGGATTCCATACTCGTCAAGTTTGCTGGCCAGGTACTGAACCTGGTGGATGCGGGTCTGGAGCATCTCAAACTCGGTGTTCTCGTCCAGACCTACTGCCAGGGCGTTGAGGTCACGGCCATTGAGACCACCATAGGTGAGGAAGCCCTCGAAGGGGATGCAGAACAACTTGGCACCCTCATACCAGTCCTCGCGGTTGGTAGCGATGAAGCCGCCCATGTTCACAAGGCCGTCCTTCTTGGCCGACATGGTCATGGCGTCAACATAGGAGTACATCTCGCGGGCAATCTCCTTGATGGTCTTGTCGGCGTAGCCCTCCTCGCGGGTCTTGATGAAGTAGGAATTCTCAGCAAAGCGGGCGCTGTCCATCACGACGGGCACGCCATACTTGTGGCACAATTCGCAAGTATCCTTGATATTCTGCATCGACACGGGCTGGCCACCCACGGTGTTGTTGGTGACGGTCAGCACCATGAAGGGAACATTACCCTTGTTCTCCTGGAGCACCTTCTCGAGTTTCTCGAGCGACACGTTGCCCTTGAAGGGGATCTCGAGTTGGGTATCCTTGGCCTCGTCGATGGTGACGTCGATGGCCTTGGCATGGCGGCTCTCGATGTGGCCCTTGGTGGTGTCAAAGTGTGCGTTGCCGGGAACTACATTGCCTTCTTTCACCAGATAGGAGAACAGCACGTTCTCGGCTGCACGGCCCTGATGAGTGGGGATGACATACTTGAAGCCGAAGATGCGTTGAACAACCGACTCAAACTTGTAGAACGAACTGGCACCGGCGTAACTCTCGTCACCCAGCATCATCTCGGACCACTGGCGGTCGCTCATCGCGCCTGTACCGGAGTCGGTCAGACAGTCGATGTAAACCTGGTCGGCCTTGAGCATGAAAACGTTGTTGTGGGCTTCCTTGAGCCACTGCTCGCGCTCGGCACGGGTGCTCTTGCGCAGGGGCTCAATCATCTTAATTTTCCAAGATTCTGCAAATGGTAATTCCATTGATATTCAAATATTTAGGTTAAACTATTTTGCTTATTCAATTAAAATCTGAATGGTCTAAAAAGGTAATTATATTCAAATTTTATGCAAAGTTACGGCAACTTGACGAACTGGCAAAATCTCAGCCGATTTTTTTGCCCCATTGATTTTTTTTAACAATCACACGACACCAGGAGAATCATCTTTGGCGGCTACAAACTCACGCTAAGCCACTGAGTATTTAAATGACACTGAACAATCTGAATATTCTGATTTCCTGATGGCCTGATCCAGCCCTCACGCAAAGTCGCGAAGCCGCTAAGTTTCTGTATTTTAATTTTTTGCGGCTTCGCGTCATTGCGTGGGGGCTGTGGGAGGCGGACGCCCATCACAATACCTCTGATGTCTCAGTTGGTGATTGAGAGGGCATCCGCCAACCTAATTAGAAATGGAGGCTACTGCTGTCCCCGACGGTGCTATCGCACGTGATTACAGCGGATTTTATCGCCCGAGAATCAAGTCAATGAGGTCAGTCACATCGCTGATGTTCACGGCGCCATCCCTGTTAACGTCCCATGAGTCCGCTTGGTAAATATCGTCACTGGAGGTATTCTTGCCCAGAATATAGTCAATCAACGCTGTGACATCACTGATGTTCAAGACGTTGTCACCATCGCTATCGCCAGGCTGATAACCCACATGCAGGCACAGGTTCTTCACATGATGGAAATTACTTACCACGCCAACACCACGGTTATCATACGTGCTAGAAAGCAAGAAATCGATCTTAACGTTACACGACGTCAAGTCTGCGGGAATATCCAGCGTGAATGTAAACATATCACCATAGTCGCCAGGCACCCACTTGATAGGTCCATAGTCTTGATAATTGCCGTTGTTGTTCGGATCCCAATAGCCATGCTCAGTAGATGTTGACGAGAATGACGAGAGCAACTGGTCGCCTACGATAGTATTCTCGTTGTGTGAAGTGAGAATAGCATCATAATAGGACCAAACGCCATTGCTGTTCATGTAGGGAAGCGTCATGTCCGAACCACGCACCGGTGATGTGATATACATACCCTGGGGCGTATAGATCATGATATACCAGTGTTCCAGATAGCCCTCAAAATGCGAGGTCGCGTGAATCGTGCAAGTCTTTCCCAGAAGACTTGGATGGATCATAAGCGTGTCTTTGACCGGGTAGAACCCATCAGTGCGCAAGCCTATCATGTTAATAGCACTAGCCGACAAAGATGCCGACAACAGGATAAACGCAACAAGCAGTTGCTTGAACTTGAACTGTGCCGACCGAATACTCGTCATGGGCACTGAATGTAGATTTAAAGAAATCATAATGAGTAACTTTTTGATTGATTATTAAATGATTATAATAAAATGATCGTATTTTTGTTATCTACGGCTATCTTCTATTTGTTTTATTGGCTAATATTTCAATATATATTGATCCTTTTAAGGATATATTATTTCGATATAAATGGCAGAACCTGAATGCGCCTGCACAAGGCATCTCAATAGATTTTGCCATTAATTACAGGTGTGTCTTCTTGCAAACCATGAGTTTGCTAAACTATTCCTAGGGCAACATGTAGTGTCTATATAATCGTTTACCAATCTGCCCAAACTGGCGGCAGATAATGATATTGTTTACAATACTTTATCATCGCTCGCACGCAAAGTAACAACATCTTGTCGAAAAAAGCATGTATTCACGATGTAACACTTTATTGATTTAACTATTGATAATCAACATGTTACAAAAAAATGTAACACCCGTGTAACACCATTTTTGGACATCGCTTTTGGCGTCCAAAAAGCGATATTTTGCGCCAGGATTATATCGGCTGGTTATAGCGCATCAGCGATACATTTTCGGCACACTTTAGCCCCAAATATACTCAAATAAAAACAAGCCACCAAATTTAACAGGTCATTTTTTGGTATGTTATCTATCTGTATTTCAATTATTTACAAAATTAATATGTCACTTGCCTAAAAATCCAAATTATTCTCCCCGTTACCAGACAGCAAAAAAACATCTGAATCAGAGGCAACTCATGGATGATTAAGGCATGCGCATTTAAATCCGTTGCTAAACATCTAGAAAATAACCAATTAACGATTGTATTGAATATAGCCTAGAGTAATTGCGGTGTGCGCAAAAATAGGGACTGGAGCGATTTTGGCCAAATTTTGGCTCAAAAAATCGTTATACAACATTTACACATCGTAATGCAAGGCTGATTATCAAAGGATTAGAAAAATTACACATCCGCAATCAGTATCGAAAAGGTCAAAAAAAGCAAAAAAAATGGTCGAAAAAAGCAAAAAAATGGCAAAATGTGAACGAAAATGGGGGTTTATGTATAATGAAATTTTTTTTGCATTACACTTTTTCGGTAGCAAACTCTTGGTTATATCAACTGAACAATCTGAATTCTCTGATCGCCTGATTCTAAAACTCACGCAAAGTCGCGAAGGCGCAAAGATAACTAAGTCACGAGGAACCTCGGCCCTCTCGCCACGGTGTTAATACAGATCAAGGCCGCTGGCCTTGTGCAGACCTCCGGTCCGCTAAACTTTTCCCTTGCTGCTCGCAAGAAATCTTCGCGTCTTAGCGCCTTAACGTGAAATTCAGAGTGCGGATGCCCTCAGAAAATTCAGACTATTCAGTTGTTTAAAAAAGA
>CAMKOE010000043.1 GCA_946414395.1 uncultured Porphyromonadaceae bacterium | reverse complement strand
TCGTCAACGTTTACATAGTCACCATTCTGGCCGGGGAACAACTCGGTGTAGATCTTATCGCCATTGGCGTTAACCTGTACCAACCAGTAACCGGTCATGTAGGGCTCATCCTGAGCAGCCTCATAGTCGAAGGTCACCTTGGGCAGGTAGGTAGAAGTCATACCATCACCATGGATGAAGTAGTAAGCACAGTCATAACCCTCAACGCCATCACCCAGGAAGTAGGTCTGGCCCCAATCGCCCTCGGTCTCGATGCAAGTAACCTCAACGAGGAGGTTGCCACCGTTGTACATGAAGGGCTCGTCGAGTTCAAATACAACCTCGATGTCACCATACTCGGGAACGGTGGTGGCAACAGCGGTAGCACCAACAACAGCAACAGGCTCGGTGAAGCCCAACTGGTCAACCTCGAGGAGTGCCAACTGGAACTTGGCGCCGTCGAAGTAGATGTAATCGGTCTCGTCATCGGAGGTCTGACCCTGCTGTACAAAATAGTCGGCCAGGGTGTAGAAAGTCACCTTGTTGATCTCAGAGCCAGCCATCTCCTCGAGCATGGTAGCGGGATAGATCGTCTGGGTCATGGTACCAACCTCGTCGGCATACAGGCCGCACAGGGGTGAACTGTTGGAATAATACAGACCATTACAGATGGTAAGACTACCGGCCTGGGCAGCGAGTGCCAGTACGGCCACAGCGATTAAAGTAAAGAATTTCTTCATAGTCACTTAAATTAAAAATGATTATTAAAACAGTTTATTGAAACAAATGATTTTTCTCAAGTCTAAAAAGTTTATTCAAGAAATGCTTGTTCTGTAGTGCAAAATTACAACATTGTTTGATTACTGCAAAATAATAAAAAACTTTTTTTTGGGAAAAACCGTGAAATAAGTCATATTTTGTTTCCTGGGCTGCGGCAATTAGGCCTGCACATCCATCATGGTCTGCAAGGACAGGAAAGAACTGAATAATGAAAAAATGCTTGCGGTATTATGCCCCTGGGTGATGAGGCCTTCACCGTTAAGCACCCGGGCGAATTCCACGACTATAGTTTCACGTTCAAGGTCGAGGATGACGGCCTCGGCACGGCTGGCGAGACATTTGCCAGTTTCATCGCCCTGTGCTGCACTTCGCACTATGACATGGGCATGCTGCTGGTGAGCCGACTGACCGTTGAGGACCTGACCAGCGACGCGATTCAGGAAATCAGCATGGACGGCATGAATGATGCCGACGTTCCCTGCTACAATGTCGCCGGCCAGCGCGTCAACAGCGACGCCAGCGGCATCATCATCAAGAACGGCCACAAGATGCTCAAGCATTAAGCCTCGAGCCTCGCAATAACAAAACTCATCGGGAGGGAACTACCGCGTGTCACGGTTTTCCCTCCCGATGTCTCTATTCAAGCCTGTTTGCTGTGATATCACTTGAAAATCGCGTCGAGGATGATGCTGATGTCGGTGATATTGATTTCGCCGTCGCCATTGACGTCGCCGCTGCTGTTGTAGTGATTGCCCACTATCAGGTCAATGACAATGTTCACGTCGGTGATATTGACCTCGTTGTCGCCGTTCACGTCACCGGTGATAGCCTGGGGCAACACGGCATCGGGGTGAAAGTCGATGCCGGCAGCGACCTCGGTCGATGTCTCGCCCGTCCATCCGCAATACTGGTTCATCGCGTTATACACCTTGATGAAGTCGATGTGGGTGAGGTTGACGTGACGTCCCTGCTCGTCCACGGCCCAGTCAATCTTGAAGCCGGGATTGTAAGGACCGCCCTCCTGCGAGACCCTGCCGGGGTTGTTGGGCAGGTTATCGACATATCCCCAGTCAAAGAAGTACTGCACGAAGTAGGAGTTGCCCTCGTTGGCGCCCTCATCGATGGCATTGCAGCGCAATTTCGTCCCCGTGAAGGTCAATTCCTCCTCGTCCTGGAGCCACAGGGGCCAGTAAGGCTGGCTGTGGAATGTGTTGCGGCTCATGTATCCACTTGTGCTGTCGGGGTTGACGTCGTTACTGGTCCAGCGGATGTAGGTGGTGTCGTTCAACGACGGGTCAACACGGCTCGGAGTGGGCTGCTTGTTCCCGTCGGGGCGGTAATAGGTGATGGAGTAACCGTGCTGGGTCTTGGGGTGGCCATACTCGCTGCCCGCGAGTTCATACCACTTGTCACCATCGCTGGGCACCCCGTTCCCGTCCACGTCAACGCCCACCATGACGATGCCGGGCTCGCTGCTGCCGCCACGGGACTCGCGGTTGCTGACAAAGGCGTTTCCCTGAATCTCAAAGTCATAGGTGTGCATATTGACCACCGGGTGGTCAAAACCCACAATCACATAGCCGCCATAGCCGCCCAGCGAAATCATGCTCTCGGCCCAGACGGTATCGATGCGGGTGTACTCCACGCCGCGAATCACGGTCACCGTCGTGTCGATGCGGCCGCAGATGCTCGCCTGGCAACGTGCCAGCACACTGTCCACGGGTTCTCCCACCCTGCTCAAGGGCAGGGTGTTGATGAACTGCCCCGGCGCCGGGCGGTACTCATACACGCGTGACAACCACGGGTGGTTGCCCCATACCGTCAATGCCGTCAGCACGGCCAGCACGGCCACTGCCAGATTCCTTCTCGCTCGTCTCATGTCTTGTATTGTCAATTATTTCTCGTTAATGTTATTGCCCAGGAACGCAAAGTGGGCAGGAATGTCGCCCGTGCGCACGTCCCACTTCTTGACACCATGGCGGTCAAAGCAGTACAGGCGGCCCGGAGAGACATAGTCCTTGGCATCGGTGACATAGATGTCACGCGTGATGGGATTGACCGCGACGGCATAGGGGATGACAATTTCCTTGTCGGTGCCATCGGTGATGAAGTTGTCGCACACCTTCTCTCGCGTCTGGGTGTTGATGATGGCATAGGAGAATGCGTTGCTCATCGACACATAACTCCACTCGGTGCTCACCACATAGATGGAATCGCCGTCAAGCCACATGTTGCTCACGCGGCAGTCGATGCTGTCCACCAGTTGCCGCTTGCGCGTGTCATAGGCATATATCTTGCTCTGGCGGGTATAATAATCACCACGCGAGGCTATCCACAACATGCCATGACGGTCGGCCTTGACCCACGACAGGTTGATGGCGATGGGGATGCGACGCTCTTCCTTGAATGTCGCCACATCAATGACCGAGACCGTGTTCTCGTAGTTTGGCACCATGTAGCCGCCCGAGTTGGCAACATAGATTTTGCCCTCGACAATCTCCAGTTCGTCGGGCTGGAAACCCACCAGGCAGGTGTCAACGACCTGCATGGTGACCGTATCAATCTTGGCGACATAGCCGCGCTGCTCATAGTTGGGATTAATCTGGACCGGGCCGGCATAACTCGTCACGTAGGCATAACCGCCGTAGAAGCGGATGAAGCGGCAGTTGGGAATGTCGATCTGGGCCTTTTTTTGGCAAGTGAACTTGTCAAGCACATCCACCTTATTGGAGCAGTTGATGACACAATACATGTTGCTGCCATAGATGCCGATGTCGTTGCCCACGTCACCCATCTCCTTGGGAACGGTCGGGTTGGCATAGGAAAAGATGTTGCGGATGTACTCGCCGCTGGCATAGTCATAATAATCGAGTGTGGCCTTGTTCCACCCCATGTTGCCCTCGCACAGCAGATAGAAGCCCTCGATGTCGGTAAACTCAGGTTGAGCCACCGACACATGCTCGGGCAGGAAAATGGTCACTTCCTCGCGGCAGCCCGTCAGCAGCATCAGCAAGATAAAATGGGACAAAAGAACCGTCCCTATGTCCCAATATTTTCTTAATGAGTTCATTTAGATGTCAAATTTGATGATGAGTTTGTAGTTACGGCCGGGCATGGGATAGTTCAAGATGACGTCATAGTACTGGTTGAAGAGGTTGTTGACCTCACCAGAGATCTTGAGGGTTGTCTTGCCCAGGTGGAGGAGGTAACCGGCAGACAGGTCGTGGGTGTACCAGGGCTGCTCGTGGTTCTCGCGCGTGTTGGCGCTGGTGTGGTAGCGCTGGCCCACATAGATGAAACTGTAATTCAGATCAAAGTCGCGCCAGTTGAGGTGGCCCACTACCGAGCCGCTGTGCCAGGGGATGTAGGCCAACTGGCCCTTGTAGGTTCCTCCGTCGCCATTGTCGTCGGGATTGGTGTAGTCTTGAGCCTTCTGGTAGGTATAACTCAGGTTGATGTCGAGAATAACGTCGGCTGGCAGATTCAAGGTGGTGCGCGCGCTCACGTCGATGCCGCGTATCTTGACAATGCCCACGTTCATCATCATCCAGCGGTACTGGCCAGTCCCCTTGGGCACGGCAATAATCTTGTCGGTGATGTAATTATAGTAGGCATCGGCACTCAACTTGATGCCGGCCAGCAGTCCCCGGTCGGAAAGCAGACGGTAGAGGAAACCCACATTGTACTGGGTGGCATACTCGGGATCGAGCGTGATGTTGCCCATGTCGGTATAGTAGAGGTCGTTGAACGTGGGCATGCGGAAGATGCGCTTGTAGTAGGCCCTGAGGTTGAACTCGCGCTCATGCCACGGCTGCCAACTGAGGAAGACGGCTGGCGTGACCTTATTCATGTACTTGCTCATCCGGCCCACCACCTGACCGTCAAAACGGGCCGACGAGCGGTCGTTGACCATCGTGTAGAGCAGGCTGCCCTGAGCCTTGAAACCGTGCCAGGTCCAAGCGGTGGCCAGTGCGGTGAGCACCGTGTGGCGGATGGGGTAGCCGAAGCCCGTCAATGTGGCGTCGAGGCTATTCCACTGGTAATCGACCGAGAGGTTGACGTCCCAGTCGGTGAGGATGGTGTACTTGTTGGCCGTGGAGAGGTATATCTCGTCCTGCCAGAACTTGTTGTCGATGTACATCAACGTGGTGTCGGGGTTGAGGTAGTGGAGGTAATCGCGCGAGTACTTGGCATTGAACATCATCTCGTAGCGGTCGGTGAACTTGCGCTGATAGGCACCCTGGAGGAAGAAATTGCTGTCCCACTGCCGCTGGGCATGCTTCCACACGTTGTTGACGATGGCGCCGGGAATGCCCTTGCGGCTGTCATACCAGTAGGCCTTGGCATGCCACTTGCCGCTCGACATCACGCCGAAGACGGCACCCTCGAGGCGGTAGGAGCGCACCTCGCCATTCTGCCTCACGGCAGTCGTGTCCCAAGCCAGCGAACCGTCGCTGTAGTGGCGCATGTAACGGAAGCGGTACTTGCCCGTGGCATAGGTGAACTCGCTGTTGAACGACAGGCTCACCGAGCGGCTCAACTTGTGCTCCCAGCGGATGCTTGGGTTCACGAGCCCGAAGGAGCCGGTCTTGAACGAGACATTGAAGTTGTCTCGCTTGCCGTTCTGGAATTTGGGACGTCGCGTGCGCAGGTAGATGGTGCCTGCCGAGCCATAGTCCTTGGCGCTCTGGAAGATGTTGCTGCGCTGGCCGTTGTAGAGCGAGATGGCCTCGATGTTGTCGAGCGAGAACTTGCCCAGATCGACCTGCCCGTTCTGGGCGTTGCCAATCTGGATGCCGTCATAGAAGACGCCCATGTGGTTGGTTCCCATCGAACGGATGTCCACCGTCTTGAGACCGCCCACACCGCCATAGTCCTTGAGTTGAACGCCGGCAAAGTAGCGCACGGCGTCGGCCACCGAGTGGCTGTTGAGGCCCTCGAGTTGCTTGCCGGTGAGTTCCTGGGCAGGAATCACATCCTCGTAGGGACGGCGGCCATAGATGATGACGTTCTGGATATACTGCATCGAGTCAAGGCGGCCGTGGCCCACACTGGCCATCACCGAGTCGGCCTGATGTGCGAGCACGCCCTCCTGGGCATGGGCACACAGGAAGCACATGACGATGTAGCAAAATGTCAATAAAGTCGTCTTTCGCATTGTCACGGGTTTCATTTTCGCGACTTGGCAGGTCTTCTGACTCGCCCCTACCCCATTCCAGCGCTTGACCTTCCCACGATGTCCCGTGCCAGCGGGATCATGACGCAGTGGTCAAGAGCGGGGTCAGACTGCAAGGGGGCACACAGCAGCACCGTCTGTCCGGGATTCACACCCGGTTCCCTTTTCACCCGGGTCTATCGCCCAGGCACCAAATCTCGCTGCAAAGATAATACAAGACGCAGACATCGCCAAATAAATCTGAACTTTGTTAGCCTGCAGCCCATTACAATAAAGAACCTCATGCCCAGAGCAATGAGGTTCGGTGATTTTATAGGATTAGAACTATAGATATCACTTGGGAAGCAGGTTGCGATAAAAATAGACCTGCATGATGCAGTACAGGACCGATCGCATGTAGTTGACCGGACCACGACCCTCGGTGTAGAACAAGCGATGGCGGTACTTGATGTGGTAGAGGCACAAGTGCAACAGGTTGAGCAGTCCCGACCTGCCTTCCAGCGCTGCCATTGTGGTCACGTCCTCATAGGTCTCGCCCTGTGCCTTAATGCCCCTGAGCAGACGGTATCGTCGCTGGAAATACTCGTGCAGATAGGGCCTCACCTCGCTATAGTGCCTTATTGACCATACAAGGGTGTATATCCCATTTATGGCCGACGGGGCACGGTGCTTGTCGGCGGTCGAATAGGTCGCGGCACCGTCATAGCGGCGCTGATGGACCAGTACCTCATCGACGAGCGCTATGCTGTCGTTGGCCGACGCCGCCAGGGCCAGATAGACATCATAATAAAGTCCTCCCACCTCGGCTTGATCGGGTATGAGTTGTAGCAGATGCCTGTCGATGAGCATCGTGTGGCCCGCAATCGAAGAATAGAGCATGCGGGGCAGGTAATAGTTGGGCGTGCGGGGATCATAGTTAACGGGAGAGCCGTCGGTCGTGAAGGGCTTACTGCGGCAGGTACACAGCAACTTGTCGCCGATAGCCGCCACTTGCTTCTCAATCTTGTCGGGTTCCCAGATGTCATCTTGATCACAGATGGCGATGAATTCTCCACCAGCGCGCTTCAAGGCGCTGAAGAAGTTGCTGTTGACGCCATGCTCGGCCTCGTTGCTGAACAACTTGATGACAGGATGGGCTGCCGCATAATCATGCAACATGGCCATAGTCCCGTCGGTCGAGCCGTCATCTTGAATGATAATCTCGGCAAGGGGATAAGTCTGAGCCAACAGAGAGTCAATCTGTTCGGCCAGATATTTTTCCCCGTTGTAAGTGCACATCACAACGGAGACACGCTTGATATCTATCATATTATCCACGCAAGCAATCATTCACGCATCACACATCGTGGTGAGATGCACTGCAAAAGTAGCACATCAACGATAAAATCATCACAAAATGGATATTACATTATTATGACACTTTCTACAATCATAATTTTAAAAAAGGGCGATGATACAAATGTTGGCCCGAACCCTGCGGGGCTAATGCTCATTTCACGAATTAGTTTTAATATTTTTAGTGAGATACGTTTTTCTTAGCGTAATTAAAAAACTTTTCAGGGCCTACTGCTATATCATTACAAAAAAATTCCAGTGCGCATCGCTGCGGACTGGAATTTCAATAAACAAATTAACTATGGAAAATATACGATTATCTCAATTTATTATCATTCAACGAGGAGTGTCCTCACTCCGGTGGGGGATTAATCCTCCATCTCGGCGAGTTCACGCTCCTGGCGAGCCTGGTCGGCAAGTGCCATCTCGTTCTTGTCGCCAACAACGAGCGTCTGGTACTCACGCAGGCCGGTACCGGCGGGAATCAGGTGACCGCAGATGACGTTCTCCTTCATACCCTCGAGGTTGTCCACGCGGCCATTGATAGCGGCCTCGTTGAGCACCTTGGTGGTCTCCTGGAACGATGCAGCCGACATGAAACTGCTGGTCTGCAATGCAGCGCGGGTGATACCCAGCAGGATCTGCTCACTGGTAGCGGGAACAGCGTCACGCACGACAACGAGTTTCATGTCACGGCGCTTGAGTGACGAGTTGATGTCACGCAACTTGCGGGCGGTGAGGATCTGTCCGTTCTGGACCTCATCACTGTCACCACAGTTGGTAACGATCTTCTTGCCCCAGATGCGGTCGTTCTCCTCCATGAAGTCACGCTTATCGACGGTCTGCTCCTCCAGGAAGCGGGTGTCGCCGGGATCGATGATGCGCACCTTGCGCATCATCTGGCGCACGATTACCTCGAAGTGCTTGTCGTTGATCTTCACACCCTGGGTGCGGTAAACGTCCTGAACCTCGTTAACGATGTAGTCCTGAACGGCCGTGGGACCCTTGATACGCAAGATGTCGGCAGGAGTGATTGCACCGTCGGACAGCGGAGTGCCGGCGCGCACAAAGTCGTTCTCCTGAACCAGGATCTGCTTGGACAGGGGCACGAGGTACTTCTTCTCCTCGCCCAGGCGGTTCTTGACCGTGATCTCGCGGTTACCGCGCTTGATGCGGCCGAAGGAAACCTCACCGTCGATCTCGCTGACGATAGCGGGATTGGACGGGTTGCGGGCCTCAAACAACTCGGTCACACGAGGCAGACCACCAGTGATATCACCAGCGCCACCCGAGAACGAGCGCGGAATCTTGACGAATACCTCACCGGCGGTGATCTCCTCACCGTCCTTCTTCATGAGGTGGGCGCGCACGGGGAGCGAGTAGGACTTCACTACATTGCCCTCGGTATCGATTACCTCGGCCTCGGGGATGCGGTTATGGTCCTTGGTCTCGATGATGAAGATTTCGGCATTGCCCGAGATTTCATCATACTCCTCACGATAGGTAACGCCCTCGATCAGGTTCTTGAATCGCAGGGTACCGTTCACCTCACTGACGATGACGGCGTTGAATGCGTCCCACTCACAGATCTTGTCACCCGACGAAACCATGTCACCAGGCTGGAAGAACAACTTGGAACCATACTCGATGGGCGAGTGGGTAAGCACCATGTTGGTGTTAGGATCCTTGATGGACATCTCGGCCATACGACCAACAACGATGTCCACACCATCCTTATCCTTAACGGTACGCAGGTCTTCAATATCGATGCGGCCGTTATACTTGGTCGTGATGTTGGATACAGCCGAAGCGTTGCTTGCCACACCACCGGCGTGGAAGGTACGCAGGGTCAACTGTGTACCAGGCTCACCGATAGACTGGGCGGCAATCACGCCGACAGCCTCGCCGCGCTGCACCATGCGGTGGGATGCCAGGTTGCGGCCATAGCACTTGGCGCACACACCACGCTTAGCCTCACAGGTGAGGACGGAGCGGATCTCGACCGACTCGATGGGTGAAGCGTCGATGCGCTTGGCAGCGGCATCGGTGATTTCCTCACCGCTCTTGACGATGATCTCGCCCGTGGTGGGGTCAACAACATCGTGAACCGAAACACGGCCCAGGATGCGCTCGCCCAGCGTGGCGACAACGCGATCGCCCTGACGCACCTCGCGGCAAACGAGTCCGCGCAGCGTGCCACAATCCTCCTCGTTGATGATCACGTCGTGGGCGACGTCAACGAGACGACGGGTCAGGTAACCGGCGTCGGCGGTCTTCAAGGCGGTATCGGCAAGACCCTTGCGGGCACCGTGGGTCGAGATGAAGTACTCGAGCACTGACAGACCTTCCTTGAAGTTGGCGAGAATCGGGTTCTCGATAATCTGGTGACCTCCCTCGACACCTGACTTCTGGGGCTTGGCCATCAGACCACGCATACCCGAAAGTTGTCGAATCTGGTCCTTAGAACCACGGGCACCCGAGTCAAGCATCATGAATACCGAGTTGAAGCCCTGCTTGTCGGCAGTGATCTGCTTCATCAACTCGTTGGTGAGTTCGGTATTGACGTTGGTCCAGATGTCAATCACCTGGTTGTAACGCTCGTTGTCGGTGATAGCACCCATGTCATAGTCCATCTTGATCTGCTCGGCCTTGGCATCACCCTCGGCGATAATCTCGGCCTTCCTGTCGGGGATGAGCACGTCGTTCAGGTTGAACGACAAGCCACCCTTGAATGCCATGTAGTAACCCATGTTCTTGACATCGTCAAGGAACTGTGCCGAACGGGGCACACCGCAACTGCGGATGACGCGGGTGATGATATTGCGCAGCGATTTCTTGGAAATCAACTCGTTGATATAACCAATCTCGTAGGGGACGGTGTTGTTGAAGATGATGCGGCCAACCGAGGTTTCCTCGATGAGTTTCTGCTCGTGCTCGCCGTTCTCGTTGACAACATCGGCCATGACACTGATGATGGCATGCATGTCCACCTTGCCCTCGTTGTAGGCGATGAGCGCCTCCTCGGGGCCGTAGAACTTGAGACCTTCACCCTTGTCGCCCTTGCGCAGTTTGGTGATATAATAGAGACCGAGTACCATGTCCTGTGAGGGAACGGTAACGGGGTCGCCGTTAGCGGGATTCAAGATGTTGTGGGGCTCGAGCATCAGCATCTGGGCCTCAACAACAGCCTCGTTGCCCAGGGGCAAGTGAACTGCCATCTGGTCGCCGTCAAAGTCGGCGTTGAATGCCGTACATGCCAGCGGGTGCAGTTGGATAGCCTTACCCTCGATCATCTTGGGCTGGAAGGCCTGGATACCCAGGCGGTGCAGTGTCGGGGCACGGTTCAGGAGCACGGGATGACCCTTCATCACGTTCTCGAGAATGTCCCACACGACGGGCTCCTTGCGGTCCACAATCTTCTTGGCGCTCTTCACCGTCTTGACGATGCCGCGCTCGATGAGTTTGCGGATAACAAAGGGCTTGTAGAGTTCGGCGGCCATATCCTTGGGGATACCGCACTCGCCCATCTTGAGTTCAGGACCGACAACGATAACCGAGCGGGCCGAGTAGTCCACACGTTTACCGAGCAGGTTCTGACGGAAGCGGCCCTGCTTACCCTTGAGGCTGTCGCTCAAGGACTTGAGGGGACGGTTGGCGTCGCTCTTGACGGCGCTCGACTTGCGCGAGTTGTCAAGCAGCGAGTCCACGGCCTCCTGCAGCATGCGCTTCTCGTTGCGCATGATGACCTCGGGAGCCTTGATCTCGATGAGTCGTTTCAGGCGGGTATTGCGGATGATGACGCGACGGTACAGGTCATTGACGTCGCTGGTGGCAAAGCGTCCACCATCGAGCGGAATGAGGGGTCGCAGTTCGGGCGGAATGACGGGAATCACCTTGAGGATCATCCACTCGGGGCGGTTCACGCCCTTGCTGGCGCGGAAGGACTCCACTACCTGCAGGCGCTTGAGGGCCTCGGTCTTGCGCTGCTGCGAGTTCTCCTTGTAGGCACGGTCGCGCAGGGTGTTGGCCAGCGAGTCAAGGTCAAGTTCGGCCAGCAGGTCATAGATAGCCTCGGCACCCATCTTGGCGATGAACTTGTCGGGGTTGTCGTTATCCAGAGACTGGTTGTCCTTGGGAAGTTTCTCCATGATGGCGACGTACTCGTCCTCGGTGAGGAGGTCATACTTCTGCAACTCGACGCTCTCGGTACCGTTCTCGTACCTCACACCAGCGGGATTGATCACGACATAACGCTCGTAATAGATGATCATGTCGAGTTTCTTGGTGGGAATACCCAGCAGATAACCGATCTTGTTGGGCAACGAACGGAAGTACCAGATGTGAGCCACGGGCACAACGAGTTCGATGTGGCCGCTGCGTTCACGGCGCACCTTCTTCTCGGTCACCTCGACACCGCAGTGGTCACAGACGATACCCTTGTAACGGATACGCTTATACTTACCGCAATGGCACTCATAGTCCTTGACGGGGCCAAAGATGCGCTCGCAGAACAAGCCGTCACGCTCGGGCTTGTAGGTGCGGTAGTTGATGGTCTCGGGCTTGAGGACCTCACCATGTGAATTCTCCAGAATCTCGTCGGGCGAAGCCAGACTAATCGAAATCTTGGTGAAATTATTCTTGATTTTAGAATCTTTCTTGAAAGCCATACTCTAGTAAGCGTTATTAATCCAGTTTCACATTCAGACACAAACCACGCAACTCGTGCAGGAGCACGTTGAGCGACTCGGGAATACCGGGAGTCGGCATGGGATCACCCTTGACGATGGCCTCATAGGCCTTGCTGCGGCCCACGACATCGTCACTCTTGACGGTGAGGATCTCCTGAAGCACATGGCTGGCGCCAAAGGCCTCCAGTGCCCAAACCTCCATCTCACCAAAGCGCTGACCACCAAACTGGGCTTTACCGCCAAGGGGCTGCTGGGTGATGAGGCTGTACGGGCCGATTGAACGGGCATGCATCTTGTCCTCAACCATGTGACCGAGTTTGAGGAAGTAGGTCACGCCCACGGTAGCCTTCTGGTCGAAGGGCTCGCCAGTGGCGCCGTCATACAACTGGGTCGTACCGGCACGCGGCAGACCGGCCTTGTCGGTCCAGGCGTTGAGGTCATCCAGGCTGCAACCGTCAAAGATGGGGGTAGCGAACTTCACGTCGAGTTCCTTGCCGGCCCAACCGAGGACAGCCTCGAAAATCTGACCGAGGTTCATACGCGAGGGCACGCCCAGCGGGTTAAGAACCAGGTCAACAGGAGTACCATCGGCCAGGAAGGGCATATCCTCTTGACGCACGACGCGCGAGACGATACCCTTGTTACCGTGGCGACCTGCCATCTTATCGCCGACGCTGATCTTGCGCTTCTTGGCGATATAGACCTTGGCCAACTGCATGATACCCGAGGGCAGTTCGTCACCGATGCTGATGTCGAGTTTCTTGCGCTTGAGTTCGGCCTCATAGGCCTTGCTCTTGTGCAGGTAGTTCATCACAGTGGCACGGATGAGTTCGTTGCGGTGGGTGTCGGCAGTCCAGCGGCTCAGGTTGATGCTGTCGAAGTTCTCGATGCCCATGATGAGTTCGCGGGTGAATTTCTCGCCCTTGGGCACGATTTCCTCGTCCATATAGTTCTTGACGCCCTGCGAGATGCGGCCCTCGGTGAGGGTGTTGAGTTTCTCGATGAGGATGCCGCGCAGTTCCTCTTGGCGTGCATTATACTCATTGTCCAGAGCCTCGATTTCGGGATCCACGCCACGGGTGCGCTTCTTGACGGCACGGGCAAACAGGCGGGTGCCGATGACAACGCCCTTGAGCGAGGGATTGGCCTTCAACGATGCGTCCTTGACATCACCGGCCTTGTCGCCGAAGATGGCGCGGAGCAACTTCTCCTCGGGAGTGGGATCGCTCTCACCCTTGGGAGTGATCTTACCGATCAGGATATCACCGGGGATGACATGGGCACCCACGCGGATGATACCGCGCTCGTCGAGGTCCTTGGTAGCGTCCTCGCTGACGTTGGGGATGTCGTTGGTGAGTTCCTCCATGCCACGCTTGGTCTCGCGCACCTCCAGGGTGTACTCGTCCACGTGGACACTGGTGAGGATATCTTCACGCACGAGGCGCTCGTTGATCACGATAGCGTCCTCATAGTTGTAACCCTTCCAAGGCATGTAGGCCACCTTCAAGTTGCGGCCCAGCGCGAGTTCACCGTCCTGGGTTGAGTAACCCTCGGTCAGGATCTGGCCCTTGGTGACGCGGTCACCGGCGTCACAGATGGGACGCAAGTCGATCGTGGTGCTCTGGTTGGTCTTGCGGAACTTGGGCAACTTGTACTCCTTGACAGCGCTGTCAAAGGAGACGAACTCCTCGTCCTCGGTGCGGTCATAGCGGATGCGGATCACGCTGGCGTCAACAAACTCGACAACGCCATCGCCCTCGGCCTGCAACTGGGTGCGGCTGTCATAGGCCATGCGCTGCTCGATGCCGGTGCCCACGATGGGGGCGTCGCTGCGCAGCAGAGGCACAGCCTGACGCATCATGTTGGCACCCATCAGGGCGCGGTTAGCATCGTCGTGCTCGAGGAACGGGATGAGGGCGGCAGCGATCGAGGCGATCTGTTGCGGCGACACATCCATGAGTTCCACCTCCTCGGGGGCAACCACGGGGAAGTCGGCGTTCTTGCGGGCCTTGACACGGTCCCTGATGAAGGTACCGTCCTCGTTCAGGGGTGCATTACCCTGGGCGATGATGCGGTCTTCTTCTTCCTCGGCGGTCAAGTAGATGATGTTATCATTATTCAGGTCAACCTTGCTGTTCTCCACCTTGCGGTAGGGAGTCTCGATGAAACCAAGGTTGTTGATCTTGGCATACACGCACAATGATGAGATCAGACCGATATTGGGACCCTCAGGGGTCTCGATGGGGCACAAGCGGCCGTAGTGGGTGTAGTGAACGTCACGCACCTCAAAGCCGGCACGCTCACGCGACAGACCGCCAGGACCCAGGGCGCTCATGCGGCGCTTGTGGGTGATCTCGGCCAGAGGGTTGGTCTGGTCCATGAACTGTGACAGGGCATTGGTGCCAAAGAAGGTGTTGATCACGCTCGAGATGGTCTTGGCGTTGATCAGGTCGATGGGAGCGAACTGCTCGGTGTCGCGCACGTTCATGCGCTCGCGGATGGTACGGGCCATGCGGGCCAGACCCACACCGAACTGGTTGTACAACTGCTCACCGACGGTGCGCACGCGACGGTTGCTCAGGTGGTCGATATCATCGACGTCCTGCTTGCTGTTGATCAAGCCGATGAGGTACTTGATGATCTCGATGATGTCCTCCTTGGTCAAGACGCGCTTATCGGGGTCGGTCGACAGACCCAACTTCGCGTTGATGCGGAAACGTCCCACCTCGCCCAGGTCATAGCGCTTCTCGCTGAAGAAGAGGTTGGTGATCACCTCGCGGGCGCTATTGTCATCGGGCGGCTCGGCGTTGCGCAACTGGCGGTAGATGAAGTTGACGGCTTCCTTGCCACTGTTACAGGTATCCTTGTTCAGAGTATTGAAGATAATCTGATAGTCACCGGTATTCACATCCTCGCGGTGCAACAAGATAGTAGCGACACCCGACTCGAGGATCTCGGTAATGTTCTCCTCCTGCAGTTCAGTGTCGCGGTCGATGATAACATCGTTACGCTCGATGCTTACCACCTCACCGGTATCCTCATCGACAAAGTCCTCACTCCACGAGCGCAGCACGCGTGCGGCCAACTTGCGGCCCACGGCCTTCTTGAGGTTGGTCTTGTTGACCTTGATTTCCTCGGCCAGTCCGAACTCCTGGATGATGTCATTGTCGGTCTCAAGGCCGATGGCACGCAACAGCGTGGTCACCGGTAATTTCTTCTTACGATCGATGTAAGCATACATCACGTTGTTGATGTCGGTAGCAAACTCGATCCATGAACCGCGGAAGGGGATGATGCGTGCCGAGTACAACTTAGTGCCGTTGGCGTGCAGGCTCTGTCCGAAGAAGACGCCCGGCGAACGGTGAAGTTGAGATACAACGACGCGCTCGGCACCATTGATGACAAAGGTGCCCTTATCGGTCATGTAGGGGATTGAGCCCAGATATACGTCCTGAATCTCGGTAGGGAAGTTGTGGTCAGGGTCGGTGCAATACAGTTTGAGTTTGGCCTTCAAGGGAACACTATAGGTCAGGCCGATGTCCAAACACTCATCGATGGTGTAACGCGGCGGGTCGATGTAGTAATCAAGGAATTCCAACTTGAAGTTATTGCGCGTGTCCTCAATGGGAAAATTCTCGGCAAAAACTTTATAGAGTCCCTCGTTTTTTCTCTTCTCAGTCGGTGTATCCAGTTGCAGGAAATCACGGAATGACTGTAACTGCACATCGAGGAAATCGGGATAGGGATGGGGATTTCTTACTCGCGCGAAATTGACACGTTCTTTTTTTGAAACTGACATTGACAATAAGTTTTGTGAACTCTAATGAGATTGTTTATAACGGAATACTTGTCAGTTCTGCGCCCTGCAGCCGTCATCGATCGGCATCACGATAAAGCAGGCGCAAACACTTGAGGATCAATATTCATCGGGAGTCTTGCCGCGCCTGTCGGCGGTGCCACGGCGCGGCAAGTCCGTGATGAATCATGTTGTGCAGGTCAAAATTGACACAAAAAGGTTAAGAACCCACTCATGTTGGGGATTCTTAACCCAAACACCCGTTACAGGTGCTATTATTTCAGTTCAACCTCAGCGCCCAGGCCTTCGAGTTCAGCCTTGAGAGCGTCAGCCTCGTCCTTGCTTGCGCCCTCCTTGAGGGTAGCGGGAGCCTTGTCAACCATGTCCTTAGCATCCTTCAGACCGAGGCTCAGGAGTTCCTTCACCTTCTTGATCACCTGAAGTTTCTGTGCACCAGCGGCCTTGAGGACAACGTCAAAAGAGGTCTTCTCCTCAGCCTCGGCGGCTGCACCAGCGGCGGGACCAGCGGCAACTGCAACGGCTGCAGCGGCGGGCTCGATGCCATATTCATCTTTCAAAATCTGAGCGAGCTCGTTAACTTCCTTAACGGTAAGGTTGACTAACTGTTCTGCAAATGCTTTCAAATCTGCCATAGTAGTATGGATTTAAAATTGGTTTTTGTTTTGTTTTGATTAATTTTCTTTTTTGGATAAGGTTTCCAGGACTCCGTGGAGTTTGTTGCCACCCGACTGGAGAGCACTGATAACGTTCTTGGCCGGCGATTGCAGCAATGCGACAACATCGGCAATGAGTTCGTTCTTGCTCTTGATGGCTACCAGGGCGTCGAGGTTCTGCTCGCCGATATAGACGGTCTCCTCAACATAAGCAGCCTTGAATGCGGGAATGGTCTCCTTCTTACCGCGGAAATCCTTGATCAGTTTAGCAGGCGCGTTACCCGTGTCGCTCAGCAACAGGGTGGTGGGGCCGGCCAGAGCATCATAGAGGCCACTGTAGTCGATGTCACAAGCATCCATGGCCTTCTTCAGCAGGGTGTTCTTGACAACCA
>CAMKOE010000042.1 GCA_946414395.1 uncultured Porphyromonadaceae bacterium | reverse complement strand
GCGACTTACCCATCTTCTGCCCGTTGATGGTGATCATGTTGTTGTGCATCCAGTAGTGAACCATCTCGTCACCCTGGCTGGCCACGGCCTGTGCGATCTCGCACTCGTGGTGCGGGAACACGAGGTCCATGCCGCCGCCGTGGATGTCAAAGTGGTTGCCCAGGTACTTGCGTCCCATGGCGGTGCACTCGCAGTGCCACCCGGGGAAACCGTCGCTCCAGGGCGATGGCCAGCGCATGATGTGCTCGGGTTGGGCTTTTTTCCACAGGGCGAAGTCGGCCTGGTTGCGCTTCTCGCCGACGCCTTCGAGTTCGCGGCTGGCATTGAGGATGTCATCGAGGTTGCGTCCCGACAGCACGCCGTAGCGGTGGTCACGGTTGTAGGCCTCGGTGTCAAAGTAGATGCTGCCGTTGCTCTCATAGGCATAGCCGTTGTTCATGATCTGCTTGACCAGTTCCTCCTGCTCGATGATGTGTCCCGTGGCATGGGGCTCGATGCTGGGAGGCAGCACGTTGAGCGCCTGCATGGCGGCATGGTAGCGGTTGGTGTAATACTGCGCCACTTCCATGGGCTCGAGTTGCTCGAGGCGTGCCTTCTTGGCAATCTTGTCCTCACCCTCGTCGGCGTCGTGCTCGAGGTGCCCCACATCGGTGATGTTGCGCACATACCGCACCTTGTAACCCAACTGTTGCAGGTAACGGAACAGCACGTCAAAGGTGATAGCCGGGCGGGTGTGCCCCAGGTGGGGGTCGCCATAGACCGTCGGGCCACAGACGTACATGCCCACCATCGGCTCATTCAATGGCTTGAATTGCTCCTTGCGGCGGGTGAGGGTGTTGTAGATGAACAAGGGATGTTCCATTCTTCTTAGTTTTAAGTTTTTAGTTTTAAGTTTTAAGTATAGAATGTATAGCCTGGAAAACTCCTGACTTCTAACTCCTAACTTCTAACTATAAAACTGATCAGGCTTGTCCCTTGGGCAGGGGGAAGTCCATGATGTTGCCGTTGGCGGGGGCGCCGGCGGGACGCATGATCTTGATCTCGCCGAAGTTCTGCTCATAGCGGCGGATGTTGTCCTGAAGGGCGAGCATCAACTCCTTGGCATGCTGGGGCGCCATGATGATGCGGCTCTGCACGCGTGCCTGGGGCATGTTGGGGCCGCGCAGGATCATATCGATGAAGAAGTCGTTGGGACCATGGGCAATCATTGCCATGTTGGCATAGCGGCCCTGCAACTCTTCCTTGGGAATTTCAATCTTAATCTGGTTCTGGTTTTGATTCTGATTTTCGTTTGCCATAATAATAAAATTATGAATGTGTTTAATAAAATAATGATTATTTAGTAAAAATGTAGTACTCGGTGCTGGGGAACGTCATGTCGACGACGTGCAGCCGCATGCAATGGAACGACTGCCGCTTCCACAGGGCGCCCACGTTGAACGACGCGTAACACTCTCGCCAGAAGGTGCCCTGCACTCCCATCAGGTCGTGCACCAGGTAGCAGTCCACCGTGTCGCTGGCCAGTGTGGCCTGGTCGGCCACGAGCATGAACGAGCGTGTCTTGCCGGTGTACTCCACCTGGCAGTGCAGGTTGATGAACTCGCCGGTGCGCCACAGGCTCCGCAACTTGATGGGGGCGTGAGGCAGGCTGTCGCGGGGCGCCGCGGCTTGCCTTAACGAGTCGCTGATGATGCCGTTGCAGCCATACACGGTGATATCCCTCTTGCTTGCAGCCGAGGCATCGTCAAAGTCATATCGCAGCATCACGCGCTGGCCCGTCTTCACTTCACTCACGCTGACGCGCGACTGCAGCGTCACGCTGGCCGAGTCGCCGTGCCCCAGGTACTCAAACACCGCTCCCTGGCCATTCTCGCCCAGGTAGGTGACGATGTCATAGCGGTAGTCGGTGTAGGCGTGGTCGATGTCCTCCTGCCGGTCACAGGAAGCAAGCGCCGTCAGGGCGGCCAGCAGCAACAGGGGCAGATGTCTCAAGACTTTCATCATCATGACAATGGCGCGGTGTTGCGGGTGGTTTGGTCAACGATGAGGCCGTCGCGCATGTGGAGCGTGCGGTCGGCTTGCGAGGCCAGGCCCTCGTCGTGGGTGACGATGATAAAGGTCTGTCCCAACTCGTCGCGCAGTTCAAAGAAGAGCCGGTGCAGTTCCTCCTTGTTGTGGCTGTCGAGGCTGCCCGAGGGCTCATCGGCAAGGATGACCTTGGGACTGTTGATCAGGGCACGTGCCACGGCCACGCGCTGGCACTCGCCGCCCGAGAGTTGTGACGGCTTGTGGGTGAGCCTGTCGGCCAGGTGCATGCGCTCCAGCAGGCGGCGTGCACGCTCATAGGCACTAGCCTGGTTGTCCCCGCCCAGCAACGCCGGGATGGCGACATTCTCGAGCATCGTGAACTCGGGCAGCAACTGGTGGAACTGGAACACAAAGCCGATGTTGCGGTTGCGGAAGTGTGCCAGTTCGCGGTCCTTGAGCGTGAGCACGTTGGTGCCCTCATAGCGCACCTCGCCCTGTTGCGGCGTGTCCAGGGTGCCGATAATCTGCAGCAAGGTCGTCTTGCCGGCACCGCTGGGCCCCACAATCGAGACAATCTCGCCCTGGGCGATGTCGAGGTCAACACCCCTGAGCACCTCCAGGTCGCCATATCGCTTGACTATGTTACGAGCCTCTATCATTGTTAGTGTCGTTCAATCGGAATGCAAAGGTAGTAAAAATAGTTCTTAGTTACTAGTTTTTGGTTTCATGTTTTTAGTTTTTGCTATTTTTGCAAAAATAATCGCGTTATCGGTAAAAAAAAGGCCCCTTGCTTTCTCATAGGTGATAGAGAGCCCTGGCTACCCGGGGACAGAAAACGAAAAACCGACGATGATGGACAAAGAGATACTCGAGCAACTGTTCAAGCGACATTACGGCAAGATGCTGAAAATGGCGCGGACACTGCTGCGTGGCGACGCCGATGCCGATGATGTGGTCCAAGAGGTGTTTGTGCGCCTGTTGGAGATGGATTTCAAGGTACAAGAGGATAAAACCGAGGCCTACTTGATGAGTTCGGTGCGATATGGCTGCATCAAGCGCATCAAGCGCATGGAACTGCGAGAGCGCATCGGTGACCTGCAGCGTGTCGCCGAGGTGGGGATGGCCGATGATGACGAGCCGCTGGTGGAACTGGAACAGATACGCGACTATGTGGACCGGTACTTGACCGAGCCGCACAAGAGCGTCTTCAACCTGCGCATCGACGAGGGGTTGACCTTCAAGGCGATTGCCGAGAGGCTGGATATGAATATCAACACTGTGTACAAGCACTTCATCCAGTGCCTGGAACAAATCAAAGTGCAATTTATTAAGAAGTGACGTGACTATGGGACAGAACACAAGTAATATCGAACGCCTGCTCGAGATGCTGGACAATCCCGCATCCTATAGCGAGCAGGAAATAAGGGACATCATCAATGCCGATGACCAGACGCGTGAGGCCTACCGGCTGATGACTCTTGCCAGGGATGCCAGCCAAGCGCGTCGTGAGGCCGAACTGGACGTGGACGTCGACCAGGCGTGGAAGGCGTTTGAACAACGCCATCTAACGGCCCTGACTCGGCGACTGATACCCTGGTACAAGATCGCGGCAGCAGTCATCGGCGTCCTGTTTGTCTCGGGCATCGCCGTGGCGGCGGTTCACGGCATCCTGCAGCGGAAACAGGTCCAGGAGCCGGCGACCGAGGTGACGGCGCCGCTGGCAATCGACACGGTGGCCGTGACGGTGGCGACTCCCGCGGTGGCCGCGCCCGTGAACTTTGATAACGTGCCATTGGGAGAAATACTGGATAGGATGGCGGCCTATTATCATGTCGAGGTCGTGTTTAAGGATCATGATGTGAGCCAGTTGCGCTTTCACTACGAGTGGGACCCCGAGGTGGACCTGGCGTCGGCCATCGACGGCCTGAACCACTTCAGGAGAGTGAATATCGAGCAGGCGGGAAACCAGTTGATTGTGAAGCGGTCATGACAAGGTGGGCAGTTATCGTTCTGTGTTGGCTGTTGCCGCTGGCCACGCTCGCCGGGGGTGACAAGCGGGTGTCTCATCGCTACAATGACGTGTCGATAGCCGAGGCGCTCAAGCAGTTGGGCAAGGAGTGCAAGGGGCAGTATGTGATCAACTTCATGTATGATGAGTTGGAGGACTTCCGCGTCACTGCCCGCATCAAGAAGCAGACCGTCCCCGAGGCCATCCGCCAGATGATCGGTCACTATCCCATCAGCGTGACCATCGAGGGCGACAGCGCCATCTATGTGGAATGTGTCCAGCGCCATCCTGCCCGTCTCAAGGGCATCGTCGTGGATGAGAACGGGCAGCCGCTGGAGTATGCCAACGTGTCACTCCTCAGTCCCGTCGACTCGTCGATGGTGGGCGGCGGCGTGACCACGGCGAGCGGCCGCTTTGTCATCCCCTATGAGCCCCAGCCGGCCATTGTGCGCGTGACCTATGTGGGCTACAAGCCGTCGCGACGGCGCTGCGAGACCGACAATGCCGGCACCATCAGGATGGAACTTGACAACTTTGCCCTCAATGACCTCACTGTCACCGGCGACAAGACCCAGAAGCCCAAGAAGATGAAGAAAAACAGGCGTCAGCGCGATCATGTGCTCATCACCATGAACGACAGCACGGTCGTTGATGGCTACCTGGTGAGCGACATCAAGGGGGACAAACTGCGGCTCTACAGGAACGGCCTTAACCCCAGGGTAATCCGCCTCAAGGACGTCCGCTCGGTAAGGTTTGTCAACGAGGGCGACACAGCCGCGGTCGAGTACATCCCCGTGACGGTCATCGATGAGATAAACAATGACAAGCGGGCACGGTTGAGGCTGCTCACCAAGGTCTATGACTCCGATCTCGTGACTGGCTACACGTCGCCCGCAACCGACTATTACACCTATGAGACCCAGTCCTATAGCGGGCCGACTAAGGCCAATCCTGCCGGCTCGTGGCGCACCCACGTCCACGTGGTCCCCTTTGATACCCGGGAGTATTATTACCAGGTCAAGGGCAATGCCGTGGCCATGCCCTACTGGCTGTTGAGTTGGTCCCCAAGCAAGTCTGGCATGAAATACCAGATGAAACGCATTTTCAAGCATTTCCCCTCCATCATCGAGACAGTGAATGGACCGGACTTTGACAGCAAGGCCTTCTTTGAGCGGCCCGAGACGCTCATGCCGGTGCTTGACCAGGCCTTGCAGCAGGGAGACTACCAGGCGGTCATTGTCGGCGAGGACAAGCATGCCAAGCGGACCGAAGTTGTCAAGACGGTTGTCAATACGCTGGAGGCGCTTGCCTTCCTGGCCGCCGGCATCATCGTGTTGTTGAAGATATGAATCATGTGTGTGTTAATATTGAGGCAGCATAATAATCGGCAATGAGAAGAACAATATTATATATACTGGTGATGGTAGTGACGGCGCTGGCTGCCCGTGCCGAGTACGGTGAGATGAACGTGGGCAGTTACTACACCCGCGGCTTCAAGACCGGCATGGACGGTGTGGGCATCAGTTTCAAGGGCTACACGTCCTACAACAAGCGACGGGTGATGTCGCTGGAGTACTATCCCAAGAAGGACGGCTTGAGTTGCTACGCCTTCAATTACGAGAGCAATTACCTCCTGGAGGTGGGCCAGCGGTTGCGGCTGTTCCCCTCGTCGGGAATTTCGGTGACCATGTGGCATTCCCACGGTGATTATGACGAGAACAGCGCTTACTTGAGGATGGACAAGAAGAATAAGTACAAATTGGGCATCAATCTGGGGGCTGGAGCGGAATGCCTCATCAACAAGCACTGGCTCATCATGGCCGAGGGTAAGTACCAGTTCATGCACGGGATATCCAACCAGTTTGTCGTCTCGGCTGGCATCCACTACCGCTTCTAGGCATGGCTTGAAAAAAACGGGAAATGAAAAATGGCGGCCCAAATTGTTGCGCTGTCATTTTTTTTGTTGTACCTTTGCGGCCACATTTTATCACAACGTATTACAAACAGTGGAATTTGGGCTGCTTGCAACCACTTGAAAAAATGCTAAAATGCAATAATCAACGATTTTTATTGATTTTCTTTTAGCGTTCATGTTCCACAAGGATTTTAAAATTTTTGTAGCAATGAACAGTAAGAATTATCTATTCACGTCCGAGAGCGTGTCCGAAGGACACCCCGACAAAGTCGCTGACCAGATCAGCGACGCCATCCTCGACAAGTTTCTGGCTTTTGACCCTCAGGCTCATGTGGCCTGCGAGACACTCGTGACCACGGGCCAGGTCATCATTGCCGGGGAAGTGACCACCAACGTTTACATCGACTTGCAGCGCACCGCGCGCGAGATGATTGAGAAGATTGGCTATACCAAGAGTGAATACCAGTTTGACGCCAACTCGTGCGGCATCCTCAACAGTGTGCACGAGCAGAGCGGTGACATCGCCCAGGGCGTGAACCGTGCCCAGGACAACGATCAGGACCAGGGCGCCGGCGATCAGGGCATGATGTTCGGCTATGCGTGCAACGAGACCCCCGACCTGATGCCGTTGACGCTCGATCTGGCCCACGCGCTGATGCGTGAACTGGCCGACATCCGTCACAACCACTTGGAATTGATGCCCTACCTGCGCCCCGACAGCAAGGCCCAGGTGACCGTCGAGTATGACGGCGAGACGCACCGTCCAGTGCGCATCCACACCATCGTTGTCAGCACCCAGCATGATGATGACGTGGACCAGCCCCGCATCAAGGATGATGTGTGCAAGATACTCATTCCGAGGACCCTGGCCCATTATGGCGAGGATATCAGGGCCATGTATGAGCCGGGCAAGACCGAGGTCTATGTCAATCCCACGGGCAAGTTTGTCATCGGTGGCCCCCACGGCGACACGGGCCTCACGGGCCGCAAGATCATCGTGGATACCTACGGCGGGCGCGGAGCCCACGGCGGCGGCGCCTTCTCGGGTAAAGATCCCAGCAAGGTGGACCGCAGCGCCGCCTATGCTTGCCGTCACATCGCCAAGAACGTCGTGGCTGCCGGCATTGCCGACGAGGTGCTTGTCGAGGTGGCCTATGCCATCGGTCGTGCCAAACCGGTGAGTTTCTACATCAACACCTATGGCACCAGCCACGTGGCCATGAGCGACCCCGAGATTGCCGCGGTTCTCGAGGGCATGGACGAGTTTGACATGCGCCCCAGGGCCATCATCGAGCGCCTGAACCTCTTGCGCCCCATCTATACCGAGGCTGCCGCCTATGGCCACATGGGCCGCAAGTGCGAGAAGGTGGTCAAGAAGTTTGAGTCGCTCTACAACGAGACCTGTGAGGTCGAGGTGGAACTCTTCCCCTGGGAAAAACTCGACATGGTCGATAAACTGAAAAACAGTTTCAACATCGACTAAATCTATCCAGGACAGGTTTTTCTTGAAAACAAGAAGGGCAGTCAATATTGTGATGACAACACAATGTGAGACTGTCCTTCTTGCTTTTCTTGTCTAGGGACGATATAGCAGTCGGCCCATCATTGATTTTAATGCTAATTTCACTAAGAAAACGTATTTTACTAGAAGTATTTAAAACTAATTCGTGAAATTCGCATTAGCCCCGCAGGGTTAGGGGCTAACATCTACATCATCATCGCCTGTGACCCTGGTAAGGTGAGACCTACTTGGCCTTCATGGCCTCTTTGATCTTGGTCTCGAGTTCCTCGGCCAGTTCGGGGTTATCGGCTACCATCTGCTTGGCGGCGTCGCGTCCCTGGCCCAGTTTGGTGCCCTCATAGGAGAACCATGCGCCACTCTTCTTGACGATGCCAAACTCGACGCCCAGGTCGATGATCTCGCCCACCTTGCTGATGCCCTCGCCAAAGCGGATTTCAAACTCGGTCTTGCGGAAGGGGGGCGCCACCTTGTTCTTGACGATCTTGACGCGGGTGAGGTTGCCGGTCACCTGGTCGCCATCCTTGATCTGGCCGATGCGGCGGATGTCGAGGCGCACGCTGCTATAGAACTTCAAGGCGTTACCGCCGGTCGTGGTCTCGGGATTGCCGAACATCACGCCCAACTTCTCGCGCAACTGGTTGATGAAGATGCAGCACGTGTTGGTGCGGCTGATGGTGGCTGTCAGTTTTCTCAGGGCCTGACTCATCAGGCGGGCCTGCAGACCCATCTTGCTCTCGCCCATCTCGCCCTCGATCTCGGCCTTGGGGGTCAAGGCTGCAACACTGTCGATGACGATAATGTCGATGGCACTGCTGCGGATGAGTTGGTCGGCAATCTCCAGCGCCTGTTCACCGTTGTCGGGCTGGCTGATCCACAGGTTGTTCACGTCAACGCCCAGCGACTCGGCATAGAAGCGGTCAAAGGCGTGCTCGGCGTCGATGATGGCGGCGATGCCTCCCATCTTCTGAGCCTCGGCGATGGCGTGAATGGCCAGTGTGGTCTTGCCTGACGACTCGGGGCCATAAATCTCGATGATGCGTCCGCGGGGATAACCGCCCACGCCCAGCGCGTTGTCAAGGCCGATGGAGCCGGTGGGGATGACCTCGATGTCCTCGATGTGGTCGTCGCCCAGTTTCATGATTGACCCGCTGCCGAAGGTCTTGCCTATCTTGTCCATTGCCACTTGCAGTGCCTTGAGTTTCTCGGGGGAAACCTCCTTGCGCTGCGGCTGGTTGGTGGTTTCTTCACCTTGGTTGATGATTTCTTCTGCCATATTGATTTTTGTGCTATTATTTTGATAAAATGATTATTGTCAATCGGATGCGCAAAGATAATGATTTTTTCGCTATCGGGCAAGTCTTTACTTGAAGATGATGTCAATGACCGTGTTAGGAAGTTCAAATAAGAAGTGAAAGATGTTTCATAATCATGAAATTTTGCCATTTTGGGACAAAAGAACCGTCCCCGTGTCCCACGCACAAAGGTAAGGATAAATTTTGACAGTAGTTGAAATGGCGCCGAACTTTTTGTTTTTTAGGTGAATAAAAAAATTATGGTCAAGATGGATTGCCGTGTCGAAAAAAAAGTGTACCTTTGTCAAATTATATCTAGAACTTATCATTATTAACCATTTAATAACTTTCATTGCAATGAGGAAAATCTTTACGTTTTTAACCATGTGCTTGCTGGCGACAGCCGTTTGGGGACAGACCGAGATCACGTTTATCCCCGGTGAGACCGTTGGTAACAATCCAACAGCCGAGGGTGCCGACCAGATGAGCAAGGACGGCATCACCGTGTCGACCGACAATGGTGGTCTCAAGGCTGCTCAGTATCGCTTTGCCAAGGGTTCTACCACCACCTTCACGTCGGAAATCGGCACTATCATCAAGATTGAGTTTACCTGCACGGCCAGTGGTGAAACCAAGTATGGCCCCGGTTGCTTTGCACCCCAGGCTGGTTACTCCTTTGAGGGTAACGTGGGCACTTGGGTAGGTGCAGCCACGAGCGTTCAGTTCAAGGCTGAGACCAACCAGGTGCGAGCCTCCAAGATTGTCGTTACCGTTGACGCTGGCGGCCTGCTGGCTCCCTCGATTTCACCTGCTGGTGGCACCTACTATGCCCCCATCACGGTGACCATGAGTTGCGCCACCAGCGGTGCCGAGATCTATTACACCCTCAACGGTCAGGATCCCACCACCGCCTCCACCAAGTTCACCGCCCCCTTCACCGTGAGCGAGAATACCACCGTCAAGGCTATCTCGGCTCTGGATGGCGAGACGAGCAAGGTGACCACCGCCGCCTACAACTTTGCCGAGGCATCGGCCTTTGGCTGGGGTGACATGTTCAACGCCCAGGACAATGACGCGGTGGTATTTACCTATCCCTCTACCGTGCTTGTGCAGAGCGGCATCAACATCTATTGCAAGGACGAGACCGGTTACGGCCTTGTCTATGGCGATGTGGCTCAGACCTACAACCGCGGTGACATCATCCCCGCCGGTTTCAGAGGCACCAAGGCTACCTATAACAGCAAGCCCGAACTCAAGAGCCCGGCAGGCTTTATGCCCGCAAGTGGCCATGTGGACGTTAATCCCGAGGTGATCACCCCAGCTCAGGTCGGTGACGCATTGTGGGCCCATCTGGTGCGCCTCAACGGGGTGAAGATTGTTACCCAGGACAGGGTCAATGGTACACTCGAGGCCAATGGCGAGTCTTGCCCCATGTTTAACAACACCTTCAAGATCGACCTGCCCGATGACCTTGAGCAGGAATATGATGTGATCGGTATCGTCGCTGCCTACCAGAGGGGTGGTCAGGGTGAAGTCGTTTATCAGATTCTGCCCGTCGAGGTGCTCGGTGGTGTTGAACCTCAACCCATTCCCGTTGCCAGCATCAACGAACTCTATGCTCTGAATCAGGGCAGGAAGGGTATCTTTACTACTCCGCTGACCACGATCTACCAGAATGGTCCCAACCTGTATGTCATCGACCAGGAGGGTACCTACAGCCTGGCCTATGGCTCTGTGGCCTACAAGGAGTTCACCAATGGTGACTACATCAATGATGCTGTGGCAAGTTGGACGCTTTATAGCGGCAACAAGCAGTTAGCCCCTGTTGAGGAGACCTTTGTGAAGGCTGGCCATGGCAACGCTATCGAGCCTGTTGTACTGCCCATCGAGGAAATTTCCAAGGATATGGTTCACTGGTACCTCGGCTTTGAGGATGTTACCATCACCGAGAGCGACGGCAGTTACATCATGGAGGACGAGACCGGCAGCATGATTCTGTACGACCGCTTCGGTGTCTTGAAGGACATGGATCTTACCAACACTCACTACATTGAGGGCTTCCTGACCGTTTACAAAGACGCTCTCGAACTCTATCCCATCATGCCCATCGAGATTATTCCCTCATATCTGCCCGAGGACGTTGACAAGAATGGCGAGGTCAATATCACCGACGTGAACCTGGTTATTGACGCTATCCTGTCAGGCAACTTCTTTGAGAATGGTGACGTTGATGGCAATGGCGAAATCAACCTCTCGGACGTCAACCGTGTCCTGAATAAGATTTTTGAGTAAACAATCACAGGCCCTACAGGCTGAAGATTGACCTATCCAGCAGGGGACTCACACCACCATGTGGGTCTCCTGTTTTTTTGTCGATGCCCGCTAACTATTCAGCCAGCACGGCTCCGTCACTAGGCGGACTCTGTGTGATTTCGGGTCGAGGCGTCTCGCTCTAATTGTTACGATATTGGCCCGAGTGATTAAAAAAGGCAATTTTTTTGCTCTCGTGAAATAAAAATCGTATCTTTGTAGCGTTAAAATCTAAACAATTCTAAAACAATGTGTCACCTCGCTAGGAGTGGCCCCGAATGGCCGATGTGGTCTCTGCCGTCAGGCAGGCTGCATGAAATAGTATTGATGCCCCGTCGTTCAAGGCCTGCCCTGAGAGGTCTCGTCGGATTACGTCCCCTGAAATTTCCTTTTTTACTCATTTATATAACTCTGTTTCGATGAAAAAGTATTATACGTTATTATTCATGTGCATGATGGCGTTGTCCATGAGGGGCACCGTTGTCATCACTTTTATCCCTGGAGAGGAAACTGGTAGCCAACCTGCCGTTGTCGGTTATGAGAATAGAATCGTCAAGGATGGGGTGGAGATCTACTCTACCAGCCCGGCATTTAATTCCTCGCAGTTCCGTTTTGCCCAGGGCTCGGAGACGACTGTCACATCGGCAATCGGCAACATCATCGAGATCGAGTTCCATTGCAGTGCAATGGCTGGTGACCCCTATGGCCCTGACGGTTTTAAAGCCAGTTCGGACTTTTACTACTGTGAAGATAAAATGGGAATATGGACAGGCGCGGCCACCAGTGTTGAATTCACGGCTATCAGCGCTGTGCGAGCAACCAAGATCGTCGTCACCGTTGATGACACTGCGATGAAGCCTGTTATATCACCTGCCGGTGGCACCTACTTTGCCCCGGTTGAGGTGACCATGACATGCTCAACCCAGGGCGCCCAGATCCATTATACCGTCGATGGGTCAAACCCCACCGCATCGTCGCCGGTATATGCCGCGCCCTTCACCTTGACTTCCGACGCCGTTATCAACGCCGTGGCGGTCAAGGATGGGGAAATGGGCCCTGTGGTGTGGGAGTCTTATCGCTTCCTGTCTCTAGAAAACGTCCCGGACATCGCGGCGGCCACCGCATTGCCCGACCAGAGCACTGTGCGTTTTACCGGCCCGGTAATCGTCCTGGCCCAAAACAGATACTACTTGTATGTCAAGGATGACAGCGGATGCGCGCTGATATATGGTGATACAGGACAGACCTATCTGACAGGTGACGTGATTCCCGCCGGATTTGTTGTTACCAAGGTGACCTATAGCGGCGAGCCCGAGTTGAAGGTGGTGGGTGGCTTTGAACCCGCGGTCGGGCGTGTGGACATTTCGCCCCAGGAGATTACAGCCGACCAGGTGGGCCACGACCTGTTTGCCCACTATGTGCTCATCAAGGATGCCGCCCTTCGATGCGACGACGGCCGCAACTTCACGCTCACCGACGCCCAGGGCAACTCGTGCGCAGTCTATTTCGGCACGATGGGCATGGCAGTTCCCTATGACTTGACCAGGCACTATGATATCCTCGGCATCGTCGGTTCCTATGGCCGCGACTCGGTCATCTACCAGTTGTTGCCTGTGGGAACGCTTGTTCCTGGCTACGACTTCACGTTGTGTGACTTGTTTGATGTCCAGGATGGCACCATCATCACTTTTAACCACGAGGTCACAGTGCTGGCCCAGGCAGACCGTTACCTCTACCTCAGGGAAGAGAATGGGTGCCACGGCCTGGCATATGGCAACACGGGACAGACCTACACCACGGGTGATATCATCCCGGCGGGTTGGGGTGGTACCAAGGCCACATGGAGCGGCATGCCCGAGTTAATGAACCCCGTGGGCTTTGAGTCGGCTATCCGTCATGAAACCGTCATCCCAGAAGAAATCACTATCGGCGGGATGAGTACAGACGCATGGGCACACTATGTGATTATCAGGCACGTCATGATTGATTTTTCCAGAAAAGTGCTCATCGATGCCGATGGCAATGAGATTCCCTTTACCACCCAGGGCATAACTTTACCCGAAGCCACTGGCTTGATTGGCCCTTGTGACGTCACCGGGATCGTGACTGTCTATCGTGACACGTGCGGGTTGCTGCTGCTCGACTATGAACCGAAGCAAGAGCCGGCCCCTGTCAAGTGCCTAGGCGACCTGGAGGGCCTGACCGCGGGCACGCTCGTGCGCTTTGAAACGCCGCTCACGGCCATTTATCAAAACGGCAGGTATCTGTATGTGGCCGACTCCTGCGGCGTCGGTGGCCTGTTGTATGGCGACGGAGTGGGTGGACCCTTCAATAACGGCTGTCTCATCACCGGCGTGGCCCGCATTGTCATTTATAATGAGAGGATACAGTTGGAGCCTGTCGGCGAGTGGATGGTGGTCGACGTGACCAGCCCGGTCCAGCCCATGAAGATGCCCATTGAGGAAGTGTCTCATGACATGGTGAACTGGTTTGTGGGCTTTGACAACGTGTGGCTTGATGAATACGACCAGATGCCATACATTGCCGACGAGACAGGGGAAATGGCGGTGTACGATCGGTTTGGGGCCGATACCGTGACAGTGTTTATCGGCGATTACGATGAAAATCAAGTTGTGCTTGCCCAGATCAATAGTGTGATAGATTATATTATCTCGGATAATGAGCCTTATATGGGTCACCGTTGGTCTGCCGAAGGCTTCTTGAATGTCTATCGAGGAAACCTGGAGTTCTATCCTGTTCGGTTCGTTCACCATATCCGGATAGAACATGACATCAATGGCGACGGTGAGGTGAATATCGCTGATGTCAACCGTATTGTTGAAATAGACTTCTCCAATGATCCATAACACCACGCATAATAGCAATGGAAAAACCGCTCGACTTCAGTGTCGGGCGGTTTTCTGGTATTCTCGGAGTGAAGTCAGGGGTTACAGTTTCATCACGCGTTTCATCTCCAGGTTCTCATAACCCTCGGGGCAGTGGGTCGAGAGATAGACCGTGGGATTATTCTGGACAAACTCACGCACGCGGTCGAGCGTCTCGCGGGCGGCCTTGATGTCGTCAAACACGACCGACAGTTTGTTGGCCTTGAGCGCGGCGTCACAGTAGGTCACGTCGCCGTGCATCATGTAGTAGAGACCCTCGTCCTCAGCGATGATGATGCTGTTGCCATAGGTGTGGCCCTTGGCTTCGATAAACCAGATGCCGTCGGCCACCTGCATCGCGTTGGGGAAGTTGTGGTAGGGCTGGCCATACTCGGCACGCACCACGTTGGGACCATCGAGTTTCAGGGCATCGGCATCCTCGGGTGAGATGTAAATTTTAGCGTTGGGAAAATACTGCAGGGCGGCCGAGTGGTCAGGGTGCTTGTGCGTTACCAGGATCTTGGTCACCTGCTCGGGGTTGTAGCCCAGATCCTGAAGGGCGGCCATGTAGTCGTGGTGCTTCTCGCCCATGTAGAGCGGTGCTCCTAGTTTCTTGGCCGGCTCCTTGAAGTCGTTCTGGAAGCCCGTGTCAACGAGGATAACCTCGTCGCCGGTGTCGATGAGGAAGTTCTGCAGACTGCTGCGATAGATGATCTGCTTGTCAAACTTGTCCTTTCCTTCCTCGCCGCCAAAGGCGAACGCCTGGTTCATGAAACCGCCGTCAATCATTTTTACTGCCTTAATCTCCATAAAATCGGCCCCCCTGTTTATCCCCAGGTGTCCTGGGGCAGGTCGTGTCGGGAGCATGGACCATTTTTTATCGTTTGTTCTATATTAATACACTGTTTCTAGCCCATGACCACGTCGAGTACCATCATCAGCACAAAACCGATAGCAAAACCGATGGTGCTCAAGTTGGTGTGCTGGCCTGTCGATGCCTCGGGAATCAGTTCCTCGACAACGACATAGAACATGGCACCCGCGGCAAAGGCCAGCAGATAGGGCAGCACGGGCGTCAGCAACGAGGCCAGCAGGATGATGGCCAGCCCGCCGATGGGTTCGACGGCACCACTGAGGCTGCTTAGCCAGAAGGCGCGCCAGCGGGAGTTGCCCTCGGCCCTCATGGGCATCGAGATGATCGCGCCCTCGGGGATGTTCTGGATGGCGATACCCAGCGATACCGCCACTGCCGATGCCAGTGAGATGTCGGCTACACCATGTTCGGCCCCGGCAAACACCACACCGACGGCCATGCCCTCGGGCAGGTTGTGGATGGTGACAGCCATGGCCAGCATGGCAGTGCGCGAGAGTTTGGAGCGGGGGCCTTCGGGCCGATCGGACCCCAGGTGCAGGTGCGGTGTCAACTCGTCAAGGGCCAGCAAGAAGCCGATGCCTAGCAGGAACCCCACTGCGGCTGGAATCACCGATTGCCATCCCTCACCGGCCGTCCCCATCTCCATGGCAGGGATGAGCAAAGACCACACCGATGCGGCAACCATGACACCCGAAGCAAAGCCGAGCAAAGCCTTCTGCACCCGGGCGGGCATGTCCCCCTTCATGAAGAAGACAAATGCCGAACCGAGCATGGTTCCCAGCAGCGGGATGAGCAGGCCGATAGCGATAGTGGCGGTTATGATGGTACTTGTGATGGTAAATCAACTGGCTGCAAATGTACTAAAAAAACGCTTTTCCAGTACATCTTGCAGCCAGTCTTTACTAATTACTCGGCGGGAGCCCACTTGCAGCGCACGGGCGAAACGATGGCGCCCTCTTTCTTCAACTCGGCAAATGCCTTGTCAACTTCCTTGCGGTCGGCATTGAGGGCCTTGGTCACGTCGCCTGCCGACATGGGCTTGCCGGCCTCGCGCATCACTTGTAATACTTGCTCTTTCATTGTCCTTGAATGTTTTTAACGTGAGTTCGACGAAATTTAATTAATTGAAAATTAGGAATATAGCGGAACTTTTAGTAATATTGTAGTGCAAAAAAACAACCGCTATGTTTCCTAAAGACAAAATTATAGAAATATTTTCAATGTGCGATGATTTCAGCAAAGTTTTTGACAGCATTGTATCAAAAAGCGCCATAGCTGGTGCCGAGCCTGAGAGAAAGCGTGAGTATCATCGTGATGGCAAGATGTCGGACTACGAGGTGATGACCATTCTGATATTGTTCCACAATTCTGGGTACCTTATGGCAGGAATCGCCGCTTACCGATTCTTCCCCAAGAAACCGATGCTACAATTAGACCGAGAAATCAATAACCAACTGACTATCTTTTGACTATTTCCGTCGAACTCACGTTTTTTAAAAGGTTACTGTTTCAACGGGTTCCATGATCTTGTAGAAGGTGGCTGTGGCGTCGGTAACGCGCAGCATGACTGCGTTCTCACCATTCTCACCCAGGCTGGCCTTGAGGCTCGGCATCTTCTCCATCATGGCATTCTTGACCTCCTGACGGTCGTCCTCCACGAGTTTGCACTCGATGCGCAGTGTCTGACCCTTGAATGCCACCACATTGAGCGTTGCGCAGATTGCCGAGCGGTTGCATTTTGCCGACTCGACGACCTTTGCCCGCTTCTTTCGTCGCATGAAGGGTGTCACCCCCGGCGATTACCGCAATAGGGATCTGCAACGGCCCAGATAATGACCAGGGAGGGGTGATGACCCCGTGTTCCGAGGTATAGCCTCGGACTGCATGAAACGACCGGTTACTTGAAAAAGCGTCCCACGACGGGAACTTTGGCCAGCATCTGGCCCAGGTGTTCCTTGCGGTAGATGAAGCCCACAAACAGCAACAGCAGCACGGTGCGGTAGGCCAACCGGAGCCACGTGTTCTCCACTGGCAGCATCATGGCGGCAAACAGTACACCGGCCACAACGGTATAGATGGCAATGTCGCGCAGCGGGTAGCGGATCGGGAAGTACTTCTGCCCGATAAAGTAAGATAAGAGCATCGACACGCTATAGGCAA
>CAMKOE010000041.1 GCA_946414395.1 uncultured Porphyromonadaceae bacterium | reverse complement strand
GCATTGCGGACGGGTTCTTTATCGCTTTTTGACTTTTAGCGGACACTAATAGTTATTAAGAATCAGATCTCGGGTTTCTCGCCCAGGGGGATCGAGATGCCCACCAGCGCATTACTGCACTTACCCTTCTTGCCCATATAGAGGTAATCGGTGCCAATGAAGATCGGTCCCAATTTCAAGGCCACACCCACTGACTGCCCGCCGCTGATGATGGGCGAGTAACTGGCCGACAGGTTGACCAGACTGCTGGGCCTGTAGTTGAACGAGAGGGTGACTTCCGCCTCATTGCGGATGCGGGCAAAGTGGTTGGTGAACAGGGCGCCCACGCTCAACTTGTCGCCAGCAAACGCGTAATCGGCACCCAGTACCAGCGTCGAGGCCAGCGAGGTGCGCCTCGATTTACGGGCCGCATCGTCGAGGGTGAGGCGCATCATGTCGGGGTTCAAGGCCTCGATCTTGCTCATGGCCCTGTACATGGCCTCGGCATCACCGCCCTGTGAACTGTCATAACTCAAGACCTCGGTGTTGGCCCGTGCCACCTGTGTGCTGCCCTCGCTCCACTTGATGAAGCCCAGGTCGTTGATGGCGGCCGAGAGGGTAACGGCGTCGGCCACTCGATAGGCCACGCCCAGGTCGATGGCGGCGCCAAAGCCCGAGGGGCTCATGTCCCGGGCCTTCATCTCCACGTCGTTGATGTAGCCATCGCTGTTGGTCAGGAATTTCATGCCCTCAAATGAACTCTGCATCTCGGCATCCACATCGATCGAGGCCGTGCCGCTCACGTCCCTGAAGTCCTCCACGGTGGCCTGGCTCCAGTCCAGAGTGGGATTCATGCCGTCGAGGGCGAGATTGACCGTCGTGCTGTTGACCTTGAGGTTGATATTGCCGATTCCCACGAGGCCCTTGACGCGCACGCCAGCGCTCAGGCGCTCGTTGAACTGGCGGGTGAACCCCAGCCCGATCTCGGCATAGGCATTGAGGTTGAGTTCCTCCTTGCCGATATTGCGGCTGTAATGGGTATAGTCCACCGGCTGCACGCCCTTCATGTCGCGCATGAACGAGAAGAGTTCACGCGGGACCAAGATGCCGCCGTCCACCTTTACGCCCACATTGAAGGACCAGAAGTTGCGGCCCTGCCACCATCCGGCAGCAAGGACATCGGCATTGGCGTTGGCCAGGGCACGGTTGTCGGCATCCAGGCGGTTCATGAACTTGTCGGACACGTAGTAGTCGGCATCCTCCTTATTCTCCATGATGTCGATGACGTCATCGACATTGAGCGAGTTGGAACGCAACGAGGCGCCCGTGTTGCTGATGGCCGGCAAGTGGACAAAGCCCCTGGTGGGCGCCAGGGCCGGATTGAGTTGGAGCCGATACTGGACACCATCCATAAAGTAGGTCGTGCGCAGCGACTGGGCATTGCCGCCCAGGGCAACGGCGGCAAGTGCCGCTACGGCGGCCAACCCACGCGACAGGGCATTAAGCGGGTTTCTCATCATTGATTATGATTTCTAATGGTTGGACAATCATTTTTGCCCATTGACCCGTCCAGTCAAGACCACTATCGGGCCCGCGGGACAGGGCAATGGTTTCTCATCGCAAAATTAAGACTATTTTTTCATAACGCCGAGTGATGTTCTCTTGTTTTTTATTACATGACGATTACAATGACAGGCCGCATCACCTGCAATGAGGAAATGCGGCCTGCTTTATCGGGTTACAGCCCCCCCCTTGCGGGAAGGGGCCATGTCAATTCACGGTCACCTGAGCACCTTGACAGCCGTCGAGGAGCCGTCGCTGTAACGGGTCACGACGATGTTGATGCCCTGGAACGGCTCAGCACTCTCGACACCCATCAGGTTGTAGTAATGTACACTCTCGACAGTCTTGTTGTCGGTCATGCGACCCTCAGTGATCTCGGGAATCGAGGTCACATTGGTGTCGTGGCTGATCAAGTCGAGCGGGTAGATGAGATAATTGTCGCTGTATGGACTCCCCTTGGCATTGGGCAGGGCCTTGAGTTTCTTGTCAACCCAGCCACCTTCAGGAACCATGATGGCGATGTGAAATTCATAGGCCTCATTCTCGTGCAGTGCATTCTCACCCTCGGGCTCACCATAGATGGCAGGCGAAGGCTTCAAGCGGTTGTACTGCCAGCCGTCGACTAGGAATGCGCCCACCAAATCATAGTTATTGTGAATCACGCCGTTTTCAACATCGACCGTGCGCTCATACACATCAAACACGTCATCACCGCGCCAGACGCCCCACACGTGGGCCACCTCGCTGGCCTTGGCACGCACAAAGTACAATGGTGGAATGGTATTCACAAATTCGGCATAAAGCCTATCGAACTCATCGTATTGTTCGTCGGTCCAACTATCCATATCTGACCAGTCATAGTCCCAAACGCTGGCAAACAGTTCATTGGACATTACCCATGCCACGAACTCGTCATAGTCCTGAGGCGGATAGAACCCAGACTCTTCACCAGGTTTCATATAATTCTCATTCATGAAGTTGCAGGGAGTGTAGTGGTTATAGTAGTAGGCGACCGGGGTACTGCCATCCTCGGGATGGGCTAGTTTCTCAAGCGGATCCTGCATATAGCCGGGGAAGCCGATGGTGTCGGCCACAATCTCGGGCAGGTCGTCAACAACGATGCGATAGGTGTTATCTTCACTGTAGTAACCCTTAACCGACAGCGGCTTGAGTTGCTGGTTGACAAATTGGTTCAAGACAACCAGGTACTCGTCATTGCCCGAGATGCCATGCTGATCGAAGTAGTCCGTAAAGTCCAGCATCACCCAACTGCTCTGGTCCCAACCGCGTTCGGCGTCCTGCATGTGGGCAATGTCGATGCCATAATCACTGACATTCAGGTCATTGTCCTTTCTATCGGGATTGTCGTTGAATTTACTCTTGGCCCACAGGATCTTGTCGGCTGCCCAAACACCGATGAGCGTGTCGCACACGATGTTATACTGATGGCTTTGTGAAGTCTTAAATTGCTCAAGGTAATGCAGGGGACGATAATAGTACGTATCACCTGCAGAAGGTTCAATCCAGCCAATGTAGGGGCTTGCTTGCACCCTGTTATAACCTGGACAGGTGATAGTATAGGTATTACCCGGTACTGTGTCTCGAGTAACAACGGTACTATTACCAGGATAATAGTTGTTAGTCATCATGAAAACGGCCCTGTCCTCACCAGGATTGATGTTGTGCACGATGGCGTCAAGGTCACTGCTGGCGGTCACCACAGTGCCATAGGGGACACAGTTGAGAGTATTCAAGAAATCAGAACTCGGGTCCAGTGTCACTGTGATGGGTATGGGGGTCACACTGACTGAACTCTTGTCACCGGGGACCGTGATGGTATAGACGCCAGCATTAATCATGAACTTGTTGTTCTCGTCATAGCCGTCGGTGGTCTTATTCAGCGGGAAATTGAAACCCGAGGAAACCGTGACCAGTGGATTGCGGGCCACCAGACGATAGGGCTGGATATAATCCCAATCGGTGTCATGGGTCACAGTGGTCATGCTGAAGTAGCCACTCTTGTCATCTTCCTGTCCAGCCACATTCCTGATACCCTTGAAATAGACGGTCAACGTGTACTCGTCGTTGGCGTGATTATACTCAAACTGGGGACCCGTGGGAGCCCACTCGACATTGCCGTTGTAGGTACCCAGCAGGTAGAGGTCGGACGGAACCTCAAAGTAGGCCGTGATGGTCACCGGAGCCAGAGGCATAGTGAAACCATACTGGCCATCGGTCAGGGTTGTCCGCACTTCGGTGCCCGTCACATCGTTGGTCACAACGACACGGTTCAAGCGGTAGCCCTCGTTAGAGGTGACGGAGAAGTTAACCCGTTCATTATAGGTGGCCATGTCGTTCACATGGATAAAGCCGCCCTCGGCAGGTTCGCACACCTTAGTGATGGGCATCGGAATCAGGGAGAAAACGGCGTGGATGGTCACATCGGCATCGGGCATGACGAAGTGGTAAACGCCTTCCCCGTCAAGAGTCACTGGAATGGTCTGGGTAACATCATTCTCATCGACATAGGTCACACTCACATTGTCCAATGCATAACCCGAATTCTCAGTCACAGTGAAGGACACCTCATTGCCCTCTTGAGAAAAATAGGGACGAGGAATGATTCTTCCACCATCGGGGGGTGTGCAGACGGTTGAAACAGAGTGCTTATCAGCCATCACGACAGTAATAGTCACATCGGCAGCCGGCATGATGAACTCATAGTACTTATAATTAGCGTAATCATCGGCAGAAGGTTGCAGAACGATGCTCTGCTCCACATTGTTCTCATCAACGTAGGACAGTGTCACACTTTTCACAAGGTAGTCCGCTCCTTGCCTTACATTGAAAGAGACCCTTTTACCAGCCGAAGCCCAAGTGTCACAATTGACAGTAGCGGATCCCTCGGGAATAACCACCGAAGTGATGTTGTAGCGATATTCATATTCGGCCGTGATGGTCACATCGGCAGCCGGCATGACAAAGTAATACTCTCCCTCATCACGCTCCAGGACTATGGTTTGAGGTTCATTATTCTCATCCACATAGGAAACGGTCACCTGGATGAGTCCATAGCGCGCGGAGGTACGTTCAAGCGAGAACATCACCGACGTGCCCGGCAAGGCTTTCAAGTTGTTGGCCGAGTACATGATGAAACGGCACGCATCTGCAGGCACACTCACAAGGGTGATGTTGTAGGGCAGCATGTAATCGGCAGTGCCGGTGACGTTGATGTAGCCAATCGAGGCCTGGCCCGTCACCGTGACAGGGCCCGACCCGGTGACAGTGGCCGTGTTGTCATTATCCCACGTGCTGCCGCCGTTGATACTGTTCTTGAATGAGGCAAGGGTCTCGTCGGGATTGATATTGTGCACCAACTGGTCGAGATTGCTCGAGATGGTCACATTCTGGCCGACGGTGAGGGTAGCGCCACTCTCGGGGTTGAAGGTCAGCGAGAGGGGATACTCGGTGATGCTCATCTGGTCCATCGTCTTGTTGACGGTGATGCGGTAGATGCCGGCGGGAATCTTGAAGGCATTGTCGGGACGGTCGCCATAGAGGGCAACACCGGTCGAGCCGTCGGCGACACCGGTATTGTTGTTCTCGGCGGCCAGGCGGAAACCGGCGATGTTGCCCCAATTGCCGCCCTCATCAATCTTCTTGGTCAGGCTGAAGTAGCCATAGGCCGGATCAACATTCGGGTCATCATTGCCGCCCTTGAAGTAAACGTCCAGATAATACTCCTCGGCCACAGGGTCATAATTAAACTTTGGGCCATTGGGGAACCATCCCGTCTGGCCGTTGGCAGTACCCAGCAGGTAGAGGTCGGGCTCAGTCTCATAGAACTCGGCAACAATGTTGACATTGCCGGCGGGCATGACCAGGCTGTAGGTGCTGCCGTCCTCGCCGGTGCTCACGGTGGTGACATCCACGGGATCACCCGTGGCGAGGTTGATGGCCGTCACGGTCCTGATGCGCCAGCCCCAGTTGGTGCTCACCCTGAAGGAGACCGTCGTAGCCTCGTGAGACGCCTTGTCGTCGCCATAGTCAAACACGCCATCCGTCAGAGCAATCTGTCCGCCAGTGCTCGGGGTGCACTCGGTGGTGACAATGTAGGGCGGGTCAAAGGCTGCCGTCAGGGTAACGTCGTTGCCCGGCATGACAAAGGTATATACACCATTCTGGTCGGGGGTGAGCGTGGTGCTCACGCCAGTGGCATTGTCGGTATAGGTGAGGGCATTGAAGACATAACCCTCGGCGGGTTCAACCTGGAAGGTCACGGTCTTGCCCTCGTTGGATGTCGTCTGCCCGTTGAAGTCGGTATAGCCATTGATGAAATTGAAACTGCCGCCATCGGCGGGGTCGATCACAGTGTGGATCACATGGGGAGGCGTGAAGTTGGCAGTGATTTTCACGTCGGCATCAGGCATCTCAAAACTGTAGTCGTTACCAAAGTCGCTAGTTGCCGTCGGCTGTAGCACGGTCACGGCACCAGTGCTGATGTCAGTCAAGGTGACTTGACCGATGCCATAGCCATCGGTTGCACCCACAAAGAATGTCACATTGTCGAAGTGCTGTGACCAGTCGCGGCCCTGATCATCGGTGAGCACACCGCTGCCCAGGGTGATGTAGCCACCATTGCCAGGAAGGCACTCGGTGGTCACCTCATGGCTCAAGGCGGGCCTGTAGAGGTAAACACGCTGGTTGCTCGAGTACTTATTGTTGGACGAGTAGTCAATGTCACGGAACAGGCTACCGCCATTGTAGTGACGGATGGCGAATGTCTTGGTCACGCCACCAGAGGGAGCCGCGGTCTCGGATGAATTGTGCTCAAACCTGATCAACGCGTTGTTATTGGTATTGCCGCTGACCGTGATGTTCACACGGAAGTATTGCTCGTAGTCGGTCACCGAGCCCACACTGAACAGGTTGTAACCCTGTCCATCCCCAGGTCCACTGGAAGATCCTGAGGGGGCTCCACTGCGACGGCGCAGGTAGTTGTCACCGACCTTGATATACCACGGGCGGCTCGAGTAACCTGAAGACTGAAGTTTAATGAGTTGCACGTCATCGGTCACTTTCACCTTGTTATTATTGTCCAGCAGCGTCACTGGAGTCGAGGTGAAGGTGGTGAGGTTGTCATCGCCGTAATAATCCTCCTTGCCAAGTGCCTTGGACGCATACTGGCTCACAAGGACATAGGTGTGGCCGTTCAGGATCTCCGAATCATCGGTCACCTTCTCGTAGATGTCACCGAATTCCTTGTCATAGGTAATCTCGACTGAGCCAAAGCGCACAGGCTTACCCCTAGTCACAAACTTGACATACTTGGAAGGGGTGGAACCTCCAGTCCATGTGCCGATATAGCCATTGTAGGTGTAAGAACCGGTGGGCGTGTAGGGAGAGCCGGTGAATTCGCTGATAGTCGATGGGCCCCAGTAGAAACAGTCCATGTTGCCCTCGACTGTGTTGTCCAGGCAGTTAAACTTGATCTTCTTGATGACATAGTTGGTCGAGAAAATATCAAACACCACCTGCTGATGCTCCACCAGGTAGTTGACATTGTTCAGGCCACTGGAAAAGGTCATCGTGATGCCGTCCTTGGTACAGTAATAGACGCCGCTGCCGTCATCATAGATACCCTCGTTGCGGGAAATAGTCACCGTCCTCTCGCCTGCCCATATCGGGATGGACAAGACGAGAGCCATCATCATGAGTAGTAATTTTTTCATCTCTTTGCTTTTTAGCGGGTTCAAACTTTCATCTCAAGGCTTCAACGAGGTAGAACCCATTTCTCCCTCCATCAGCCATAACACACATATACTTAATACTTAAGTCACCCAAAAATCGTTCATTTCACAAAAGTCGGAATTTGGGGCGATTATTCAAGTGGCAAAAATAACACATTATAAATAAATCGGCGCCTTTTGCTACAAGTTTTTTCTACATTTTTACAAAAACCGATAAAAAAACGGTTAGTCAGCATGGAATAATTGGGTGAAATGGTATAAATTTGTGGCAACAAACTGAAATCACAACCATCATGAACCGACGAGAAATGATCAAGAAGACAGGGGCGGCCGCCGTGGGAGTCACGGTGCTGGGGCTGCCCGTGGGCGCCAACGCCCAGGAGAATAGTAACAAGAATAACCCGGCGGGCAAGCGCCGCCTCAAGGTGCTGGCCATCGGAGCCCATCCCGACGACCCCGAGACGTGCTGCGGCGGCACGATGTGCCTGCTGCATGACGCGGGCCACGACGTGGTGTGCGTCTATCTCACGCGCGGCGAGGCGGGCATTGCCGGCATGAGCCATGACGAGGCTGCCGCCGTCCGCGTGGTCGAGAGCGAGAATGCCTGCAAGGTGACCGGCGCGCGCCACATCTTCATGAGCCAGGTGGACGGCAACACCGAGGTCAACCTGGAGCGCTACAAGGAGATGCGCGAACTCATTGACCGTGAGAACCCCGACATCGTCATGACCCACTGGCCCCTTGACGGACACCGCGACCACGCCATCTGCGGCATCCTCGTGATGGACGCCTGGCGACGGCTGGACCGCCGCTTCAAGTTGTTCTACTTCGAGGCGATGTCGGGCACCCAGAGCCAGATGTTCCACCCCACACACTGGGTCAACATCGAGCGCGTGCTCGAGCGCAAGCACAAGGCCTGCAATTGCCACGTGAGCCAGCACATGGAGGACATCTACGAGTGGCACGGCGCGATGGAGAAGTTCCGCGGCCTGGAATGCCGCTGCAACGCTGCCGAGGCCTTTGTCCAGCACATCGACGCCCTCCCCACCTTATAGATTCTATAGAAGGCCATCCAGAAAACAAGTGTGGCACGGGAACAATTCCCGTGCCACACTTGTTGTTATATCTCTTTTGGTCAGTTGAGGAGGCGCTCAAGGCTTGCGATGATTACCTCGGTTGAGTGGGTGATGTCGTCCCAACTGAACAATATCTGCTCTCCGTTGGTAGCCACATCGCCTTGGTAACCGAGGAACTTATAAAGCAGATCGCGCTCACTTTCTTGCAGCGTCTTGTCATTGTGATAAGCCAAGATGGCACCGAGCAGATAGGGATAACGCAACGAATTCCATCTCACACCTTCTTTTTGGGAGTCATACTCAATGATGTCGTCAAGTTGATGGAGAACCTCACCGGCAATTTGCTTGAGTTGCGTCGCATCATACACATCGCAATCTACCGCTGTCATCAGGCACATCAAAACAGCAAAATACTCAAAATGATTGAAAGTGATGCTGTCTCTACAAACAACCGTGTCGCCGTAATGAAGTTCACACAACAGGTCAAGCAATTCAGCCCGCCCTGACTGCCGTTTCATCAACTCTTGATAAGAGTTGGCGGTCATCGTCAACATCAAGCCATAATACTCATCATTGTAAGCGGCATAATTGATAGTGAACGGATGCTTGAAGCAAGTGACCACCAAATTGCGGGTGGACATCGCATTGAGTACTGATAACGGCACTTGGCACAAAGCCAACTTGTCTTCAAATGTATAAGCCTCGCCTATATGCTTCCACGCGTATCCATAGTCGTAACCCTCGCCTTGCAGATTGCTATCGTCAATCACTGCAGCGGGCCATAAAACATAGCCGATGCTCTTCTCATGCCTAGCGAACAGACGTGAGTTGGAAACCACATCTTGAGGTACAAAAGGAGGTCCAGGTTTCAGTTCTTCAGACGTGGGCTCATCAGGCGATGGCTCATCTTTAGAGTCACCGCAACCCGTAAGCAATGCCACCGTAAGAAGTAACAGCAGCAGATGTGCGCGCATGTCTCTTCCTATTGTTTAGAAGGTGATGCTGGCACCGACCATGAAGCCGATGCGCTGGGCACCCATGCCGTAGAGCACGTCGTAGCGACGGTTCAAGAGGTTGTGGGCCTGCAGCCACAGGCTGACCATGCTGTTGAGGCGGTAGTTGGCCCCGGCATGCAGGTCGATGACATCCTTCATGTCGCGGAAGGTGTATCCATCGAACTGGTCGCCATAGTTGTAGTTCTCATAGGGGCCAAACAGGGCCATGCGGCCACCACGGTACTCAAGGCCGACGTTGACCGACAGGGGCCTCCACGGGGTGACCTTGAGGTCGATGTTGGCGACGGTCGAGGCACGGTCCACGCCCATCTTGTAGCCGTTGTAGTGACTGTCGCTCTCAAACATCTCCTTGTCGTGAGGGGCATACTTGATGGCTGCCGTTGCCTCGACGAGCGAGCGGTACTTGTAATTGACCTCGACACCCAGGTAGTAGCCGCGGCTGTTCATCACCTTATAGGAACTCATGAAGCCGGTGTACATGCCCAGCCAAGCGTCGCAGGGGACATAGCGGTCATTTACACCATAGCCGTCGATGATAGGAGCCATATTATCCACATTGGGGACGCGATAGATGATGCCCGGCTCACCCTTGACGATGGCATAGCCCAGCGACACCTTGGCGCTCAAGCCGTTGAAGGGGCCAATCTTGATGCCGCCCTCGGCATCGAGGGGCGTATAGACGCTGCCATAGAGCAACAGCGGGTTGTCATAGCGGTAATTGACGAAGTGCTTGCCCTGACGATAGCCCAGAGCCTTGCCGCCCAGGGCGTTGGCAAACAGCGAGAAGCCATCCACCAGGGCCAGGTTGGCTCGCACGTTGGGCGAGAGGCGGAAGGCGGCGCCGTCGCTGAAACTGATGTGAGCGTTCAGGCCCAGTTGCACCTTGAACATGTCGCCGCGGATGGTATAGGTGGGCGAGAGGGTGATCATGCCCGTCTCGTCGAACAGGTCATCATCGCTGCTGAGTTTGCTCTTGGTGCCGCGGCGCAGGTATTCACCCTTGATGCCCAGGGCTGCGGTCGTCAGTTCGGTCAGGTTATAGGAACCGGCCAGGTTGACGATGCCCCAGTTGTCATGGACGCCGTGATTGTAGAGGGAGTTAAACGGCTTGTCGTGGTTGGCGTGGCCGTACTGGAGCGAGACGCTGTAGTCCAACGGATTGCCCCGCAGCATGAACTGGCTCTTCCAGCCTGCATTGAGGTTGAGGTTGAAGAAGGTCTGTTTCTCGGTGTTCCAGTCATAGGGCGCCTTGACCTCGTCCATCGTGCCAAGCACGGTACCGGCGGGCATCCCGTTCCAGCCGCCATAGTAGTTGTAGATGTCGATGTGGGACAACAGGCCCAGCGAGAGCGTGCCCTTGCCCAGGTCACGGTTGTAGTTCACGCCCAAGGTGTTGTCATTGAACTTCTGCTTGCAGCGGTTCTCGTTCAGGGTGATGACCTTGCTGGGGTTCTTTCCCTCCCAGGTGCTGTTGTGGTTGAGCCAGATACCCAGGTTCTCGCTCTCCTGGTCGATGATGCGGTAACCGAAGTCCACGCGGAAGTTGGCCTGGGTGCCGGCACCCACGTCGAGATAGCCGCGCTTGTCATTGAAGTTGTGGGCCGTGCGGTAGCCGTAGGGCAACAGCGTCGGTATCGAGGTGGGCACCTCGATGGGGGTGGTGAGGTCGCTGTAGCCCAACTGGGTCTTCTTGCCGGTCGTGGCGGGTTTCTTGACCTTGGGCAGTTCGTTCTTCTTGAGGGCCTTCTTCTCGAGGGGAGCGACATCCTTCTCGAGGGTGATCTCCTTGTTCAGGTTCTGGTTCTTGTTGTCCTGGGCCTGCATCGTGCCGACGGCGAGCGCCGCCAGCATCAAGGCTATATATATCTTTTTCATCTTCATCAAATTATTTATTTAACGTGTGATGCTCTTGTTGGGATGGTTAATTCTTGCTCCTGGTGCTCTTCTTGCGGCTGTTGTCCGAACTGGAGTTGGACGTGGAGGAGGCGTTGCCGCCCTTCCACTTGTTCAACCGCGAGTCAATCTCGTTGAAGATGTCCTTCTCCTTGCCGGGATAATTGCTCTTGAGGCTCTGCAGGTACTCGCGTGCCTGGGTGACATTGCCCTGCTTGTAATAGACATCGGCCAGGGTCAGGAAACTCTTGCCCAGCCAGTAGTTGTGGGGCGTGCCGGCCTCGATGAGGGCGTTGATGGTCTGCTCGGCCCCCGAGTAGTTGCCCATCTCATACTGCATGCGCGACAATTCATAGGAGGCCTGGGCGCCATATTCGCTGGACGGGTCGCGCGCAATGGCGCGGAAGGCGGCCTCGGCGTCCTTGGTGTTGCCCATCTGGGCGAGCGAGAGGCCGCGGTCGAGGGTCACTTCCTTCTCCTCGTTGGCGGTGAGGCCGCCGCGGTCGAGCAGGGTGCCGGTGATGAGTTTCACCTCGTTCCAGTTGCCCATCTGCTTGGCGACACGCATGGCGCCCAGTTGGGCTAGCGTGCGGTTGTCGTCGCTGGTGGCGCGCTCGGCGAGTTCCTTGTAACTGTCGAGTGCCTCGTTATACTTGCCCTGGTGCATGAGGATGTCGCTGCGCATGGCGAGGGCATCCTGGGCATAGGAGGCGTCACCGCCGGCCTCGAGGGCCTTGTTGACGGCGGTCATGGCCTCGTTGTACTCGCCCTTGCCGTAGTGGTAACGGGCGATGTAGTAGTGGGCCTTGGGGACATAGGCGCCAGCGGGATAGTCCTTGAGGTAGCGCTCCATCTTGTCGATGCTGGGCTTGGTGGCGATGGCGGCCTTCTCGGCGGCCTCAAAAGTGAGGCGTTCCACCTCGTTGACGTCGATCTTGGGCGCATTGGGCACACTGTTCAGGAACTTGCCGAAGTCGGCCAACTGGCCACGGTCGGCATAGATGAGTTTCATGTCCTCGGCAGCGGCTTGTGCCTCGTCGCTGGTGGGATATTGCTTGATGACCTTCTTGTAGGCATCGATGGCGGCATCTTCCTTGCCCATCGACTTGTTGACCAGCGCGGTCTGGAGCAATCCCTTGCGGGCCTCGACACTCTTGGGATAGTTCTTCAGCAACTTGGCGTAGGTGTCAAGCGCGTCGCCATTCTTGCCCAGCAATGCCTGGGCGTTACCCTTCTCGAGCATGGCCTGGGGAGCAAAGTCGCTGCCAGGATAGGCCTTGATGAGGGCATCCATCTGGTTGATCTCGTCGGCATACTGGTGGCTCAGGCCCATCATGATACCCTTCTGGTACATGGAGTAGTCGCCACTGGTGTTCTTGTCAAGCCTCATGGCCTGGTCATAGGACGACTGGGCGCCGCCGAAGTCGCGCGCGTAGTACTGCGTGTCGCCGATGCGGTTGTAGGCGTCGGCCACCAGGTCGCTGCCCAACTGCTTGCTGGCGATGGCATTCTGGAATGCGGTCTTGGCCTCGGCATAGCGCTTCTGGCCATAGAGGCTGTAGCCCAGGTTGTACTGGGCGAGGCCATAGTTCTCATCGCCCTTGGCAGCGTCCTTGACATACTCCTGCTGATGCTTGGCGGCATCCTTGTAGTTGCCCTGGCGGTACTCGGCCTCGGCCAGCCACAGGCGGCTCTCGTTGAGGGTCGTCTTGTCATAGTTGCCTACGGCGATAGCCTGCTTGAAGTAGTTGTCGGCCTCCTTGTTGCGGTTGTTGGCCAGTGCCTGGACACCCAGGTTATAGAGGACGTTCTGCTTGGCCTTCAGCACCTTGGAACCGGGATTCTTGATGCGGTTGATGCTGGTGAGGGCACGCTGGTAGTCGGTGGTGTTCATGTAGGCATCCACGAGGTAGCCCTCCACATTGTCCTTATAGCGCGAGTTGGGATACTGGTTGAGGAAGTCCTCAAAGAGGTCCACACTCTTGTCAAACGGGGTGCGGGCGCCCTTGCTCACACCGACGGCATAGTTGTAATAGGCCGTTTCCTTGACCGCCTTGTCGCAATCCATCATGGCAGCCTGCTGGAAGGCCATGTTGGCACCGTTCAGGTCGCCCAACTGGCGCTTGGCCTGGCCCGTGTAGAGGTAGGCGCTCTGGGCCAGCGCGTCGCTGCCGTCGGTCACGTGCAGCATGTTGTTGACCACCTGCTGGTAATTGCCGTCGCGGTAGTCGAGCACGCCCATCGTGTAGGCCGCGGTGCGGTAGGGCTCACCCTCGGGGTTCTCCATGTAGCGGCGCAGGTAGGCGCGCGCCTCGCGGTCGTTGCCCTGATGGTAGTAACTCTCGCCCACCAGGCGGTTGAGTTCGGCGTCAAAGTAGTCGTTGCCGTGCTGGTCAAGCAGGTCGCGCCCCTTGGCGATGACGTCGCTATAGCGATGCTTGTTGTAGTCAATCTGGGTGAGGTAATACTGTGACTGGTAGCCCAGTTCCGAGTCGGCAGGAATGCGGCTGAACTTCTCGCGGGCCTGGTCATAGTCCCCCTGGGCATAATCCAGATAGGCCTTGTAGAAGTCACAGGCGCCGGCATAGCGGCTGCTCCTCTCGAGCGCATAATACTGGCGCTCGGCCTCGCGGTAGTTGCCCAGGCGCAGGTTACAGTAGGCGCGGCGGTACTCCAGGTCCTCATCACTGTCGAGGTCGAGGGAGCGGTTGCGCACAAACGAGTAGGCATTCAAGGCACTCTCCCAGGCCCCACGGTAGAAGAAGAAGTTGCCCACCTTCATCTGGGCCTCCATCGCCAGCGGCGAGGCGGGATAGCGGTCGATGAACCGCATGAGGGCGTCGAGGCTTGCCTCCTCGCCACGCTCAAACCTGCTCAAGGCGATATAGTAGTCGGCCTGCTCACGCATCGAGGCATCACTGGGCAGGCACTTCACGTGCTCGAGTTGGTCGATGGCACCGACATAGTTGTGGGCCTCATACATCTGCCGTCCCCGCTCGAGATAGCCGACGGCCTCACTGGACATCACGCCGGGCTGTGCCACCGCCACAGCGGGTGCCACCACAAGCGCCGACAAAAAGAATTTCTTGATCTTCTTCATATATCATTATTTAGTTATGTACTTGATAGTTAGCGGTCCCCATCGGGACACGCCCTGCCGTTCACATTAATATTAACTGCAAATGTAACAATAAATTGTTAACCGTCCCCACACCAGCGTCTAAAATAATGCTAAAAATTGAGAAATTGGGTTGACGGCGCCAGCGGCCGGCAGGAGAGGGCCCAGAAGGCCGTGAGACCTCATTTTCAAGAAAATTCAAGAAAAAACTGCAACTTTTTTGGTATAATGTAAAAAATAACTACCTTTGCGTGTTTATTTGGCGAAAAGCCCTAAAATCGAAAGAAATAACGTAATAAAAATAATTGTAAATGGCTACATTAGAGAAAATTAGGCAAAGGAAGAAAATCCTTGCCATCGTGATCGGTGCCGCATTGCTCGCATTTATTATCGAGGTAGGTATCGAGGCCATCGGCCGTTCCGGTGGTAACAGCGCAGCCGCAAAAGTCGGCAATGAGAAAATTGACATTATGGCTTTCCAACGTCGCGTTGAGCAAGAAGCCGCTAACGACCAGCAGAACAACCAGAACATGGACGCCGCCGTGCGTCAGCAGCAGGTGCTGGACCAGATGATCAACGAGAAACTGCTCGAGCAGGAGTATGACAAGTTGGGTCTCTTCGTTAGCGACGAGGAAATCAGCCAGTTGATGATTGGCAAGAACCCCGCTCAGCCTGTAGTGCAATTCGCCCAGCAGGTAGGTGCCCAGACGCCCGCCGAACTCTATGACTTCATCATGAACCCCGGCAAGCAGGGCGTTCAGGAGCAGCAGGTCGCCGAGTTGCGCAACGAGTGGAACAAACTCAAGGATAACATCACCAACCAGTACAAGATGGCCAAGTTGCAGAACCTGATGGCAGGCTGCATGCAGGCCAACGACCTGGATCGCGCCCAGATGGCCGAGGATGAGGCCCTGACCAACGTGATCACCTTTGTCAAGAAGGACTACTCCACCCTGCCCAACGACAAGTACCCCGTCAGCGACGAGGAACTGAAGGCCGAGTGGCAGAAACTCAAACCCATGTTCAAGACCGACGAGGAAGTGCGCGCAATCCACTACATCGCCGTGAACATCGACCCCAGCCAGCAGGATATCGCTGCCGCCAACAGGATTGCCGACGCTGCCTATATCGCCCTGCAGAAGGGCCGCGGCATCGATTCAGTGCGCCTGCTCGGCACCGTCCAGATCGACACTGCCAAGATGGTACAGAAGGAACTGCCCGCCAAGGTGCGTGACTTCTTTGCCAGCGCCGAGGTGGGTACCACCCGCCGCGACAGCGCCGTGGGCAACCACCACGTGATGTACAAACTCATCAACAAGCAGGCCAGCCTCGACTCGGTACAACTGAGTTACGTTGTCGTTCAAGCCGACGCCAAGACCCAGAAGGCCGTTCTGGACCAACTCAACAGCGGCAAGACCCTGGATGACGTGAAGAAGGCTTATCCCCAGAAGGTGGACGGCAAACTCAACGAGTGGCAGCGCGTCTATAACGCTCCCGACTCGATGAAGGCCAAGATCGCCAACGCCACCGATGCCTACTTTGTTTACAACAGTGGTGAGCAGGGCGCAACGCTGATGAAGATCAACGACAAGAAGCCCGCCAAGATGTTCTACACCCTGGCAACTGTAACCTATGACGCATATGCCAGCACCAAGACCAGCGAGCAACTGCGTGACAAGTTCCAGGACTTCCTGAACAAGAACAAGACCATCAAGGACTTTGAGGAGAACGCTGCCAAGGCTGGTTTCAATGCCGTTGAGTGCATGATCACCCCGAGCACCGCTCAACTGGGCCTGGGCATCTATGGCCAGAGCGCCATCAAGGACAGCCGCAAGGCTATCAAGTGGGCGTTTGACAACAAGAAGGGTGATGTGTCGCCCATCTTCAGTGACAACAACGACGTGATGGTCGCCGTAGCAGTCGATGACATCTATTCCGACGGTTACTTCCCCTACAACTTCACCCAGGGCAAGGAGTTCCTGACCGAGCGCATCCGCAACAGCAAGAAGGGTGACGACCTGATGAAGCAGTACCAGGGCAAGGCCAAGGACTTGAACGGCTATGCAGCGCTGATGGGCGCCAAGGTTGACACGGTCAACATCGTGTTTGCCTCCAACGGCGATCCCAAGTTGGGTAACGAGAACGGCCTGATCGGCCGCATGGCTGCCGCCAAGCAGGGTGTCCTGCAGGGTCCCTGGAAGGGCGAGAGCGGTGTCTTTGTTTACCAGGTTGTAAAGCAGGAGAAGGCCGAGCGCAAGCCCACCAAGGAAGAGTTGGATAACCGTTACGCCCAGACCCGCGGCGCACAGGTATTTGCCAATCCTCGCGCCATGTTCCAGATCCTGAGCAAGGCCACCAAGGTCACGAAACGCCTCATCGACTTCTATTGATCCGTCAATAGACTGAAACGATAAACTATCAGGCAAGTCCCGCGGCACACAGCCAGCGGGACTTGTTTTTTACTTGTTTTTTTAGCAAAAACGCATTTTTATCGGTCAAGGGGCAGAATAATTCAAAAAAATAGTCTATCTTTGGAGGTTAAACCAAATTATCATCATTTTTTCAATGTCAACAATTAATCAACGGCAAGACGAAATCATTGAGGAATTTGAGGGTCTGGATGACTGGATGGACCGTTACAGTGTCATCATCGACATGGGCAATGCCATGCCAGCGCTCGACGAGCAGTACAAGACGGCCGACAACCTGATTGACGGCT
>CAMKOE010000040.1 GCA_946414395.1 uncultured Porphyromonadaceae bacterium | reverse complement strand
CCCAGAACGGCAACCGCATGCCCTTTATCGAGCGTGCCCTGCTGCGCAACATGATCGCCACTGCCGACGAGGCCATCGCCACCGGCGAGCGCGGTGCGTCGCTGCGTTTCGGCCACGAGACCTGCGTGCTACCCCTGGCCTGCCTGCTTGAGATTGACAACGTGAATTATAGTTGCGACGACCTGGAGACCCTGCACGAGCACTGGCAGGACTACAACATCATTCCCAAGGGCTGCAACATCCAGATGGTGTTCTACCGCCCCGTGGGAACCACCGGAAATGATGCCGACAAGATTCTTGTCAAGGTGCTGTTCAACGAGCATGAGGCCACCTTGCCTTTCACGCCCGTCACGGGTCCCTACTACCGCTGGAGTGACCTGAAGGCTTACTACGAGCGTAAACTTGACACAGTCATCGACTGGGCCGTGCGATAAACATCCAGGTAACGCTGAGCGACAACCGATTCGCTATAGGTGGCCAGGGCTCTCGCTCTGGCCGCTTCATTTAATGAAGCGTTCTCGCCATTCAGGCACCAGGCAATGCCCTGGGCCAAATCCTGGCTATCGCAGTAGCGGGCCACATAGCCGTTGGCCTGGTGGTCAATCATCTCGGGAATGCCACCCACATCAAAGCCCACACAAGGCACGCCGCACGCCATAGCCTCGACAATGGTATTGGGCAGGTTGTCCTGCAACGAGGGCGTGACAAACAGGTCCACAGCATTGTACAACTCGGCTATCTCGGACTCGCCATTGAGGTAGTTTACAGGATAGACAGGCAACGGCAAGGCGGACTTGACGGCCTGGGCATCCCCACCCAGCACGACGACGCCCAGTTGTTTTGCCAAGTTGGGATGAGTTTCCACAATGGACTCGCAAGCCTCCTTAAGGTAACGGAAGCCTTTGCGCTCGTCGGTGATGCGCTGTGCGCCGAATAGCAGTAGCCGCCCCTCGGATGGCAGGCCATGACGCTCACGTGCCGATGTCTTGTCCATGGGGGAGAAAACGGAGGTGTCGATCGCATTGGGCACATTGGTGACCAGGTGGCCATGGGTCAACGGACTCCTGCGCGCCAGGTCGGCCATCCAGCGGCTGCAGCCCACAAATGCCAGGCGCCGGCCTTGATACATTGCCCGCTTGCGGTCAAACACGCGTCGTGCCAGGTCGATGACAGGGCTCTTGAGCATCGGACAGTGCTCGCACTGGGTGCGATATTTCTCGCAGTGGCCCGAGTAGTGGCAGATGCCCGTGAAATACCACTGGTCGTGCATCGTCATCACTACCGGCTTGCCCGAGGCCATGATGCGCTCCAGAATCCCCAGCGACAGGAAACCCTGGTTGACCCAGTGCAGGTGGATGACGTCGGCCCAGCGGAACGCCTCCATCGAGGTGATGTCGGTGCCGGCATTGGCGATATCGACCTGGAACAGGTTGCGCTTGCTCAATCCGTTTGCCAGCCAGATGACACCGCGTTCCCACAGGAAATTGGCCTTCAGACGCCACGAGCGGGGAATGCTGACAACCTCGCTGGCGTCGGTCTTGCGGTCGCGCACGAGCATGCGCGCCTCCACGCCGTTGTTGTTCAGGGCGTGCAGCAGGCGGTTGGCGGCAATGGCGGCTCCTCCCGTCCTCTCGGCAGTATTGACAATCAGTACCCGCATATTCTAATGGCAAAAGTACAAAAAGTTACATGAATGCAAGTTACATCGATGCGACTTTTTAAAAGAAAGTTGGGGTGGATGGATGTGAAACAAGGGGCCTTCCCGAATGGAAAACCCCTTGCTGCGGAAATATGAAATTTGTTTTATTATTTCCTGACAGAGTCTTGATTAGAGTTGGGGACCGGCTGCTACCAGAGCCTTGCCAGCCTCGTTGTCCTCATACTTCACGAAGTTCTTGATGAAGCGGGCAGCCAGATCCTTGGCCTTCTCTTCCCACTGTGCGGCGTCGGCATAGGTGTCGCGGGGATCCAGGATGCCGGTGTCCACACCTTCCAACTGAGTAGGAACTACCAGGTTGAAGAAGGGGATAACCTTGGTGGGAGCCTTGTCGATGCTGTGGTTGAGGATAGCGTCGATGATGCCGCGGGTGTCGCGGATCGAGATGCGCTTGCCGGTGCCGTTCCAGCCGGTGTTGACCAAGTAAGCCTTGGCACCGCTCATCTTCATGCGCTTAACGAGTTCCTCGGCATACTTGGTGGGATGCAACTCCAGGAATGCCTGGCCGAAGCATGCGCTGAAGGTGGGGGTGGGCTCGGTGATGCCGCGCTCGGTACCAGCCAACTTGGCGGTGAAGCCGCTCAGGAAGTAGTACTTGGTCTGCTCGGCGTCGAGGATCGATACGGGAGGCAGCACGCCAAATGCGTCGGCGCTCAGGAAGATCACCTGCTTGGCAGCGGGAGCGTGGCTGATGGGGCGCACGATGTTCTTGATGTGGTAGATGGGATAACTAACGCGGGTGTTCTCGGTCACGCTCTTGTCGGCGAAGTCGATCTTGCCCTCGGCGTCAACGGTGACGTTCTCGAGCAGCGCGTCGCGGTGGATGGCGTTGTAGATGTCGGGCTCGGCATCCTTGTCGAGGTTGATGACCTTGGCATAGCAACCGCCCTCAAAGTTGAAGATACCGTTGTCGTCCCAGCCGTGCTCGTCGTCACCGATGAGTTTGCGCTTGGGGTCGGTGCTCAGGGTGGTCTTGCCGGTGCCGGACAGACCGAAGAAGATAGCGGTGTTCTCACCATTCATGTCGCAGTTGGCCGAGCAGTGCATGGCAGCGATGCCCTTGAGCGGCAGGAAGTAGTTCATCATCGAGAACATACCCTTCTTCATCTCACCACCGTACCAGGTGTTGAGGATTACCTGCTCCTTGCTGGTCACGTTGAAGACAACAGCGGTGTCGCTGTTCAGACCCAGTTCCTTATAGTTGTCCACCTTAGCCTTGCTGGCGCAATATACGGTGAAGTCGGGCTCCTGGTCAAACTCTTCCTCGTTCTGGGGACGGATGAACATGTTGGTCACAAAGTGGGCCTGCCATGCCACCTCCATGAAGAAGCGAACCTTCATGCGGGTGTCCTTGTTAGCACCGCAGAAACCATCGACAACAAACAGGCGCTTGCCGCACAGTTGCTTGATGGCGAGATCTTTAACGGTAGCCCAGGTGCTCTCGGTGACAGGCTTGTTGTCATTGGGGTAGCCAGGGGTAGTCCACCAAACGGTGTCGTGGCTATTGGCATCGTCAACGATGAATTTATCCTTAGGTGAGCGGCCGGTATAGACACCGGTCATCACATTGATGGCGCCCAGTTCGGTCTCTTGACCCTTGTCAAAGCCTTCCAGACAGGGTTTCATCTCCTCGTTGAACAAAACCTCATAACTGGGGTTATACAGAACCTCGGTAACACCAGTGATACCGTACTTCTCGGCTAAGATTGCCTTATCAAATTTTGCCATAATAAATCTTTAATTATTAATCTTTTAGAAATTACCTATGTTGAAAATGCGGTGCAAAATTACACATTATATTTATAATGAGCATCGTTGATTAAAGAAAAATTTCCTTAATCATGGCTTTATTATGTTTTTTTAGCAGTTAGCAGCATCCGCCGCAGTTGCATCCGTCGCCATGGTCATGACCACATGAGCCATCGCCGCAGTCCTCACATCCGCATCCGCAGCCGTGATGATGCTTGGGCTGGAGTTCCTCGGGGGTGGCGTCACGCACGAGTTGCACGGTGCCGGTATAGCGCACGGTCTCACCTGCCAACTGGTGGTTGAAGTCCATGGTCACCTTGTCGTCGGTGATCTGGGTGACGATGCCCTCGACGCGCATGCCGTCCTGGGTCATCATGGGAACGATGGCGCCCACGCGGATGTGCTCGTGGTCAAACTTGCCGTCCACATGGAAAATCTCTTTCTCCAACTCGTAGATCATGTCGGGATTCTTCAGGCCGAAGGCTTCTTCGGGCTTGAGCGTGAAGTCAAAGTCCTGGCCTTGCTCCAGACCCATGATGTGGTTCTGGAAACCCTCGATGAGCGACAGGTCCAGGCCGAAGACAAAGGCATCGGGGTGCTCCTTGTTGAACTTGAAAACGCTGATCTGTTCCTCACCATTAACGACAAAAATCTCATATACGAGTTCGACGTATTTTCCTGCTTGAATTTTATCCATTGAATATAAACTATTTTAGTAAATTGATATTTTTCGGCAAAGATAGCAAATTATTTCGTGATATGTCGAGTTTTTGACTTAACTTTGCAGTCTCATAAGAGTTTTTAATAGGAACATGATGACTGACAAATTTGATATGGTGGCAAAAACCTTCCTTGGTCTGGAGGGTGTGCTTGCCGACGAGTTGCGCGCGTTGGGCGCCGACAATGTGACCGAAGGTAACCGTGTGGTTTCGTTCCAGGGTGACAAGGAAATGATGTATCGTGCTAACTTTGCTTGCCGCACGGCCGTGCGTGTACTCAAGCCATTCCTCCACCTGCGTTCGACTAGTGCCGATGACCTGTATGAGCAACTCAAGTCGTTTGACTGGGAACAGTTGATGACTGTCAAGACTACATTTGCCATCGATGCGACCGTCTATAGCGAGAATTTCAATAACTCGCGATTTGTCACCTATCGTGTCAAAGACGCCATCGCCGACTTCTTTAACGAGAAGTATGGCAAGCGCCCCAGCATCCGCCTCACCAATCCCGATATCCGTCTGGATGTCCACATCTCGGGCCGCGACGTGACCCTCTCGCTTGACAGCAGCGGTGACCCGCTGTTCAAGCGTGGCTGGCGTGTCGCCCAGACCGATGCCCCCATCAACGAGGTGCTGGCGGCAGGCATCATCCTGCTCAGCGGCTGGAAGGGTGACACCGACCTGATTGACCCCATGTGCGGCTCGGGCACCTTCCTGATCGAGGCCGCGCTCATCGCCGCCAATATCGCTCCCGGCGTGTATCGCGACCACTATGCTTTCCAGCAGTGGCCCGACTATGATGCCGACCTGTTTGACAAGATCTACAACGATGATAGCGCCGAGCGCGAGTTCTCCCACAAGATTTATGGCAGCGATATTGAAGGCAAGGCCATCGCCATCGCCCGGACCAACGTCAAGAATGCCGGCTTGAACAAGTATATCGAACTTGAGCGCCGTGACATCAATGACATCAATGAGGTGCCCGCCGGTGGCACGCTCATCACCAATCCGCCCTACGGCGAGCGCCTAAACGTCGAGGACATCGAGTCGCTCTATCGCGACATGGGCTATAAGTTCAAGCACACATTCCAGGGCTATAACGTGTGGCTCATCTGCTATAATGACGAGTTGCACTACAAGGTGGGATTGAAACCGTCGGTGCGCTACAGGCTCAACAACGGTGGCCTGGACTGCGAGTTGCTGCAGTATGTCATCTTCGACGGCCGCTATGACGAGATGCGCGAGCGGGGCGAGCACATCCGCAACGAGGACTTTCGTGCCAGCGAGCGCAGCAAGGGCAATTACAATCCCCGCCGGGTGGGAAACGACACGGCCGCCGATGAGCGTCCGCGTGCCCGCCGCCGCGATGATAGCGAGAGGCGTCCCAGGCGTTTTGACAAGGAAGGCCGCGACCCCAAGCCCATCAGCGACGATGAGCGCCAGCGCCGCAGCAATGTCGCCCGTGACCGTCGCCTGATGGCCGATGTGGATAATCGCGACAAGGCAGGCCGCTATGATGACGACTTCGATCAGGAGTTCCGTCACTCCGCCACGTTTGCCAAGCGCATCCTGCGTGACCGCAAGCCCACCTTGAGCGCCGATAAAGAGGTGCCCATCATCCATGGCCGCCGCAAGAGTTGGAAACGCCGCGACCTGGACGATCCCACCGACCAGAAACCTCAAGACAATCAAGATAACGAATAATATTTCTTGAGAAGACAATAAAGACAACAACGACAATAGTTATCAGCCCCTCATGTGATCAATTGTTGTCCTTATTGTCTTTCTTGTCTTCTGCATTGATGCGGAATGACGACTCGAGAACATATCAACGAGTACTTCAACGGGAGACCGTTTATGATCCTGTGCGCGCTGGCGCTCATGGGGGCTGCTGCCGTGGCCCTGATGACGGGGGTGAAGCCTGCAACCAGCGAGGGAACGGGTATCTTCTTCTCGTTGAGGGGGACGCTCATCGAGGCCGGTCCCTTGTCGGCCTTGATCAATGTGGCGGGAATCCTGGCCACTGGCGGCATTATGCTGGCATTGAACAAGGTGTTCAGTTATGTGCGCTCGGTGACCCACCTGTTCGTTTCGGCTTTTTTCCTCTTGCAGGTGGCTCATCCGTCAGGGCTCGTCTCGTTCAACACCGGCACACTACTGTGCCTGGTAACCGCGCTGGCCATCATGCCGCTGTTCTCGTCCTATCAGGACCGCCACTCGCAGCGCAGCATCTTCCTGATATTTGCCCTCATTGCCACCGGCAGCATGTTTCATTACGGTTTTCTGGTGCTCATTCCAGCATTCCTGCTGGGATTCATGAATATGGGCGTGTTCAACCTCAAGGGATTGCTGGCCATGTTTTTTGGACTGGTGACCCCGTTCTGGATTGTGTTGGGGCTGGGCATCGCCACGCCCTCCGATTTTGTCATGCCCCAGGTTGACGGCGTCTGGAATTTGGCAAGCAAGTCCCGGATGACCCTTGTACTGGCATCGCTCACGGCACTGCTGGGCATCGTGCTGGCAGTGATGAATCTGATGACAATCATGAACTACAGGATGCAGACCCGCGTGTATAACGCCTTCTTTGTGTTTGTGCTCGCGGCCTTGTTGATTGCCTTGTGCCTCGACTTCGGCAATGTGGCCATCTATTTGCCGCTGCTTGGACTCATGGTCGCGGTGCAGATTGCCCATGTCCACACCCTGCGCACCACGATGCAGTACCGCTATGTTTTTATCCTGCTGTTTATAGCAGGGTGCATCGGCTTCTTTGCCATTAACCTGAAAATGTCATGAAAATCATCGTTGATAGCCACATCCCGCACATCAGAGGACTCATCGAGCCCCGTGCCGAAGTCATATATCTGGAACCGGCCGACATCACCCGTGAGGCCGTCCTGGATGCCGATGCCCTCATTGTCAGGACGCGCACCCGCTGCGATTCGGCGCTGCTCTACGGCAGCCGTGTGCGTTTCATCGGCTCGGCGACCATCGGTACCGACCACATCGACCTCGACTACTGCACTAGCCACGGCATCACCGTGCGTAATGCTCCCGGCTGCAATGCCCCCGCCGTGGCCCAGTGGGTATTCTGTGCCATCCACGCCTGGATGCGAGTTCACGGCATCACGTCACCCTCAGGTCTCACCCTGGGCATCGTCGGCGTCGGCCACATCGGCTCCATCGTCGCCCGCTGGGCCCGCCAGTTGGGCTTCACCATCCTCCTCAACGATCCCCCAAGAGAAAATAGGGAAAATAGGGAAAATAGGGACGGTTCTTTTGATGTAATTTTTGGGCGAGAATTACATCAAAAGAACCGTCCCTATTTTACCCTCGGGGAGTTGCAGCGCGAGTGTGACATCATCACGTTTCACACGCCATTGACGCGGGATGGGCAGTGGCCCACGTGGCACCTGTGTGACCAGCGCTTTCTGGATGGCTTGGCACGCTGCCGCCTGATCCTTGATGCCGCCCGTGGTCCCATTGCCGATAATGCCGCATTGATGCGCTGGCATGGCGACGTGGGTCTGGACTGCTGGGAGAATGAGCCCCGCATTTCCCGTCACCTTTTAGAGAAATGTATCGTTGCCACTCCCCACATCGCTGGCTATAGCGCTGAGGGTAAGCAACGTGGCACCGCCATGATGCTTGAGGCATTGAACGACTTCTACGGCTGGGACATTCCTATTCCTACGATACCCGCTCCCGCTACTGGTGCGGCACAGGTGACCCTCGACGGCATCGCCGCCAGTTATGACATCCTGGCCGATACAGCCGCGCTGAAGAGTGACCCCGCTGCCTTTGAGTCCCTGCGCAATCACTACCACCACCGCCCCGAATACCAGTAACGGCACCGCGTCGCAGCAAGCCAGTTTCGTAGTCTCTCAAACTGTCAATCAGCCCACGTTGGTCTCCAAGAAGCCCCATTCGGGTATTGCGGGACTGGGTTTTGATGGGTATTTTTGCCCCGTGATTAAAAAAAAATGAGGGAAAAGGTTTAGTAAATCGCCCCCAGTGTGTATATAGAGTGTATGACAGAAAGGAAACGACTCATAGAACGCCTCTTCCGCCAGCATTACCGCGACATGTACCGGCTGGCCTGCATCCTGCTTCACGACGAGCAGGAGAGCATGGATATCGTGCATGATGTCTTTGCCAGACTGCTTGTGGACAACAAACCGCTGGAAGAATCAACTGTCAGGACGTTCCTGCTGTCATGCGTGCGCAACCAGTGCCTGAACGTGATGCGTGACCGCCAGATCCATGACCGCGCCCGGCAACATCTGATGCTCGAGAGTGAAGTCTCTGTACGCGAGGCCGTGGACATCCAGGCCGAAATCAGCGCCTTGCAACAAGGCGTCGCCGACCTGATGCCGCCCGTGTGCCGCGAAATCATTGTGCTGCACTACCGTGACGGGTTCACCTTCCGTGAGATTGCCCAGCGGTTGGGCGTGAGCGAGACGACCGTTTATAAGCACCTGCATAGCGCACTCAATCAACTGCGATTAACACTTAAAAACACCCAGCGATGAACAAGACCGAACAACTGATGAGGATGCTTGAGCATCCCGAGCGATACACCGGGCAGCAGTGGCAAGACATCCTGGCCGACGAAGAGTGCCGTGAACTTTACTCGTTGATTGCCAAGACCCGCAGTGCGCTTGCCAGCGAGCAGGCCGACGAGCAACTCACCGACGAGATGATTGACCAGCAATGGCAACGCCTGGCTGCAGAGCGACCCGCACGGGCCATCGTCGTGCCCCTGTGGCGCAAGGTCGCTGCGGCCGCCGTCGTGGTGATGGCATGTGTGGGCATCGCCATCGCAGCGGTGCAGACAGGTTTATTTGACACCAAGCCTGCCGAAAAACAGGCCGAACAAGTCACCCAACCGCATCATCAAGACGGCGTCGTGCCCCGGGAAGTCACCACAACGTCTGCCGACACCATTGCGCTTGAGCAACCGCGCCTGTTTGAGGAAGTCCCACTGGAGCAAATACTTGATGAACTGGCCCCTCACTACGGCGTGGAGATTGTATTCCGCTCTGATGACGTGCGGTCGTTGCGGCTTTTCTATCAATGGGAACCCGAATACACGCTAGACAAGGTTGTTGAGATGCTCAATAACTTTGAGGCGTTCACCATCCGCCATGAGGGACATCAACTGATTGTGGAATCGTCTGATTCAAAGTAACCCTGCCATGATCCGAACGATAACAACGCTCCTTTGCGTGGCATTTTCCCTGCTATGCACCGCACAAAATATCACTCACGCCTTCCATGACGTGTCGATGAGTGATGCGCTCAAGTGGTTGCAACGTCACACCGACCGCTTTAAGATTGTCTTCATCTATGACGACCTGGAGGATTTCACCATTACCACAAGCGTGAAGAACAAGCCTGTGCCCGAGGCCATACGGCAGATGATCGGGTTCTATCCCATCCGCATGAGCGAGGGCGAGAAAGGAGAGATATATGTGGAGTGCATCCACAAGACCGAGCGCCACCTCAAGGGCCTTGTGGTGGACGAGAACAACCTGCCGTTGCCCTATGCCAACGTCACCTTGCTCAGCCCCATCGACTCGACGATGGTGGGGGGCGGCGTGACAGGCGAGAGCGGACGCTTTGTCATCCCCAACGACAATGGACAGGTCATCGCCCGAGTCTCCTATGTGGGCTACAAGACCGCCTATCGCCTGTGCTCCCACGACAACGTGGGCACCATCAAGATGCGCCCCGACGTCACGACTCTCAAGGAGGCGGTAGTGACCGCCGCCAAGATGCAGATTGAGCGCGATGGGGCCAATTACACCCTGCGCAACCTGGGCGGCACCATCATGGGCAATGCCGGCAACGCACTCGACCTGCTGCGCTGGACGCCAGGAGTCGTCGTCGATGTCAACGAGGGTATCTCGCTCATCGGCCGTGACGGCAAGACCGAGGTCTATATCGACAACCGCAAGGTCACCGACAAGACGCAACTCAAAGCCATTACCTCCCAGAATATCAAGCGCGTCGAGATTATCCGTGAGCCAGATGCACAATACTCTTCAAGTGTGGCCGCCGTCATCAAGATGTACACCCATAACCCTTACAAGGACAACCTGGGCGCCAGCCTGATGAACGTGCTGGACATCAAGCGCCGCGTCTCTAACATCACTACGCTCACCATCGACGGCAAACAGGACAAGTGGTCGGGCAACGCGTCACTGTCCTATGGACGCATCAATTCGCTCGCTTCAACCCACGAGTTGGTAAGCATAGCCAACGCACACGATGACGAGCGGGTATATGAGAAAGTGGACTCGACTACCTTTGCCGGCGGAGGAAACAATTATGCCGCTTTTGCAGGATTGAACTATGCTTTCTCTCCAAGCAGCATCATCGGTGTGCAATACAATGGCAATTTCAATAGGATGGACATTGTTGAGCGCATGACCCAGCAGATGACCCAACAGCGCTTGTGGGGTGTGACAATGATGAAGGACGACGTCAGCCGCAACAGCACGTCGGCCAGTTACCAGTGGCAACGCAATGAACAGTCACAACTGCTGCTCATCGCAGACTATGCCACTTCACGCCAGAAAAATGTTCAAGACATGGCGGAATATCTCGTGACACGTTCCGAGGGTCTGACCTTCAGCCAAGGCCCGCACACCACTATCCTGAAGAAATTTTTGGTCGTGAATTACAATGACTATGACATCGTGACTGCCACGGGACGTTATAATTTCACATCTCGTGACTGGAACAACCGCATGGGCATCGAGTGGGGATATACCGGGAGCACGGGTAGCGTCCGCCGAAACAACCTTGTCCAGCACAGTACGCGCCACAATGACTGGCTAGGCGTCTATTACGTGCTGAGCAAGACCTGGGGCAAGTGGCGCTTGAATGCCGGTCTGCGTTATGAGTATGACCACACCAGGACCAGCAGTGATGATGGCGTCATCGACAAGACTTATCACAGCGTGCTGCCCAATGCGAGCGTGGGTTATGCCCCCAAGCAGGGCGTTGACCTTGTGCTGTATTATCGTCGCAGCCTGCGCCGTCCCTCCTATAGTGAATTGCGCCCCACGTCCTACTACAACAATTCCTATCAGGAATCGACGGGTAACCCATTGCTGCAGCCCACGATTACCGACCGCTGGGCAATGAGCGTGAACGCCAAGGGCTTCTCGGTAACGCTGGCCTACAGGCTCATGGACAATGCCATCCAGCGCATCGTGGAGTACATGCCGTCGGGCGTCATCCGTGATTATCCCATCAACATCAAGCATTCTCACGCCTGGTCGCTGGATGTGGGCTACAATTACAGCAACTCGTGGCTGAGCCTGGGCGTGCAGTCCAACGCGACCCTTCCACATCTCACCTATCCCTATATAGATGCCGAGAGGGTTGAGAACACGCCGTTTGCCTCCATCGGGATTAATTCCCAATTCACGGTTGCGAGAAAGTTGATGCTGGGCTGCAATGTGCACTACTGCACGCCGTGGACGGCAGGCTTCTCGCGCAACGGCTCCATCCTGGGTGTGAATCTGAGTGCCATGACCACACTGTGCAGGGGCCGGTTGCTGCTGGGCTTGACAGCCAACGATATCTTCCACCGGAGCATGGCACCCTGGGGCAAGACGCGGTACCTGAACGTGTATCAGGAAAGCCACAACAGCAACGACACCCGTGGCATCACCGTGATGGCCCGCTGGACGTTCAACTCCATCAGTAACCCGTTCAAGCGCCGCAGTGGCAACGACGCCACCCTGCAGCGAACACAAGGCAATTAACCAATTAATCACATAAAAAATCAACAGAATCATGAAAAAGTTATTATTTTTTGTCATGGCAGTGATGGCTTTAACCTCCTGCTATGATGACAAGAACGAGCCATTGCCTCTTGATGAGAAGACAACCACCACGCTCTATATGGCCGTAAACGGTTATGCGGGCATTCCTGAGGCGATCTACAACCTGGATGGTGAAAAGATCTTTGAGTGCCAGGAAGGAGGACACATCCAGTCGCTCGTTTCCTATCATAGCGACTGGTATGCCCTCATCTGCTGGGGAAACGGCGTCTATCAAGTGGTGAAAAACGGCAATGTCATTCACGAGGGCGACGGGAAGATACACTGCTTCACTGTCTATTGTGGGGATGTCTATACCGTGCTGGAAAACAACAACAAGACCATCTGGGCATGTAAGAACTTTCAGCGGATGTTTGATGTGACCGATGACATGATGTACTATACCTTTACGGTTTGTCAGGGTTTTGTTTGTCTGCCGTTTTGCGGGGATATAGGAGGCATGGGTGTGAAATCAGGTTTCACGATGAATGATAGTCACTTCTCGTTTGAAGATGGCGACATGCAATTCAACTGGGTATATGGGATAGATATCGGCGATCAATTCTCAGAAATGCTAATCACCTTTGAGGATGGGCTGACCAGGAAATACATGTACTGGTGGAATGGCACCAAACATGAGTGCCCTGACGGTTTTGTGCCCATTTCATCCCGTCTTGTCAACGGACATGCCTTTATCTTGGGATACAAGATCGCCAGCCTTGGGTCATCGATGGTTCTGCCCACCGTCCTGATTGATGGCGTAGAAACCGTCTTGAATAATGATGGAGCGGGTTGGCGTGCCGTGAGCATGGCAGCCCATGACGCCGACACTTATATCCTTGTCAACCTTGAGACAGGCACATATTCCTATGTGTACAAGAATCTGCAACCCATCCGGTTGCCCGATGTCACAACACCCTATCAGTTGGTGCCCTACGGCTCGGACCAGCACGATGGGAAAACAAATCTATCCATTCTGGGCATCAAGGCTATTGCTGTGGTGGAGGTAATAGAAAAGACATCCACATTGTGAAGAGAAGGTGAAAACAAAAGATTTTCAGGAGTCAGTGCCCTTGATTGGAGCAAGGCTTTAACCTTGTCGTGAAATACGATTTCTAGACCATAATCATTGTGACTCATTCTCCCTGGATCGTGAATATTCACCCATGGGAGGATGAGTCTCATTTTAAAATGCCGAAGTCTCATGCAAGAAAGGCCGATGCCGCGGTTTATATGGTAGAAATTATGTTGAACCGATGATGAGAACCATTACACGAACATTCATTGCCGTGACCATCATGCTGCTGTCATCGACAGCAGCGATGGCGACCGATGTCGAGCAGGAACGTTCAATTGGCAACTGGCGGTGGTGCCTCGAGATGGGAGCCTGCATGGACTTCCTGCAAGACGGGTTGCCCCAGTTCTGCCAGAATAAACTGGGTGGCGGCATGTACTACGAGGCCCGTTACCACATCGGGCAGACGCCGTTCAACGTTGGCCTGTATGCCAGCCTGAACACGGCACCGCGTCGGTACAGTTCCGCCTTTGAGCAAGAACTCCTGGACGAGAGTGATGCACCCATTGGGCGGGTCACCCTCACCCACAAGGGCGGGATTCGCTACGGCTCGGGAAATGTCATGGCAACCATCAATTACGATGTGATGCTGGGCCGCCGTTGCGAGGCCTTTGTCGGAGCGGGTATCGGCATCTGCAATTATGTCGACAACAGGCATTGGATGCCGACACCTGATCAGTCCTACCTCTCTGATACGGAATACCGTGGCAGTGGCATCTCGCTGTCGGTCATGCCTCGCGTGGGCATCCAGTTGTTTGAACACCTACGCTTGACGGCAGGCTACAAGTTCCAGGAGAAAGCCAACCGTCATGCCTTTGTGAGCATCGGTCTTGTCGGCTTTATCGGCAAGCGGAAGTGAAACGTTAAACTGATAGATATGAAAAGAATCATCTTGTTACTGGCAGTCATGGTGGCGGTTTTCTCATGTGTGCTGCCCGATGAGCCCGAGGGATTGGAGTATTTTGACAACCTGCTCGCTTGCCCGACCGAGGGCGCCTATGTGGGCATGATCCGTGTCGATGTGCCAGCCGACCGCATCGGCCTGTGGCTCGAGATCACCACGTGCCCCGACGACGTGGACGAGGCCAGCGTCGCCCCTCGCATCGGGGACTGGATATACATCAGCCGTGAAGTGGTGCGGTATGCCGACCTGGGGGCGACCCTACGGTTCCAGATTATCGATTTCAACCATTTTCCCGAATCATTGCCCTATCACTACACCTTCTATCAAGATCACACTTGTTATATCGCTAATATCAAGCCTGTTATTGTTGAACCATCTGTTAATGAATTATGAAAAACCTGATTGTATTGATTTTATTTTTCATGGGGCTGTGTGCAACGGCCCAGACGTCACCCGATAGTATCACCGAGCGCTCCTTGTCGCTCGAGTTACAAGGCGTGCACAATCTTGTGGGCATCAATTTTGACTCCCGTTTCAAGGGCAACCACGGCCTGGGCTACCGCGTGGGCATTGGTTATGCCTATGGCTATAGTGACTTCTCTTTTATCGTGGATGCATCCGACAAGATTCAAGGTGTTGCCGTTCCGCTCGAGGTCAATTACCTGTTGGGCAAGCGTAACAGCAAATTGGAACTGGGAGTGGGCATCAGCCTGGGCTACTATTGGGAGCGTTATAATATCACCTATAAGGATTATCATAACGTGTATGATAGCGGTGCTAGCATTCACCAAATTCAAGGTCATGAAAACCGCTTCGGGTATTTCACGTTTGGCAACATAGGTTACCGCTTGCAGACCAAGCGCGGTTTCCAGTTGCGTGTGGGCTGGGCTCCTTCCATCAATTTTAAGGATAAACACTGCCTTCATCGCGGCCTCTGGGCTTCTTACGTCAGTCTCGGCTGGCGGCTGTAGAGGCACAATCGACCTTTTCGGCAAATTTGTAAGCAACAACCATAATAATATTCTCTCATCCTCCCTGATGATTTCCAGAGAGGATGTTTTTTTCTGTTTAGATGGGATAAGTTGATGAATATGTGAGTTTTGGGTAAATAATATAGTTCTTACTAATAAACTTGTTACTAAACAAGGTGATGGGGGGGTGCGGAGAATGAGGTTTTTTTCGGTAAAAATGGGGTAGGGATTTTGGGGTGTGTGATTTTGTTGCTAACTTTGTAGCACAATAATCTATCATCAATTAATAACTAAACAGAATCACAATCACAATGAAGGAGTTAAAAGGAACCAAGACCGAGAAGAACCTGATGGAAGCCTTTGCCGGCGAGTCACAGGCCCGTAACAAGTACACCTACTTTGCCAGCAAGGCCAAGAAGGACGGTTATGTGCAGATCGCTGCCATCTTTGAGGAGACTGCCAATCAGGAGAAGGAGCACGCCAAACTGTGGTTCAAGCACTTGCAGGGCGGTGCCGTGAAGGGTACCATCGAGAACCTGGAGGCCGCTGCCGCCGGCGAGAACTTCGAGTGGACCGACATGTACAAGCGCATGGCTCAGGAGGCCCGCGAGGAGGGCTTTGACGAGATCGCCGACCAGATGGAGGGCGTTGCCGCCATCGAGAAACTGCATGAGGAGCGTTACCTCAAGTTGTTGAACAACATCAAGCAGGACATCGTGTTCTCGCGCGACGGTGACACCATCTGGCAGTGCAGCAACTGCGGCCACGTGGTCATCGGTAAGAAGGCTCCCGAGATGTGCCCCGTGTGCAACCATCCGCAGGCCTACTTCCAGATCAAGGCCGAGAACTATTGATTTCTCGCACGAGGCCGATCAAGGCAAAACCAATGCCGGCAAGGACTCTGGGGTCCGCTTGCCGGCATTGGCGCTTTTATGAGAGAATCTGTACTGCCTGATGTCACTGGCCGCTAGCCTGGTCGCGCCGTTCCTTGAGTTTCTTCTGGATGATGCTCTCGACTTCAAAGAAGCGGTCCACCTGGCCGGCGTTGAGCACAGTGGCCAGGCGGTCGATATACTTCATGCGGATGCCTTGGGCGCGCTGCTGCATTTCCATCTTGCGCTTGGCCATTGCGGCTGCTCCGCTACTGGCACTGCAAGGGTCTATCGTGGTGGCAGTTGGTACTTTGACGAGTGGTTCAGCCGCATCTCTTTCCGCAACTCGGTATCTCCCGGCTACCGCAGTTACGGCATCGGACTGCGACTGGCGTTGTGAGGCCATAGCGCATCCCCACATCAAGTCAGTATTTAAATATTGGTATCGAGGCGTCCCTGCCATCTCGCGGGGGCGCCTCGGCTGCTGGTATCCCCGTCGGTGCGGTAATCTGATTGCCCTGAAAGACACTTTTTTAGAACTTTATCTTAAAAAAGTGGCACGATAATTGCAATTATTTTTCAGATATTATGTAAATTTGCGATTTGAAGAAAAAATTATTCACTTTAAATAAACAAGAATTGACAATGAAAAAAGGATGTATCGGACTTATTGTCCTGGGCATTATCGCCCTCGCTTTGTTTGGCTGGGTAAAGAACAGTTATAACGGCCTCGTGAAAGATCAAGAGAGTGTTAAGACCGCATGGTCTCAGGTAGAAAACGTGTACCAGCGCCGTGCTGACCTTATCCCCAACCTGGTTGAGACCGTCAAGGGATATGCCAAGCATGAGCAGGAGACGCTGGAAGGTGTCATCGAGGCACGCGCCAATGCCACCAAGGTGACCATCGATCCCTCCAAAATGACCCCCGAGGACCTGAAGAAGTATCAGGAGGCACAGGGCGAGGTGACCAATGCGCTGAGCCGACTGATTGCCGTGAGCGAGAGTTATCCTGACCTGAAGGCTAACCAGAACTTCCTGGAGTTGCAGAACCAGTTGGAGGGTACCGAGAACCGTATCACCGTCGAGCGCAATAAGTTCAACGAGGTGGCCCGCACATACAATACCAAGCGCCGCACCTTCCCCACCAATATCATTGCCGGCATCTTCAACTTTGACGAGAAGCCTTACTTCCAGGCACAAGAGGGCGCCGACAAGGCTCCCAAGGTGGACTTTGGCACCAGCGAGGGCAAGTAACCGATGGCACTGGCCGATTTCATCCCCAGTGAGGGACAGCGCCGCATCGCCGACGCCATAACCGCAGCCGAGCGTCACACGACAGGAGAAATCTGTGTCCACGTGACGCCGCGCTGTCGTGGCGACGTGATGAAGCGTGCCATCAAGACCTTTGACAGGCTGCACCTCTACACGACCAAGCGCCGCAATGCCGTGCTCATCTATGTGGCCTATGAGGACCGCAAGTTCGCCATCCTGGGCGACACGGGCATCAACGATGCCGTTCCGCGGGGCTTCTGGGACGGTGAGGTCGAGGAGTTGGCCCAATACCTCAAGGTGGGTAGGCCTGTTGACGGCCTGTGCGCCATCATTGCCCGCATGGGAGAGCGCTTGTCGCAGTACTTCCCCGGCGAGCGTAATGACGAGAACGAGTTGAGCAACGAGGTCACATTTGATGACGGCAACGATGACGATTAACACAATGATGACAATGGCAACATGGAATAAGACACTCAGGCACTTGCTGGCGATTGTGGTGATGTGCCTTGTGGCCACGGCGGCACAGGCTCAGGTGCCTGCCCGCCCCGACCCGCCGCGTCTGGTCAACGACCTGGCCGGCATCCTGGGTGACTGCCAGTGGCTGGAAGACTCGCTCGAGAAGATCGCGGTCGAGACCAGCAACCAGATCTGTGTGGTGACCATGGATGACCTTGGCGGTTACGACAAGGCCATGATGGCCTACAGCATCGGCGAGCAGTGGGGCGTCGGCAAGAAGGGCAACAACAATGGTGTTGTGATCCTGATCAAGCCCAAGACCGCCGACAGCAAGGGCGAAGCGTTTATCGCCCCAGGTTATGGCCTCGAGGGGGCCATCACCGACGCCACCAGCACGCGCATCGTCAATCAGGAGATGATTCCTCACTTCAAGGAGAATGACTACCTGGGCGGTGTGTGGGCCGGGGCCCAAATCGTGCGTGACCTGGCCATCGGTGAGTATAATGAGGAGGACTACGCCCAGCAGGGCGACGATGGCGAAGCCTTGTTTGCCTTGCTTATGTTCATCTTCATCTTTGCGTTATTCATGTACATTGCCCACAAGAGCAATCAGGGCAACCATGGCAACCGCAACAACGGTGATACCGGAACCTGGGGCGGGCCCATCATCTTCACCAGCGGCAGCGACTGGGGGCGCGGCGGCTCCTCTTGGGGTGGCGGCGGTGGCTCCTTCGGCGGCGGCTGGGGTGGCTTTGGCGGCGGCTCCTTCGGCGGCGGTGGCGGCGGTGGCAGTTGGTGACCGCAGGGCTGCCTGAGTAAAGAATACTTCATTAAGGGCTTTAACGGCTTTCATGCCATTAAGGCCCTTGATGTTTTCTTGGCGGAAAATTCAGACGAACAGTTGCTTGAGGATGTCGGGCGACCGCAGCGTGCCGATGGCGGCATTATGCAGGCGGTAGTAACTGATGATGAGGTCGAGCATGCGGTTGCGCTCCTCACGGTTGAAGCGGAAGACCGACATGTTGCTGAAGGTCATGCGGGACAGCAGGTAGATGACCTGGGCCTCGTCTGGCTGCAGGTGCATGTGTCCCCTCACGGCACCGGGCACAAACACGCCCTCGGTCATGTCAAACCAGTAGCCCTTGCGGTAACTGTCCACATTGGGCTGGATGCCCAAGTGGGCGCCCAGGTGGTACAGGAAGCAGATGTGGAAATTGGCGATCTGCCCGGGCATTTGCTCCAGCAGTTGCACCGACTGCTCAATGTAGCGGAACAGCGGGTCATTGCCCTCGGGCTCCTGGATGACGTGGGCGAGCAACTCGCTGATGAATAGAGCGATGGCATTCTTGATGGGGTCGCTATAGAGCGTCGCCAGCGGATAGTTGCGTCTCACCTCCCGCAATATCGACAGTTCACGGCCATGGCGCACGCCCGCTTCCAGGTCGATCAGCGACAGGGGCATGAGCATGGCGTTGCGCATGCGTGCGGCACTGGTCTTGCCCTGTGGAACGGCAAACGACATCAACCCGCGCCCATCGGTGTAGATGTGCACGATATTGTGCTTGTCGCTGTAGCGGATGGTGTTGAGCACAATGCCCTTGAACTTCTCATACATGCCGCTAATTTACTCATTATTTGCCAATCAGGAATCATAAAATGCTAATTTTTCGCAACTTTTTCCGCTTTTCAAGAGGTTAAATTTTGTCAATTCAAAAAATGTTTCTAATTTTGCAGTCGCTTTTGCGGAAAATTCCCGCATCAGGGCCCATTCGTCTATCGGCTAGGACGCAAGATTTTCATTCTTGAAAGAGCAGTTC
>CAMKOE010000039.1 GCA_946414395.1 uncultured Porphyromonadaceae bacterium | reverse complement strand
AATAATTATAAAGTGAATAAAAACAAATAATCCTTCTCTCTTTCGCATTCCATGGAATCTATCTTCTTCTCGGGTTCATCAAAGGGTTCCGGGTCAACTATTCTGCATCATTCTCTTTTAAGGTAAAAATCGCTCTCGCGTCTTCTTTCTAAGGTTTATTTTATCTCAACGGCAACCATTCATCGGCAAGAGATTCCCCTGCAGTGGGATTCCAGCCCTGTCAAGGGCCGTGCCGGTAAAAAATCAACAGTTGAGTAAATAATATCCAAAACGTTCATTTATATATATAATCAACACACATCAACGTTTCATTTCATCAAGAAAACGACGCTTGTGGTTCATTTTACTGATGCAAAGATAACACAATTTTAACAAATTGCAAAGAAAAATCGACTTTTTTCTAAAAAACTTCTACAAACCAGCAACAATTACCACCGAAAACAATTATTCCGCTAAGCCGCAAAGTCTTTTAAAAACAATTGTCTTTGTTGTCTTCCCATCCTAAAAAGGAAAACAATAAATACAATAAATACTATGGCATCCGCGCCCCGCCTGCACACAAACTCACGCAAAGGCGCAAAGACGCGAAGATTTTTAATATAAGAATAAAACTTAGCGTCTTCGCGCCTTTGCGTGAATATTTGGGGCGGGGCGTGAAAAAAAGCGGCCCTGCCGACTGAATCGGGGCAGGGTCGCCTTTTTAATTAAGTGGATTGAAGGTCAATCCCGGGTGGGGATTTACTTCATCACCTTAACGGCGCTGGTGGTGCCGTCGGTGTAGGTGGTAACGACGATGGTCATGCCGTTAGCCTCCTGCATCTCCTGGCCAGCCATGTTGAAGTAGCGTACACCGGCAACAGCCTTGCCAGCGTTGATCTCGTCAACATCGACGGGACCACCCTTGGCAACATAGGCGCTGTAGCCCATGAACTCCATGGTGTTCTGGTCAAAGATCAGGTGAACACCGAAGGTGTAACTGTAACCAACACCCACGAAGTAGCGGTTCTCGCCCGGGGTCAGGGGGTTCTGGTCGGCATCACCCAGGAATGCCTCGGTCATGTCCTCGTTGGCACCGTAAGCCTCGCCATTGATCAGGAAGTAGAACGAAGCCACCTCATAGAACTCGGGATAGGTCACGTCGTCAACGTTTACATAGTCGCCATTCTGGCCAACGATGAGTTCGGTGTAGATCTTCTCGCCCTTGGCATTAACCTCTACCAACCAGTAACCGGTCATGTGGGGATCCTCGGGAGTAACGCCCTCGAGTTCGGGAATCTCAACATACATGCTCTCGCTGATACCAGCGATAGCATCAGCGTCGCGCTGAGCGGTAGCATAAACGGTAACGAACTGAACCTCCTCGGTGCGAGCGATGGTGTAGGGGTTCTCAACGGGCTGGCCGTTTACATAGAGGACAACCTCGCCCTCACCAGTAGCGGTGATGACAACCTGGGTCTCCTGAACGTCAACAGTTACCTCGGGAGCGGGAGTCTCGTAGGGAGGCTCGGGAGCGGTCCAGGTAACAACAACGGTCTCGGTCAGGGTGTTGTAGCCAGCAGCCTCAACGGTGATAACGAGGGTGTTCTCGCCATCGTTGAGTTGTACGCCATCCTCATAGGGCTCACCGTTAACATAGATGGTCACGTCCTCGTTGCCAGTGTAGGTAACGGTAACGAAGCCATTCTCGTCGGGCTCGCTGACGATAACCTGGCCCTCGAGGTCCTCAAGAACGGGAATCAGAGCGGGAACGATGTACTCACCATTAACAACGCCATCAATCTGGCCGTCAACGTGAGCAACAGCGGTCAACTTAACAATCTGGTCAACGTCGGTGCGAGCAACGGTGTAGGGGTTCTCAACCTCAACGCCATCACAGAACAGGGTAACTTCACCCTCCAAAGCAATAGCCGTAAAGATGTAAGAATCATCACCTGCGGTAACCTGGATGTCGGGGGCTGCGGTCTGAACTTGCACGGGCTCGGCCCAGGTAACCACCTTGGTAGCGGTCAGGGTCTCATAGCCCTCGGCGCTAACCTCAACAGTGATCTCGGACTCGCCATAAGCGCCAAGGAATACCATACCGTCGGTCATGGGCACATAGATGCCGTCGATCATGACCTTGATGGTAACATCCTCGTCGCCGGTGTAGTTGATAGCAACATAACCGTCCTCGGTGGGATCACCGATCACGATCTGGCCAGCCAGGGTCTGGGGCTCAACGGGGCCAGCACCCTCAACGGTAACAGCAGTCTCCTTAACGAAGGGAACGTTCTCATCGCCATTCTCCTTTACCGTGCCACCACGGGTGTCCTTACCAGAAGAGGGATTGGTGGTAATCACGATCGAACCGCCCTTGAAAGTTTCATCGGCCTCGACATAAAGGAGCAGCATCTCCTCATAGTCACCGGCTTCCCACTTTGCAACACCATAGGTCACCCATGCCTCGGGATCTTCACCATTGGGATCCTGCCAGTAACCACTGTCGCCCAGAGTGAGAATCATGTGGTCATAGGGCTCTGCGGCACCCCACAGGGTTGCGCTGGCTACAGCATCCCTTCCGCGGGCGTTCTTGATAGAAACAGCGCAGTCGGCACCAGCCTCGCAGAATGTGGCAACAAGACCCTCGGGATACTGAATTTGAATCTCCATGGCGCTCACGCGAGCGTCAAAGTGAGCCTGTACAGGAATTGTGAGTTCAGTACCAATCTGGTCCTGAGCGATCTCGAAGTCATCAATGTACAGGTAACTGTCGGCCATGGCAGTGCCAGCCATGAGCAACGTTGCGAGTGTAAATAATAATTTCTTCATAATAAAACAATAATTAATTTGGTTAATAAACACTTACTATTTCTTTCTCATCATCTTTCTTGCATAAGGAATCTTCATCCTAATTCATCAATGAGTTACGGATTAACACACTTTTATTTTTCATCTCAAGCGGGAGTGACACTCCCGTATTCTGGCTCCAGAGCCCCCCACAGGGAGGAGGACAACTCATTAAAGTTCTCACTTATTGGAACTTATCACTATTCACGGGCAACAATACATTATAACACGTGGCAAAGATAATTTTATTTTTTGAATTTCGCAACAAGTATAGAAAAAAAATTAAAAGTTCTTAAAACCGCAAGACGCTTCCCTAAATACACGCTAAGCCGCAAAGACGCGAAGTTTTTTATATATAAAAAATAAAACTTAGCGTCTTAGCGACTTTGCGTGAGATGAGGGTGCGGCTTTGCGTGCGATTTGTTGCGACATGGGCGGGGCGTGAAAAAAGCGGCCCTGCCGACTGAATCGGGGCAGGGTCGCCTTTTTTAATTAATTGGATTGAAAGTCAATCCCGGGTGGGGATTTACTTCATCACCTTAACGGCGCTGGTGGTGCCGTCGGTGTAGGTGGTAACGACGATGGTCATGCCGTTAGCCTCCTGCATCTCCTGGCCAGCCATGTTGAAGTAGCGTACACCGGCAACAGCCTTGCCAGCGTTGATCTCGTCAACATCGACGGGACCACCCTTGGCAACATAGGCGCTGTAACCCATGAACTCCATGGTGTTCTGGTCATAGATGAAGTGGATACCGAAGGTGTAACTGTAACCAACACCAACGAAGTAGGTGTTCTCACCAGCGGTCAGGGGGTTCATGTCAGCATCACCCAGGAATGCCTCGGTCATGTCCTCGTTGGCACCGTAAGCCTCACCATTGATCAGGAAGTAGAAGGCGCAGATGTCGCGGAACTCGGGATAGGTAATGTCGTCAACGTTGATGAAGTCACCATTCTGGCCAGCGAACAACTCGGTGTAGATCTTCTCACCAGCGGCGTTGATCTGAACCAACCAGTAACCGGTCATGTGGGGATCCTCGGGAGTAACCTCCTTGGCGGGAATGGTTACCTCGAAGGTAGCAACCTCGCTGATCTCCTTGCCGGCAGCCTGAGCGGTAGCGGTTACAACGTAGGTAACATCCTCGTCGGTCTGCTCGAAGGTGTAGGGCAGGGTAACCTCTTCACCGTTTACATAGACGTGGATCTCACCCTCGCCCTCGACGATCAGGTTGTAGTTCTCGTCAACGGTGATGGTGGGAGCGGCAGTAACCTCGGGAGCGGGAGGCTCGGGCTTGGTCCACTCAAACTCGGCGGTAGCGCTCATGGGCTCATAACCCTCGGCGCTAACGGTAACGGTAACGACGTTCATACCCTCAATGAGTTGCAGAGTGCCCTCGGTGAGTTCAACAACCTCACCATTCAGGGTAACAACCATGGTAACGTTCTCCTCACCAGTGTAGTTGATGGTGATCACGCCGTCCTCGGTGGGCTCACCGAAAACGATCTGGCCAGCCAGGGTCTGGGGCTCAACGGGGCCAGCACCCTCAACGGTAACAGCAGTCTCCTTAACGAAGGGAACGTTCTCATCGCCATTCTCCTTTACCGTGCCACCACGGGTGTCCTTACCAGAAGAGGGATTGGTGGTAATCACGATCGAACCGCCCTTGAAAGTTTCATCGGCCTCGACATAAAGGAGCAGCATCTCCTCATAGTCACCGGCTTCCCACTTTGCAACACCATAGGTCACCCATGCCTCGGGATCTTCACCATTGGGATCCTGCCAGTAACCACTGTCGCCCAGAGTGAGAATCATGTGGTCATAGGGCTCTGCGGCACCCCACAGGGTTGCGCTGGCTACAGCATCCCTTCCGCGGGCGTTCTTGATAGAAACAGCGCAGTCGGCACCAGCCTCGCAGAATGTGGCAACAAGACCCTCGGGATACTGAATTTGAATCTCCATGGCGCTCACGCGAGCGTCAAAGTGAGCCTGTACAGGAATTGTGAGTTCAGTACCAATCTGGTCCTGAGCGATCTCGAAGTCATCAATGTACAGGTAACTGTCGGCCATGGCAGTGCCAGCCATGAACAGAGCAGCAAGTGTAAATAAAAATTTCTTCATAATAAATCAACAATTAATTGGTTAATAATAAAAATGTATTTAAGACTTTAAAAGTGCAAAATTATAAACGCATAAACGGAATCTCTTCATTTTGATCCATCATAGGATTTCGAATCACTATTGACGAGGAATTGAACACTTCTCCCTGCCAGCATTCCACACTGGCGGCACATGGAGAGACAGATTCTTAAACAGTTCATTGTCAATGTGTTATCAAACTTCCTCGTGATATCATTCTACTTGTATAGATTGCAAAATTAATACATTAATTGACATCATGCGACTAATGGTGCCTAGAAAATTTATTAAAAAAGGTTAAAATGCCGATTATCAGCATTCTACAACATCTAGAAGAGCATGAGCATCAGGACGTAAAGCCAGTGGGCCACAATGGCTGCAAACAGGCCGCCGATGGTGTGCGACAGGATGGCGCGGGACGTCAGTTCACGGTAGTGCATCGAGTCGAGCATGGCGGTGTGTGTGCTCAGGAAGCCGCTCCAGCACATGCCGATGGCGGTGAACACGGCGATGGCGTTGCCATCGACCCATCCCTCCTGGATGAACTTGGGCACCAGACCCAGCGCGGCGCCCACAGCGCCCAGGGCGGTGATGGGGAAGCCGATGAGGTGAGGATCCTCAAAGCCGAAGAGCCACTGGAAGACGACGCCAATCTTCTCGCCCAGCCAGGGGAGGACGGCCACGCCCTCGTAGGCGGCGCCGGTGTAGGTGCCGTCGGCACTGGCCGAGAAGGTGAGGATCATCACGAGCGACGAGATGATGATGACGCCCGGGATGATGGCAAGGCCGACATCGACGCCCGTGCGGCCGCCGTCGAGCAGGGAGTTGAGGATGCGCAGGAAGAGCGACTTGTATTCCTCGTGCTCGACCTTGAGGTCATCAGGGGTGAGTTCGCAGGCGGGCTCGTTGGCATACTCGGGGTGGGTCTTGCGGACAAAGTACTGCATCAGCCGCGTGGAGACGATACAGCCGCAGATAGCGCCGACAAGGCCGATGAGCGGTTCCTTGAAGTAACCGTAACCCATCATGAAGATAATGACGATCAGGCCCATGCCGAATGCCGTGCCGAAGTTGGTCAACGAGATGTACTGGTACTTCTTGAAATGGGAGGCGAAACGCTTGTCCTGGGAGAGGGTGATGATCGCGGGGTTATCGCTCAGGAAGGTGAGCACAGCACCCAGCGAGGCCATACCAGGCAGGTTGAACAAGGGACGCATCAACGGGCGCAAGACCTTCTCGAGCAGGTCAACGACGCCAAACTCGACGAACAGGCGTCCGATGGCTCCGGTGATGACACAGACGGCCATCAGGAAGAAGCAGGTGTTCAGCAACAGGTCATGAGCCGTGTGCATGACGGTATTCAACATGTTGGCCGCGCCCATCTTGACGGCAAGGCCGCCAAATAAAGCGGCAACGATCGACAGGCAGATGATGCCGCTCAACTTGTGACGCGCGCGCTTGAGTGTACGAAAGTAGCGGCGGGTCAATGACATGGGTGATCTACGCATTGCTATTGGTGTCTCGGTTAGACTGGTGATATTAGTCTTATTATTGTTAGTAGGTTAAATAAGTCGCGACAAAGGTAATACAAAGTTTTCAATTAACGGGAAAAAAGCGGGCTTTTAAAAAAAATGAATAGTTAATCGCTGCCGGTAGCCGCAAGAGGGCCACACGCGCGATTAACTATTCGATTAACTATTCACTATAAAAGTGATACTTATCTCAATTCATCAGAAGGGGCGACGTCCGCCAGGACCACCGGGGCCACCGGGGCCACCGCGGAAACCGCCAGGGCCTCCGCCCCAGCGATCGGTGTTGCGATCCTTGGGCTGCTCACCCTTCTTGAAGGTGCTGAAGCGGTAGGTGAAGGTCACCATGCCGTACCGGCCCAGCGAGTTGTAGGAGACGTCCTCGATGTAGTCACCGGTCACGTTGCGGTAGATGTTCTTGCGCTGACCCAGGATGTCATAGACCGAGACCGTGACGGCGGCCTGCTTGTCGCGTAGGAACTGGTAGGCCAGCGAGCCGTTCCAGATCCACTGGTCGCTGTTGTAGCCGGCACTGTAACCGCTGGTGGTGCTGTAACGCAGGTCGGTGCTGACGACGAGACCAAAGGGTGCTGAATAGGTGCCGTTGAACATACCGCCCCAGGTGTGGATGTTGCGGGTGTTGGACTTGAGAGCCGAGGTAGTGGTGTTCTGGAAGCCATAGGAGGGGCGCAACTCCAGGTCAAACTCGCCCGTGCGGAATGCCAGTCCAGGCGAGTAGTTGAGTCGCAAGGTGTTGCTGCGGTTCTCGACACCGTTAGTGACACTCTTGCTGACGCCATAACGTCCAAACAGGTGGCTGGTAAAGTACCAGGTCTTGCGGCTGCCGAAGGGGAAACTCAACATGTTCATGGCCATGGCGCTCCACACGCCGCCCACATTAGTATAACTGGTGTAACGGGCACCGGTGAGTTCGTCGGTGGTCACGGTCGAGACGATGCTGTTCTGGGCAAATTCCACATTGGCCATCGCCATAATGCTGCGCTGCGCGCCCTGGGCAAAGTCGCCAAACCTGATGTTGATGTTGTGGTTGAAGGTGGGCTTCAACTCGGGGTTACCGGTGACCACATTGAGCGGGTTGCTCTCGTCGGCCACGGGCTGCAACTGGGTAATGCTGGGCTGCTGGGCTCGCATGCGGTAGTTGAAGTTCATGTTGCGCGTGTCGGTGAACTTGTAGCGGAAACGGGCATAGGGAGCCACCGACCAGGCCCAACGCTCGGCGATGTTGCGGGCACTGTTGATGAGGTCCTTGCTCTTGGACATGGCGCTGTTGACCGAGATGCCCACGTTGAGATTATAGGCCTTGCGCACCTGGCGGAAGCCTGCGCTGAACTCCTGGTTGAAGAACGTGTTGCGGAAACTGTTGCTCAACGACTCGTTCCAGTCGTGTCCGGTGATCGTGCCGCCAGGCCAGATGCCCTCACGCATGTTGTCATAGACCATCTTGTCACTCGTGGTGTAACGGTAGTTGCCACGATAGGAGAACTCCAGGAAGCGGGCGTTCTTGATGTCGCCGATGGGCTCGGTCCACGAGATGCGGCCCGTCACGCTGTGGGTCTTGCGGCGGTTGTTGGCCGTCTGGTCGATGAGTTGATCCTCATCCTCCAGCAGGTAGTAGGTGTTGTTGGTATAGGTGTCGGCATCCTCGCTCACATTACTATAGGAGTAATTGAGCATCAAGGACTGGCTGCGGCCCGGGTGGCTGGCAACCTTGTGGTTGTAGATCAGTCGGGCGCCCCACTCGTAACTCTTGCCGTCGTTCAAGAAGTTGCTCAGACTGCGGTTGACAGTGGTACTGGCCACATCGCCGGCCCGGGTGAGCGACGAGTCGCCGCGCTCACTCTTGTTGAAGTTGAACGAGAAGTTGGGACGGAAGTCGATGGTGTTGTTGCTGTCCACCTCCCACTTTAAACGGAAGTCACCGCGCAGGTTGTGTCCCTTGTCACGGGCGGCGGTGTTGGCATTGTAGTAACTGACGGAGTCGGTCAACAGGTTCTGGCGCGCAGTGCTCGTGCGGGTGTCACGGTCACTGTGGCTGTACATGACATCACCGCCCACGCGGAAGTGGTCATCCTCCTTGCTGCCGATGTTGAAATTGATACCGGCATACTGTGATGTGGTGACGCCACGGTCGCCGCCAAAACGCTGGAAACGTCCCGAGGCACCGTCACCAAAGCCCAGGTTGTTGGTATTGTTGCCACCGCCCAGGATAGTGAACTGGTTACCGTCGCGGAAGTGGTTGATCATCACATTGCCCGCATAACGGTCATCGGTGCCGTAGCCCGCATTGACCGTGCCAAACCAGCCGTTGTTCATGCCCTTCTTGACGGTAAGATTGATGACCGTCTCGTCATCGCCGTCGTCCACGCCCGTGAGCCGTGCCAGGTCACTCTTGCGGTCGATGACCTGCAACTTGTTGATCATGTCGGCTGGAATGTTCTTGCTAGCCACCGTCGGGTCGTCGCTGAAGAACTCCTTGCCATCGATGAGAATCTTCTTGACCTCCTTGCCATTAGCCGTGATTTTGCCATCGCTCCCCACCTCAACGCCAGGCAAGCGTTTCAACAGGTCCTCAACAACCGCGTTGGCCTGGGTCTTGTAGGTGTCGGCATTGAACTCGATGGTATCTTCCTTGACGGTAATCGGGCTCTTGACGCCCACAACGACCGCTTCCTTGAGCATGATTGTGTTGGGGTCCATCTTGACCACACCGATGTTCACGTCACGACCGTCCTCACCGACGGTGACATGCTTGATGACATCGTTGTAGCCCAGATAGGAGAAGCGCAACAGGTACTTGCCAGCCTTGACACCCTTGATGTTGAAAACACCATTCATGTCGGTGGTTGTGCCCTTTACCATCGTGCTGTCCTTGGTGGCGCGCAACAGTTTGACGGTAGCCTCAATGAGTTCGGTAGTATCCTGCGAATCCACCAGCACGCCGTTGATAATGGCGGCGTGGGTTGTCATGGGGATCAAGCAAGATAACGCTAGCAATAACGATACTATCTTCTTCATGTTAACTCTAAGTTCTCGTGTATATGTGTATATTATAATGTATTGTTTGTGGTGCAAAGTTAATTGAAAACGGTGTAACGGGACAAATATATTCGATAATTCCACCGTTTTTATAGACGAATTAGAGCCCCTATAGCCGGAGAAACAAGAAACTTGGCAAATCATTTGCCACATTGGCTATTTTACACTATATTTGCGGGAAAGAATGAATACGAGGAACCAATTATGAGCAAAGTCATTATTATCGGATGCGGTGGCGTCGGCACCGTGTGCGCGCACAAGTGCGCGCAGAACCCTGACGTGTTTAACGAGATCGTGATTGCTTCACGCAACCGAGCCAAGTGTGACGCAGTGGCCAAGGCCATCGGCAAGGACAACATCACCACCGACCAGGTGGACGCCGACGACGTGGATCAACTGGTGGCCCTGCTGGAACGCCACAAGCCCGACATGGTCATCAATCTGGCCCTACCCTATCAGGACCTGACCATCATGGAGGCCTGCCTGCGCTGCGGCGTTCATTACCTAGACACCGCCAACTATGAGCCGCGCGACGAGGCGCACTTCGAGTACAGTTGGCAGTGGGCCTACCGTGAGCGTTTTGAGCAAGCGGGGCTGACCGCCATCCTGGGCTGCGGCTTTGACCCGGGCGTGAGCGGCGTCTATACCGCCTATGCCGCCAAGCACCACTTCAGCGAGATGCACACGCTGGACATCGTGGACTGCAATGCAGGCAACCACGGCAAGGCTTTCGCCACCAACTTCAATCCCGAGATCAACATCCGCGAGATCACCCAGAAGGGTCGCTACTGGGAAAACGGCAAGTGGGTGGAAACCGGCGCGCTGGAAATTCACAAGCCTCTCACCTACCCCATGATCGGCCCGCGCGAGAGTTATCTGATGTATCACGAGGAGTTGGAGTCACTGGTCATCAATTTCCCCACCATCAGGCGTGCAAGGTTCTGGATGACCTTCGGCCAGGAATACCTGACCCACCTGCGCGTGATCCAGGACATCGGCATGGCCAGCATCGAGCCCATCAATTACCAGGGCATGGATATCGTGCCGCTGCAGTTCCTCAAGGCCGTCTTGCCCAACCCGCAAGACCTGGGCGAGAACTACACGGGCGAGACCAGCATCGGCTGCCGCATCGGCGGTCTGGACAAGGAGGGCAAGCCGTTGACCTACTACATCTACAACAACTGCGACCACCACAAGGCCTATGAGGAAACCGGCATGCAGGCCGTTAGTTACACCACCGGCGTGCCCGCCATGACAGGTGCGATGATGTTCCTCAAGGGGCTGTGGAAGAAGCCCGGCGTGCACAACGTCGAGGAGTTTGATCCCGATCCGTTCCTGGAAGTGCTCAACAAGCAGGGCCTGCCCTGGCACGAGCAGTTCAATATTGACCTGGAGGCATGACATTAATCACAAGAGGCACTTCACAACGAGGTGCCTCTTGATTTAATTGCGGGTTATGGGATTATCGGGTCTTCAGCCTTCCCTGGCTGGCAAAAAGATTGCGACCAGTTTCTCGTCGGCGGCACACCAGTCGAGCGAGGGCAACTCGGTCCATGGCAGCCAGCGGCTGGCGGCGTGCTCGCGCATGGTGAAACTGGTTGTCGCCGCTGTGCAGCGATAGGCTGCCAGGGTGATGGTAAAGTCGGGATAGTCGTGGGTCACCGTGGCCAGCAACTCATGCACCGTGACGGCCAGGTCCATTTCTTCCAATAATTCACGATGCACGGCCTGTTGCGGCGTCTCCCCTGGCTCAATCTTGCCCCCGGGAAATTCCCACAGGTGGCTGGTGTAACTGTAGCGCGTCTCGCCGCGCTGCATGCACAGCACCTTGCCGTCCACCTCAACGACGGCGGCCACGACGTTATAATGCTTGCGCGCCATCGTCACTTGACCAGTGTTTTGCCAGCATCTTGCCAAGCCATCACGCCGCCGTTCAGGTTGGTGACGGTATAGCCCTGCTCTACCAGCAGGCCTGCTGCACGCGCACTGCGGCGCCCACTGCGGCAATAGACGGCCACAGGGCGCTGTTTGTCGAGCAATGCCACCGCCTTCTCGACAAAGGCGCTATCGTTCACATCGGCCAGCAGGGCACGGGCGATATGGCCCTCGTCAAATTCCTCCTGGGTGCGCACGTCGAGCAACTGCACGATGGGGTCGGCAATCTGGGCTTGGAATTCGTCAACTCCCACATTGGAATAACCCGCGAGTGCCTTGGGTTGCTGGGCTCCGCGGCTGAATATCCTGGCGCAAGAAACGGCGATGATGGTCACAATGGCCAGCAACAATAGCGACTTCAAGTTAATCATCAGTAATACAATCATAATTATCATGAATAAATCACGACAAAGATAGTACTTTTTTCTCGAATGAGCATCCTGCGCCCTAAAATGATGACGGCCCTGTCAACCAAGGCCGCCATTACATTTCATGCGTTAGTGTCTATTCTGTCATCAGGCCAACTTGGCGAGAGCGGCAGCAATGCGCTTAGCAGCCTCGCGCAGGTTCTCGTCGCTGGTGGCATAACTCAGGCGGATGTAGCCCGGGCAGCAGAATGCGGTACCGGCAACGGTAGCGACATGGGCCTCGTTGAGCAGATAGAGGGCCAAATCGTTGTCATCGTTGATCACGGTGTCGCCACAGCGCTTGCCATAATAGGAATCAACCTTGGGGAAGGCATAGAAGGCTCCGTCGGGCATATTCAACTCAATGCCGGGGATTTCCTGCAGCAGGCCCACGATGAGGTCGCGGCGGCGCTGGAAGGCCACGCGCATCTCCTCGACGCACTCCTGGGGACCGTTATAAGCGGCCTCGGCTGCCTTCTGGGCAATCGAGGAAACGCCGCTGGTGTACTGTCCCTGCATCTTGGTCACAGCCTTGGCGACCCAGACGGGAGCAGCGATGTAACCGATGCGGTAACCGGTCATGGCATAGGCCTTGGACACACCGTTGATGATAACCACCTGCTCCTTGATGGCGTCAAACTGGGCCAGAGACTCGTGATGACCCACATAATTGATGTGCTCATAGATCTCGTCGGCAATGACCATTACGTTGGGGTGACGGGCGAGCATCTCGGCTATAGCCTTGAGTTCCTCGCGGTTATAGATGGCACCGCTGGGATTGCTGGGCGAGCAGATGACGATCAGGCGGGTCTTGTCGGTGATGGCGGCCTCGAGTTCGGCAGCGGTCACCTTGAAGTTCTTGTCCATGCTGGAGGGCAGCAGCACACTCTTGCCGCCAGCCAGATTGACCATCTGCACATAACTTACCCATGCCGGAGTGGGGATAATCACCTCATCGTCGGGGTTAATCAGGGCCATGATGACGTTACACAACTCGTGCTTGGCACCATTACCGATCACGATCTGCTCGGGAGCATACTCCAAGCCGTTCTCGCGACGCAGTTTCTCGCAAACGGCCTGACGCAGCGACAGGTAACCGGGAACGGGTGAATAGAACGAGAAGTTGTCGTCAACAGCCTGCTTGGCTGCGGCCTTGATGTGGTCAGGGGTGAAGAAATCGGGCTCACCCACCGAGAGGTTAATCACGTCCACGCCTTGAGCGCGCAGTTCGCTGCTCTTTTGCGACATGGCCAGGGTGGCACTAGGTGCCAGTGCGTTAATTCGGTCCGAAAGTCGGTTCATTGCTTTATCAGTTTTTAAGTACTATGTTTTTAGTTTTAAGTTAATTAGCGTTATGTTCCCGCAAAGGTAGGTCTTTTTGTTTGAATAAACAAATTTTATTCGGCAGACTTCTCGACGACGCGCCCGTTGACGACCTTGAAGCGTCGGTCAAACTCCTCGCGTGTCCTTTTCCAACGGTTGTGGCTCCACAGCCAGTACTGCGGGGCGCGGTTAATGGTCTGCTCCATGCGGCTGAAGAAGATATCGGTCAATTCAAACTCTCCCATCGTGGCAGGGTCACGGGTGATGACCTGGAACTCGCACTGATAGTAGCCTCGTCGCGGGCACTTGACGTCAAGGTAAACGACAGCCTGATGCCGGGAGCGGGTAATGCGCTCAACTCCCGTGAAAACAGGGGTCTCCTGATGGAGGAAATCGAGCCAGTGGTGGATATTCTCCCACTTGGGCACCTGGTCATTGATGTAGCCCAGCATCGTCTGGTATCCGTCCCGCTCATTGCCGAGCACCCATCGCAACACGTCATTCTTGGGGACACAGACGGGCCCCATGCGGTTGCGCATCTTGAGCACCACGCGGTCGAACACCTTGTTCTCGAGCGGATGATAGAGTTGGCCCATCTTGACGTCATGATCGAGGGCGGGCAGCCACAGCGCGAACGAGGTGACCCACTCCCAGTTACCATAATGACCCAGCAGTAGCGCGACAGACTGGCCGCTGTTCAGGATCTCGGCCACCTGCTCATAGCCCGTGAAGGTCATGCGGCGCATGATGTTGCGGCGGCTGATGGTGGTATATTTCACCGTCTCGGCGACAATGTCGCACATGTGGCTGTAGAACTGCTGTTGCAGCCGTTTCAATTCCTTCTCGCTCTTCTCGGGATAGGAATTGGTCAGATTTTTCCAGATGACCCGATGACGGTACCTGAAGACGTAGGCCACCAGCACAAAGAGGATATCACTGAACAGATAATGCATCCACATGGGCAACAACGACAACGCGTACCACGTGCCGTAGATTATCCAGAACGCTATGTTGTCAAGAGCCTTCTTCATTACCGAGTGCGAAAGTACAACTTTTTCCCGTCACAGGCAAATCTTAACCCTGTTCCCGACTATGAAAATTCACTCTCGCACTGCCGACACGGCCAAAAAAGATTTTCGGTATTTCGACAAATGCACTGATTTTATGTACCTTTGCAGTCGCTATGAAGACCATAATCGTTTTTTTGAAGAATTGGACCCTGCCCAGCGCGATTGTGGCGGGCACGGTTATCTATCTGATATTCTACTGGGTGCCGGCTCTGGACCCGGTGAGCGAGGTGATGGCGCCGATTTTCGACACCATCCTGCCGCTGTTCATGAGCCTGATCCTGTTCACGACGTTCCTGCGCGTGGATTTCCACAAGATGCGCCCGGCGATGTGGCACTTGTGGGTATCGGTATTCCAGGTGGTGCTGGTGGCACTGCTTGTCGCGCTGATTATGGGTTTTGACATGAAGGGGAAAGACCTGATCCTGATGGAGGGTATCTTGACGTGTGTCATCTGCCCGGGCGCCAGTGCGGCTCCCGTGGTGACCGGGAAACTGGGCGGCAACCTGGAGACGATGACTTCCTATGTGTTCCTGTCCAACCTGGTGACCGTGGTAGCGGTTCCCGTTGTGTTCCCGCTCATCGACAAGGGTGTTGACATCAGTTTCTGGGTCGCATTCGGCATGATCATGTACAAGGTGTTCCTGGTGCTCGTGCTGCCGTTGATTGCGGCCTATTTTGTCAAGCATTACCTGCCGCGCGTGCAGCAGCGCCTGGTGGCCATCCAGGACTTGTCTTTCTACATGTGGGGCGTGTCGCTGACCATCGTCACGGGATGCACCGTCAAGAACATTATCAATAGCGGGGCGCCTGTCACGTTCCTCGTCACGATTGCCCTGGTGTCACTGTTGATCTGCCTGGCGCAGTTTGCCGTGGGACGATACATCGGGCACTTCTTTGGCACGGTCATCGAGAGCGGGCAGGGCCTGGGACAGAAGAACACCGCCTTTGCCGTGTGGATCGCCTATACCTACTTGAGCCCCCTGTCGGTTGCCGGACCCGGCTGTTACATCCTGTGGCAGAACGCCATCAACAGTCTAGAGATATGGCATCACCGCAAGCAACAGGAACGACTTGCTAAAACCAACTCAATAAAATGAAGAAATTGATCAATCCATACCTCAACAAGGAGGGTTACAACTGCTTCGGCTGCAGCCCCACCAACCCCATCGGCCTGCATCTGGAGTTCTGGGAAGACGGTGAAGACATTGTCGCCACCTGGTCACCCAGCGTGAACTATGACGGGTGGGTCGAGACCCTGCATGGCGGCATCATTAGCACGCTCATCGACGAAATCGCCAACTGGGTGCTCTCGCGCCGCTTGCAAGTGGCCGGCGTCACCACCAGACTTGAGGTCAAGTACCGCCGCCCTGTCTCGACACGAGACCCGCAGATTACACTGCGTGGCCGCCTCACGGGCAACGTGCGCAACTACTACACCGTTCACGTCACCCTGCACGACAGCGAGGGACGGCTGTGTGACGAGGGCGACGTGACCTACTGCATGTTTGACAAGGAGCATTCGCGCCAGATGGGGTTCACGGCCTGCCTGGCCGAGGGCGAAACCACTGCCGACGTGCAGATTGCAGAATAATCAACCGCCATCATGAGACATCAATGAGCGCCCGTCAACAAAAAATCGGCTTCGGAATATTCCTGCTACTGGTGGCTATCGTCATCTATGGCTTGAATTACTTCACACCCATGTCGTGCGACGACTGGGCCTATGTTTTTGTCTTCGGTTCCGAGAATGAGCGCATCAACAGCCTGTGGGACATCATCAGGAGCCAGCACTATCACTACTTTGAGTGGAACGGCAGGGCGGTTGTCCACACGGTGCTCCAGGCTGTGGATAGTTTCCTGGGCAAGGGCATTTTCAACGTCCTCAATACGGCGGTGTTCATTCTGTTCCTCTACGCTTTTGCCATCAACACGACTGGCGAGAAGAGGCACTACTACAAGATTTTCTCTGTTTCATTCATCCTTATCTTCCTGCTGTTCCCCGGCTTCAACACAGCGATGCTGTGGCTCAGCGGATCTTTCAACTACCTGTGGGTGGGGACTGCGTTGCTGTTCTTCCACCACATGCTGGAGCAGGAGCGGTATTCCCGCAAGGCATACGTGCCACTGTTCCTGTGCGGATTCCTGTGCGGGTGGACCAATGAGGCCTTTGTGGTGGGACTCGCCGCGGCCTATTTCATCTACTATGCCACCCACCGCGAGTTGTTGACCACACCCCGGGTCATCATGCTTGCAGGGTTTTTTATCGGCGCCATCCTGCTTGTATTGTCCCCTGCATCGATACACAGGGCCATGAATACGGGCAGTTCTCACAACCACTCCCTGCGCAATCTGGCCTATAGCCTGATCATGATGGACAACATGAGGGTGTTTTTCATCATGGTCATCACGGTTGCCGCGCTGTCGTTGACCAGGCAACTGAACTTCAAGCAATGGATCAAGAAAGAGATGCTGCTCATCATGGCGGTCATTTTCTCCATAGGCTTCATCGTGTTCACGACCTACGATTCAGGTTATTCCCGCACGGGTATCGAAACTTACTCCCTGGTCCTGCTGCTGCGCTGCATCCCATGGGATAGAATCAGCAACAGCGTCCTCACGGTTGCCAATGCCTTCACCCTGGTGGTGGGCGTGCTGGCCATCCAGGCATGCCACCAGTGCTATCTGGTCAACAAGGAGGAAATCAGCCAGATTGAGCGTCACGAGTATCCCATCCAGACCACCATGCCGGACTATAACCCGCTGTTTGACAGGTATATCGTCCCCTATTGCTATTCCCCGATGGGACCCAGGTTCAAAGCCTATGGCAGAGACACTGGAACCAGCCAATACTTCAACCACGACAATATCTACTACCTGCCCAGGGATTTTGTGCAGCGGGCCACTCGTCATCCCGAGCAATTCAGCACCTTCCAGACCGGCGAGACATGGCCTTTCTATGCCGTGCGGGCCACAGGCAACGAGAACGAGAAGACATACGCCTTGATTGAATTTGAGCCCACCGACTACAGTGAACTCAAATGGACACTACGGCTGATTGCCCACAAGATGCCCGAGTACTACGGCAACACGGTTCCCGTGGAAGTCGAGAAAATCACCTTGAACGACATCGATTACATTCTCGTGGACAAGAATCTCACTCCTCACCGCAAAGTGAAGAGAATCATCCTGAAAGACGACCGATAAAAAGGAATTATCAGCAAATGCTTTCCGCTATTTGGCCAGGGTGATCAGGCGGGCTGCAGTGGCGGTACACACGTCGTTGCCCAGGCGGCCGGCCAGGCGCCGATAGCCGTCGAGCATGGCGGCACGCTCGGGCGTGTCGTCGAGCAAGGCCGTCAAGTGATTGTCGATGCTCTCGACGGTGCACAGGTGCATCAGCAGTTCGGGAATGATGGCCTCGTCGGTGATGAGGTTGGGCAAGGTGACATATTTTCCCGTCAACAAGCGCCGGTAAAAGTTATAGGACCACTTGCTGCCGTTAAAGCGGTAACAGGCAACCTGGGGCGTGCCCAGCAGTGCCGTCTCGAGTGTCGCGGTCCCCGAGGTAACCAGGGCTACTCGGGCGTGATGCACGAGCGGATAGGTCACGTCACGCAGGACTGGAACGACCCTACTGCCGATCACCTCACGATAGAGGGCGCCATCGATGCTGGGCGCGCCGGCTATGACGGCCTGATACTGGGGATGTCGTGCCGCAGCCTCGAGCATGAGCGGCAGATTGTCGCGAATCTCACGCACACGCGATCCTGGAACGAGCGCAATGATCGGACGGTCCTGAAGGCCATTTTGTTCGTTGAAATGGGCAAAATCCGGGAAATTCTTGCTAGCCTGGGCCACTTCCTGCACCGTGGGATTGCCGACGTAGGTCGCCTTGTAGCCCCGCTCCTGATACCACTCGGGCTCAAAGGGCAGAATGCAGTACATGTGATCGACATAGCGGCGGATGTCCTTGACGCGCCACTCCTTCCACACCCACACCTTGGGCGAAATGAAGTAGTGGACCGGAATGCCCAGGTTGTGGGCATACTTGGCCACCTTGAGGTTAAATGACGGATAATCGACTAGTATCAACGCCGCGGGCTGCCACTCGTCGATGGCACGGCGCGCGGTGCCCAGGAAACCGAGAATCTTTCCCAGATGCTTCACCACGTCGGCAAAACCCATGTAGGCCATCTCCTTGTAATGGATGATGGGCTGCACTCCAGCCTGTGCCGCCATGAGGTCGCCGCCCAGGAAGCGGAACTCGGCCTGCTCATCCAGACTCTTGAGGGATTCTATCAGATGGGAGGCATGCAGGTCGCCAGAGGCCTCGCCGGCAATGAGGAAGTATTTCATGATCAACTGCGTCGTTCTAGGGTGATGAAATCAAACTCGTAGGCATTGCGGTGGTCACTCGTGTGGTGTTCACGTTCCACCTCCTGCCACTGCTCCATGTCGATGTGGGGGAAAAAGGCGTCGGCACTCGCCCACCGGGCATGTATCAGTGTCAAGTGCAACACCTCGACAAGCGGCAGGGCCAGGTCATAGACTTGTGCCCCACCGATGATGAAGACAGTGCTGGTCTGGGCTGCGGCAATGGCCTCGTCAAGGCTATGGACGACGGTCACGCCCGGATAGTGCCAACCGGCATTGCGTGTGATGACGATGTTCTGGCGGCCAGGCAAGGGACGACGCGGGAACGACTCAAACGTCTTGCGCCCCATGATGATGCTGTGGCCCATGGTGATTTCCTTGAAGTGCCGCATGTCGGCCGGCAGATGGCACAACAGGTCACCCTGGCGACCGATGGCGCCGTTCTCGTCAATGGCTACTATGGCATGGATGTGTTTCATAGTCTTTTGACAATCAGACCGAAACTACGCCCTTGATGGCTGGCCAGGGGTCATAACCCTCGAGGGTAAAGTCCTCATACTTGTAATCGTCGATGCTTTTCACCTCGGGATTGAGCACCATGCGCGGCAGCGGACGCGGCTGTCGCGAGAGTTGCTCCTTGATCTGGTCAAAGTGATTGCGATAGATGTGGGCGTCACCAAAGGTGTGAATAAACTCGCCAGGCTCAAGCCCAGTCACGTGGGCCACCATCATGAGCAACAAGGCATAGGATGCGATGTTGAACGGGACACCCAGGAACAGGTCGGCACTGCGCTGATACAGTTGCAGGCTCAACTTGCCCTGAGCCACATAGAACTGGAACAGCGAGTGACAAGGCGGCAACTTCATCGTGGGCACCTCGGCCACATTCCATGCGCTCACCATGATGCGGCGGCTGTCGGGCGTATGCTTGATCTGGTCAATGACCTGTGCAATCTGGTCGATAGTGCCGCCATGGCCGTCGGGCCAGGCTCGCCACTGGCTGCCATAGACGGGGCCCAGATCTCCGTTCTCGTCGGCCCACTCGTTCCAGATGCGCACGCCATGCTCCTGGAGCCAACGCACATTGGTGTCGCCGCGCAGGAACCACAACAGTTCATAGATGATGGACTTGAGGTGGACCTTCTTGGTCGTCAGCAGCGGGAAGCCGTCGGCAAGATTGCAGCGCAACTGGTAGCCGAACACGCTACGCGTTCCGGTTCCCGTGCGGTCTTCCTTGTCAACGCCGTGCTCCATCACGTGACGCACCAGGTCAAGATATTGCTTCATCGTTTCTCAGTCAATTAATGATTAATGGCCACAAAGTTATAAAAAATCTCGTAAAACCAATAAAAAAACCGCCCCTCATGGACCTCTATCAATTCAAGAAAGTCCAGAGCGGCGACATTGCTGAGGAAAAAACACAACGCAAAGCGCTAAACGGGATGTTAGCGCTTTGCTGCGGTAGCCCATAGCAGAATCGAACTGCTCTTTCAAGAATGAAAATCTTGCGTCCTAGCCGATAGACGAATGGGCCATACCTAACTGAACAAGGCACTACGGGAGCGCCCTGCCTAAAATGAATTAGGCGTTGTTCAGTTTGTTGATGTGCTGAGCGAGTTTCGACTTCAGGTTAGCAGCCTTGTTCTTGCTGATCACGTTCTTGCCAGCAAGTTTGTCGAGCATGGCGGTCACCTTGGGCATAGCCTCGGCGGCTTCCTTGGCGTCGGTCATTTTGCGAATGTTGCGGACAGCATTGCGCATGGTCTTGCTGTAATAACGGTTGCGAAGACGGCGGGTCTCGCTCTGACGGATTCTCTTAATTGCTGATTTATGGTTTGCCATAATTATTATATAAAACTTTGATATTTAGTTGTTAAAGGTAGCCCATAGCAGAATCGAACTGCTCTTTCAAGAATGAAAATCTTGCGTCCTA
>CAMKOE010000038.1 GCA_946414395.1 uncultured Porphyromonadaceae bacterium | reverse complement strand
CGCTGCTGCTCGCGCCAGGTCTTGTCCCAATACAGGTCGATGCCTATCTCGCCGATGGCGACAATGGGATACTGGTCGAGCATGGGGCGCATCTTGCCGAGCACATCGAGGTAATCGTCATGGACGTCCTCGGGGTGCAAGCCCAGGGCCATCGAGATGTAGTCGGGATACTGCTCGTGCAGCGCGACAACACGCGGCACGCTCTCCAGGTTCTCATTGGGCAGGATGATGTGCCTCACGCCTGCCTCACGGGCCCTCAAGACCACCGCCTCGCGGTCCTCGTCAAACGCGTCGCAATATATATGGCTGTGACTGTCTATCATCTTTTTGTATCAAACAACTTGGACAACAAGTCAGCGACAATTCAGAGTTTGTTGCCAGATCAATAAGTTCTGCCTGAAAGTTTATTTGTTAGATCTATAAACACCTGTTGGTCACCATCAGGCATTGTCACTTGGCGGAATGCGGCAATCGCGAGGTCGTTGTAACGGGTGATGGCGGCCTCGGCGAGTTGACGGGCACCCAGGCGCTCATAGAGGGCCGTGACGCCGGCCACCTTGTTGACACGCGTAGCATAAGGGTCATTCAACCAGTGACGCAACTCGTCGGCATCGTCACCCTGGGCCAGTTGCATGGCATTGATGAGCAGGAAGGTCTTCTTGTTGTTCATGATGTCGCCGCCGATTTCCTTGCCGAATGTTTTGGGGTCGCCCCACACGTCAAGCACGTCGTCACGCAACTGGAAGGCCAGGCCCATATTCACGCCAGCCTCATAGAGTCCATCGGCATCCTCAGGGGCTGCACCGGCAATGATGGCGCCCATCTTGAGGGCACACCCCAGGAGCACCGACGTCTTGAGGCGTATCATGTTGATGTACTCCTCGACGGTCACGTCGTTGCGGTTCTCATAGTCCATGTCCCACTGCTGCCCCTCATAGATCTCGATGGCGGTCTTGTTGAACAGGTCCATCACGTCCCAATTGCGGCAACGGGCGACATACTGGGTGGCGATGGTCAGCATCGTGTCGCCGCTCAGGATAGCGGTGTTGTCGTTCCAGCGGCGGTGCACAGTGGGCTGGCCACGGCGCACATCGGCGTTGTCCATCACGTCATCGTGGAGCAAGGTGAAATTGTGGAACATCTCCAGGCCGACAGCAGCATCGAGCGCCGCCATCGGGTCTCCACCCATCGCCTCACTGGCCATCAGCATCAGCACGGGGCGCACACGCTTGCCACCCAGGGCCATGTGATAAGAGATCGGGGTATACAGTTGACTTGGAGCCTCGGGATAAGGAATGGCTGCAATCGCCTGATTGACGATATCAAGGTATTCTTGGAAAGTCTTCATGTGATTATCGGGTTAATCGTTAGTTTCTTTTTTCAATGCTGACTGATAGGCAGCCTCAAATGTCTTGTAATCCTCGGGCGAGTAGATGCCACGCAACTCGTTGATGCGATCGGTAATCTCGTTCATGTCAGCACCCGGCTGGTTGGCATCTTGGGCCAATGCCGCGCCCAGTGCCGCTGGACGGGATGCCTGGGCATACACCAGCATCTGCTCGTGAATCGACAATCTGTCCACCGAAGCCTGCAACGTGCTGTCAAACACCTCGACGTGGCGGTTATAGCCCACCGTGTAGCACAACCAGTGGATGAGGGCCAGATGGTCGGCAGCCGAGTCGGGCTCGTCCTCATGGCGCATCAGCACCTCGACCATCGTCTGGCACTTGCGTTGGGCCAGTTCGGTGGGCGACAGCACGATCACATGAGCCGCCTGGAAGAGCGAGTCGCGGCCGTCGGCAAACAGCGGTGCTGCAAAGGCACGGTTGGCGGCCTTGACCTCCCAGGGCCACTTGAGGCTGTCATCGCGCAGGGCATTGAAGCGCTTCACCACCTCGTGCATCGCCGCCGTGTCGCCCCATGCCGCCATGAATTCGCGTCCCAGGGCATCACCTCGCTTGCTTGCGCTGTCACAGGCCGTCAACAGCAGCATCAGGCCGATCAGTAGTAATGGCAACCGTCTCATCGCTTCTCGTTATCGTCGGGAAATATGGCGTGATACAATATCTTGTCTTTCTCCTTGAGATAGGAGCGGAAGGCGTCGTCAAACGCACGCACGGCCGCCGAGTCGCGCTTCAGGGCATAGACGCTCTGCTTGGCCTTGGCATCCATCACCGCGCGTTCCATCGCCATGGTGTCGGTGTGATCGACGGCTACCAGTGCCGCGGCGGCCCGCATGCCGCTGTCGCGCGCCTCGGCATCCAGCGGCGACTTCTGCTCGGCACACGCCGCCATCATTACCGCCATCACGGCCACAATGTACAATAAATGTCTCATCATTGAATCTATTTTGCCGCAAACTTACAAAAAAAAACGACGTCTCCACCCAATCTCCAGTAAAAAAAGCACTAACTCCCCCAGCATCAGCGACAGATGTGTGCCAGGATTGCTGTGTGTATCATTTTTTTTATTACCTTTGTGGTTTAATTAATCAACATTAATCGGAAACAATGGCACAGAAGAAGATTACGATTGCAATCGACGGACACAGTTCGACAGGCAAGAGCACGATGGCCAAGTCGCTGGCCAGGCGCATCGGTTACGCCTATGTGGACACTGGAGCGATGTACCGCGCCGTGACCCTGTTTGCATTGCGCAACAACCTCATCAAGCGCGGCACGGTGGACGAGCCCGCGCTCAAGGAGCACCTCAAGCGGGGTGACATCGCTATCACTTTCCGCCCCACTAGGGAGGGCAAGAGCGTGACCTGCCTCAACGGCAAGAACGTGGAGCGCTACATCCGCTCGATGCGCGTGAGCAACGTGGTGAGCATCATCGCCGCCATCGGTTTTGTGCGCAAGGCGATGGTCAAGCAGCAGCAGGCCATGGGCAAGGACAAGGGTCTGGTGATGGACGGCCGCGACATCGGCACGGTGGTCTTCCCCGACGCCGAGATGAAAGTCTTTGCCACAGCAAGCGCCGAGGTGCGCGCCCAGCGCCGCTACGACGAGTTGCGGGCCAAGGGTGACACCACCACAACCCTCGAGGAGGTGCTGGCCAACGTCAACGAGCGCGACCGCATCGACAGCACGCGCAAGGAGAGCCCCCTGCGCCAGGCCGACGATGCCGTGGTGCTCGACAACTCCCACATGACCGTCGAGCAGCAGGATGAGTGGCTCTACCAACTGTACCTTTCCAGAGTTAACAGTTAAATAGCAAATAATTGGCTGTGGCGATCATCGAGATAGATAAGGGATCGGGGTTCTGCTTCGGCGTGACGACGGCTATCAGCAAGGCCGAGGAGGAACTCAACAAGAGCGGGCACCTTTACTGCCTGGGCGACATTGTACACAATACCGCCGAGGTGGACCGGCTGGCCAGCCAGGGACTCGAGACAATCACCCATGACGACCTGGAACGGCTGCATGATGTGAAAGTGCTGCTCAGGGCCCATGGCGAGCCGCCCGGGACCTACGAGACGGCCCGCCGCAACCGCATCGAGATCATCGACGCCACCTGCCCCGTCGTGCTCAAACTGCAACAACGCATCAACACGACCTATAACGAGGCCGAGGCCGACAAGCCCGCCCCACAGATTGTCATCTACGGCAAGCGCGGGCACGCCGAGGTGCTGGGCCTGGTGGGCCAAACCCAAGGACAGGCCACCGTCATCGAGAACATTGATGAAATCGACAAAATCGACTACTCGCGCGACATCTACCTCTACTCCCAGACGACCAAGAGTGTGCAGGAGTTCCAGCATATTGTCGAGGAAATCAAGCGCCGCGTCGAGCCAGGGGTCACCTTCCGCAGTTTTGACACCATCTGCCGCTCGGTGGCCAACCGCATCCCGCAGATCCGCGAATTTGCGGCCCAGCATGAACTGATTCTGTTTGTCAGCGGGGCCAAGAGCAGCAACGGGCGCATCCTGTTCGCCGAGTGCCTCGATGCCAATCCCGATTCCCACCTCATCAGCGGCGAGAGCGACATCGACCCGGCCTGGCTCGTGGGCAAGGAGCGCATCGGCATCTGCGGCGCCACCTCCACCCCACGCTGGCTCATGCAGCGCGTGAGCGACGCGGTCAAGCGGATGACCAATTAACCAGGCATCAGAAAAAGATTGAGACAATAGAAACAAACAAAAAAAATGACCAAAAAGAACCTCCTTATCGTCATCCTGCTGCTTGCCATCATCGACCTGGTGGCCGGTGGATGGTATGTGTCACGCCGCATCGAGGCCAGCGGCAAGAGCCAGAGCCTGTTCGGACAACGCGACTCCACCGAGGTCATCGCCATGGCCGACACCGTGGGCAGCACCTCACAGGCCGACGTGTTTGACAAACTGCAACACAACACCTTTTACTTCATTTCCAACTCCCCCTCGGTCAAGGGCGACAACAGCACCTATTACACCAGCACCAAGCATGTGAAAGTGCGCTGGCCCAAGAAAATCAATGGTGACGACAACTTCGAGGCACTCGAGAAGGAATTGATCAAGAAGGCCTTCGGCAATACCCAGTCGGTAATGAAGGACGCCCGGTATGTGTTCCTGAACACACCGGAGTTCAACAAACCCATCGGCGATGATTACCACTCGCTGGTCAAAGCGCCCACCGTGCACCCCGTGTACGGCAACGTGAGCCAGGTGCTCGTCTATCCTTACATGACGTCCAACAGGCTGTTGGTCATGGAGATTGACAAGTCGGAATACAACGGCAGCACGACCCAGGAGAACAGCACATTTGTCCACTATGACCGGTTGAAACGCCGCGTCCTTTCACGCCTCGACATCCTGGTGGCCGACGCCAGCAAGGAGAGCAAACTGCTCAAGGCCATCAACAAGAAGATTGACAACCTGAACCAGGGACGGGGTGACAACCGGTTACAGCACGCCCTGAATGTGCCCACCGAAATCTGCTGCGGCAAGAAAGGCATCATCTTCCAGTTCAAGCATGGCACCATCGCCGACAGCCCCATCGAGGTCATGATCGACTATGACAAGATGGAGAACTTCATGACCGAGGATTTCAAGCAACTGGTCATGAACAATGACGGTTACAAACTCTACAAGGAGAACATCGCTGCCGAGCCCATCAACCCCAAGCCCCAGACCGTAGCCAAGCCGGTCGTGACGCCCACAGTCAAGAAGAGCGACACCCGCAGTTACAAGAAAAAGAATTATAATTACAAGCGCTACAAGAATTTCAAGCCAAAACGTACCAGGAAGAGGGGTTATAGCGGGGCAAGGCACAGATCTGGACATCACGGCTATTCTGGGAAGCGGCATTGGAACCGTCGCCGGTACTGAGGCCTCGGTCCTCTAGCGCCTGGCGCATCGTCGTCAAGGCGATTTCCTCGGTATTATTGTCCTTGCTCAAGTGGCACAGGAACACGTAGTGCAGGCCATCATGATAATGGTCGGCCACAAACTGCGCCGCCACCTTATTATCAAGATGTCCCTTCTCACCCATGACACGGTCCTTGAGCATCTGGGGATAGTGCCCGTGGACCAGCATCTCGCGGTCATAATTGCACTCTATCATCAGGTAATTGGCACGACTCATGTAATAGGCAGCCCGCTCGGTGATGACACCCATGTCGGTAGCCACCACAAATCGTTCCCCCTCATACTCGATGCTGAAGCCCACACTCTTGACATCGTGCATCGTCTCAAAGGCCGTGATCTCCATATCCAGCACACGGAACGGTATCTCCTTGAAGATGGGCACATGGTGATCCTGGATGCGCCCGCTGATGCGGCACCGCTGCAGCATCTGGGCCATCACGCCCATGGTGCAATACACACTGCAACGGCAGGCGCTCACGGCAGGATACAGGCAACGCATGTGATCCTGATGGGCGTGGGTGAGCAAGATGCCCTTGACCATGTCGCGGCTCACGCCGTTGCGCTCCAGTTCGGCAATGGCCTGGTCCAGCGTGGGAACATCCTGGCGCTCGGGATTCTTTTTCTTGCGGTGATACTTGACCGGTTCCCTGATGCCCGCATCGATGAGCACACCACCACGCGGCGTTCCCAGATAGGCACAGTTGCCACTACTGCCGCTGCCAAAACTAATGAAGCACAACCCCTTTCCCACACCGGTATAGTGAGGCTTGGCATCCAGCATGCCGTCAGGCACCTGGCCATGGGGAGTGTCGTCGCCATCAACGTCAAAGGCGATCTTCAATGGGCGTCCGTCATTAGTATATCCTTTATATTTGTGTCCTGGCATATCGGTAACGTCTGTGATTATTGGTATAACAAGAAGATGGTGGGGACCTTGTGGTAATTGTACCGGGCCTGTTTCCACTGGTCCAGCGTGCGGGTGATAATGCTCTGGTTCTCACCGGTGATGTCACTGGCGACGCACAGCCGCATGCCACCAGGCAGGCGCTGGGTCAAATCGGCGATGAGTTGATTGTTGCGGTAGGGCGCCTCAATGAAGATCTGGGTCTGACGGTCACGCTCGATGCGACGCGCCATCTCCTTGAGGCGCGCCTGGCGGGCCTGGGCTTCAATAGGCAGATAGCCTTCGAAGGCGAACCGCTGGCCATTAAAGCCCGATGCCATCAGGCTCAACAGGATGCTTGACGGGCCCACGAGCGGGAACACCTTGTAGCCACAGCGCTGGGCGATTGCCACCAGGTCGGCGCCCGGGTCGGCCACCGCAGGACAACCGGCATCGCTGATGACGCCCACGGCCTCGCCTCGGGTGATGGGCGCCAGCATCGCTTCAATCACTGCGGTGTCCTTGAGGTCGGTGTGCTCGTTGAGTTCATTGAAGGTCAGGCTGTCGATGTCGATATTGCGGTCACACTTCTTGAGAAACCGACGGGCCGACCTCAAACTCTCAACGACAAAATGCCGAATGCCGCGCACAACCTCAACGTTGTGGGCGGGCAACACGCCATCGAGCGGCACATCGCTCAATTGGGTGGGAATCAAATATAAACCGGCCTCGAGCATTCCTGTCTTGACAATTTCCATTTTTATTTGGCAAAATTAATCAAAAAAATCCAAGTCGACACTCATTTTTATCACATAATTATCCCTCACTGGCATTCAACTGGCATTAAATGGCCTAAAGCCTTTCAATTAGACTTGGCCATGAGTGCCAGCCGGCAAGGGTTATCAGAAATCATGACAAGACGGGACAAAAAAACACTTTTTATGGGCTTTTATGCTCCATGTGCCCAAAATTTGACTAACTTTGTGGTAGATTTCATTAATGACATTGAATGATTGAACGACACATTATCATCGACAACGTGGATCCCGTAACCTTTTACGGGGTGAATAACAGCAACATACAACTCATCCGCAACTTGTTTCCCAAACTGCGCATGGCCGCTCGCGGCAGCGTCATCACCGTCATTGGCGATGATGCCGAGACAGCCGATTTTGAGCAAAAGGTCCATTCCCTGGCCGACTATTGCGCGACCTATAACACCCTGCCCGAGGATGTCATCATCGACACCATCAAGGGCACGCCACCCAAGCAGTTGAAGATGGACGACGTCATCGTCTATGGCGTGAACGGCAAGCCCATCAGCGGCCGTACCCCCAACCAGCAACTGCTCGTCAAGACGTTCATGCACAACGACCTCACATTCGCCCTGGGTCCCGCGGGAACGGGTAAGACCTACCTGGCCGTCGCACTGGCCGTGAGGGCCCTCAAGAACCGCGAGATACGCAAGATCATCCTCTCGCGCCCCGCTGTCGAGGCCGGCGAGAAACTTGGTTTCCTGCCCGGTGACATGAAGGACAAGATAGACCCCTACCTGCAGCCGCTCTATGACGCGCTCGAGGACATGATACCGCAGGCCAAACTCAAGGAGTACATGGAGAACAACGTCATCCAGATCGCACCGCTGGCCTTCATGCGCGGCCGCACGCTCAACGACGCCATCATCGTGCTCGACGAGGCCCAGAACACGACCACCCACCAGATCAAGATGTTCCTCACCCGCCTGGGTATGGGCTCAAAGATGATTGTGACCGGCGACACCACCCAGATCGACCTGCCGCGCAGCGTCACCAGTGGCCTGATTCATGCTCTGCGCGTGCTCGATGGCGTGAAGGGAATCGGCAAGGTGGAATTTGAGAAAAAGGATATCGTGCGTCACCAGTTGGTTCAACGCATCGTCGAGGCCTATGAGCGATTCCAGGAGGAGAACAGGCTCTACAATGCCGAGCGGCGCGAGGGCCGCGACGACTACAGGCCAATTGACGGGAAAAACGACGGGCAAGCATGAGCAGCGTGGACGGCAAGCAGGTCGAACAGGTGACCCCTTACAGCGACAGCACATCGGCCAAGACCGAACAGGTCAGGCAGATGTTTGACAGCATCGCACCGGCCTATGACTTCATGAACCGGGCCATGACCATGGGCATTGACATCTGGTGGAGAAGACTGGCTGTCAAGCGATTGAAACGCATCCGTCCCACAAGCATCCTGGACGTCGCGACCGGCACGGGCGACTTTGCCATCCAGTTACACAACACCCTGCATCCGCAGCACATCACGGGCGTTGACCTGTCCCAAGGCATGCTCGACGAGGCGGTGCGCAAAGTCAAGCAGAAAGGCCTCGATGGGGCCATCACCTTTGAGCAAGGGGATTGCATGGCCCTGAGGATGAAGGACGAGACGTTTGATGCAGTGACGGTGGCATTCGGGGTGCGCAATTTCGAGCATCTGCAACAGGGTTATCGGGAGATGGCCCGCGTGCTCAAGCCCGGCGGCATGCTGTGCGTGCTGGAACTATCCACACCCACGCACCCGCTGATACGCTGGTTCTACGACCTCTACACGCTACACATCATCCCCTGGCTGGGCTCACTCAAGAGCGGTGACAAGAGTGCCTACCGCTACCTGCCCCAGAGCATCGCCGCCGTCCCCCAGGGCGACGACATGCTGCAACTGATGCGCAATGCGGGCCTGCACGAGGCCACATTCAAGCGGTTGACCCTGGGCGTGTGCACGATCTATGTCGGAGTTAGAAGTTAGGAGTTTTCTTTTAGTTCTTTTTCGTTTTCAGTGAGTAGTTGGCAACTATTCACCTGAAACGCATAATCACAAATTCACGCTAAGCCACAAAGACGCTAAGTATTTAATTTTAAATACTTTATCATTTACTATTAGCAAGGATCGAAGTATTGCGCATCAGTACCAAGAAATAAATATCAGGAAAACGCGATGTAACCTCCTTAATAAATAATACCTTAGCGGCTTCGCGACTTTGCGTGAGTTGTAATCGCTGAATAGATTCGTGGAGTTGATATGTGAAGAATGTGAATCAATCAACGCAGACAATCTTGCACTGAAAAAACTAAAAGAGCACACCTAACTCCTAACTCCTAACACCTAACTCCTAACTGAAATTTAAGGCTCGTACTGGTATCCCAGGTCCTCAATGCAGTCGATGATCATCTGATCAGGGACTGAACCCTCAACAAGGGCAGTGCCTTTGGCCAGATCAACAGTAACTTTTTCCACTCCAGGAAGCGCGGCAAGACCTTTCTCTACATTGGCCTTGCAGTGGGCACACATCATGCCCTTGACTTTGAATTCTTTCATTGCTGTAGTTTTATTTTGTTTGATTTGATAGGATTTCCAGTACTTTGCCCCCAGTGCCACAACAATCATGCCTAGCAACAAGACACTGCATGCCGTGGTGAACCACGACGTGGCCATGTGGTGGTGCATCACATGGCATGGCAGGGCTGCAGTGAACACCTCGCGCAAGCCCGGCCAGTAATCCACCAGCACGCCGAAGCCCATCGCGCCGCCGATAATCGACAGCAGATAGACAATCGTCGCCTTGCGGCCGAAGGCCTTGTTCACGACAAACATCGAGGCCAGGTTGGCAGCAGGTCCCGCCATGAGCAGCACCAGGGCGCAACCGGGCGACATACCCTTGAGCATCAGGGCGGCGGCAATGGGGATTGACCCCGTAGCGCACACATACATCGGCACGGCCACCAGCACGATGACGAACATGTTGAACAGCGGCCAGCGGGCATAGGTCGAGAAGAAGTCGTCGGGCAGCAGCACGGTGATCAACGTGGCGACCACCAGACCGATGAGCAGCCAGCGTCCGATGCTCTGCATCATGTCAAAGAAACCATACTTGAAGGTCTCCACAATCTTGTTCCACAAGCCGCGCGGCAATTGGCTGAACTCGTAGTTCGCCTCATCGCGCACATCGTCGAGAGCGCCCTTGCGCTCCCAGTGGCCGACAGCCAGTCCACCCATGAGCGATGTCACCAGGGCGGCCACGGGCCGCAGGATGGCAAAGGGCAGACCCATCATCGAGTAGGTCGCCGCAATGCTGTCCACACCCGTCTGGGGAGTGGCGATGAGAAACGACGTGGATGCCGCACGCGAGGCTCCGCTGCGACGCAGGGCCACCGCCGTGGGCAACACGCCACACGAGCACAACGGCAACGGGATGCCGAACAAGGCGGCAGTTGCCACCGAGCGCAATCCCGTGCCAGCCAGGTAACGGCTATAAATCGACGACGGCACAAAAGCATGCAGCAGACCCGCAATCAGGAATCCCAGCAGCAGGTAGGGCGACATGCCATTGAGCATCGACACAAATGCATTTACATAGTCCATCATAACAAGAGGCAAAATTAGTAATAAAAATGCGCACCACTGCGTTAAAAAAGGCCAAAAAACGGCGGTTTGAGCACTTTGACGCGCAAATACTTGGCCCGATAAAAATAAATCGCTAATTTTACCCACTAGAAAACAAAAAAACGCTCACTGCTATGGACATCACGTTACCCAAAAGGATAGACGGCAAGCAACCCGAGGTGTTGCTGGAGTCAAAACAGATCACCATCATCGGCACCAACGGCGCCGGCAAGAGCCGCTTCTGTTCGGCCCTGGTCGATGAACTGGGAGGAAAAGCCTACCGCATTTCGGCCCTCAAGGCCCTCTTCCCCAGCCCGGCCAACACCAAGCCCCTTCCCGGTTCCATCGAGGAACTGTTCAACCGCATGAATGCCGCCAATCCCCAGGTCAAGAATCTGGCCGAGACCGAGTTTGACAAACTATTCTATGTCATGCTCAGCGATGAGTTCCGTGACCTGATGAACTTCAAGGCCCATCAACTGATGGGTGATAAAATCGAGTTCCCCAAGACACGGCTCGACGTGACCGTCAAGAAGTGGCAGGAAGTGTTCCCCAAGAACAAGGTGCTGCGAGAAAACGGCAAACTGATGTTCAGCAGCGAGGGGCACGACGACAAGTACACGTCGCTGCGGCTCAGTGACGGTGAGAAGGCGGTGCTCTACTACATCGGCGCGGTGCAATATGCCATGCCCGATGCCGTCATCCTGGTTGACGATCCCGAGACCTTCATCCACAGCAGCATCATGCGCACGTTGTGGAACGTGCTGGAGCAGATGCGCCCCGACTGCACCTTTATCTACAACACCCATGACGTGGACTTCGCCAGTTCACGCATCGACAATCAATGTGTGTGGGTCAAGGAATTTGACCCCGAGGCCGAGGCGTGGGACTATGAGGTGATGAGCAGCAGCCGCAACCTGGACAATGCCCTGCTCGACCTGCTGGGCAGCCGCAAGCCTGTCCTCTTTATCGAGGGGGACGACAAGCACAGCATCGACTCCAGGCTCTACCCGCTCATTTTCCCCGAGTACACTGTCAAGCCCCTGGGCAGTTGCAACAAGGTGATTGAGACGGTGCGCTCCTTTGGCGACCTGCAGAGTTTCCACCAACTGGACAGCCGCGGCATCGTGGACCGCGACCGCCGCAGCGAGGAGGAGGTGGAATACCTGCGCAAGAAGAACATCCTCGTGCCCAACGTGGCCGAGATCGAGAACATCTTCATGCTCGAGGGCGTCATCCGCGCCGTGGCACGCCACAAGCGCCGCAACCCCGACATCGTTTTCCCCAAGGTCAAGAAGCGCATCATCGACATGTTCACCCGCGAACTCAAGCAGCAGGCGCTCATGCACGTGCGCCATCGCGTGAAGCACGATGTGGAATTGCGCATCGACATGAAGTTCACGAGCATCAACGCCCTGGAGAACCACATGGTGGAACTGGTGAGCGAGATCAATCCCCGCGGCCTGTATGACCAGTTGTGCAGGGAGTTCCACACCTATGAGGACAATGGCGACTATGCCAGCATCCTCAGGGTGTATAACCAGAAACTCATGATCGGCGAGAGCAATGTCGCCACCCTGTGCGGTTTCAAGAGCAAGGACGATTACATCCGCGGTGTGCTCAACATCCTCAAGGGCGGCAGCGAGCAGGCAACCGCCATCCGCACCGCCATCAAGCAATGTTTCGGCCTGGAAGAGTGACCCACGGGAGTTTTCCGAGAACTCGGAGTTCTCTGAGGTCTCTGAGAACTCTGAGAACTCCGTGAAATTATGCCAGATGATAAATAATGTGTACCTTTGTGGCGTTTTTTCTCGGACAGACTGATCATGAAGGATAACAAGGAAGCGACATTGGCGTTAGGAACCCAGCCCGTGGGCAGGCTCTTGTGGCAGTACGCCCTGCCTGGCGTGATAGCGATGACGGCGTCATCGCTTTATAACATGGTGGACAGCATCTTTATCGGCCACGGTGTGGGACCGATGGCGCTGGCAGCCCTGGGCATCTCGTTCCCGCTGATGAACATTGGAGCCGCATTCGGTGCCGCCGTGGGTGTGGGTGGCGCCACGTTGATGTCGCTCAGGCTGGGACAACGCCAGTATGACAAGGCCAACAACGTGCTGGGCAACATGGTCGCCCTGAACATTATCATGGGTGTGCTGGTGGGCATTGTATCGCTCATCTTCCTCGACCCTATCCTGACCTTCTTTGGCGCCAGCGAGCAGACGCTTCCCCACGCCCACGACTACATGTTCATCCTGCTGGTGGGCAATGTGGTCACCCACCTCTACCTGGGCCTGAACGCTGCCCTGCGCTCGGCCAGCAAGCCGCGCCAAGCGATGATCGCGACCATTGTCACCGTGGTGCTCAACACCATCCTCGACCCCATCTTCATCTGGCCCCTGCACATGGGCATCAAGGGAGCCGCCATCGCCACCATCCTGGCCCAGGCCATCGTCCTGTGCTGGCAGTTGTGGCAATTCAGCCGCCAGCGCGAACTGCTGCACCTGGAGTGGCGTTTCCTCAAGCCGGCCCGCAGCATTGTCAAGGACATCGTGAGCATCGGCATTTCGCCGTTTGCCATGCAACTCACCGGCTGTGTGGTGGCCATCTTCATGAACAATGCCTTGATGACCTATGGCGGTGATATGGCGGTCGGCGCCTACAGCATCGCTAACCGCCTGGGATTCATCTTCTTCATGGTCATCATGGGCATCTGCCAAGGTTTCCAGCCCATTGCCGGCTACAACTATGGTGCCCGCAACATGGACCGCGTCAAGCACGTGTTGCGGCTGACCATCACCTCATCGGTCATTGCGATGACCGTCGGCTGGGTCATTGGCGAGTTGTTGCCAGGACCGTGCACACGCCTGTTCACCGACGACGAGAACCTGATAGCCGTCTCCATACGCGGCATCCGCATCAACATGCTCGCCTTTCCCGTCATCGGCTATCAGGCCGTGGTGACCAACTTCTTCCAGACCATCGGCAAGGTGCGCATCAGCATCTTCATGTCGCTCTCGCGCCAGTTGCTGTTCCTGCTGCCCATGCTGCTGCTGTTCTCGTCGCTGTGGGGACTTGACGGCGTGTGGTTCTCACTGCCCGCCAGCGATTTTGTGGCCTTTGTCGTCGCCGTCATCATCATGCAGCGCTTCAAGTTCCAAAACAGGAAATAACCACCCAGACCGGATGGCAGAAGAATTGCAACGTTTTATTGCAAGTTGTAGGGAATTTTTCTGTAATTTTGTGGCATAATTCATGTAACCTGAAGTTGAGATGCCTTATTTTTCAGTGATAGTGCCGGTGTATAACCGCCGTGACGAGGTGGAGGACCTGTTGAGGAGCCTCACCCTGCAGACCGACAAGGATTTTGAGATCATTCTGGTCGAGGATGGATCGACCGACCCCTGTGAGGACATCGCCCTGCGCTACAGCAAGGAACTGGACCTTCGCTACTTCTACAAGGAGAACGAGGGGCGCTCCATCGCCCGCAACTACGGCCTGGAGCATGCCACGGGACAATACTTTATATTCTTTGACAGCGATTGCGTCATTCCGCCCGACTACTTCAAGACCCTGGGCCGGGAACTGGCCAACGAGTACGTGCCGTGCTTCGGCGGGCCCGATGCCGCAAGTGACGACTTCACCGATGTGCAGAAGGCCATCACGTTCTCGATGACTTCATTCCTGACCACTGGCGGCATCCGTGGCGGCAAGGTGCAGATGGAGAAATTCGTGCCCCGCTCGTTCAACATGGGCTATTCGCGCGAGGTCTATGAGAAGGTGGGCGGTTTCCGCGAGATGTTCAGCGAGGACATCGACATGAGCACCCGCGTGCGCCAGGCCGGCTTCAACATCCGCCTGATACGTCCCGCGTTTGTCTATCACAAGCGCCGCACGAGTCTCCAGAAGTTTGCCCGGCAGACCTACGTCTTCGGCATGTCGCGCATTACCCTGAAACTACTCTACCCCGACAGCCTCAAACTGGTACACTGCTTGCCCGCCGTGTTCCTCATCGGTTGTGTGCTGCTGCTATTGCTCTCGCTGTGGAAATGGTGGTTCATCTTGCCCATCCCGCTCTATGCGGCGATGCTGTGGATTGCCGCCCTGATCGAGACACGCAGCCCCAGGATCGCCTGCCTGGCAGTGGCATCCAGTTTCACGCAGTTGTGCAGTTACGGTTGGGGATTCATCAAGGCCTATGTGTGGAAAATCCTGCTGAGGCACGGCCGTGACATCAACGAGGAAGTGATGATGCGCAAGGGGAAATGATAACAGCGTGGAGTGGATTGTTATATCCATTCCACCCTTTTTTATCCGTTTTATCCATGATGGAGGAGAAAGAGAAAAACCTGGTGGGAACCCGCAATATCAAGGAGACCGTCCCCGAGGAGGACCGTCCCCGCGAGAAGGCCAAGAAACATGGCTTCGGGAGCCTCTCGACCGCCGAGTTGCTGGCCATCCTGCTCAGGGTGGGCTCGCCGGGCGAGTCGGTCGTGGACCTGTGCCAACGCATCCTGCGCGACAATGACGACAAACTCTACCTCATCGCCCGCAAGGGCATCAACAACCTGGTAAAGAACTACCACGGCATCGGCGAGGTCAAGGCCATCGAGATACTCGCCGCACTGGAGTTGGCACGCCGCTACCAGCAGGAGGAATTCCAGGAGCGGTTCAAGATCACTTGCAGTGAGGATGCCTACAACTACCTGCGAGCACGCATGGAGCACCTCGACCACGAGGAAATCATGGTCGTCCTGCTCAACCACGCCAAGCAGGTCGAGGAGTGTGTGCGCATCAGCAGCGGCGGCACGGCCATGACCGTGGCCGACATCAAGATGATCCTGCGGCCCGCCATCGAGCGCCTGTCATCGGGCATTATCCTGGCCCATAACCATCCCAGCGACAATCCCAAGCCCAGCACGCAGGACGACCGCCTGACCGAACGCGTCCACCAGGCCTGCAAGGTGATGGACATCCAACTGGTGGATCACATCATCGTGTGCCGCGGCGGCCGCTACTACAGTTACAACGACCACGGCCGCCTGCTGTAATCCGTTAGAAACATAACTAAATTCACTAAACGCTTACCGATATGAAAATCTTAAAATCAATGTTGCTCGCAGCAATTGCCATGCTGGTTGTCACCTCTTGCACCCAGAACAACCAGAAGAGCCAAAAGGAAGCCCCCCACAAGGTGCTGGTACTGTATTACTCCCTGACGTCGAACACTCGCGCCGTGGCCCAGGAAATCGCCAAGCGCCTAGATGCCGACATCGAGGAGATTACCCTGGTAGAGCCCTATGACACTGCGTTCCAGGCAACGATTGACCGTTGCAAGGCCGAACGTAAGAAAGGCATCACGCCCGAGATTAAGCCCTTGAAGAGCAACATCGCTGACTATGAAGCCGTGTTCATCGGCTATCCCGTCTGGTTCGGGACCTATGCGCCCCCCATTGCCTCCTTGCTCGACAAGATTGACTTGAGCGGCAAGAAGGTTGTGCCGTTCTGCACCTTTGGCAGCGGCGGGCTGGAGTCAAGCGCCAAGGATCTGGCCGAGAAGCAGCCCAATGCCAAGGTCTTGCAGGGCTACGGTGTGCGTGCCGCGCGCATGGATGCCATGCCCAAGGAGGTTGAACGGTTCCTGGACATGTACCTGGACCAACCAACTTTTCAGCCGGCTGATTTTCCCGAACAGCATCCGGTGAATGCCGATGAGGCTGCCATCTTTAATGCCGCTGTGAACGGCTATCCCATGCTCAATGCCACGGCTACAACAGTCGCGTCCCGCACCGTTCCCGATGGAATCGAGTACCTGTTCACTGCCATGGACAAGCCCCGTGAGGACAAGCCAGGCATGCCCCCTGCCAGCGAAATCAAGGTCTATGTCTTAGTCGAAAAAGACAAGGCCCCCGTCTTTACAAAGGTCGTTCGCTAGAATTCTCGGAGTACTCCGAGAACTCCGAGTACTCCGAGTACTCCGAGAACTCCGACAAGTCATCGGGGATGCTCGGCGAGGTAGCGCCACAGCGGGGCCGCCATGAGGGCCTGCAACTGCCGGTTCTCGCGCAACATCGACTCGATCTCGTCACGTGACAACAGCAGCACGGCGATATCCTCACCGGCATCGAGGTGCTGATCGCCGACGCGTTCCACACCCTCGGCCAGGAAGCAATGGGTGATGTTGTCACAGATGCTGGGATTCTGCCCCACCGTCATGATCTCCTGCCACGTGCCCCCGCCGTAGCCCGTTTCCTCGAGCAGTTCGCGCCGGGCGGCGTCGATGGGCACCTCACCCTGCTCAACCACGCCGGCACACAACTCGTCGAGCACAATATCCATCGCATGGCGGTATTGCCTCACCATGACGAACTCTCCCCTACCCGTGATGGCAATGACATTGACCCACTCGGGGTACTCCAGCACATAGTGTTCGGGGTTAATGCGTCCATCGGGCAGTTGCACTTTGTCGACCCGCGCCGTGAGCCATGGCCGCTGGATGATGTATCGGCTCTCGAGCGTGGTCCATTTCTTGATTTCCTTTGCCATAGAAAAAAGTCATTCGTTTTAATAATATAACGAGGAAAGCCACCAATAAGTGCGCCATTCCAAAAAAAACCGTACCTTTGCACCCGTGGAAGTACGGACAATCGTCAAGAAGGGACGCCAGGAGAAGGTGTGGTTTGCCATCCGCGTGACCTATAACCGCGAACTCAAGGTCAAGGCTGACCTGGAAGCGCGCGGCATCACCTGCTTTGTGCCCATGCAGTACCGCCGCGAGGAGCGAGGCGGCGTGATGGTCAAGAGGCTTGTGCCCAGCGTGCACAACCTCATCTTTATCCACATCACTCCCAGCGAGATGAAGCAATACAAGATGTCGACCGACCTGCCCATCCGTTACATCATGGACCGCGAGACGCGCAAGCCCATCACCGTGCCCGCCCGCGAGATGGACAACTTCATCAAGGTGGCCGGCACCCATGAGGAAAAACTCATCTACCTCAACCCCAATCCCGGTGACTTCAGCACCGGTGAGCGCGTTCGCATCATCGGCGGCATGTTTGCCGGAGCCGAGGGCGTCTTTGTCCGCGTCAAGGGCGACCGGCGCGTGGTCATCAATGTAGAGGGCCTCGTGGCCGTGGCCACCACATTTGTACATCCGTCGATGATCGAGAAAATCACCGACCCCGAACCCAATAGACTAGACAACGCATTATAGAGCACAATGAACGAGAATAACCAGAAAGTCGCCCTCATCACGGGCATCACGGGCCAGGACGGTTCCTATCTGGCCGAGTTCCTGCTGGACAAGGGATATGAGGTGCATGGCATCCTGCGCCGCAGCAGCAGTTTCAACACCGGGCGCATCGAGCACCTCTACCTCGACGAGTGGGTGCGCGACATGAAGCAGCGCCGACTCATCAACCTGCACTACGGCGACATGACCGACAGCAGTTCCCTCATCCGCATCATCGAGAAGATCAAGCCCGACGAGATCTACAACCTGGCTGCACAGAGCCATGTCAAGGTATCGTTTGACGTGCCCGAATACACGGCCGAGACCGATGCCGTGGGCACCCTGCGCCTCATCGAGGCCGTGCGCATCGCCGGACGCGAGAAGACGACCCGCATCTACCAGGCCAGCACGAGCGAACTGTTTGGCAAGGTGCAAGAGGTGCCACAGCGCGAGACCACGCCGTTCTATCCCCGCAGCCCCTATGGTTGCGCCAAGTTGTACTCCTTCTGGATCATGAAGAACTACCGCGAGAGTTACGGCATGTTCTGTGCTAACGGCATCCTATTCAACCACGAGAGCGAGCGCCGCGGCGAGACCTTCGTGACGCGCAAGATCACCTTTGCCGCCGCACGCATCGCCCACGGCTTGCAGGACAAACTCTACCTGGGTAACCTCAACGCCCTGCGCGACTGGGGATACGCCCGCGACTATGTGGAGTGCATGTGGCTCATCATGCAGCAACCCGAACCCGACGACTTTGTCATCGCCACTGGCGAATGCCACTCGGTGAGGGAATTCTGCACACTGGCCTTCCGCCATGCCGGCATCGAACTGGAATGGCACGGCGAGGGCATCAACGAGAAGGGCATTGAACGCGCCACCGGCCGCGTGCTCGTCGAGGTCGATCCCAAGTACTTCCGGCCCGCCGAGGTCGATCAACTACTGGGCGACCCCACCAAGGCCAAGCAGCAACTCGGCTGGAATCCGCAGAAGACCTCATTTGAGGACCTCGTGCGCATCATGGTCGAGCACGACATGCAACACATCAAGAAGATCTATCACATCCAGTAGCATGAACAAAGACGCAAAAATATATGTGGCCGGCCATCGCGGGCTCGTCGGCAGCGCCATCTGGAATAGCCTGCAGCGCAAGGGATACACCAACCTCATCGGCCGCACCCACCGGCAACTCGACCTGATGGACAGCGTGGCCGTGCGCGAGTTCTTTGATCAGGAACAGCCCGAATACGTCGTGCTGGCAGCCGCCCATGTGGGCGGCATCATGGCCAACCTCAAGTACCGCGCCGACTTCATCTTCCAGAACCTCGCCATCCAGCAGAACGTCATCGGCGAGAGTTGGCGCCACGGGGTGAAAAAACTGCTCTTCCTGGGCAGCACCTGCATCTATCCCCGCGAGGCGCCCCAGCCCATCGGCGAGGACGCCCTGCTCACCTCGCCGCTGGAATACACCAATGAGCCCTACGCCATCGCCAAGATCGCCGGCATGAAGATGTGCGAGAGTTTCAACCTTCAATACGGCACCAACTACATCGCCGTCATGCCCACCAACCTCTACGGCCCGCGCGACAACTTCGACCTCGAGACCAGCCACGTCATGCCCGCCATGGTGCGCAAGATGCACCTGGCCAAGATGCTCAACGAGGGCAACCTTGACGGCATCCGCGCCGACCTCGACCACCGTCCCGTCGAGCACATCGACGGCAAGGCCACCGACGACCAGATCATTACCATCCTGGGAAAATACGGCATCCTGCCCGATAGCCTGCAGTTATGGGGCACTGGAGCGCCCATCCGCGAGTTCCTCTGGAGCGAGGACATGGCCGACGCCAGCGTCTATTGCCTCGAGCACATCGACTTCAAGGACGTGCGCGGCACGGGCGACGAGGTGCGCAACTGCCACATCAACATCGGCAGCGGCAAGGAAATCACCATCCGCCAGTTGGCCGAACTCGTCAAGCACACCGTCAACTACCGCGGCACCATCCAGTGGGACAACACCAAGCCCGACGGCACCCTGCGTAAACTCACCGACGTGACCAAACTGCACACCCTCGGCTGGCACCACACCATGGAACTCGAGGACGGCGTCCCCGCCCTCTACCGCTGGTACCTCGACAACTGACCGCCCCCCCGCCACGAGGGCAGGCCATCTCATCGGGAGGATGAGCCATAACTGAATCATAAAGAGGTCCCCAAAAGTTTGTCCGACTTTTGGGGACCTCTTCACAGCAGGTGTGAGGGATATGCTTTTTTACTATGAGGCAAAATCATGCAGGGCTAATGCGAATTAGTTTTGAATATTATTTGTGAAATACGTTTTCATTAGTGAAATTAGCATTAAAACCAATGATGGGCCAACTGCTATATCATTCCCTTAACTATTCGGTCTGCAGTAAGTGAGCGATAAGTCAAGAAAACCGGGTCGCATCACAACTTTAGCATTCAGAATTTGATTATCTCCGCAATACAAAATGCTCCAGATATTCTAATCAGCACACAAGACTCCTGGAAACAATCCCGAAAACCACCCCAACAGCACACTAAACATCAGCCATTTACACCGCCAAGAAAGTTGGCACGGTAATTGCAGATATAGGTTCGAACTCATAATTTTTGGAGGTTTTTTAGGGTTAAACATGATTGTCAGCATCCCTCGTGAGAGTCGTGCTGATTTTTTTTTGCGGCTGTGGGGAGGGGTACTAAAAGGAATATTAGTAATTTTGCCAGAGATAAATGACTGAAGGACTATGACCGAGAAAGAGAAAATGCTGGCTGGACTGCCTTATAGCGCGGTCGATGCGCAATTGCTGGAGGAGTTGAACGCGTGCAAGGACGTGATTCACCGCTATAATGAGTTGCCGCCCTCGATGCTGGCCGAGCGCACCCGCATGCTCATGGAGTTGCTGGGGCACGTGGGGGATGACCAGATCTTGATCAATCAGCCGTTCTATTGCGACTACGGCAAGCACATCAGCGTGGGCAAGCGGTTCTTTGCCAACTTCAATTTCACTGTGCTGGACGAGGCGCGTGTGACCATCGGCGATGATTGTTTCATCGGTCCCAACGTGGGCATCTACACGGCCTGCCACAGCACCGACCCGGTGGAGCGCAACTCGCGCCGGGAGTGGGCGCTGCCGGTGACCATCGGCGACAATGTGTGGATCGGGGGCTCGGTGACCATCCTGGCGGGCGTGACTATCGGCGACAATGTGACCATCGGTGCCGGTTCGGTGGTGACGCGCGACATCCCGTCGGGTGTCGTGGCGGTGGGCAATCCCTGCCGCCCCATCAAGGCCATTTCTTCTACCGACTGAAGCATCGGGAATAATGCAACAAATGCCGTTACAATCCTTGCGGACCATAACGGCTTGATGCGTTGTAGAGTAGCGGGCCATGGCCCGCAACGTCACTTACAGCGTGGGATTACTTGTAAACGGTATCGCTTACGGTGAGGCTGTAACGACCCTTAGCGCGGCGACGGGCCAGAACCTTGCGGCCGTCGGCGGTGCGCATGCGATGACGGAAGCCATGCTTGTTGGCTT
>CAMKOE010000037.1 GCA_946414395.1 uncultured Porphyromonadaceae bacterium | reverse complement strand
CTCCCGCCGAGTAAGCAAGACTTTACAACAAGAAAGTTTGAAGCTGTTCCCGCCGTTAGGCTCGAGCAGCTTTTATTATCATCAAGAGAGCCAGGAAAAAATCCTGGCTCTCTTGATATCTCACTTGGAGACCTCAGAGGACTCGGAGATCTCGGAGTTTTTCACCTCACTGGTTTTTTACAGGAGAGTATCGGGGTCAAGGTTACCGGCCTCGATGTCCTTGAAGTAGCGGTAGGTGCTCACCTTGAGTTCATCCACGGCCATCTCGTCGGCGATAATGACTGCATGGGGGTGCATCTGCAGGGCGCTCAGGGTGCACATGTGGGAAACACCACCCTCCACAGCCTGCTGCAGGGCACGCGCCTTGGCATGGCCGTTGACGATGATCATCACCTCGCGGGCATCCATCACCGTGCCGACGCCCACGGTCAGTGCAGTCTTGGGCACCTTGTTCAAGTCGCCGTCAAAGAAGCGGCTGTTGGCGATGATGGTATCCTGGGTGAGGGTCTTCTGGCGTGTGCGGGAAGTCAATGACGATCCGGGCTCATTAAAGGCGATGTGCCCATCGGGGCCCACGCCGCCCATGAACAGGTCGATGCCACCGGCAGCCTGGATGCGCGCCTCATAGTCAGCACACTCCTTCACCAGGTCGGGAGCATTGCCGTTGAGGATATTCACATTCTCGGGCTTGATGTCGATGTGGGAGAAGAAATTATTCCACATGAAGGAGTGGTAACTCTCGGGGTGTTCCTCGGGCAGGTTGCAATACTCATCCATGTTAAACGTGATGACGTTCTGGAAGGAAACCTTGCCGGCCTTGTTCATGGCAATGAGTTCCCGATACATTCCCAGGGGAGAACTACCCGTGGGACAGCCCAGTTTAAAAGGCTTCTCGGGTGATGGTTTGAAGTCGTTAATGCGTTTGGCCACAAAGCGGGCAGCCCATTTTGACACGTTCTCGTAATCCGGTTCGATAATCAGTCTCATATTTTTCTTGATTTTGATTAGATTTGTTTATGATAGGGCAAAGTTAACTCATTTCTAGCAAAACTCAATAAAAAAGTTGTAACTTTGCACCTAAATTCATCAAATCAGGCTCAATGGACCACAACAGACCACTCATCCTCATCAGCAATGACGACGGTTTCCACTACAACGGCATCCGCACGCTCATCCAGGTGGCACAGCGCTATGGCGATGTGTTTGTAGCAGCACCTGCCGCGCACCAGAGCGGCAAGTCAAGCGCCATCACCCTGGACAATCCCGTGCGCGCCCATCTTGTCGAGAAGCGCGAGGGCTACACGGCCTATGAGATCAGCGGCACACCTGCCGACTGCGTGAAACTGGCCATCAGCCAACTCATGGCCGACCGTCAACCCGACCTAGTGATTGCCGGCATCAACCACGGCTACAACATGGGCATCAGTTCGCTGTACAGCGGCACGATGGCCTGCATCTATGAGGGTATCATGCACGGTGTGCCCTCGGTGGCGTTCTCCTATGGTGTCTTCACCCGCGATGCCGACACCGACGCTTGCATCCCCCTGGTGGAGCAGGTGCTGCAGCGCGTCCTCGAGGCTGGAGGGTTGCCCCAGGGCGTCTGTCTCAACGTCAACATCCCGCCCATCAGCGCCGATCATCCACTCAAGGGCTTGAAAGTCACCATCAGCGACCTGGGCCGCTGGGTCAACGAGTGGGAGAAACGCACCCACCCCATGGGCGGCGATTACTACTGGATGACTGGGGAGTATGAGATGGTCGATGAGCATGACGACCGCACTGACATGTACTGGCTGCGCCGGGATTATGCTACCGTCACCCCGTGTCACATCGACCAGACCGACCACCAATCCCTTGGCCAGATTGCCGATTTATTGCTGTAATCAACACATTAATAATATATATTATAGAATCATCATGGAACGAAGAGTAAGAGTGCGCTTTGCGCCTTCACCCACAGGCCCGCTGCACATTGGCGGCGTGCGCACAGCACTGTATAACTACCTGTTTGCCCGCCAGCACGGGGGCGACATGATCCTGCGCATCGAGGATACCGACAGCACCCGATTTGTGCCCGGAGCCGAGGAATACATCAACGAGGCCCTGCAGTGGCTGGGCATCGGCATCGACGAGGGCGTGCGCGAGGGCGGCAACTACGGCCCCTACAAGCAGAGCGAGCGCCGCGACCTGTACCGCAAGTACATGCAGCAACTGGTGGATGCCGGCCGCGCCTACTATGCCTTTGACACGCCCGAGGAACTCGAGGCCAAGCGTCAGGAAATCAAGAATTTCCAGTATGATGCCCGCACCCGCGGCATGATGCGCAACTCGCTGTCACTGCCCGCCCAGGAGGTCAAGGACCTCATGGACAAGGGCGAGAAGTGGGTGGTGCGTTTCCGCATCGAGCCCGACCAGGACGTCGTGGTTCACGACCTGCTGCGTGGCGACGTGACCATCAACTCCTCGATTCTCGACGACAAGGTGCTCTACAAGAGCGCCGACGACCTGCCCACCTATCACCTGGCCAATATCGTAGATGACCACCTGATGGAGGTGTCCCACGTCATCCGTGGCGAGGAGTGGCTGCCCAGCGCACCGCTTCACGTGCTGCTCTATCAGGCCTTCGGCTGGGAAGACACGATGCCCGCATTTGTCCATCTGCCCCTGTTGCTCAAGCCCGACGGCAAGGGTAAACTCAGCAAGCGCGACGGCGACCGCCTGGGATTCCCCGTGTTCCCCCTCGACTGGAACGACCCCAAGAGCGGTGAGCGCTCGAGCGGCTACCGTGAGGCAGGCTACCTGCCCCAGGCCGTGGTCAACTTCCTGGCCCTGCTGGGATGGAACCCTGGCGATGACCGCGAGATCTTCTCGATGGAGGACCTCATCAAGGAATTCAGCATCGACCATTGTTCCCGCAAGGGCGCCAAGTTTGACTACGAGAAGGGCAAGTGGTTCAACCACGAGTATCTCATGAACATGGATGACAATGCCCTCGCACAGATGTTCAAGCCCGTGCTGGAACAGCATGGCGTCGAACTGTCCGGCTACAGCGACGAGTATATCACCAGAGTGGTGGCACTGGTCAAGAGCCGCGCCAACTTTGTGGGCGACCTGTGGGACCAGGCATCATTCTTCTTTGTCCGTCCCACCAGTTACAGCGAGAAGGACATCCGCAAGCGCTGGAAGCCCGAGATGCCCGACCTGATGCGCCAGTTAGCCGCCCTGCTCGACACGGCCGACATGCAGGACGCTCAGGCCTGTGAGGCACTCATCATGGACTGGATCGACAAGAACGGTTACCACAAGGGCAACGTGATGAATGCCTTCCGCCTGACCGTCGTCGGCGAGTGTCGCGGACCGCACATGTTTGACATCACGAGCCTGCTGGGCCGCGACGAGACGCTGGCGCGCCTCAACGCCGGCATCGAGAACATCCAACTGCCTGTCGATGCGTAATTGCCTCGCTGCCATATTGACCCTACTGCTCACCATTCCACCCCTTGCAGCCCAAGAGGTGGAATGGAGCGTTGACGCCAGCGTGTTGCTTGAGAATCGCGAGGGCGGCAACGACGATTTCACACCCGACCAGACCATCGCCTTCACCCGCCTGGCTCCCGAGTTGGGCATCTCGATGCTCAACGGCGAGCACGTGCTCAAGGGGGGCGCCGTGTGGTATCAGCCCATGATTGAGAACCTGGGCGGCTACAAGGTGTTGCCCACCTTGTATTACCGCTACAACAACAGCAACGGCTGGCACGTGACTGCGGGCATCATGCCACGGTCCCTCATGGTGGAACGCATGCCGCGCTACCTGTGGAGCGACTCGCTGGCCTACTGCCGGCCCAACCTGTTCGGACTCATGGCCCAACTGACAAAGCCCACAGGATATGCCGAAGTGGCGCTCGACTGGAGGCAGATGCAGACCGACAGACAACGTGAGGCCTTCACCGCCATGCTCAATGCCGACTGGAGGGTGGCCGGGCCGCTGCGCCTGGGCGGTCACCTGCAATACAGCCATCTGGCCAAGTCACGCGACAATGACGGTTCACAGCACGTCAACGACGACCTGGTGATCAACCCCATGGCATCGCTCGATTTCTCTCACCGCACGCCACTCGACTCGTTGAGGGTGTCGGCTGGAGCCATCATCACTATGGAGCGTGACCGCGGGGAGGAACGCTGGCGCCGTCCCGCCGGCTTTGTCGCCACCGCCACGGTGCAATGGCGCTGGCTGCAACTCGACGAGACCTTCTACACTGGCAAGGGGCTCATGCCCCTCTACCCCAGGTATGGCCACCTGCTCAACCTGGGCGATCCTTATTATCTCTACAAGACCTATAGCCGCACCGATCTCACCGCGCACATCGTGAGGAACCGCTTTGTGGACTTGAATGTGTCACTGGTATTTCATGCCACCGACAAGGTCACAGGCTTCTGGCAACAGGCCAGTTGCCGATTCTTCATCGACAGCGACCTGTGGAAACGCCGTCATGACAGCAAGCACCTCAAGAATGGGCACTTGCAGCACCTCTACTACTGATCGCGCCATCAACAAACCACTTAATACATCACAATGGATCCCATCTACAACCTGGGTGTAGCCACCTACCGCAATGCCGTGAAAATAGCGGCCACTCGCAACCGCAAGGCAAAACTTCTCATCCGCGGGCAGCGCCGCTGTTTCCGCACCCTGCACCGCAAACTCGATCCTGCCGGAGGCTACATCTGGATCCACGCGTCGTCGCTCGGCGAGTTTGAGCAGGGCCGGCCGCTCATCGAGATGATCAAGCACAACCAGCCCGATGCCCGCATCCTGCTCACGTTCTTCTCACCGTCGGGATATGAGGTACGCAAGAACTTCAGCATGGTCGATGCCGTCGTTTATCTGCCGTTTGACCTGGCGGGAAATGTCAAGCGTTTCCTTGACCTAGTGAAGCCCTCGATGGCGATATTTGTCAAGTACGAGTTCTGGGGCAACTACCTGCAGGCCCTCAAGCGGCGCGGAGTGCCCACCTATATCATATCGGCCATCTTCCGTCCCAAGCAGATTTTCTTCAGGCCCTGGGGCGGCATGTTCCGCAAGATGCTCAAGTGCTTTGACACGCTGTTTGTCCAGAACGAGCAGTCCCGCGAACTGCTGGCCGGCATCGGCATCGACAATGTGGTGGTGGCCGGCGACACCCGATTTGACCGCGTGGCCGACGTGCGCGCCGCAGCCAAGGAGTTCCCGCTGGTCGAGAAATTTGTCGAGAACGCCAAGTTCACGCTCGTCATGGGCAGTTCATGGCCTCCCGACGAGGATATCGTCATCCCCTACTTCAACACCCATCGCGAGATGAAACTCATCATCGCGCCTCACGAGTTTGACCGTCACCGGCTGCACGTGCTCATGTCCAAGATTTCGCGTCCTGCCCGTTTCTACAGCGAGGCGACGCCGCAGAACATCGAGCAGGCCGAGTGCCTGATCATCGACAGTTTCGGACTGTTGTCGTCGCTCTACCGCTATGGGCAGACGGCCTATGTGGGCGGCGGCTTCGGCGTCAGCATCCACAATATCAACGAGGCGGCGGTCTATGGCATTCCCATCATCTTCGGCCCCAAGCACCACAAGTTCCAGGAGGCGACCGACCTCATCGCGTGTGACGGCGCCATGAGCATCCACAATGCCGACGAGTTCTCGGCAGCGATGGACCCGATGCTCGAGAACGAGCCCTTGAGGATGCAGTGCGGCAGGGCTGCCGGCAATTACATCCAGACCCACCTGGGCGGCACCCGCATCATCTATGACCTGATCTTCAACAACGGCAACGACGGGCAATAATGGCTTGATGTCGTGCCACAACAAACTCTTGTCACATGAATAGTATCTCCCACATCGGTCTCAAGGTGGCTCTTGCCGCCTCCCTGCTGGCCTGCTCATTATCGCTGGGCGCCCAGGACAGATTCACCATCGATGGCCTCACCTATGCCGTCACGACTGGCAACACGGTTGCCGTTGTCGGCAGTGAGGACAGTTTTGAAATACATGAGTACGTCATTCCCGCGACGGTCACGGGAGATGACGGCATGGCCTACACGGTCACGGCCATCGGCGACAGCGCCTTCTACAGCCGGTCATTTCTCCAGAATGTGCAACTGCCCGCCACCATCACGTCAATCGGCAGGAATGCCTTCACCTCGTGCTGGGGGTTGACAAGCATCGACCTGCCTGGCGCGGTCACGGTCATCGGCGACGAGGCATTTAACAACTGCACGGAGCTCACGAGCATGACCATTCCGCCGGCGGTGACTTCAATCGGCAGCAGGGCATTCCGCAGGTGCCTGTCGCTGAGCACTCTCGACATCCCCGGCTCGGTCACCAGCATCGGCGACGGGGCGTTTGCCCTGTGCGAGGGGCTGACCTCGGCTTTCATCCCGCAATCGGTGGCTCGATTGGGCACCAGCATCTATGAGGAATGCTATAACCTGGCTTCTATTGTGGTGGACGAGGGCAACACGGTATATGACTCGCGCAACGGCTGCAATGCCATCATCCACAGCGGCACAGGGACGCTGGTGCAGGGTTGCCAGTCGGCTCAAGTTCCATCGACGGTCACGTCGATTGGCCAACGCGCTTTCTATGGTTGCTCAGGACTTGCCGCAATCGACCTGCCTGATGCAGTCACCAGCATCGGCGATGAGGCATTCTGCGGCTGCTCCTCCTTGTCCAGCCTGACCCTCTCCGGCGGATTGCAACAGATAGGCATCGACGCCTTCCGCTCCTGCACGGCGCTCACGGCGGTCGAGATTCCCGCCTCGCTGACGGTCGTCGGCAACGGCATGTTCCGTGAATGCAAGGCGCTGGTAAGCCTCACGATTCCGACGGGTATCACCGCCATCGGCAGCGACGCGTTCAACAATTGCACTGCACTCGAGAGCGTCGCGCTGCCCAGCACCATTACCCGCATCGGTCATGACGCATTCGCCTGGTGCTCAGCCCTATCGACCATCAACATTCCCGCAGCGGTGGACACCATCGATGACTATGCCTTCTTCCACTGCCGCAGGCTGGCCAGCATCGCACTGCCTGCCTCATTAAGGTACCTGGGAGCAAGTTCATTGTACGGGTGCACGCGGTTGACGAGCATCATCCTGCCCAACTCCATCACCGCCATCCAGGAATACACCTTCGGCTACTGCTGGGGGCTGAATACAGTGGTCATTCCGCCCTCGGTGGCCCACATCGGCAGCAATGCCTTCTATGACTGCACCGAAATCAGTAGCCTGACCTGCCAGGCAACGACACCGCCAACGGTAGCCGACGCCAGCGCGTTTGAAGACATCTACGGCACGGCCACGCTCTATGTTCCGGAGCGATCCGTGGCGCTCTACCAGGCCGCGCCCGTCTGGCAGCAATTCAGCAGCATCAGCGCTCTCCAGCCCGAAGTAATCCCCGGCGATATCGACAGCGACGGCCGCATCACCATCGTCGATGTCACAACCTTGATCGACATTCTGCTGCAAGGAGGCCCCAATGAGAGCCCCGCTGCCGACGTGGACGGCGACGGCAGCATCTCCATTGGCGATATCACCGCTATCATCGACCTGCTCCTGACAAACGACGAATAGTTTCTTTAGACTCTACTCATAGAGCCTTCGCGACTTTGCGTGTATTTGCAGCAAGACATGTTCACTGATTTGAACTTCCAAATGGCCACAATTTCAAAAAAAATAGGAAAATCGTTGAATATTAGCGGGAAATGTTATACCTTTGTGGCGCTTTAACGAAAAAAATCAGGAGATGGTAGATGCTTTAAAGTTGAAAATCAAGACTTTAGCATTTGGCACGCACTGTGTTGAGTGCCATGTGGACGAGTCGTTTTTTGACGGACAAGAGCAGACCGAGGTGAGAAGCGCCGATGTGGACGTCACCCTGCAGGTGACCCGCAAGAGCGAGGAAGCCTACCGCCTGGAGATCTCGTGCCGCGGCACAGTGACAATTCCCTGTGACCGATGCCTCGATGATCTGGATTTGCCGGTGGAAGAAGACTACCGCCTGAACGTGGAGCAAACGGGCACCGAGTTTGACGACAGCAATGACGGGCTCTTGATTGTGCCATCGGATTGGCGGGAACTGGACACCGCACCACTGGTGCGAGACACGGTTTTGCTCGCTATACCGATGACGCATTGTCATGAGAACGAGGACGATTGCAATCCCGACATGCTCGACATGCTCGACAGTCATCGCGTCGAGGCCGTCCCCGGCGATGATGACCACTGGAGTGAAACAACCGGCACCGACCCTCGATGGGAGGCGCTTAAAAAACTGAAAGAACAATAACTTTTAAAATAACAAGAAAATGGCACATCCTAAAAGAAGACAGTCTAAGACTCGTACCGCTAAGCGCCGCACCCACGACGTGGCTGTGGCTCCGACCATCGCTCAGTGCAGCAACTGTGGTGCATGGTATGTTTATCACACCGTTTGCCCCGAGTGCGGTTACTACCGTGGCAAGAACGTGATGGGCAAGGAGGAAGCCTAAATCCCGCCCGCATCACCTGCCGACAGGCAAGGTAACGCGCGTGATTCAAGCAAACCGATATATCCTGAATGGGCTGAATCCAAAAAACGGCTTTCATCCTCATTTGGGATATTGAATTTAAACATCAGGCTAAATTTTTGATACGCTTTACAGCATGCTGAACGCAAAGATTACAGGCATCGCATCCTATTTACCCGACGATGTGCTGGATAATGAAATGCTTTCACAGATGGTGGACACCAACGATGAGTGGATCACCACGCGTGTAGGTGTCAAGGAACGCCGCATCCTCAAGAAGCCGGTCGGATCGTCCTACATGGGCATCCAAGCCGTCAACAAGTTGCTCGAGGAGACCGGTACCGACCGCAACGACATCGACCTGCTCATCTGCCCCACCTCCAACCCCGATTACCGCTTCCCGTCAACGGCATCGGTTATCGCCCATGGTGTGGGAATTGAGAAGAATTGTTATGCCTATGACATCCAGGCTGCCTGCGCCGGATTCCTCATCGGACTCTATGACGCCACGGCCTACATCCGTTCGGGCATTTACAAGAAGGTCATCGTCGTGTCTGCCGAGAAGATGTCGAGCATGACCAACTACAAGGACCGCGCCACGTGTCCGCTGTTTGGCGACGCGGCAGCAGCAGTGCTTGTCGAGCCCACCGAGGAGAACATCGGCGTCATGGACGGCATTTTCCACGTTGACGGCTCTGGACTGGAGCACCTTGTTTACAAGGCCGGCGGCTCGGCGCTGCCCACCAGCCACGAGACGGTGGACGCCGACTTCCACTATGTCTATCAAGAGGGACGTGCGGTCTATCGCCACGCCGTCATTGACATGCTCACCTCCAGCCAGGACATCATGAAGCGCAATGGGCTGACCAACGACAGCATCCAGTGGTTTGTGCCTCACCAGGCCAACCTGCGCATCATCGAGGCTGTCGGCGACAGACTGGGCATCGACGAGAAAAAGGTGCTGGTCAACATCCAGCAGCGCGGCAACACCAGCGCAGCCAGTATCCCCCTGTGCCTCGACGAGAACAAGCACCTCCTCAAGAAGGGGGACAAGATGGTTCTCACCGCATTTGGCGCAGGATTCACCTGGGGCGCCCTCTATCTCATCTGGTCGCTGTAATGGTCGGACACGGCGTGCCACGGTCCCCACGGGGGTGCCGGGGCCACACCACGAGGCCACACACCGGCAGTTGAGAGTGACATCAACCTTACCAATGAAGCATCACTACTCACGACAGCATCAACCCGAGTAGCGATGCTTCTTGAATTAGAAAGGACAACAAACTAGAAACCGAATATAAAATGCATCGAGCAGGATTTGTCAACATCGTGGGCAACCCCAACGTGGGTAAATCGACACTGAGCAACCGCCTGGTGGGCGAACGCCTGTCCATCATCACGAGCAAGGCACAGACGACACGCCACCGCATCATGGGCATCGTCAACGGTGAGGATTACCAGATCGTCTTCAGCGACACGCCCGGCGTGCTCAAGCCCAAGTTCCGCCTCCAGCAGAGCATGCTGGAATACTCCACCGGTGCCCTTGTCGATGCCGACGTGCTCCTCTACGTCACCGACGTCATCGAGACACCCACCAAGAACCAGGTCTTCCTGGACAAAGTTGCCAAGGAGAAGATCCCCATCCTGCTGGTCATCAACAAGATCGACCTCCTGAAGGGGAACGACGACCTGGTGCGCATCATCGACCAGTGGAAGCAACTGCTGCCCAGCGCCGAGGTGTTCCCCACCAGCGCTCTCGAGAACTTCAACGTCGATAACATCATGAAGCGCATTGTCGAGTTGCTGCCCGAGAGCCCGCCCTACTTCGGCAAGGACGCCTTGACCGACCGCAGCAGCCGCTTCTTTGTCACCGAGATCGTGAGGGAAAAAATCCTGCTCACCTATGACAAGGAGGTTCCCTATGCCACCCAGGTCATCGTCGAGAAGTTTGACGAGAGCGACAACGCCATCCACATCATGGCAGTCATCTATGTCGAGCGCGATAGCCAGAAGGGGATCATCATCGGCCACCAGGGCAAGATGCTCAAGCGCGTGGGCATGCTCGCACGCAAGGACATTGAGACCTTCTTTGAGAAAAAAGTATTCCTGGAACTCTATGTCAAGGTCGAGAAGGACTGGCGCAACCAGGAGAACAAACTGCGCGCATTCGGCTATATCGAGTAAAACTAAAAAAACTAACAACAAGAAACTAAACATATGGGACGACTAGTAGCAATCGTGGGAAGGCCCAACGTGGGCAAGTCAACACTGTTCAACCGCCTGACTCAGACCCGTGCCGCCATCGTTAACGACACCAGCGGCACCACGCGTGACCGCCAGTACGGCAAGATGGAGTGGAACGGCATGGAAATGTCGGTCGTCGACACCGGCGGCTGGGTGGTCAACAGCGAGGACATCTTTGAGGAAGAAATCAACAAGCAGGTGCATCTGGCCATCGACGAGGCCGACGTCATCCTCTTTGTCGTGGACATCAAGAACGGTATCACCGACCTCGACGACCACGTCGCCGACATCCTGCGCCGCACCTCCAAGCCCGTCATCGTCGTCGCCAACAAGGACGACAACAACCAGTCGATGTATGCCGAGGCCGAATTCTATGCCCTGGGACTGGGACAGCCCTTCTCCATCTCGGCCGCCAACGGCAACGGCACGGGCGACCTGCTCGACGAGGTCGTCAAGAAGATGCCCACCAAGGCCGAGGAAAGCATCGACGACGACCTGCCCCGATTTGCCATCGTCGGCAGGCCCAATGCCGGCAAGTCATCACTCGTCAACTCGCTCATGGACGAGAGCCGCAACATCGTCACCGACATCGCCGGCACCACCCGCGACAGCATCTACTCCCACTACAACAAGTTCGGCTTTGACTTCTACCTGGTTGACACCGCAGGCATCCGCAAGAAGAACAAGGTCAACGAGGACATCGAGTACTACTCGGTGCTGCGCTCCATCCGCGCCATTGAGAACAGCGACGTGTGCATCCTGCTCATCGACGCCACGCGAGGCATCGAGGCACAGGACGTGAACATCTTCTCCATCATCCAGAAGAACCGCAAGGGCCTCGTCGTGCTCGTCAACAAGTGGGATGTGGCCCAGAACAAGACACAGCAGTCCATCGACCACTTTGAGGCAACCATCCGCGAGCGCTTCGCGCCGTTCACCGACTTCCCCATCATCTTCGGCTCGGCGCTCACCAAGCAACGCATCCACAAGGTGCTGCAGACGGCCATCGACGTCAACAACAACCGCCGCATCACCATTCCCACCTCGCAACTCAACAACCTGCTCCAGGCCGACATCCAGGCCTATCCGCCCCCTGCCGTCAAGGGCAAGTACATCAAGATCAAGTACATCACCATGCTCAAGGGAGCGCATGTGCCTACCTTCATCTTCTTCTGCAACCTGCCGCAGTGGGTCAAGGACCCCTACAAGCGCTACTTGGAGAACAAGATACGCGAGCACTGGAACATGCACGGAACGCCCATCAACCTGTTTTTCCGTGAAAAATGATTACTGCATACAGATGTCAAGATAATGTAATATTTCATATAACCGACTGGATGGCAGTCGGTTATTGTTTTTTGCACATAAAAATAGAGAATTTTTATTCAAAAAAAACCTCAAAAAGTTTGGTTCGTATCTAAAAAACATATTATCTTTGCACTGTTAAAAGTGATAGTCATTTTTAAGATAACATGAACTATATCACTTACTGATTACTATAGGCAACAAACAACAAGAACATATATACTTGAATTTTGGTTATGAAGATGGTGTGCTTTTGTGAAAAAGTGCACTTTCGTTTTATATAGGGGTCATCGTCCAGCCCCGCAACCCAGCATAGTCCATTTTAATGACAAGAGTCCCAAAAATCGCCCAAAGAGAAACCGCAACTCAAAACTTTTCACTACCTTTGTCGCCAAAGAATTCATCACGACCAAAACTCAAAATCACATATCTACAACATCACAACACTATGAAGAAGTCCAAACTCCTGGTCATCGCAATGACCGCAATGATGATGGCAGCCGTGACACCCGCCATGGCGCAGACCTCAACGCAAAACGTGCAGCAACTCGAGAGAGAAATCGAGGAGCACGAGAAGAACATCAAGGACAAGGAAACAACCATCCAGAGCCTTGAAGAGCGGATTGACACACTCAAGACCCAAATCAAGGATCTCGAGACCCAGAAGAAGGCACTTGAGAAGGAAGTCAAGAACGAGATCAAGTTGCGCAAGGACAAGTTCACCACCCGCGACGAACTGGTCTATGACCAGGAAATCGCCGACGTCCTCTACAACCCCTACAACAAGAGTGACGTCGAGGAGGCACTCGAGAGTTTTGAGGGCATGGAAACCAAGGACGTCATGAAGAAAAGGGAAATAGTGGAGAAGTACGGCGAGTACACCAAGGACCTCAAGGAATTCATGGAGAAGTTCAAGAAGCAACTGGCCGACGGTCACTGGAAATACCTCTCATCGGCCTCCAACGAGTACAAGAAATTTGAGAAAGCCCTCAAGGGCACCAAGTACTGGAAGATCTATAACAAGAAGGAGAAAAACGAGAGCATCGACTATCTGGACCGCGTCATGGACAAGATCATGCTCTTCAAGAACGACGGCCTCAAGAGCGAGACCCAGTTCAACTCCATCCTGAACATGCTCTACGCCAACTGATCGCCCCAATTCCCCAAAAACAGAAACGCCAAGCGGATCAATCACGATTCACTTGGCGTTACTGCTTGTGGTCCCACTTGGGCTTGAACCAAGGACTCCCTGATTATGAGTCAGGTGCTCTAACCAACTGAGCTATAGGACCGGCTTGGGGCGCTATGGCTACCAAAGCGGATGCAAAATTAATAAAAAAATGGGAATAGGCAATCTACATGAAGTATTTTTTTGGCCGCAAGTCGCCCTGTTGAGGCCCTAAAGGCTCATAACTGTTCACAGAGCGATTATCAAAAAGTCCGCAAATTGGCCGATTTTGCAGCATTTTTCAAGAAAAAGGCGAATAATCAAGAATTTTCACATTTTTTAAACTTAAAAATAATCACCCTTAGCAAACATTTTATTTAATTTGCAGCGTAAAAATGATGACGCCCTGTCATCATTGAAGTTAATAAACAGAAAATGCTTTTATGGGGTAAATATAGTTTTCAAGTATTAGTAATTATTAGTAATGAGGGTCTCAGCAGTGATTGCCAAGACCTTTATTTTTTTACCCATTTTTCCCATCCAACAGTTCAGCACAAACGGTGAATTCAGGATAAAGGCTCTGTCATGGCCATGAGTGTGATGATTCCTTCACGGCCCAGATTCATCATCAGGTCAAGGACGCTCAAGCCGGGCTTGAATCCATCCTGGCCTGGCCACATCTGGTAATACGGGACATCGTCAACGGCCAGCGCGTCCTTCTTCTTCATCCCGATGCGTCCGCGCAGGTCAATGGCATCAACATCGGCGACTCCGGTCACAGGAACCGTCGTCAGCGGCAAGTCCATGAAATCCACTATCACTTGATGCAACTGGTCATTGAACTCGTGCAGGAAGCGTTGCTTGCCATGGATGACGCGTGAGAGGTCGTCGGCGACATAGTCAAAGTAGGGCGAGCGCCCATAGGCCGAATATAATGCGCCCCAGTGCAGGCGCCGCCAGTCGCCGTGTTCCGAGATGAGCACGTCGCGCAGCGGGGTCATCATGTTGTTGGTCGAGCCGACGAGAGGCACGGTGAGCGTCTGCACCCCGTTAGGCCCGTCGATGAGGTAACGGTGATGGCTGTGACGCAACGGCAGGCGTCGCTCGTCCAGGTCAATGAGCAACGTTCCAGCCTTGAGGGCGACAGCATAGCAGCGCACACTGGCGGCGCACATGCTGCCCATCAACACGGCAGACTTCACTTCTTGTCGGGGTTGGGCATCTTGAAGATGCGGTTCCAGCGAATGCCGCCGTCAAACAGGCGGTGATCCTTGTCAAACGAGATGAGGATGATTGACGGGGTGCCCACGATGTGGTCCTCGGGCACGAAGCCCCAGTATCGGGAGTCGAGCGAGTTGTCACGGTTGTCACCCTGCATCCAGTAGTAGTCCATCTTGAAGGTGTAACTCTTGGCAATCTGGCCATTGATGTAGATTTGGCCATTCTTGACTTCCAGGTCATTACCCTCGTAGTTCTTGATGCAACGCTCATATAGCGGCAGGTTCTGCAGCGTCAGGTCAACCTTGGCACCTTTCTTGGGAATCCAGATGGGGCCGTAGTTGGCGTGTGTCCAGCCATAATCGGTGCCCACGGGATAGGTGAACAGGGTCTCGCCCTCATCGGGCTGGATGCGCTGGATGGTCTTCACCCAGGATTCTGACTCGAGTTTCTTCTTCATGGCAGCCGTGAGCGGCAGGATGTACTGGTTGCCCTGGCCATGACGGTCCTCCATGCTGATGCCCAGGTCGTCAAACATGGCATCGCCGATAAAGGTGCCATCGGTCTCAACATAATAGAAATACTGGACATTTTCGGGCTGAGGAACTGCCTTGCCGTTCACATAGACGATGCCGTCCTTGATCTGCAAGGTCTCGCCTGGCAGGCCCAGGCAGCGTTTCACATAGTTGTCACGGCGATCGACGGGACGGTAAATCACGTCGCCAAAGATTTCCTTGTTGTTGCGCACCACGTCACGCCCACGTTCCTGGCACAGGGTGTAATAGTCAGGGTTGGGCATCTTCAGGGCCACAGTATCGCCTGCGGGGAAGTTAAACACAACGATGTCCATGCGCTCCACGTTGCGCAGGCCCTTCAAGCGGTGATAGGACAGTTGCGGCGTCTCGATATAAGACTTGCAGTTAAGAATGGGCAGGGTGTTCTGGGCCAGGGGGAAGTGCAGCGGCGTCTGCGGCACGCGGGGACCGTAGGTCACCTTGTTCACCCACAGGAAATCACCCGTCAGCAGCGACTTCTCGAGCGAGGACGAGGGAATCTGGTAGTTCTGTCCGATGAACAGGAACAGGAAATAGACCAGTACCAGGGCATAGACGATGGCGTCGACCCAACTCATGATGGTCTTCAGCGTCTTGTTCTCCAGACCCTTCCACGCGCCCCAGGGCAGGTACTGGGTCAAGTAGATGTCGCCCAGCAGTATCAAGCCCAGCAACAACAGCGGATTACCCATCCAGATGGTCCACAGCACATAAATCAGCGCCACGGCGCCAAACCGCCACCAGCGGGTCTTCTTCACACGTCCCAGGCGTTCGCGCAGCGAGCCTGTCTGCCTAACATATTTTTCCTCTTCTTTTTTATCCTTATTCTGCTTGATATCGTTTGCCATATTCTTTTTGTCTGGTTTTAAAAGAAATTTCGGTGCGAAATTAATAAATAATGCGGAAATAATCCGTAACTTTGCCCTAGTAAGAAACATTTTTTAGGATTCGTTATGAAAATCAGCAAAATCATTGCCCCTGGCGAGACGATAATCTATAAACCCAAACTCAGCAAGTGGGCCTACCTGCGGCTGGGCAGTTTCATCCGCAACTTGACGACGACCATCTTCCTGAGCGACAAGCGCTTCTTCCACAGTCACGGCTGGATACACCGCCATGCCCACGAGATTGTCATCAGCAAGGTCGAGAGCATACTCGTCGAGCAGAACTTCTGGGGGCGCATCTTCAACTACGGCACCATCAAGGTCTCGGGCACCGGTGCGGGCACCATCGTGCTGCGCTACATCAAGCGCCCCATCGAGTTCCAGCGCCAGGTGCGCGCCATCCAGGGCGCCGGCACCCCAACCCTGCCACAATAATTACGCACTAAGCAATATTGTATCATGCCGATTATTGAGATCACATCACTTGACCACCCGGGCGTGGATGTCTATGGGACATTGACCGAGGCGCAACTGCGCAACCGCCTTGAACCCGACAAGGGCATCTTCATCGCCGAGAGCCCCAAGGTTATCCACGTCGCCCTCGACGCGGGCTACGAGCCGCTGTCGCTGCTATGCGAGCGGCGCCACATCACGGGCGATGCCGCGGGCATCATCGGGCGCTGCGGTGATATTCCCGTCTATACGGGCGAGCGCGACCTGCTGGCCGCATTGACCGGCTACACGCTCACGCGAGGTGTGCTGTGTGCCATGCGCCGTCCCCTGCCGCGCCCAGCCCTGGATGTGTGCCGCGAGGCCAGCCGCGTCGTTGTCATCGACGGCGTGACCGACACGACCAACATCGGCGCCATCTTCCGCTCGGCGGCCGCCCTAGGCATTGATGCGGTGCTATTGACGCCCACAGCCTGTGACCCGCTGAACCGCCGCGCCGTGCGCGTGTCGATGGGGTCGGTCTTCCTTGTCCCCTGGACGTGGATCGACGAACCCGTCACACCCCACCTGCACGAGTTAGGCTTCAAAACTGCGGCCATGGCACTGACCGACGATTCCATCTCCCTCGACGACCCATTGTTGAAGCAGGAACCCCGCCTGGCCCTGATCATGGGCACCGAGGGCGACGGCCTGTCCCGCCACGTCATCAGCGAGGCCGACCACACGGTGCGCATCCCCATGAAGCACGGCGTCGATTCGCTCAACGTCGCCGCTGCGGCCGCTGTCGCCTTCTGGGAACTGCGCAAAAAATGACAACCTTATCAAAACAGTAGGAAACGATGAAAAAGCCGACTAAAAAAGCAAACAAGCCCGCACCTCAGCCCAACAAACCGATTGAACATGCCGAGCAGACTGCCGAAAGAGCCGAGAAAGCTACCAGGAAATTCAAGATTCCGCAGTTATTACGAACATGGGTACGTGAATCCCAGTTCCTGGCCACAACCTTGTCAATTATTCTGACCTTCGGCACGACAGGCTTGGTTGAGCACTGCCAACGCATCAATGATCGCAAAATGTCGGCCATCATGGTACTCAGCACCATTGAGAATTTCTCCACTACTGTAGACAAGATGGCTCAAGACATGGCGCGATGCGATTCCATCGGCACATGGCTATTGAGTCTGCCACAGGATTCACTCGACAAGATTAAGCCTGAAGAAGTGAAAGGCATCCTCAACGAGATGCTCTCGCTCGTTGACTACATGTCTCATGACAAGACGGCCGAGAACATCTTCGGCAACAGCTTTGAGACCTGGAAAAACATGGGCAACGGCAACTATAGGTTCATCGAGAGTGTGGGAGCAAGTTTCGCCAGAATAAATGCCGACGAGAGCAACTGGAACGAATGGGTCACAGAATATGAAAGAACCATCAACAACGTGCTCTCGCAGATGCAGCCTGGTGAACACACCTTGACAAAATTGCTCAACGATAACGGCGTCCGCCAAAAACTTGAAAGTTTCCATGTCAGGAAATATTGGTTGGACTACATCTCGGCACACAATCATTACCTCAACAAGAAAAACCTGAGCATCATCGGCCTCAAGGAGAAAGATATCAAGGCCTATACCGAAAGGCGAAAACACGAAGAATTACCTGGCGAACCGCAACCGTCAGAATTCAGAACAGAACAACTTAAACCTGACAGTCTGTTCACCTTGAAACCGATCAAACTGCACATCGACAGCATCATCTACAATAAATAATTAATATATGCATCATTTTATCAGAGTCTCTACATGGGTGACGATCTGCCTATTGTTCGCCCAATGCAGGTCAGCCCATAACGAGCCTCAATATCCCGTCGATGTTCTGCCCGCTGCGCCCGAGTATGCCGACCCGTCACAGTGGTACATCACCAGCCGCGATGCCCAGGCCGACGTCTTCTACATCACCTCGACCGAGACGGGAGACTACACCCTGGCGGGCGGCACCCCTTGCCACTATGCCGACACCCGCAACGACAGCACGCGAGGGCCCATCCTGAGCGAGATGCAAGGCGTGGACGCGCTCATCGGCGGGACGCTCAACTTCTACTCGCCCTACTACCGCCAGTGCTCGTTGCAGACCTTCACCAGCGACAGCCTCATGCAGGCCCGCCTGCCCATCGCGACCGATGACGTGCGACGCTCGTTCAGGTACTATCTTGACCACCTCAACGGTGGGCGCCCCTTTGTTCTCGCTGGCTTCAGCCAGGGAGCGATGATCATGCTCCAGTTGATGAAGGAAATGGACAACGCCACATACAGCCGCATGATTGCCGCCTATGCCATCGGCGTCACCATCAGCCAGGAGGCCCTTGATGCCTGCCCGCGCATCGTCCCCGCCCAGGGTGCCGACGACACGGGCGTGACCGTGTGCTACAACTCGGTGCGCGACCGCTCATGCGCCATGCCCGGTTGGACCCGCAGCGCCGTGGCCATCAATCCCGTGAACTGGCGCACCGACGCCACACCTGCCACGCTCATCACCGAGCCCTCGCCGCTCATCCCGCTCGAGAAGCAACGCCGTGACACCCTCACCGTCACCCTCGACCCGTCGTCGGGCCTGCTGCTGGTGGACGGCTATACAGGCACCGACTATATCCTGCCCCTTATCGGCAAGGAGGGCAACTACCACAGCCGCGAAATCTGGCTCTATCGTGACCACCTGCGCGACAACATCGCCCGCCGCACAACCCGCTTTACACGTCAAGACTGATTATTTCACCGCGACCGTAAAAAAAAGCGGTCCTCGCGTCTCTTCACTATATATAAATGTATGCAGTCATGAAACAAATCCTTTTTATCACGTTGATCGCATGGTCGCTTGCAATGCAGGCCTCTAGCGGAGCCGAGCCGTTCGACTCGCTGTCCTATGCCATTGGGGACTATTACACGCGCATCGTCGCCGAGAATGAGCCCAAACTGCAGTCCCAGACCGACCGCGAGGAATACGTCCTCGGCCTGCAGGAGGGAATCCGCTTCTTCAACCAGGACTCGACCGCTGCCGAGTATTACGGGAAAGGGCTCGAAGTGGGCGGCTATATCATGATGATGATGAACAACGGCTCGGGCACTTTGAAGCAAGACCGCGACCTGAACTGCATCATCGAGGGTGTGAACAAGGTGATTGACGGCAACATCATCTTGCCGCAAGACACCATCGGCATCTATGATTTTATGCTCCACATCTACGGCATGAAGGACGACAATGAGCCGCTAAACGACGAGGATAATTGCCGCTTGGCACGCACCTTTGGCGTCATGATGGCACTGTATCCCGACCAAATCGGAATCACCGATCAGGACTTGAGTGGCAGACCCGACAGCATCGCCCTGCAGCGCAGATATGCCACAGGCATCGCCCATGCGATAAAGGCATACAACAATTACAATATCGGTCTCGTGTATGCCTACATGGTTTGGAGTTCGGGAGCGGTTGAGGATTTTGACGCCTGGCTGAGTGGTGTCCGGTGCGCCCTGGGGCTTGACCCGCGCAAGATGACCATCGAGCAGGTCGAGCAGTGCATCACGGCATGGCAGATTAAGCAATCGGAACCCGCCGAAGAGATGACTCCCGAGGAATATGAGCAAATCAAAGCCGCCCTCGAGGCAATCGAAGAAGCGGCCAAAGAAGAAGTTAACGGCGACTAATCACCATCATGCAACTGCCTGCGCGACAACATCGCCCGCCGCACAGCCCGCTATCTCAGCCACTGATTGTCAACATGATGATACCTTCAAACAAGAAAAGAAAATTCAACCTGGTGACAGTGCTATTCTCGGTGCTACTGGGTGTGGCGGCATGTTGCCTGCTCATGATTTATGACTCCTCTTTTGCTCAGTCCATTCTGCCTTCAATCCTGGTCATGGGGTTCTCATGGCTGAGCATATACCTCGCCTGTCGCCGGGAGCACCATGGCTCCTGGATGCTGCTGGGGATGAAAATGCTGCTATACTTCCTCGGGATGCCTTGGGTAACCTTCCTGCTCATCACGTGCAGCGGAGACCATGAGACATATCCCCTGGTCGTGGTAATCCTCCTCAGTCTGGTCTTTCTGTTTATCGCTGCTATCATCCTCATCATTCCCTTTGGCCTGCTCGCCTATTGGATCTCCTCCCACACATCCAGCGACAGGCCCTAACGCCAATTAGAATTGGCGCAATCTCAAAAAAAACCACAGATTGCGCCAAAAATCACAAAAAATTTGGCGCAATCTCAAAAAAAACATAACTTTGCAAAAGGCAATAACCTGAATTATTTGATGTAACAATGGAGATGAATCACTGCGAAACAAGGAGTAATCTTTCTCGGATCCTAGTTTGTCTGCTACTAATAGCCTTTTTGGGGTCTATTGCAAGAGCCGGTGGCAGGTTGGTGCCCACATCACCGCTTTATGAACGCGCTTCGGAACACGACCAATTCCTGCTCAAGCACTTGCTGGTCGGCGGAGATGACCCGTGGGGGACACAGTTTTACTATCTTGCGCAACCCTCCTTTGATACCGAGTTTGCCCTGTCGGCCGACACCGCTGGCACGTTGCACTACGCGAAGTTCGACCTCAACACCTACGGCGACATGCCATCGCAGCAGCACAAGGTCTCAATGACCACCTCCGACCTGCATGTCCCCGACAGCATCATGAAGGCTCTTTACCGACTGGTCGAGTCCTCGGTTCAAGCCTCATCGTTCCTGTTCGAGCGATTGGGCTGCGACGGCACGACATACACCTTTGGCACTAGATCAATAGCGGCCTACTGCTGGAGCCCAAAGGATGGCAAGTGCCGTGAACTGGTGAGATTCTGGGACAAATGCTGCGCTGCGGTCCAGGCTCAACGCCTCGACAGCCTTCAGGCACTCATGCCACAGTGTCGCAACCTCACCATCAGTTTCCGCAAGGATTTCCCAGCCGATTTCTTTGACATCGAGACAAATGATAACTTTGCCGAATTCCACAAACAGTATATTGGACTCCGCTCCAATTACATCGTGATAGAGTGGCCTGACACCTCGGAGCCTGACACTACGGAATATATTATCGACATGTCTATGGAAGACGATTCTTTGCAGGACTTGACCATCAAGGACTCACCCGCATACGCCCTTAGAGACGCCTTTAAGGCGAAGCAGGGCGACGAACTCATCGAGTTCTCAAGATTCCTGTATTGTGAGCATCTGGTCGACACCTATATCTCCTTGGAAACAGACGGTTCCAACCATATCGACTTCAACGCCCTGCGGCAAGAGTTCCTGAATGACCCTGAAGCATTCGTCAAAAAGTACGACGCAGGGCGAGCCTTGAGCAGTGCCGACTCCGTTAATCACAAGAGCAATAAACATATCCTGCTATACGTGCTTGGTGCATGCTGCTTGATGATACTCATTTTTATCTTAGGCAAACGTCTGCGCTCTCGCCATCCTTGGCGCCAACGATGAGCAGGATTTCCTGTATTTCCTCTTCCACGTCGCTGTTAACCACGGCATTACGATTGTGCTAAATCATAAAAAATGCCCTTCTTGTCTTTCTTGCCTTCACCCCATGATCGCACGGGAAATGACGTTACCGATCAGA
>CAMKOE010000036.1 GCA_946414395.1 uncultured Porphyromonadaceae bacterium | reverse complement strand
ACTGAAACTGTTCTGGCTGATGCCCGAGTAGGTCTGCTCGGCCTCGGCCAGGTCCTTGTCAAGGAAATACTTGGTCTCGTTCTGCTCCAGCATCGTGGATACGCTATAGAGGCTGCGCATCACGATCTCGCTGAACTGGCTGTTGCGCATGGCCACCATCTTCTCCATATACACGATCTGCATGGCGAGCAGTCCCAGCAGGGCTATCGCCATTACAACCGTCAATATCCATATCGTTGATCTCTTCATGAGAAATTTCTATCTAATTCTAAATTGCCATTTTAACAATCAACGGCAAAATTAACACTTTATTGTGAAAAAACAAAATTTCAATTCACTTTTCACTGAAAAAATTAACGTAAAATGTTAAATCCGTCCCTACATGTCGCGCAAAAGTCATTTCATGGTGATCGCCATGGTCGCGCTTATCGCTCTATTAGTTGTTGTGGTGGTTTCAAGTTGTTCCCGTCGTTTGATTAAACGTGGGGACGAAAAAATAGAAGGCACCCGGCTGGGTACCTTCTATTATATAATGTGGAGGACAGGTGGGGATTAATCCTCGTCCTGCTTGCTCTCCTCGTACTCCTTGAGCAACTGAGCCTGCACGTCGGCGGGCACGAGTTCGTAACTCGAGAACTTCATGCTGAACGAAGCGCGGCCACCCGAGATGGAACTCAGGGAGGTGCTGTAACTCGACATCTCCTTCAAGGGGATGCGGGCCTTGACGCGCTCCAGACCATTGGCGCTCGACATGTCCATCATGATGCCGCGGCGGCCCTGCAGGTCGCTCTGTACACCACCCATGCAGTCGCCGGGCAACAGGATCTCAACGTCATAGACGGGCTCCAGAACCTTGGGGTTAGCATCGCGGAAGGCAGCCGAGAAGGCGTTGCGTGCGGCCAGACGGAACGAGATTTCGTTACTGTCAACCGGGTGCATCTTACCATCGTAGATGCAGACGCGAACGTCGCGGGCATAACTACCGGTCAACGGGCCCTGCTCCATGCGGTCCATGATACCCTTGACGATAGCGGGGATGAAGCGTGCATCGATGGCACCACCGACGATACAGTTATAGATAACCAGCATACCGCCCCATTCCATGGGAATCTCCTGCTTGTCCTTGATGTTCATCTTGTACTCCTGGTTGCCGAACTTGTAGGTGTCGGGTTCGGGCATGCCCTCGCGGTAAGGCTCCACGATCAGGTGTACCTCACCGAACTGACCTGAACCACCAGACTGCTTCTTGTGACGATAGTCGGCACGTGCGGCCTTGGTAATGGTCTCGCGGTAGGGGATGCGGGGCTCCTGGTACTCGATCTGGATCTTGTCGTTGTTCTCGATGTTCCACTTGAGGGTGCGCAGGTGGAATTCGCCCTGACCCGAAACGATGGTCTGGCGCAACTCCTTGCTCTGCTCGATGAGCAACGTGGGATCCTCCTCGTGCATGCGGTTGAGGACGGCACCCAGTTTCTCGGTCTCGCTCTCGTTGAGGGCGCGGATGGCGCGCTGGAACTTGGGAGCGGGATACTCGATGAAGTTGAACTCGTGCTCGCAGCCCTTCTCGTTGAGGGTGTTGCCGCAGCGAACGTCCTTCAGTTTCACGGCTGCACCGATGTCACCGGCGTGGATCTCGTCGATGGCAGTCTTGTTCTGGCCACAAACGACATTGATCTGAGCCAAGCGCTCCTTGCTGCCACGGTTCATGTTGGTCAAGTCGGCACCAGCCTTGAGGGTACCGCTCATCACCTTGAAGTAGGATACCTCACCGATGTGGCTCTCTACCGATGTCTTGAAGAAGAAGATGCTCACGGGAGCGTTCTCGTCATAGGGAACCTCGTCGCCGTTGGTGTTCTTGGGAGCGGGCATCTCGGTCACGTCGGGCACGATGGTGCTCATGATCTCGAGCATGCGGTCGGTGCCGATGTTCTTCTCGGCGCTCACCAGAACCACGGGGAAGATGCTGCGGTCAACCATGCCCAGGCGGATACCCTTGATGGTCTCCTCGTCGGTCAGGGTCATCTCGTCAAGGAACTTCATCATGAGTTCCTCATCGTTCTCGGCAGCCATCTCGAGCAGTGCCATGCGGTACTCCTCGGCCTTGTCAGCCTGAGCGCCGTCGATGTCGGCTACGGTAGCCTTGCCGCCGTCCTTGGGCCAGGTGTACTGCTTCATGGACAGCACGTCAACCACGCTGTTGAAGCCGGGACCTGCGTTCACGGGGAACTGGAGGGCAACGACCTTGTTGCCGTAGGTCTCACGCAACTGGTTGTATACGTTGTCAAAGTCGCATTTCTCGTCCTCGAGGCGGTTGATGACGAACATGAGGGGCTTGCCCACGCGCTCCACGGTGCGGAAGTTGTTCTGGCAACCCACGTCGACGCCATTGCGGCCGTCGATGACCAGGGCAGCAGTGTCGGTCACGCTCAGAGCGGTAACGGTATTGCCCACGAAGTCATCACTACCCGGGCAGTCAAAGAAGTTGAGTTTCTTGCCGTTCTTCTCAGCAAAGAAGACGGTAGAGGATACGGAGTAGCCATACTCTTTCTCAACGGGAGTGTTGTCGCTCACGGTGTTGCCACCATCAACGGTACCCCTGCGGCTGATTGTGCCGCCCTCAAGGAGAATAGACTCGGTGAGAGTGGTCTTACCAGCGCCCTTACCACCGACGAGAGAGATGTTCTTGATCTCGTTTGTTTTGTAAACCTTCATTAGTGATTTTGTTGTTAAATAGTTGTTATATAGTGAATTGATGTTTGGTTCGCTAAACAGCCTGCAAAATTACTAATTTTTGCTGTGAATCACAACATTATTAAAAGAAAAATCTTTTGATGGACATGGGGATGGCTCTTTTGCGGGTTGTTTTGTCCCATTTCGGGTGTCAAAAAGGACAAAACTTCCGTCCGCTGTGTCCCGCTTGCCGGTGTCGGGGAAAATGTGTATCTTTGCATCGTGATGGCTGGTGTATATGTGCATATTCCGTTCTGTTCCAGTCGCTGTTCCTACTGCGACTTCTTCTCGACGTTGCGACTGCGTGAGGCCGGCGGGCCATATGTGGATGCGGTCGTGGCCGAGGCCCTGCTGCGCCGCGGAGAGTTGCGAGGCGCGTCTGTCAGGACGCTCTACATGGGAGGCGGCACTCCGTCACAGTTGCCCATGCCGTTACTGTCGCGGCTTGTCATGGGGCTGGGTCGTGCGATTGACTTGAGTGGGGTGGAAGAATTTACTATCGAGGCCAACCCTGATGATGTGACCCCCGAATGGGCGCGTTCATTGCTGCCGCTTGGGGTCAATCGCGTGAGCATGGGGGTGCAGTCCTTCGAGGACGGGATTCTCCGGGCCATCGGGCGTCGCCACACGGCTGCTCAGGCTGTGGAGGCAGTCAATCGCTTGCGTGATGCTGGCATCGGTAACATCAGCCTGGACCTCATCTATGGCCTTCCGGGCCAGACGGTTGAATCGTGGGCCCGCTTGGTGCGGCAAACCATAGACTTGGCACCGCAGCACATCTCGGCCTATGGCTTGACCTATGAGCCGGGAACGCGATTGTGGCGTCAGCGTGAGAGCGGCCAGGTCGTTGAGGTGCCCGAGGAGCAGTGCTTGGAAATGTACCGCCTGCTGGTGGACATGCTGCGGGAATCGGGCTATGAGCATTATGAAATTTCCAACTTTGCCCTGCCGGGTTGCCACTCGCGCCACAATTCATCCTACTGGGATGATACGCCCTATTTGGGCCTGGGTGCTGCAGCCCACAGTTATGATGGCCGCATCAGGCGCTACAATCCCGGTGACCTGCAGCAGTACATCGGCCGGGTGATGGCCGGTGAGCCCGCGTTTGAAAGCGAGGAACTGACATGGCGGGAACGGTATGACGAGCGGGTGATGCTTGGGCTGAGAACGTCGCGAGGCGTCGATGCCGCCAGGTTGCGTGAGGACTTTGGCGATGAGGCATGGCGCTATTTCACGAGAGAGGCGCGGCGCCACATCGACGCTGGTAACCTAATGATGGAACAGGATGGCCGTTATGTGTTGACGGACGATGGCATCATGCTCAGTGACAGCGTGATGCGTGATCTCATGTGGGATGATTGACCCACTGATGGCATTTCCCTTTATTCCTCGGGGCTATTGAGTTCCTCCATGACGTCCTGCAGTAGCGAGGTCAGTGGCGGCTGGGCGTTGGAGAGGTCGTCGTTGACGGCCTTTTTTAGGGCTTCGCTGGGTTGTGCCTTGCCCAGCAACAACAGGTTCAGCAGCAGGCGGTAGCCCGTATATTTCATCATCGCATCCTGGCTGGCAATGAGTGTGGAAGAAATTTCCATGCAGTCGCTGGCATGGCGCAATAACTTGTGGCACATGTTGTCGGCCACTTCGACGGTCTCGATGCCCTGGCACCAGGCCATAGCGAGGTCGTGGGTCATGAGTTCGGGTGGATAGATCATGGGAGCGGCCAGGCGGCATTCACGAGAAAGTGTATCATTCCATAACTCCTGGGCAAGCGCGGCCCGTTCTTTTGAGTCATGGATGTCATCGCGAAACTTCTTGGCGATGTTGATGACGTCCACGAGCAGGCAGCCCATGATGATGGTGTGGGGATCCCCTGCACGCCTCAGTTTGTCGGCAATGATGCCGTTCCGGAAGGCAAAGAATTCTTTGCGGATGGCCTTGGCTGGATTGTAGTCTGTGTGTTGAAGTGATTCAATCATATTGTCGTGAAGTTGGACTGGTTTGGCCGATATCTATTGGGTTATTACTTCAGTTTGTCTGCAAGGAATCGTGCAGTGTAACTTTCCTTGCAGCGGGCGACCTCCTCGGGTGTTCCGGTGACAACGATGTTGCCGCCGTTCTCTCCACCCTCGGGTCCCAGGTCGATGATGTGGTCGGCACACTTGATCACGTCGATATTATGCTCGATGATGACCACCGTGTGGCCGTTGCCGATGAGTTGGTCAAACGACTTCATCAGCGTGTTGATGTCATGGAAGTGCAGACCCGTCGTCGGCTCATCAAAGATGAACAGCGTGTTGCCTTGCCGCTCGCCGCTCAGGTAATAGGCGAGTTTCACGCGCTGGTTCTCGCCGCCCGACAGGGTGGAGGATGACTGCCCCAGTTTGATGTACCCCAGTCCCACATCCTGCAGCGGCTTCAGGCGCCTGATGATGCGGTACTCGTTGTATGTATTGGTCTCGCCGAAAAATTCAATTGCTTGATTGACAGTCATGTCCAGGATGTCGCTGATGGTGCGGTCGCGGAAGGTCACGTCGAGCGCATTGCGGCTGAATCGCTTGCCGTGGCAGGCCTCGCACGTCAATGTGATGTCGGCCATGAACTGCATCTCGATGGTGATGGTACCCTCACCCTTGCACTCCTCACAGCGGCCGCCGGGCGAATTGAACGAGAAGAAACCGGCATTGTAACCCATCTGCTTGGACAGTTGCTGCTGGGCGAATAACTGGCGTATCTCGTCAAACGCCTTGAGGTAGGTGGCAGGGTTGCTGCGGGTGCTCTTGCCGATGGGGCCCTGATCGATGAACTCCACTGCCGACAGGCGGCTGATGTCGCCCCCGATGCCGCTGTGACTGCCTGGTGTCTCGGCAGTTTGGTCAAAGTGGCGGGCGAGGGCAGGGTAGAGAATCTTGCCCACCAGGGTGGATTTTCCCGATCCGCTCACTCCCGTGACAACGGTCATGACGCCCAAGGGGAACTTGACGTCGATATTCTTGAGGTTGTTGTGGGTCGCTCCCTTGACCTCAATATATTGGCTCCACTTGCGGCGTTGCTTGGGTAGGGCAATGGACATGGCCCCCGACAGGTATTTGGCGGTATAACTGTCGGTCGCTTCATTCAGTCGGTCAACAGGACCCTGATAGGTGATCTGTCCGCCGTTGCGGCCGGCTTCGGGGCCGACGTCGATGAGGTAATCGGCCGTGCGGATGATGTCCTCGTCATGCTCGACGACGACCACCGTGTTGCCCAACTGCTGCAGCATGCGCAGCACGTGGATGAGCCGGTGGGTGTCGCGCGGATGCAGGCCGATGGACGGCTCGTCTAGGATATAGACCGAGCCCACGAGCGAACTGCCCAGGGCGGTGGCCAGGTTGATGCGCTGGCTCTCGCCGCCCGACAACGTTGCCGACAAGCGGTCCAGCGTCAGGTAGCCCACACCCACTTCACACAGGTAGTCGAGGCGGCTGTTAATCTCGGTGAGCAGGCGTTCGGCGATTTTGGCGTCGGTCTCGTCGAGCCGTAGCGAGCGGAACCACTCGGCCAGGTCCTTGACCGGCATGCGCACCATCTCGCTGATGGTGATGCCTCCCACCTTGACGTATCCCGCTTGGGGCTTGAGCCGGGTGCCGTGACAGGTCGGGCACACGGTCTTGCCGCGGTACCGGGCCTGCAGTACGCGGAACTGAATGGCGTAGGACTTGCTCTTGACCCACTCAAAGAAGCCGTCGATGCCGCTCCACTCGCCATCACCGGTTCCGTGCCACAACAGGTCTAGTTGTTGCCGGTTGAGTTCGTGATAGGGCTTGTGGATGGGGAAATCGTGCTTGGCCGCCACATGGATGAACGCGCGTTTCCACTCGCTCATCACCTGGCCTCGCCAGCACATCACCGCGTCGTCATAGACCGAGCGGCTCCTGTCGGGCACAACCAGGTTCTCGTCGATGCCGATGACGCTGCCAAATCCCTCGCATGTGGGACAGGCTCCCAGCGGGTTGTTGAAGTTGAACATCAGGTCATTGGGCTCGTCAAAGGTCATCCCGTCGAGTTCAAAACGCTTGGAGAAACGGTGCTCGACGGTCGAGCCGTCCTGCTGCCACACGACGACTAGGCACTCGTCCTTGCCCTCGTAGAATGCCGTCTGCAGTGAGTCGAGCAGGCGCATCTCGTCGTCATGGCTGTGGGTCACGGCCATGCGGTCGATGAGCAGGCGGTAGTCGTCCTTGTCAAGGTCCCCGTCGGACTGGATAACCTGGGAAATGTCCACAAACCTTCCGTCACGGGTCATCAGCCTCGAGTAGCCACCCTTGACGAGGATGTCGAGTTGGGTGCGCAGGTCGCGCCCCTCGGGGACGATGACCTCGGTCAACAGGGCCAGGCGTGTGCCGTCGGGATAGGCGTTGATGGTGTTGATCACGTCGTTGGACGTGTGCTTTTTCACCATCTGGCCCGACACGGGCGAGTAAGTCTTGCCCACGCGGGCAAACAACAGGCGCAGGTAGTCATAGATCTCGGTGCTCGTGCCCACGGTGCTGCGGGAATTGCGGGTCACGGTGCGCTGCTCGACGGCGATGGCCGGCGGCAACCCCGTGATGAAGTCACAATCGGGCTTGGACAGGCGTCCCATGAACTGGCGGGCATAGGAGGACAGGCTCTCCACATAGCGGCGTTGCCCCTCGGCATATAGCGTGTCGAAGGCAAGCGACGACTTGCCGCTGCCCGACAGACCGGTGATGACCACGAACTTGCCGCGTGGTATCGACACGTCGACATTCTTCAGATTGTTGACGCGTGCCCCTTTGATGATGATGTCTCCTGTAGCCATGTTGATTGCATTTGGGCCGCAAAGGTACTGATTTTTGGCGGAAAAAACAAACTCGCCGCCTAACGTAACAAAGCAAGCGTACTAAAAAATGTTGTGGGGTGCACATGGCGCACGTGGGGAACGCGATTGCGGATTATCCAGTAACAACCGGCATGCACTTCTCGTTTGAACGTTTGAACGCTCAATGAGCGGTTGACGGGAAATCATGCAGGGTATTAACCTCAATTCCGAAAAATAAATGTACCTTTGCATTAATAAATTTTTGTTGTTATGAAAAGAAACAAAACTATTACCGCTTTACTTGTGTTGGCTTCCATGATGTCGGCGATGGGCAGTATGAATGCCCAGGCTCAGAAACGGGAAGCGCCGGACTGGAGAAAACTCCATTACTTGTCCGAAGAAGAAATGAACACCCCTGTGAGGAGGCACAGCCTCAACTTCACGGAGTCACCCGCACCAACCGAGGCGCCACGCTTTGTGGCCGAGTTCGAGCCCATGCAGGGCGTGACGATTCGCTATCCGCTGGGCATACCACTTGCCCTGGTCAAGACGTTGGCCGATAACTGCCAGGTGTACTGCATCGTGCAGCAGAGCCAGCAGTCAACGGCGCGGTCGCGTTTCAGCAACGCGGGTGTGAACATGGATCGGGTCACCTTTGTGAACGCAAATTCAGATTCCTACTGGGTGCGCGACTACGGCCCCTGGTATATCTTTGCCGGTAAGACTCCTGCCATCGTCGATAACGTGTATAACCGCCCGCGGTATAACGACGATGCCATTCCCTCGGCCTTTGCCACGTTCTGGGGTATCCCCCTCTACAGCATGAACCTGGTACACACTGGAGGCAACATGATGGAGGATGGACGTGGACACGCCGTCAGTGACAATCTGGTCGTCCGGGAGAACGGCAATGACGAGGCCGACGTGCGCAAGAAAATGCTCGACTACCTGGGCATCGACAACTACCACATCACCATCGACCCGCAGAACGACTACATTGCCCATGTGGACTGCTGGGGCAAATACCTGGCACCGGACAAAATTCTGATAGCGAAACTGCCGAAGACCGATAGCCGATATGAGAACTATGAGTCGGTGGCCAACTACTTCGCGACAACCAACTGCTGCTGGGGCTATCCTTACAAGGTGTACCGTGTCGAGGAGCCTGGGGGAAGCGTCGTGGCACCCTATACCAACAGCCTTATCCTCAACAAGCACGTCTATGTGCCCATGGGCAGCAACAGTACCTACAATGAGCGCGCGCTCGAGGTCTATCGAGAGGCCATGCCCGGATATGAGGTCACGGGCGTGTACAACACCTCGGGCAGCATTCAGTGGCTTAACACCGATGCCCTGCATTGCCGCACGCGCGGGGTGATGGACTTTGGCATGCTGTATGTCGATCACAGGAACGTGTTGTTTGGCACGCAGGAGTGCGGGGATTCCATCGCCGTCACGAGCAAGTTCATCGCCTATAGCGGAAAACCCCTGAAAGAGGACTCGCTGCTGGTGTACTACAGCATTGACAACGGCCCCTATCAGACTGCGCACATGAGAGCCACCGGCGAGCCCGATGAATATGTGGGCTACATCAAGGGCTATCACCAGGCCTCAGAGGTTGACTACTATGTCTTCGGCGCCGACGAGTCGGGACACCGCTATCAGCAACCGGTGTTCGGTGAACTGGATCCGCATCATTTCACTGTCAACATTACCTTCATCCGCGGCGACGTCAACGGCGATGGCGATGTGAACATCAGCGACGTGACAGCCCTGATCGACCTGTTGCTGGACAGCACCATCAACAATCCTGCAGCCGACTGCAACCAGGATGGCGACATCAGCATCAGCGACGTGACGGTCCTGATCGACTACGTGCTTTCTGGGACCTGGAACTAGTTAGGAGTTAGGAGTTGGCATCCGCATTCCTCGATTGTTGGGAGTGCGGATGCTCTCTATACATGATAAACCGGAAATGCAATGATATAGCAGTTGGCCCTGAAAAGTTTTTTAATGCTAATTTCGCTAAGAAAAACGTATTTCACGAAAAATATTTAAAATAATTCGCGTAATTAGCATTAGCCCCGCAGGGTCAGGGCCAACATCTATATCATCGCCACCGGAAATGGCTGGTGGGGAAGCAAAAGAGACGATTTTGATGCCGTTGTCATGGTTTTTTGCGAAATTATTTGTCGGAATCAAAAACAAATAGTAATTTTATTGCCCGAAACCGCAATCGGTCATGCCATTGGCATGATTGTTGCAAGCGTTATCATTACTAAGACATTATATTAATTATTTAATTTAGCAGTAGATATGAAACCGATCAACATCGTTATGGCAGTCGTGGGCGGCGCAATCGCCGGCGCGGCAGTGGGTTTGCTTTTTGCCCCCGAGAAAGGTGACGACACCCGCAAGCGCATTGCGGATGCCCTGCGTGAACAAGGAGTAAAGTTGAAAGGCTCCAAACTTGACAACCTCGTTGATGACATCGCCGAGGAGATTAAGGACAAACTAGACTAACAACCGGATTAAATTTGATAAAGAAAAATGAGAGGATTAGGTTTATTGTACGCATTCCTGGGTGGTGCACTGGTTGGTGCCACGGCCGCCATCCTGTTTGCTCCCGAGAAGGGTTCCGACCTGCGTAGCCGCATCAAGGAGATGCTCAAGAAGAACGGTATCGACTTCAGCGACGACGAGGTGGAGCAACTGGTGAAGCAAATCAGCGCCCAGATAGAGGACTGACAAAATTACACTATCAATGACAGGTCGTGTGTCAAGAATGACGCGTTTTTTTTGACACACGACTGCCATTAGATTGTGTGTGATATGGGAGGTCTGTGAAGTGATATGAACGAGATAGATTACAAGAAACTCTTTACCGAGGCTCGCCGCTTCTTCTCGCTGGAGTGGGATTATACCAAACTCACCGCGGTCGAGAAGATGGCTGTGCTGTTGTCGTCGATAGCCTTTGTGGCGGTGGTTATCATCATCGGCACGTTTGTGCTGCACCACATGTTTGCGGCGTTGATCAGCGTGCTCACGTCGGCACTGGGATGCGCATGGGGCGCCCACTTGATTGCCGCGGGTATCCTGCTGATATTGCTGCTGGTGCTCTTCGCCTTCAAGAAACAACTCATCGTCGACCCGGTCGCCCGGTTTGTGAGCAAACTCTTCCTTAAACCCGAAGACAATGAGTAACGAGACAATTAACGACATCACGGGCGGCAGCAACATGCCCATGGCGGTGCCCGATGCCCCACGTGACTGGCGTGGCATGACGCTCGAGGAATTGCGGCGCGCGCGCGGCAAGGCCCTTGTCCGTCGTGAGGTGGGGCGTGCCAGTGTGCAGTACAACCTGGACAGTGTCAAGAGCAACGTGGCTTCCAACGGCGTGCGCGCCCTCATGTTCAGCCCCGGCACCGTGTCCCACTTGAAGGCCGCCGACTATGTGCTGCTGGGATTCAGGATCACGCGATGGCTCATGGGAATGCGCAGCAATCGCCGCCGCCGTCGCCGCTGACGGCCTGGTGTGACAGGTTTCCACACTTGAAAAGTGTCATGAATCGTGACGTGTAAACTTGATTTCAGTAAAAGAATATTCAAAAAAAACACTTTTTTTTCAAAAACACTTGTTGTTTTTTTGATTTTATCTATATTTGCAGCCTGAAATCTCCCTATGGATTTCACACGAGTGAGATAATAACTTTAATGATTAATAAGAACTAAAACAAAACTGCCTATCGACAAACATTACTCATTATTGACCAAATATATATAGTAATGAAGATTTTCAAGGACAAGAGCGATGAGCAACTCATTTCGCTGTATGTCGATGGCAACAACGAGGCCTTTGATTCGCTACTGGAGCGACACAAGGACCGCATTTACATGTATATATACCACTCGGTGAAAAACGAGGAACTCGCTGATGATATTTTCCAGGATACCTTTGTCAAGGCCATCATGACCATCAGACAAGGGCGTTATGTCGAGAATGGTCACTTCTCGGCATGGATAACCCGCATTGCCCACAACCTGATCATCGATTACTTCCGCCAGACCAAGGCCGAGAACCTCCAGTCCACCGACGACACGGATATCAATATCCTTAACCGCAAGGAACTGTCCGACTCGACGATCGAGGACTCACTGGTCGAATCGCAGATCCACAGCGACGTGCGCCGCCTCATCAGGGCCTTGCCCGATAGCCAACGCGAGGTCCTCGTGATGCGCTATTACAAGAATATGAGTTTCAAGGAAATAGCCGACACTACCGGCGTGAGCATCAACACCGCCCTGGGCCGCATGCGCTATGCGATACTGAACATGCGCCGCATGGCCGAGGAGCACAACATCGTCCTCACCCTGTAAGCCCGCTTTTCTTAAAGGAAAACAAGAAGCGCAAGAAATACAATTTGTTGACTATTCAACTATAGTATTTCTTGCGCTTCTTGTTTTTAAATAACATCAGGCTGCGGCACAATGCCGAGGAACACAATATCGTCCTCCCCTTGTAAACCTACTTTTCTTAAAGGGAAGCAAGAAATATACCGATTCCTCTCAGGCCCCCACACTAAAACGCCAAGGCGCTAAGTTTTTAGATATTAGTATTTTATGGCGCTATTATAATCATTCATCCTAGTTGGAGAAAAAGTATTACGTTTCAAGAAAAATTTTTCAAAAAGTGGTCTTAAATGGCTTGAAAACAGTATCTTAGCGGCTTTGCGACTTGGCGTGATGCTCGATTGGCCGAATGGTTACTATGTAAAAAGTGGCGGTTAAATTTTGTGTATCGTGGTAAAAGTAGTACCTTTGCAGCCGCTTTTCAAGAAATTAATCAATTAACATACAATAGAAAACAAGTAATGAACGTAAGTTTTGACCAGATTGACGCGGTGAACGGAATGATCACCGTTGTGCTCAAGAGAGAAGATTTCGCAAGCGATGTGAATAAGGAAGTTGCCCAGATGGGTGTGCGCCATCCGTTGAAGGGCTTCCGCCCCGGTAAGGCCCCCAAGAACCTGCTGATGAAGTTCTACGGCCCCAGCGTAACCGCCGACGTTATCGACCGCAAGGTGGGTCGTGCCGTCTATGACTACATCCGCGAGAACAAGTTGCAGGTGCTGGGAGAGCCCCTGCCCAACGAGGACACCAAGGTTGACATCATGAAGGATGAGGAAATGACCTTCAAGTATGACCTGGGTCTGGCTCCTGCCATTGAACTCAAACTCAACAAGCGCATCAATGTGCCCTACTACAATATCGAGGTGACCGACCAGATGGTCGATGACGCCATTGCTCATGACCGCAAGCGCCTGGGCACCCTCGTCGATGGCGAGGTGAGCGACAAGGAGTCGATGCTGCGCGGTTCGATGATCGAACTCGACGAGCAGGGCAACGACAAGCAGGACGGCATCAAGGTCGAGCGCACCGTGATCTCGGCACGTTACATGGCCGACGAGGACGAGGCTGCCAAGTTTGTTGGCGTTAAGGTGGGTGATACCTTTGTCTTCAACCCCCACAAGGCTTACAATGGCAACATTGCCGAGTTGGCATCGATGCTCAACGTTGACCGCAATGAGGCCGACGTGAAGAGCGACTTCCGCATCACCATCGAGGAGGTGAAGGTCAACAAGGAGGCCGAGATGAACGAGGAGTTCTTCAAGGGCGTCCTGGGCACCGACACCGAGGTGAAGGACGAGGCCGCATTCCGCGAGGCTGTACGCGACATGATCGTCAAGGCCAATATTCCCGAGAGCAACTACCGCTTCACCGTTGATGCCCAGCGCATCCTCACCGACAAGGCCGGTGACCTGCAGTTGCCCGAGGAGTTCCTGAAGCGATTCCTGAAACTGCGCCGCGAGCAGGACGACAAGAACAATGGCGAGGTAACCGACGAGGAGGCCCAGAACATGTTCAAGTCGTTGCGCTGGCAACTCGTTAAGGATCACCTGGCTCAGGAACTGGGTATCAAGGTGGAGAAAGAGGACATCGATACCGCTGCCTTTATCTTTGCCCAGCAGCAGTTGTCGCAGTATGGCATCTACAATGCCCCCGAGGATCTCGTGCGCCAGCAGGCCGAGCGCTTCATGCAGGACGACCGCGCCCGCGACATGATCCACGAGCATGCCATCGACAACAAGTTCTATGCCGCTGTCAAGGAGGCCGTTAAGGTCAACGAGAAGAGCATCAGCGTCGAGGACTTCCGCAAACTCTACGAGGAGTAATACTTGACCAGGAGGCCTGGCGGAGCGTCATCGGCAATGATGCCCCCCCCAGTCAGGCAGGAAACATAATCACACATCATTATAAATGTGGGGCAGGATAGTGCGAGGCTGTCTTGCCCCACATGCTATTTTGTCAGTTGGCGCGGTTTTTGTGTAATGAGAGGCTGCGTTTTGTTGTCATGTCAATAAAAAAGTGCACCCTTGTGTTGTAGGGTTGAGAAAAAAATATTATCTTTGAACAAAAATTAATTTTAACGACTGGATTTGAATATGGATAACGATTTTAGAAAATTTGCTGTGCACCATTTGGGAATGAATGGCTTGGCTCTGGACCAGTTTGCCGCAGGCGTGTCAAACAATTATATTTCCCCCACAATTATGGAGGAACGCCGCCTGAACGTTACCCAGATGGACGTGTTCTCGCGTCTGATGATGGACCGCATCATCTTCCTGGGAACCCAGGTCGACGATTACACCGCCAATGTCATCCAGGCCCAACTGCTCTTCCTGGACAGTTCGGACCCTGGTAAGGATATCTCGCTGTATATCAACTCGCCTGGTGGTTCGGTCTATGCCGGATTGGGCATCTATGACACGATGCAGTATATCCAGAGCGACGTCTCGACCATCTGCACCGGCATGGCCGCATCGATGGCTGCCGTGCTGCTTGTCGCCGGCCAGAAGGACAAGCGCTTTGCCCTCAAGCACAGCCGCGTCATGATCCATCAGCCGATGGGCGGCATCAGCGGCCAGGCATCCGACATCGAGATCACCTCGCGCGAGATCCTCAAACTCAAGAAGGAACTCTACACCATCATCAGCGACCATTCGGGACAGCCCTATGACAAGGTGTATGCCGACAGTGACCGTGACTACTGGATGACTGCAGCCGAGGCTAAGGACTATGGCATGATTGACAAGGTGCTCGAGCGCCAGCAGAACAACGCGGCCGCTCCTGCCCCGAGTAAACCCGAGTAAAGCAAGGCATGGCAAAAAAGAAAGACACTAACGCGCTGTATTGCAGTTTCTGTGGCCGTAGTGACAGGGAGGTGGAACTCATGCTCCCTGGCATGAACGGCTGCATCTGCAATGAGTGTGCCGAGCGTGCGGTGGAAATCTCGCATGAGTACCTGCAGAAGGCCTCGGCCTCACAATTGACCGACCTCGACATGGAGTCCCTGCCCAAGCCCGAGGAGATCAAGAATTATCTGGATCAGTATGTGATAGGGCAGGAGACGGCCAAGCGATACCTGTCGGTTGCCGTCTATAACCATTACAAGCGGCTGAACCAGCGCAGCGACGACGGGATTGACATCGAGAAAAGCAATATTATCATCGTGGGCCCCACGGGAACCGGAAAGACCTTGCTGGCCAAGACCATCGCCCGCATGTTGAAGGTCCCCTTCGCCATCGTCGATGCCACGGTGCTCACCGAGGCCGGCTATGTCGGCGAGGACATCGAGAGCCTGTTGACAAGGTTGCTGGCGGCCTGTGACTACAATGTGGCCGAGGCCGAGCGCGGCATCGTGTTCATTGATGAGATTGACAAGATAGCGCGCAAGGGCGACAACCCTTCCATCACTCGTGACGTGAGTGGCGAGGGTGTGCAGCAGGGTTTGCTCAAGTTGCTGGAAGGTTCGGTTGTCAATGTGCCCCCTCAAGGCGGGCGCAAGCATCCCGAGCAGAAGATGATTGCCGTCGATACCAAGAATATACTGTTCATCTGCGGCGGCGCGTTTGAAGGCATCGAGCGAAAGATCGCCCAGCGCTTGAATACGCATGTGGTGGGCTATGGCGCGGGGAGCCACGTCAGCAAGGCCGACCGTGACAAGTTGCTGCACTTCGTGGCCCCGCAAGACCTGCGCAGTTATGGCCTGATCCCCGAGATCATCGGCCGATTGCCCATCTTGACCAACCTGGAGCCGCTGGACAAGGACGCCCTGTTGCGCATCCTGACCGAGCCCAAGAATGCCATCGTGCGCCAATACAAGAAACTGCTTGAGATGGACGGCGTGGAACTGGTTATCAATGACGATGTGCTGGAGTTTGTCGTCGACAAGTCCATCGAGTATAAACTGGGAGCACGAGGCTTGCGCAGCCTGTTCGAGACCATCATGATCGACGTCATGTATATGGCGCCCTCGATGAAGGAAAAACGCTATGTCCTCACGCGTGAATTCGCTGAGCAGCAACTCTCAAAGTCAAATTTTGAACTCCTGACCGAAGCATAAACCATATTGTAGCCCAAAAAATATTTTCCCAAATCATTGTACACCTCACGAAATAGTTCTATATTTGTAGAATCGTTGTAACCCTAAACCTATTATTATGGCCAAGAACATAAAGTTGATATCGGCGTTAAAGGAATACTTTGGCTTTGAGACCTTTAAAGGCAATCAAGAGGCAATCATCGAGAATCTGCTGGCCGAGCACGACACGTTTGTACTCATGCCCACTGGCGGTGGCAAGTCATTGTGTTACCAGTTGCCGGCGCGCATCATGCCGGGAACAGCCATCGTCATTTCCCCTCTCATTGCGCTGATGAAGAATCAGGTGGACGCCATGCGCAGTTACAGCGAGGAAGACGGTATCGCGCACTTCATTAACTCGTCGCTCACCAAGCAGGCCATCGAGGTCGTGAAGAACGACGTGCGCAGCGGCCGCACCAAGTTGCTCTATGTGGCTCCCGAGTCGCTCACCAAGGAGGAGAATGTCGCCTTTCTCAAGGATGTGCCCATTTCGTTCTATGCCATCGATGAAGCCCATTGTATCTCGGAGTGGGGACACGACTTCCGCCCCGAGTACCGCAATATCAGGCCCATCATCAACCGCATCGGTGTGCGGCCCATCATCGCATTGACAGCCACTGCGACCCCCAAGGTGCAGCACGATATCCAGAAGAACCTGGGCATGACCGATGCCGCTGTGTTCAAGTCGTCCTTCAACCGCCCCAATCTCTACTATGAGGTGCGCCCCAAGTCCAAGGATGTTGACCGTGAAATCATCAAGTTCATCAAGGCCAATGAGGGCAAGTCGGGTATCATCTACTGCTTGAGCCGCAAGAAGGTGGAGGAACTGGCCGAGGTGCTGCGCCTCAACGACATCAAGGCCTTGCCCTACCATGCCGGCATGGAGAGCGCCATGAGGAGCAACAACCAGGACGCGTTCTTGAGCGAGGACGTGGACGTGATTGTGGCAACTATCGCCTTCGGCATGGGCATCGACAAGCCCGACGTGAGATTTGTCATTCACTACGATATACCCAAGAGCCTGGAGGGTTACTATCAGGAAACCGGCCGTGCCGGTCGTGACGGTGGCGAGGGAAAATGCATCACTTTCTACTCCCGCAAGGATCTCGACAAACTCGAGAAATTCATGCAGGGCAAGCCCATTGCCGAACAGGAGATCGGCAAGCAGTTGCTGCTCGAGACGCGTGACTATGCTGAGTCGTCGGTTTGCCGCCGCCGCTCGCTGTTGCACTACTTCGGTGAGACCTATGAACAGGACAATTGCGGCAACTGCGATAACTGCCTCAAGCCCAAGAAGCGTGTCGAGGCCAGCGAGGAACTGCGAGCCGCCATCGAGACGATTCTCGTGCTGCGTGAGCGTTTCAAGCCCGAGTATATCGCCCACGTGATGATGGGTGATGCCACCAACGAGATCCAGGGTTACAAGCACAACGAACTCGAGATCTTTGGTTGTGCCAGCGACAGGGACGAGAAATTCCTGATGGCAGTGATACGCCAGGGCGTGTTTGCCGACTATCTGGCCAAGGACATCGAGAACTATGGTGTCATCAAGGTGACCGACGAGGGCAAGAAGTTCCTCAAGAGCCGCGAGAAATTCTGGATTGTCGAGGACAACGAGTACACCGAGATGCTCGACGAGGAATTGCATGGCGGCGGCAGCGGAGCCGTTGACTCACAACTGTTCAGCATCCTCAAGGACTTGCGCCGCAAGATTGCCAAGCAGCACGGCCTGCCCACCTATGTCATCTTCCAGGAGCCGTCGCTCGACGCGATGGCAACTACCTATCCCATCACCCTCGATGAGTTGCAGAACATCCCCGGTGTGGGCCCTGGCAAGGCTAAGCGATATGGCCAGGAGTTCATCGACTTGATTAAGAAGTATGTCGATGAAAACGAGATAGAGCGTCCCGAGGACATGCGTGTGCGCACCGTGGCCAACAAGAGCAAACTCAAGGTGGAGATCATCACGGCCATCGACCGCAAGGTGCCCCTCGACGCGCTTGCCGAGAGCAAAGACCTGGAGTTTGATGAACTGCTTGACGAACTCGAGGCCATCGTCTATAGCGGAACCAAGATCAATGTTTCCTACTATATTGATGAGGCCATCGACCTCGACATCGAGGAGGACATCTTTGATTACTTCAAGGAGAGTGATACCGACGACATCGAGACCGCCATGCAGGAACTGGGTGACGACTACACCGAGGAGGAAATACGTCTCGTGCGCATCAAGTTCCTGAGTGAGATGGGTAATTAATGTCGAGAGATAACATCCTAGATATTAAATACTTAGCGAATTGGAGGCTTAGCGTGAATTTGTGATTATACGTTTAGGCTGTCATGATTGTTCGCCCCGATATAAGTGTGTTAAAGAAATGTTAAAAAATGTTAAAAAATAGGGGGGTAAACGTTTTTCGCGCTGGATGCTATACCTTTGTGGAACCAAGGTGAGCCACACAAGAGGGTCATCGGGTTCTGCTCTCGATGCGGCCTTTGGAAGGAAGAATTAATTACAGGACCCGACGTCAATGTTGAAAATGGAAATGATGCGTAGGTTGCTTTTTACTGCTTTCATGATGCTTGCCATGTGCGGCACTGTTTATGGACAGGAAGTGAAATCCGATCCTCAAGTGAATAGGGCCGAGCATGCGGCAAGGGCCATCTCCAAGTTGACCGAAGTCAATAAAGCGTGGCATTCCAGTGAGCAGATGCCGGAGTTCCCCGGTGGCGACAAGGCCCTGATGGATTTCTTGCGCACTCACATCAAGTATCCCATGCACGCGGCAAAGTTTGGTGTGGAGGGGCGCGTTGTCGTGACGTTTGTTGTTCAGAGGGACGGTTCGGTTACCGATTTCAAGATAGCCAAGTCGGTCGATAAGGAACTTGATGAAGAGGCATTGCGCGTGTGCAAGTTATTGCCCAAGTTCACCCCGGCAACCAAGGACGGCGAGCCGGTTCCAGTCTGGTACACATTGCCTGTCACCTTCAAGTTGAACAAGAAACCCGATTTTGAAGAAATGGCGTCACCGAAGTGGTGAGCCCCATCAGGTAACGATAAAAAATGTACACGGGATATAATTTTTCCTGTGTACATTCGTTATTTAGGTATATACAGAATGAAAAAACGTAAAATATAGATTCTAACCAACCAAAAGAAGATGAAAGCAAAACTCTTGATTTCTTCGTTGCTGTTGGGTACTGCGATCCTCGCCATAGCAAAGGGGGATCCTGTTCTCATGACTATCAACGGCAAAGACGTCAAACTCTCGGAGTTTGAGTACCTTTATCACAAGAACAATCAGCAACAGGTCGAGAAAGAAACGCTTGACCAGTATGTGGAACGCTTTGTGCTCTACAAGCAGAAGGTGGCCGATGCCGAGGCTGCTGGCATCGACACGACGGCCGAATTCCGTCGCGAGTTTGACGGTTACCAGAAGGATCTTGCGGCCCCCTATATGGTCGAGGACACGTCCTATCGCTGGCAATTCATCAACGAGGCCTACGAGCGTTATCAGAAAGAAATCGATATTGACCATTTCATGCTGCCCCTGGGTGAGACTGCCGAGGAGACCGACAAGAATATTGCTAGAATGGACAGCATCCGCACCTGCATCCTGAATGGCGAGTCCTGGGAATCACTGGTAGCCAAGTACTCCATGGATCCCTCCAAGCAGCGCAATCAGGGTCATTATGGTTTTGTGTCATCGGGCATGTTCCCCTATGAGTTTGAGAACGAACTGTATAACACGCCTCTTGGCTCGATTTCCAAGCCCTTCCGCACCCAGTTTGGCATCCACATGCTGCGCGTCAACAACACGCGTGACCGCAACGACGTTCATGCCAAGCACATCCTCAAGTTGTTCCCCCGCAATGCGACCGAGGAGCAGAAAGCCCAGTGCAAGGCCTCGATAGACTCTATCTACGCCCTGCTCAAGGCTGGCGCCAACTTTGAGGAACTGGCCAAGAAGGAGTCCCAGGATGGCAGCGCCCAGCGTGGTGGCGACCTGGGATGGTTTGGCCGCGGACGCATGGTTCAGCCGTTTGAGGACAAGGCATTTGAACTGGCCGACGGCGAGATCAGTGAGCCGTTTGCAACCCAGTTTGGTTATCACATTATTAAAAAGGTGGCCCATGGCATTCCCTCGTTCACCGACATGCGTCCCAACATCGAGCGCGCAATCGAGCGCGACGCCCGTGCCAACCTGATCCGTACCCGCCGTCTGGATGACCTCAAGTCCAAGTATGGTTATGTCTTGAATCCCGACTTTGAGTCCTACATGGCTAAGGCCTTGAGCGATAATGGCGGCCGTTTTGACTCAACTTTTGTCTTCAATGCCATCAAGGGCGTGAAATTGCCCATGTTCACTTTTGCCGGCAAGAATTCGGCCACTGTCGAGCAGTTGCTGCCCCTGCTTGCAACCAAGAGAATGCCGGCCGGAGCCCCCGAATACCGGGCGATTGCCAAGGCTGATGAGGCCAAGAAGTTTATCATGGCCAAGGTGGATGACGTTGCCGACAAGATGCTCATGGAGCACCATGCCCGTGAGTTGGTCAAGAACAATCCCGAGTACCGCAACTTGATCAATGAGTACCGCGATGGCATGATGCTGTTTGAAATCAGCAACCGCCGCGTGTGGAAGGCTGCCAGCAAGGACACCGTGGGCCTTGAGCAATATTTTGCCGAGAACCGCAGCAAGTATAGTTGGGATGAGCCTCACTTCAAGGGCATCATCTTGAGTGCCAAGAGTGACAGCATCCTCAATCTGGTGAAGGCCGACGTCTTGAAATTTGGCGCTGACACGCTCACCGAGGCCCTTCACAACAAGTATGGCGCTGACATCCGCATGGAGCGCATGGTGGTGAAGAAGGGTGAGAACAACCTGGCCGATTATCTGGCTTTCCATGCCATTGACAAGCCCGAGCGCAAGGGTTATCCCGAGTTCATGATCCTCGAGGGTGGCATCATCAACCAGCCCGAGGAAATGAACGATGTGCGTGGTCTCGTTACCAGTGACTATCAGGATGTGCTTGAACAGCGCTGGAAAGATGAACTGGCAGCCAAGTATCCTGCTAAGATCAACAAGAAAGTGCTTAAGAAAGTGAAATGATATCTCATTCACGCTAGATAACAAAATGTCCTGCGCGGGTTATTCCCGTGTGGGACATTTTGTTACTGTCTATCTCGTGAATCAAAACTGAAATTGTCCTCACTCGGTTGAATCGGGTGGTAAAAAATGCGTCTGATTGATGTTATATTAGATGTTTTTGATAGTAAATATCCTAGAAATGAACGAAAAAAGTCGTTTGAGTTGATGGGTTTTTAAAAAATGTTTTAAATTTGCGGTGCGCTTTACAATGTTTAACCTGTTTGCTATTTTAGGAAGCGCGCTTAATGGGCTTATTGAACAAAATCTATTGCGTCATGTTTAAACAATTACTTCAGATTGTTTGTGCTACGCTCTTGATGTTGCCGATGTCATTTATTGACCTTGGTGCTCAGGGTGTTGAACAAAATTATGGATGGGACCAAGGTTTCTATTTCCAAGTGCTAGATGATGGGGTATCTGCCATGATTATTGCTCCGGAGAGCGGTCAGTATGATGGAAACAAAGTTATCCCCAAGACGGTTTCAAACGATTATGGAACCTACACGGTGACCGAGATTGGTGCCGCATTCCAGTATTGTAATGAATTGATCAGCGTGAGCATCCCCGAGACGGTGGTGAAGATTTCTGCTGAAGCATTCATCGGCAGTTCGTCATTGGTTCGACTGGAATTGAGGGGTGGCGTAGCGTCGATTGGTAACGCTGCGTTTGCCAAAACCAATATTCAGGAGTTGATACTTGGCGAGAATGTGACAAGTATCAAGAACTTGAAAATTGATCCTCTGACCATCAATACTGCTGCGATGACACCTCCCGAGTGTGATGAGAATTCATTTATGTCCTATGATGCCGACCTCACGGTTCCCTCAGGCGCTCTGGATGCCTATCGCAGTGCTCCCATTTGGGAAAACTTCTTCAAGGTTGAATCATTGACACTGAGCGAGAGCATCCTGGAACTGTCACTTGGCTCATCGATGACCCTCGAGGCCATCATGCAGGCCCACAACCTGGATTATTCCTGCATTGAGTGGTCAACCAGTGATGAGAGTGTAGCAACCGTTGTTGACGGTGTGGTCACCGCGCTCGGAGTTGGCGAATGTGACATTACGGTTTCCTGCCAGGACAAGTCGGCTACCTGCCATGTCGTGGTAAGGCCTATTTTGCCCACGTCGATTGAGTTGGACGTCCATAATGTTACTATGAATCTGGGCGAGAGGACCCTTGTCGTGGCAACTATATTACCTGAGAATACAACCGACAAGACTGTTGTGTGGACCAGCAGCGACGAGTCAATTGCCGTCGTCGAGAATGGAGTGATTATGGCTGTCGGCGTCGGTGAATGTATTATCACTGCCAATTGCCAAGGTCTGACTGATCATTGCCGTGTGCAAGTCCTGCCCATTCTTCCCGCATCTGTCGAATTGAATACCCATGAGGCCGAGATGACGATAGGCGAGACGC
>CAMKOE010000035.1 GCA_946414395.1 uncultured Porphyromonadaceae bacterium | reverse complement strand
TGGCGGATGCAGTCGAGGATGGCAGCCCGCTTCTCGCTGTTAGTGCCGTGAACCAGGTGGCGGACGATGCCCTGCTTGTCAACCACGATAGTCAACGGGAATCCTTGCCCTTGTATCCATGACATCATGTCACGGGCCTCGATGAGATGGGTCCAAGTGAAGTGGTGCTGCTCGGTAATCTTGCGGGTTAGTGCCTCATCGTGGTAAGTGGCTGAGAAGAACATCACATCGGGGAATTGTTCACGCCAGGTCGAGAGTTCGGGCATCTCCTTGCGGCAAGGGCCGCAGCCCTGATACCACATGTTCAGTACCCACACCTTGCCCTTAACGTCCTCATTGGTCCACATCTTGCCGTCAACGTCCTTCTCGCTGAAGGCGGGGAACGGTTCTCCAACAACAGGTTTTGCCAAATCACTCGACTGGCTGGTCACCTGTATCATTTCCCGCGCCTGGTTATACTTGTCGAGGAATGCCTGACCGTGAAACACCTTTTCGACAGGTATGGCTTGACTGGTGATGGATTCTGGTAACTCGCTGGGGTAGATATAGGCAATCATGCGGTTCTTCTGCCCATCATCGACCCTGATGATTGACGGACTGCCGCAATCGGTGACCTCTGGAGTCTCGGTGAAGAAATAACCATTGATTATTACCTTGGCTTGAATGGCGCTTCCATCCTCCTGGGCCATGGCGGTAAACGTTAAGACTGTGGCAAGCAGAGTCAGCAGAATTGTAGTTGCTTTTTTCATTTTATTCAGTTCGTTTTGGTTAATAAGTTGCCACAAATGTAATATAACATACCGACAGGACAAGCACATCAAGCCGCACCGTCAGTGATATTTAAGACTAAATAAGACTTATTTAAGACGGTTAACACCTGCGGTATCATCAATAACTGCCGTGTTCACATGACCGTTGCAGCCGTAGCCGTAATAAGTAGAAACAAGACGTGGAAAAGTAGTTTCTCAAATGAGGAATTTGAGAAAGGAATGAGGGCAATGCTCTCGCTGGTCACCTGCCAGTGCTGCCCCGATGACACGCTCCATGTCCATCCAATAAATGTCGTCTTCATTGTTGTGATGCCATGTTGGATGAAAAGACTGCATGACGGCGATGATTTTTTTTGATTGAAGGATTGTGATTGCTGCTTGAATTCAATGGCAAATGTACTAAATGAATTGGTGTGGTTGACAGGTATTGGTAATAGAAATGTGGGGCGGAAGTGTTAGTTAATCTTTAGCGCTTTGAATTTTTGTTAAAACGTGGGGTTAATCAATCATTATGGACTAAATAATTGCAAAATAACGTGCGTGAACTCGCAAAGTATCACTAAATTTGCAGGTCTTTTTGCACAATGATGACAACGATACTATTGACATTGGTAATTGTGGGACTGGCTGTCGTGCTGCTGGGCGTGAAGATTTTCTTTGTGCGTGGCGGCCGTTTCCCTAACACCCACATCCATGACAATGCCGAGATGCGCAAGCGTGGTATCACTTGTGCCCGCGACAAGGAATTTTACAAATAACACAATAAAGAAAAAGTCAAAGTAAAGAAACCGAACAATGAACTTCATTAAACATTACACCAAACTTGCTATGCTGGCTGCCGTCATGGTGCTGGCTGCAACCTCCTGCAACGAGAAGCAGGCTGCCGATGCCCCCAAGGCTAACAACGGTGCCGCACTTGAGACCCTCAAGATCCGCTATATCGACGAGGATTCCATCATGGCCAACTATAACCTGGCCAAGGATATCAACGAGGCTATGCTGAGGCGCCAGAACCAGTATGACGCGGCCCAGAAGCAGCGCGGCAACGAGATCAACAAGTTTGGCAATGCCATGCAGCAGAAGTACCAGAATAACCAATACCTGACCGAGGAGGCCTTCAACGCCGACCAGGCCAAGTTGCAGAAGATGCAGGCCGATGCCGAGAACTACCTGGGCAATCTGCAACTGAGCATCCAGAACGAACTCAACCAGAGCCAGATCCAGTTGCTCGACTCGATTGACAACTTCTTGAAGGATTATGCCAAGAAGAAAGGCTTTGACATGGTATTGCGCAAGAGTGCCACGCTCTATATCGACGAGAAGTATGACGTGACCGAGGAAGTCATTGAGGGCCTGAACAAGCGTTACAACAAGGTGGGTGGCAAGGTCGCACCCGCACCTGCCAAGCCCGCCGAGAAGACCACAAAGGCTCCTACCGTCAGCACTGAGAAACCGGCTACTCCCGGCAAGGTTGACTTGAAGAAATAAACAAGGTCTTGTTCAATAGATACTTTAAAGAAAATCCGTTCCAGGCACCGCATGTCACAGGAACGGACTTTTTTTCTTAGGTTATTCAGTCTTTTATAAATCAATAATCATTAAGTTTTTTTATTATGAAGAAATTAGCATCATTACTCACCATCGCTCTCATGCTTGGCGCTTGCCAGAGCAACAACCAGAACAATGCCGGCACTGCCGACGAGGCGACCGCTACTGGCGCCGATAGCCAGAAGACGACTCTTGTAGCCTATTTCTCGGCCAGTGAGGCTCACATCACCGCCCAGGTGGCCAAGACCCTTGCCGAGGCTGCCGATGCCGACCTGTTTGAAATCGTTCCCGAGCAGATCTATACCGCCGAGGACCTCGACTGGCGCAACGAGCAGAGCCGCTCGACCATCGAGATGAAGGACTCGACGGCACGTCCCGCTGTGGCCAGCAAGGTCGAGAACATGGCACAGTACAACACCATCTACGTGGGTTTCCCCATCTGGTGGTACACCGCTCCCAGAATCATCAACACCTTCCTGGAGCAGTATGACCTGACGGGCAAGACCATCATCCCGTTTGCCACCAGTGGCGGTAGCGACATGGGCAAGAGCGGTGAAGACCTGCAGAAGGCCAGCGCTCCCGCTGCCAACTGGATCCTTCCCGGTAAGGTTCTCAACGGCAATCCTCCCGTCGATAGCCTCAAGACCTGGATCGCTACCTTGAAGTAAAGTCAAGGCACATCAAAACAACAACTCGGGCAACGATAACAACCGATAGAAGCGTTGTTAAAGTTGCCCGAGTTGTTAATATCAATAGTGTAGGAGGAGAGTTTTTGAGAAAATTATCTTCTTTGGATTATGGCTTTCTGGAAAGAAAACGCCATTTTGGGGCTTATCTTAGAAAAAAACCCACAGAAAACTCTAAATTATGGAAAATTTTACTACTTTTGAAGCCTTAAACTCAAAGATTATGGAAAGAAATCCACTTTTGGATCACGAGATTGTGATAGGTAATTCAGACAAACCCCGTGGTAATATCATCTCAAAGATGAAGAAGGCGGGCCGTCTTGTCAAGATCGCTCCCAGGGTTTACACGACCAACCTTAATGATACCCCCGAGAACATCATTGCCCGCAACCTATTCTATGTTTTGGGCGAATTGTATCCCGGTGCGGTACTTAGTTATCGCAGTGCCTTGGAGTGTCGTCCCACTCCTGATGGACATCTATACTTGACCTATCAATACACAAAACGAATCTCGTTGCCTGGCGTGATCGTTCACTTGCTTGAAGGTCCACAGGCGATGCCTGATGATCATCCGTTCATTGGCGGACTTCATATTTCTTGTAGTGCCAGGGCCTATCTAGAAAACCTGCAGACCGGATACCAGCGCAATGGCATTTCAAAATGCCTGCCTCAAGATGTGGTTGAAGAAAAACTGGAGGCTATTGTGCAAACCAACGGGGAACAGGAATTGAACCGCCTGCGTGATGCGGCTCGTGAGATGGCCGGCCCATTAGGAATGACAGCAGAGTTCAAAAAGTTGGATGCTATCGTTGGCGCTTTGTTATCGACAAAACCATCCAAGGTCTTGAAATCTCAAGTTGCCGAGGCACGTGCGCAAGGTGAGCCTTTTGACAGCCATAGGTTACACCTCTTCACTATTCTGATGGCGGCACTCAATGAGATGGAGTTTGAGAATCTTGCAGAGCCAAATGAAACCGTCACGTCTTACAAAAATTTTGCCTTTTTTGAGAGTTATTTTTCTAATTATATCGAAGGAACGACCTTTGAGTTGGAGGATGCTCGCAAGATTATCGATACCAATATGCCCATGACTACCCGCAATGCCGACAGCCATGACGTGTTGGGAACTTACTATGTCGTATCGAATCGAAAGGAAATGTCGATTATACCAGAATCGCCAGACCAACTGTTTGACATCCTACAGCGGCGTCATCGCATCATGCTGGGAGCGCGACCTGAATCACGTCCAGGATTCTTCAAAATGGAGAACAATCATGCTGGTGAGAGCCACTTTGTCGATTACAGGCTTGTGCGAGGGACACTCAAGAGGGGATTTGAGGTCTATACTTCCCTCCGTCACCCGTTTGCCCGTGCCTTGTTCATGCTTTTCATGGTGAGTGAGGTACACCCTTTTAATGATGGAAATGGCCGCATTTCCCGAATGATGATGAATGCCGAATTAACCGCCGCCGGCCAGTCCAAAATCATTATCCCTACAGTTTTCCGCTCTGATTATGTTACAGCCCTGCGCCAACTCACACGCAAGGGCAACCCTGATGTACTTGTCCGTGCTATCCGGCGAGTGCGCTCATTCAGTTATAACCTGCGAGGAGATAGTTTTGATGCTATGCGAGATTATCTGGCATCAAGCAATGCCTTTAAAGACGATGACGAGCATATCCTTCAGTTTTAGAATCAAATAGAGACACCAACTCAGAGACTACATATAACAACAACTCGGGCAACGATAACAACCGATAGAAGCGTTGTTAAAGTTGCCCGAGTTGTTGTTATATATCCGTCAGGATCGGTTGGTGAGTTAACCGAAGTTGTCGTAGTGGATCGATGAGGGATCGACGCCCAGCGAGTCGAGCACGTCGTTGACGGTCTTGCTCATCATCGCGGGACCGCACATGTAGTACTCGCAGTCCTCGGGAGCCTCATGGTTGCCCAGATAGGTGTCGCGCATCACGGGAGCGACAAAGCCCGCGGTGTACTTCACGCCAGCCTCGTCGGCCACGGGGTCGGGACGGTCGAGGGCGAGGTGGAAGTGGAAGTTGGGGAAGTCCTTCTCCAACTGCAGGAAGTCCTCCAGGTAGAATACCTCGCTCAACGAGCGGGCACCATAGAAGTAGTGCATCTCGCGGTCACGGCAATTGAGCGTGCGGGTCATGTGCAGAATCTGTGCGCGCAGGGGAGCCATGCCGGCACCACCGCCCACCCAGATCATCTCCTTCTTGCTGTCGAAGATGGGGTGGAAGTCACCATAGGGGCCGCTCATGATGACCTTGTCACCAGGCTTCAGGGTGAAGATGTAACTCGACGCGATGCCCGGCATCACGTCCATAAAGCCGGTTGCGGGTTTGGGTTTGAACGGCGGGGTGGCGATGCGCACCGTCAGCATGAAGCGGTCGCCCTCGGCGGGGTAATTGGCCATCGAGTAGGCGCGCACGGTTGCCTCGTCGTTACGGCACTTGAGGCTGAACATGCCGAATTTCTCCCACGTGGGCAGGTACTCGCCCAGCGATTCCTTGTCGATGTCCTTGTCATAGTCCATCTCATACTCGGGAATGCGGATCTGGGCATAACTGCCGGGGATGAAGTCCATGTGCTCGCCCGGGGGCAGTGCCACGATGAATTCCTTGATGAACGACGACACGAGTTTGTTGCTCACCACGGTGCACTCATACTCCTTGACCGACAGCACGCTGTCGGGGACCTGGATGGAGAGATTGTCCTTGACCTTGACCTGGCAGCCCAGGCGCCAGTGGTCCTGCTGCTCCTTGCGGGAGAAGTGGCCCACCTCGGTGGGCAGGATCTGGCCGCCACCTTCGGTCACCTGAACCTTGCACTGGCCGCAACTGCCCTTGCCACCACATGCGCTAGAGAGCATCACGCCGTTCTCGTGCAGGGTGCCCAGCAGGGTGTTGCCGCTGTCAACCTCGATTTCCTTGGTACCGTTATTGATGTTGATTTTCACTTTGCCCGAGGGCACCAGGTAGTGCTTGGCCACGAGCAGCAGGATGACGAGCAACAGGGTGAGCACCAGGAACACCAGCGCGCTCGCAAATACCGTAGTTGAAATGTTGGATATCAGTATCATAATCGTTGTGTCCTCCTTTATCCTAATCTAATGCCCAGGAAACTCATGAAGGCTATGCCCATGAGACCAGTAATGATGAATGCGATGCCCACGCCGCGCAGGGGCTTGGGAATGTCACTGTAGGCCAGTTTCTCGCGGATGGCGGCGATGCCCACGATGGCCAGCAACCAGCCGATGCCCGAGCCGGCGCCATAGACGGTTGCCGTCCATGCCGAGCCGAAGTCACGCTGCTGCATGAACAGCGAGGCGCCCAGGATGGCGCAGTTCACCGCGATGAGCGGCAGGAAGATGCCCAGCGACGCGTAGAGCGAGGGCGAGAATTTCTCCACTGCCATCTCGACCAACTGGGTGGCCGACGCGATAACGGCAATGAACAGGATGAGGCCCAGGAAACTCAGGTCCACGCCTGCTAGGGCAGGACTGAGCCAGGTCATGGCACCCTCTTGCAGGACATACTTGTTGAGCAGGTAGTTGATGGGCAGGGTCACCACCAGCATGAAGGTGACCGCGAGCCCCAGGCCGAAGGCCGTCTTCACATTCTTGGAGACTGCCAGGAACGAGCACATGCCCAGGAAGTAGGCAAATATCATGTTGTCGATGAATATCGACTTGATAAACAGATTGAGTTCTTCCATTGTTCTTGTAGTGATTTAATGGTTAAACATGCTCATTAGTTCTCTTGCAGGTCCTTGTTGTGGGCACGATGCCACCAGATGATGCAACCCACGGTGATCAGCGCCATGGGGGCGAGAATCATCAGGCCGTTGTTCTCGTAGCCGTGGTCATAACACCACTGCGGCACCACTTGGTAACCAAACAGTTTGCCAGAACCCAACAGTTCGCGGAAGAAGGCCACAACCAGCAGGATAATCGTGTAGCCAAGGCCGTTGCCCACACCGTCGAGGAACGAGGGCCAGGGACTGTTGTGCATCGCGAAGGCCTCCAGACGGCCCATGAGGATGCAGTTGGTGATGATCAGGCCGATGAACACCGACAACTGCTTGCTCACGTCATACTGATAGGCCGTGAGAATCTGCTGTACGATGATAACAAGCGCGGCGACCACCACCAGTTGCACGATGATGCGTATGTTGGTGGGGATGGTCTTGCGCAGGAACGAAATAATCACGTTGCTGAACGCCAGCACGGCGATCACCGAGATGCCCATCACGATGGCGGGCTCCAGACTGGCGGTGACGGCAAGCGAGGAGCAGATACCCAGAATCTGCACCAGGACAGGGTTGTCCTTGGACAGCGGGTTGAACAATGCTTCTTTATTTTTCTTTGATAACATAGTCGTGAAGTGGGCTTATTGGGGTTTAACAACGTTAGTAATCTCGCCAGGAACTGCGACTTGAGTATTGCCCTGCAGCCTCTTGAGGAAGCCCTCATAGCGCGACAGGCAATCGTCGAGCATGTCGCTCACACCGCGGCTCGTGATAGTCGCACCGGTCAGGGCATCGACCTGCTCGGCGCCGTTGGTCGATGTCTGGCCTTTCTTGAGCACAACCACGTTCTTGAACTCGCCGTCCTTGAACAGGTGCTTGTCCATGAACAAGTCCTGGAATTCCTTGTCGGCGATGCGGGCTCCCAGACCCGGGGTCTCGCCCTCGTGCGAGAAGTTGGCGCCATAGATGGTGTTGCCGTCATCGTTCATGGCGACATATCCCCAGATGGGGCCCCACAGTCCGGCACCATAGACGGGCAACACATACTTGATGCTGCCGTCGTCCATCTTGCACTTCATCACGGGCAACTTGCGCTCGGCGTCGGCCAGTTTCACGTTGGTCTTCATCTGCACGTCAAATGCCACGTTCTCGGCACTGTCCACAATGTTGCCCTCGCCATCAACCAGCAGGTCCTGGATGATGTATTTCTCATAGGTCTCCTTGACTTGTGACTCGTCGGGGGCGGCGATGTGCAGCGCGCTCAGGATCTGCTTGCGCGTGTCGTTGGCGATGTTCTCGTCCTGCTTGGGCTTGAGCGCCATGTAGATAAGGGCCAGCACCGAGCCTACAAGCAGCACCATTACTGCTGCATACAGTATCTGATAAATGTTACTGTTCTTATTCATTGTCATGCCCTCCTTTATCCTCTAGTGGCGGCGCGGCGGGCGCGGCGCTTGATGTTAAACGAAACCACGCAGTGGTCGATCAATGGCGCGAAAGCGTTCATCAGCAGGATGGCGAGCATCATGCCCTCGGGGTAACCACTGTTGTAAACACGTATCAGGATGGCAAACACGCCGATGAGCAGGCCATAGATGTACTGGCCCACGCGGGTGCGCGCTCCGGTCACGGGATCGGTCGCCATGAACACTGCACCGAAGGCAAAGCCGCCCAGGCACAGTTGGGTGATCGGGTCGAGCATCGAGGCGGGGTAGGTGGCGCTGGGCAACGCATGCACCAGTGCGGCCATACCCAGACCGCCGACAAATACCGAGCACATGATTCTCCATGAAGCGATGCCCGTGATGAGCAGGATGGCGGCGCCAATCAGGATGGCAATCACCGAGGTCTCGCCCGGCGAACCGGGAATGTAGCCAAACAGGGCGTCAAACATGCCGATGGGCTGGCCCAAGACGTCGGTCATCACAGGATCGCCCACGCTGGTGGCCACCTGTCCCAGCGGCGTGGCGCCGGTGAAGGTGTCAACCACTGTGCCACCGCCCATGCCCAGGGCGCTGTCCACCTTGACAAACGCCTCGTCGCCGCTCATGCGGGAGGGGTAGGAGAAGAACAGGAAGGCGCGGGTGATCAGGGCCACATTGAAGATGTTCATGCCCGTACCGCCAAAGATTTCCTTGGCAAATATCACCGCAAACGCTGTGGCGACAGCCGTCATCCACAGCGGCGTGTTGATGGGAACAATCAGGGGAATGAGAATACCGGTAACGAGGAAACCCTCCTGGATCTCCTTGTGATGAATCTGTGCGCTGATGAACTCAATGCCCAGACCCACGGCATAACTGACAACGATAACCGGCAGCATCGCCAACAGGCCATACAGGAACATGGTGAACCAGCCGGTGGAGTTCTCGCCGATGGCCAGATAGTGCTGGTAACCGATATTGTACATGCCGAACAGCAATGCGGGAATCAGGGCGACCACCACGGTGATCATGGTGCGCTTCAGGTCATTGCCGTCGTGGATGTGGGAGCCCGACCGCGACGTGGTGTTGGGCGTGAACAAGAATGTCTCCATGCCGTCATAGACCGACTCCAGTTTGGCCAATTTGCCGCCAGGTCGGAACGATGGCTCGATCTTGTTCATGAAATTCCTTAATGCTTTCATATCAATGAGAATATTGTTGAATAGCGATATTAGTTGACTTTATAATACAAATGTGTGGGCGTCACGACATCTCGGCGCGCAACTTGTCCAGACCCTCGCGCACGATGCGCTGCAACTCGAGTTTGCTCGTGTCGGCAAACTCGGCCAGTGCAAAGTCCTCGGGCGCGATCTCATAGATGCCCAGTTGCTCCATCTTGTCGATGTCGCCGCTGATGATGGCCTTGATGAGGAATTCGCCGTAGATGTCCATCGGCAGCATCGCGTCATACTCGCCCGTGCGTACGATGGCACGCTCGCCGCCCTTGATGCGGCTGTCCATGCTGACGGCCGGCTTGAAGCCGCGCAGCCACGTGGTGAAGGTGCGGTAGATCGAGAAACGGTTGGGATTGACCGATGCCCAGCCCATGAACTCGTCGGGCTTGCTGTTCTCGGGAATGACGGTGATGTGGCGGTAGGGGGCACGGAGCCACTGGTCGGCCTCGACCTTGACACCGGTGAGCACGTTGCCGCTGATGATGCGGCTCTGGGCCACATTGGTCAGTTCATTCTTGAGCACGGTTGCCAGGTCGGCACCCATGACCGTTCTCGCATATCGCGGCTGCTGCACCATCTCACCGTCGATAGCCACCACGGTGTCGTGGCTCACCTTGCCGGTGGTGAACAGTTCGCCGATGCGTGCCAGGGTGACGATGTCCATCGTCCAGATTGTTTCGCCCTTGTTGACGGGCTTGATGTTGGCGGCCTGAATGCCGGCATTGCCGGCGGGGTGGGGGCCGGTGAAGGTGGTTACCTCAGCGCCAGGGACGTCAATGCCTTGGCCCTCGCGGATGCCGATGTAAACCTTGCCGTCGGTCATGCCCTTCAATACCTCGACGCCTCTGGTAATGTATTGCCGCTTGTCGCCCAGGACCACATCCAGGTCGGGAGCCAGCGGGGCAGAGTCAAAGGCGGTCACAAAGATGTCGCGCGGGCGCACGTCGGGCGACGGCACCGTGTCATAGGGACGCTGGCGCATCATCACCCACAGGCCCGACTCGAGCAGTACCTCGATGGCAGGGCGCTTGAGGTCATGGGCTATCGGGTCCTTGCCGCCATCGGGCGTGATGATGACCGCGTCGATGTGGCGCCGCTCGCCACGGCGCACTTCCTTGACGGTTCCACTCACGGGGGCGACAACCTTGATGGCCTCATGATTCTTGTCGTGGTAGAGGGGCTCGCCGCAGGTGACATGCTCACCCTCCTTCTTTTCCATGCGGGGGATAATCCCGTGGAAATCATCGGGAACGACAGCAACACTCTGGGCTGGGGCCGTCAGGGATATCTCTTGTCCCTGGATGGCACCCAAGAGGTTAATGTCGAGCCCTTTCTTGAGTCTTACAGTTGCCATGATATGATTAGTTTTGGTGATATTATAAATAATGTGTTGCAAAGGTACTAAAAAAGATTAAAAATAGCGCACTAGGGGCCAGATTTTCGATGTTTTTATCTCCGGCTATTCATGTGCCTTGCTGCCAATTGCCGCGGCATGGCCATTCAAGAGCCGCGTTTTTTTGTGGCACGGCTTGATGGCAAAAGGAGATTGTTAATAAAAAAACAAGAAAAAAAACACTTGAAATGTGGTGTTTTCAAATATTTGTGATAAATTTGCGTTAATTTTTTGAGCAAAATGGCTACTTTCAAGTGCTAAAAGTGCCGCCATCTGTTGCAAAATTTGTTGTGTTTCAAAGGCTTGTGATTTAACCTCGCAGGTTTCATGATGCGCAAAACCATGACTGTGATAACAAAACTTTAATAACTAAATTTATAATTTTATTAATTCATTTTTAAAACCAATTTAAATTATGGCTGAACAAACAAACATTCAGAAGCCACAGACCGCTGCCAAGAAAGAAGTGGCCAGCAACGTTAGTGGTATCAAGAGCGCATCGCTCGTCATTCTCGTTTGCTTTATCTTAGCAGTTCTTTTCTACCTCTTCGTCCTGGGCAATCCTGCAAACTTCAAGGATGCTGTTGCTAAGGAAGGTCCCCTCAACCTGCTGGGTACCGTGTATAAGGGCGGTGTAGTTGTGCCCGTGCTTATCACCTGCTTCCTCACTGTGATTGTTCTGTGCGTTGAGCGCTGGATCGCTCTGTCTAAGGCTAAGGGTAAAGGTAACACCACCAAGTTTGTCGAGGACGTGAAGGCTGCCCTGCGCAACCACGACCTGGCCAAGGCTGAGGACCTCTGCCGCAAGCAGAAAGGTACTGTTGGCGCTGTTGTTTACGCAACCCTGCAGAAGTACAAAGAGATGGAGAAGGACACCATCTTGAGCAAGGAGCAGAAGGTCGCTTCCATCCAGGCTACCCTCGAGGAGGCTACCGCTCTGGAGATGCCCGCCCTGCAGCAGAACCTGCCCGTGCTGGCAACCCTGACCACCCTGGGTACCCTGATCGGTCTGTTCGGTACTGTGTTGGGTATGATCAAGTCGTTCCAGGCTCTGTCCGCATCGGGCGCTCCTGACTCGACCGAGCTGTCAACCGGTATTTCGGAGGCACTTGTGAACACCGCCCTCGGTATCGCAACCGCTGCCCTCGCCCTGATCGGTTACAACTTCTACACCAACAAGATCGATAACATGACCTATGCTATCGACGAACTTGGCTTCGCAACTGTTTCTACCTTCTCCGCTACTCACTAATTCATTGGTTAGCAGTAGATAATTAATCTTTTTTAAACAAACAGATTAAGGTAATTTAGAAATATGGGAAAAGTCAAAATCAAAAAGAAAGAGACGCGCATCGACATGACCGCTATGTCTGATGTGACGGTGCTTCTGTTGACTTTCTTCATGTTGACTTCTACATTCCTTCAGAAGGAACCCGTGACCGTGATCACGCCTCCCTCGGTATCGGAGGAGAAAGTTCCTGATGCTAACCTGTTGTCAATTCTTGTCAGCCCCGAGGGCAAGGTTTTCCTTGAGGTGCTCGGTAGCAAGGACTCGACAATGAAGAGCGAGACGGTTCGCGCCGACTTACTCAAGAATATGGTATCCGAGTACAAGAAGACTCATCCCAGTGCAAACCTCGCGTTTACCAACAAGGAGATCGAGACCTTCTCGAAGTTGAACGCATTCGGTGTACCTATCACTAAGATGAAAGAATGGTTGAACCTGGAACCCGACCAGAGGGACAAGTTCCTCGAATCAGAACAAAACCCCGGTGTTCCAATCAACATGAATGAAGATCCAAACAACCCCAACGAGTTCCAGATGTGGATCAGGGCCGCCTATAACTCGGTGAACCCCGAACTGCAGGAATCGATGGTTAAAGGACGTGGTATTGCAATCAAGGCCGACCAGACAACGCCTTACAGCGTGGTGAACGTGGTAATGGATAACCTCCAGACCATGAAGATGAACAAGTTCACCCTGATGACGGCCCTTAAAACAGAGGAGGAATAAGATATGGCAATTAAAAGTAAAAGTCGTCAGAAAAAGTTCGATACCCGTATCGACTTCACTCCTATGGTTGACATGAACATGCTGTTGATCACCTTCTTTATGTTGTGTACCACTATGATCAAGAGCCAGACGCTCCAGATCGCACTGCCTACCAACGAGAAGGTGGAGAAAGAGCAGCAGAACAAGGTAAAGCAGTCCGAGGCAGTTACCATCATCATCGATGGTAAACTGGATGACAAGGGTCTGTCTGACCCCAACGAGGGAATGCTTTTCTACTACGACGGTATGCCCGAGACCGATAATCTTGCCAATGGCGAGAGCAACATGAAGCAGATCGAGTTCGGTGCCAAGACCGGCGGTGCTTATCCCGCTATCCGCGAGATTCTACAAGAGCGCAACAAGGACGTCGTCCTCAAGATTGCCGACCTCAAGAAGGAATGGAAGGAAATGAAGTTCTCCAAGGATGAGGAAATCAATGACTCCATCTATCAAGAGAAGGCCAAGAAGATCCGCAACGACTCCACCCTCAAGCGCCCGGTTGTGATTATTAAGGCTACGCCTAACGCAAGTTATGCCCACGTTGTGAGCGTGCTTGACGAGATGCAGATCAACAACATCAGCCGTTATCAGATCGACCGCATCAATGAGGTCGACTCGGCGATGATGATCATGGTCCAGGCTAAGAACCTTAAGAAGTGATGTTGGATTAATGGATTTGTTTAATCTTTAAAAAAAAGAAATCAATTATGGCAAAAGAAGTTGATCTTTCATCGCGTGAATGGTGTGACCTTGTGTTTGAAGGAAAGAATAAGGACTTCGGTGCTTATGTCATCCGTACAGACTCTCCCAAGCGTCACAACAAGGCTGTCCTGTGGACCATTATCGGCGCCATCATCTTCGGTATGCTCGCATGGGGTATTGTGAAGACCAACCAATACCTTGAAGAGAGAAGGCTCGCCGAGCAGGGCGAACAGGAAGAAGTGCTCATCGACATGTCTCAGGAAACTGAGGAGCCCGAGGAGCAGCAAGAACGTCTCGAACAACCCAAGCCCGAGGTTCTTCCCGAGGAAGTCTTGAAGTCAGTGAAAGTTACCGAACTCCAGATCGTCGAGGACGATAAGGTGAAGAAGGAAGACGAGATCAAGACTCAGGACGAGTTGAAGGAGACCGAGACCGCCTTCGGTCAGAAGGATAACGAGAAAGGTACTGAGGACCGTAACGTTACCCGCACCCTGAAGGAAGAGGTTGTCGTTGAGAAGAAGGTTGAAGCACCCAAGGAGGTGAAGGAAGAAATCTTCCGTTCAGTAGAGCAGATGCCCCAGTTCCCTGGTGGCGAGGCTGCGCTGATGAAGTACCTCCAGTCACACATCAACTACCCGCCCATGGCCGCCGAGAACAATGTTCAGGGCCGCGTCGTTGTGCAGTTCGTTGTTGACAAGAGTGGTAAGGTCGGTGAAGTTAAGGTTGTCCGCTCGGTGGATAAGGATCTCGACAAGGAGGCCGTTCGCGTCTGCAAGTCGCTGCCCAAGTTCACCCCGGGTCGCCAGAATGGTCAGGCCGTGTCCGTATGGTACACGCTGCCCGTTACCTTCAAACTCCAGGGTACCAACTAATCGAAACTTTCGGTTAAATCCCGCATAGTTCAAGCGGCGTCACTTCCAGGTGGCGCCGCTTGTTGTGTGTATAGGGAATGTGCTTGCCTGTCTCTTATTGAATGTGGCACAGCATGTAGGGTGGAGGCTGTGTCATAAATGGCGACTGGAACTATTAATCGCGCTACGCGCGAGAAATTAAAATTAATAATATGGAAATAATCATTTGTTTTGATTTCTCGGCCGTGAGGCCGATTTAAGACAAGCGGGTGAATGATGACACAGCCTCTCGCCACAGCCCCCGGTCTTTTTCCGCTGAACCGTTTTTTGCCTCATCTGAGTCGATTTCTGAGGCCCAAACTCAAGTAAAACTGGCGCCTAAAAATCTGAATGACCCTCAAATGACCTTTTTGTTTTATAAGCGCTTGACAAACAGTATCTTGTCTTTAAACATATGACCATTGAATGCTCGTCATATTTCTGTGATCGATAGTAACTTTGCAAGTGAGAGTTAGCCGGATATATAAGCCTGAATAATGTCTTGATTTATGTTGGTTACAGTTGTGAAATCGGTTTTAAACAACATAGCCTGTGCATTTGAATGGCATTACGGCAGAATAAATGCTAGAGTTAACGAACATTTGTTGAACTTTTAAAACAAAGTGTATTATGACAAAGGAAATTAATTTATCATCGCGTGAATGGTGCGATCTCGTTTTTGAAGGGAAGAACAAGGACTTTGGCGCCTATGTCATCCGTACTGAATCAACCATGCGTCATAACAAGGCTGTCCTGTGGACCCTTATTGGTACTATCATCTTCTCTCTGCTGGTTTTCGGTTATGTGAAAGTAAGTCGATATATAGAAGAGAAAAGGATTGCCGAGTGGGCTGATCAGGTTGAAGTGATCATCGACATGTCTCAAGAGGCCGAGGAACCTGAACCCGAGCAGCAAGTTCTCGAGCAGGAGAAACCCGAGGTGCTACAAGACGTCCTCAACTCGATTAAGGTCACCGAACTCCAGATTGTCGAGGACAATGAGGTGAATCGCGAAGATGAAATCCTGTCTCAGGACGAGATCGAACAAACGAACAGGGCCTTTGGACAAACCAATGTGGACAATGGCCAGGATGACCGTACTCAGTTTCAGACGGCAGTCGATGAGGTTGTCGTTGAGAAGAAAGAAGAGACGCCCAAGGAGGTGAAGGAAGAGATTCACACGTTAGTAGAGCAGATGCCCCAGTTCCCTGGTGGTGATGCCGCACTGATGAAGTACCTGAGTTCTCACATCAACTACCCGCCCATGGCTGCCGAAAACAATGTTCAGGGTAAGGTTATCCTCCAGTTCGTTGTTGAGAAGGATGGTCGAGTCGGTGAGGTGAAGATTGCCCGCTCGGTGGATAAGGACCTTGACAAGGAGGCCATCCGCGTCGTTAAGTCACTGCCCAAGTTCACTCCGGGCCGTCAGAATGGTTACCCGGTGCGTGTGTGGTACACGTTACCCGTGAACTTCAAACTCCAGGGCACCAACTAACCTGAACTTCGGTTAATTCCGCATGATACTACGAGCGGCGCCGCATCGATTGCGACGCCGCTCGTAGTATCATTATTCTTCCCGCGACCCGATCCCTCGGTTGCGCCGGTGGTCAACTGGTGGTAGTGCTACTTGCCTGATGCATCATGCCACGTGCTGGCGTGCCGGACTTGCACCGTGATTGCCTCTGAATGGGCAATAACCGCAGTCCCGTGCGGTACCAGTTAGGGGGTGTTCCAGTTCGCCCCACTAGGCGCAACCTACAATTCCTGTTATGTCTTTTTACTCATTGCCCACGGCAATCAGGAGTTCTTGTCACATCAGTTCTGTTGCAAAGTTGATGGACTGAATCTCCACATCGAGCGTGCGCAATTGGGACGACAGTTTGTCCAACTGCTTGCCCATCGCTTTGACGTCGATTGTTGTCACATACTTGATCTCGCTGCGTGAGTAGCGTTCGCTCGACGAGGATGCCTGGTCGAACACCTCGCGCAGCACCTGCACGCGCTTGGTCAGCACATCGCGTTCAGCCATGAGTTGTGTCAGCGTTTTGTCACCGCTCTTGGCGTGCATGTTGGTTACATTGATGCGATAGATGAGTTCCTCCAGTTGCTTGAGGCAACTATTCAGGTCCTTCATCAGGTCTGTAGGATCTTCGGCGGGTTGTTCGCCCTCCTGAATCCTCACATTGTTGATGATGCGCACCTTCAGTTGTTCGATGCGCGTCTGCAGATCCTTGCGGATGCTTAATGCTTCGGCTAACTTCATAATCTCTTATTTCGGTTTGGTTGATTGGGGCAAAGGTAATCATTATTCCGTCTTCGGGCAACCTCGATCAGGCTAAAAATGAAGCCTGCCACCCGCAGATGCCGGGGGCAGGCTTAGATCACGTTGCAAATAAGCGCGTCGTCGGCTTATTTGTTAACCTGGAAGCGGTTCCAGCCGTCCTTGAGGTGGGCAACCACCTGGTTGGCAGCGGCAAGACCGGCGTTGATGTTGGCCTCGGCGGTCTGGGCACCCATCTTCTTGGGGGTGAACAGGACGCGCTCGGGGTACTTGGCCTCGAGTTCGTCGGCGTTGGCGGGCTTCACGTCGGCAACGTAGCGGAAGTCGGGACGGGCCTCCATGGCCTCGGCCAGACCAGCCTCGTCAATGACCTCCTTGCGGGCAGCGTTGATCAGGACGCCGTTCTTGGGCAGCATCTCGATGAGTCGCTTGCCTACCGAACCGCGGGTCTCGTCGGTTGCGGGAATGTGGAGGCTCACGTACTGGTTCTCGCTGTAGAGTTCCTCGACACTGTGAACGGGATGGATGCCGTCGGCCTCCATAACCTCGTCCTTCACCCAGGGATCCAGGGCGCTGATCTTCATGCCGAAGCCCTTGGCGATGCGTGCCACGCAGCGGCCAACGGCGCCATAGGCATGGATACCCAGCGTCTTGCCCAGCAGCTCGGTGCCGCTGGTGCCGTTGTAACGGTTGCGGATCAAGGTAATGAGCATGCCCATAACCAGCTCGGCAACGGCGTTGCTGTTCTGGCCAGGAGTGTTCATCACGCACACGCCGTGGGCGGTAGCCTCGGCCAGGTCGATGTTGTCATAACCTGCACCGGCGCGAACGACAACCTTCAACTGGGGAGCGGCGTCAAACACTTCCTTGTCCACCTTGTCGCTGCGGACGATCAGACCGGCGCAGTCGGCAATGGCATTGATCATATCCTGACGGGTGCCTTTCTCGACGAGTACCAACTCGTGACCAGCACCTTCAATCACCTCACGGATGCCCTGTACTGCCACGGGAGCAAAGGGCTTCTCGGTTGCAACTAAAATCTTCATGATTCTGTGTTACTGATGTTGTTTTATTAATGTGTGATTAATGGTTCTTCTCAAACTCCTTCATGGCGTCAACAAGCACCTTCACGCTCTCGAGGGGCAGTGCGTTGTAGAGCGATGCGCGGAAACCGCCGACTGAACGGTGGCCCTTGATGCCGACGATGCCCTTGGTGCCGGCGAAGTCCAGGAAGTCCTTCTCCAGTTCCTTGTACTCGGGCTTCATCACGAAGCAGACGTTCATGATCGAACGGTCCTCGGACTTAACGGTGCCGACAAACATCTTGCTCGAGTCGATGGCGTCATACAGGTAGGCGGCCTTCTCCTCGTCGATGCGCTGCAACTCCTTCACGCCACCCAGTTCCTTGTACCACTTGAGGGTCTGCAGGGCTGCGTAGATGGGGAATACGGGAGGTGTGTTGAACATCGAACCCTTGTCAACGTGGGTCTTGTAGTTCACCATCGTGGGCAGCACGCGGTCCACCTGGCCCAGCACGTCTTCCTTAACGATCACGAAGGTAACACCGGCAGGAGCGATGTTCTTCTGTGCGCCACCGTAGATGAGGTCATACTTCGACACGTCGACGGGACGTGAGAAGATGTCGGATGACATGTCGGCAACCATGCGAACGGGCACATCATAGTCCTCGCGGATCTCGGTACCGTAGATGGTGTTGTTGGTCGTGATGTGGAAGTAGTCAACATCGGTGGGAAGGGTGTAACCCTTGGGGATATAGGTATAGTTGTCCTCCTTGGATGAACCGACAACCTCAACGTCGCCAAACAACTTGGCCTCCTTGATGGCCTTGTTGGCCCATGTGCCAGTGTCAAGATAAGCGGCCTTGGTCTTCAGCAGGTTGGCGGGAACCATGTAGAACTGTGTGCTGGCACCACCACCCAGGAACAGAACCTTGTAACCCTCGGGGATATCGAGCAACTCCTTGAACAGGGCCTCGGCCTCATCAACCACGGCCTGGAACTCCTTGCTGCGGTGTGAAATCTCAAGAATCGACAGGCCAGTGCCTGCAAAGTCACGAATAGCGTCAACACACTTGTCCAGGGTGTACTGGCTCAGGATTGACGGTCCAGCATAAAAATTATGTTTCTTCATAATGTTAATTGAAATTAGAAGTTATAATAAATAATGTGATTTGTTCTTCATTTAACTGTGACAAAGTTACGTCTTTTTTTTCATTGCTGCAATACCCCGGCCAAATGCGACTTTTTTGGCATTTTGTCATTTTGTCGCATTTTTGGCCGCTTTGGTGATAAAATTCTAGACAAAAAATGGGGGTTTGGTAACAAAATGATTATATCGGGGTTATTTGCTGGCAAAAGTTTTTTTGCCCATTTTTTGCTTTTTTCACAGTCAATGATAAAAAACTGAAAAACCTTGCAAAAAATGCATTGAGTTTGGAAAATTCGGCGTATATTTGTGACGCATTTAGGAGATGATTTGTCTTAGCGCAAGTCCCCTCTTCTGAATGAACAAAGTGGAATTAACTTTATTGTTTTATCTAATTAACAACTTTTTTATATTATTATCATGAACGTTGAGAAAATTATGGCCGACCTGGAGGCTAAACATCCTGGCGAGTCCGAGTATCTGCAGGCTGTTCGCGAAGTCCTTGAGTCCATCGAGGAGGTTTATAATCAGCATCCTGAGTTTGAGAAGGCTAAGATCGTTGAGCGCATGGTTGAGCCCGAGCGCATCTTCACTTTCCGTGTAACCTGGATTGACGATAAGGGTGAGGTTCAGACCAACCTCGGTTATCGCGTACAGTTCAACAGCGCCATTGGCCCGTACAAGGGTGGCTTGCGTTTCCACAAGGCTGTTACTCCCTCAATGCTGAAGTTCCTCGGTTTCGAGCAGACTTTCAAGAATGCTCTCACCACTCTGCCCATGGGCGGTGGTAAGGGTGGCTCTGACTTCGACCCCGTTGGCAAGAGCGACGCCGAGATCATGCGTTTCTGCCAGGCTTTCATGCTTGAACTCCGTCACAACATTGGTCCCGACCAGGACGTTCCCGCTGGTGACGTTGGTGTTGGTGGCCGTGAGATTGGCTTCCTCAATGGTATGTACCAGAAGTTGGCCCGTCAGTATCACACTGGCGTGCTCACCGGTAAGGGCATGACCTGGGGTGGCTCTATCCTCCGTCCCGAGGCAACCGGTTTTGGCGCTCTCTATTTCACCCAGCACGTGCTCCACACCGCTGGCAAGGACATCAAGGGCAAGAAGATTGCTCTCTCGGGCTTCGGTAACGTGGCTTGGGGTGCTGCAACCAAGGCTGTAGAACTCGGCGCTAAGGTCGTTGCCATCTCTGGCCCCGACGGCGTTTGCGAGATCCCCGAGGGTATCACCAAGGAGATGATCGACTACATGCTCGACATGCGTGCTTCTAACCGCAACAAGGTTCAGGATATGGCCGACAAGTTCCCCGGACAGGCCAAGTTCACCGCCGGCAAAAAGGCTTGGAGCATTCCTTGCGACATCGCACTGCCCTGCGCATTCCAGAATGAGTTGAGCGAGGACGATGCTAAGGAGTTGAAGGCTAACGGCTGCTGGTGCTGCTGCGAGGTTTCGAACATGGGTTGCCAGCCCGGCGCTATCCACTTCTTCCAGAAGAATGGTGTTCTCTTTGCCCCCGGTAAGGCTGTCAACGCTGGTGGCGTTGCCACCTCTGGTCTCGAGATGACCCAGAACGCTGCTCACCTCAGTTGGTCCGCTAAGGAAGTTGACGAGAAACTCCACTGGATCATGGAGAACATCCACGAGCAGTGCGTGAAGTTCGGTACTCAGGCCGACGGCACCATCGACTACGTGAAGGGCGCTAACATCGCTGGCTTCATGAAGGTCGCTCAGGCTATGCTCGAGCAGGGCGTTATCTAATTCCTGCAGAGATTGCTTAACTAACCAATTACCTTTTATGGGGCGGGTTGCCAACATTGGCAACCCGCCCTGATTTTATGGCTCAACGGTATGATGTGTTCACTCATTCGGGCCAATTTAAAATAAATTACCACTTTTCATCCTTGGATTCTTGAAACTTTGATTACCTTTGCAAATTGGAATAATCTCATGATTTATGAACGAAAACGAAAAATTAATTCAATCTATCATCGAAGCAATTCAGGAGAAGAAAGGGCGTAGCATCGTCCATGTGGATTTGACCGGTATTGAGACCGCTGCGGCCCAGGGGTTCGTCATCGCGACAGGAAATACCCCGATGCAGGTCGAGGCAATTGCCGACAGTGTCCGCGAGTATGTCGAGAAGAATGCCGGACAGCGGCCATTCAATTACGATGGCTACCAGAATGCCCAGTGGGTCATTATCGACTATGGTAACATCTTTGTACACGTCTTTGTGCCCGACTTCCGCGAGCGTTACAATCTGGAGGAACTGTGGGCCGATGCGCGTATCAACACCATTCCAGACCTGGATTGATGATAATCGTTTAACAACATGGCTAATAATAACAATCAACGCAAGACGCCCAAGTTCAACATCTTCTGGATGTATGGACTCATCGGCTTGTTCTTGTTGTCGATGCTGTGGGTGACTCAGGACGGCTCTCCCGCCCAGGAGGTGAGTTGGACCCGGTTTGAAAACATCGTTGGCGGCGGGGGCGTCAAGTCCATCACCGTTTATCGCGGCAAGAACAAGGCCGAGGCACTGTTGACCGACTCGTTGGCACAGGTGCTGTTCAAGGGCCAGACAGCCAAGCCGTCAGGGGCCTTTGGCCAGATGTCGGCGCCGGCAACCAACAAGATAGCCGCACAGATACCAAGTTCCGACAAGTTTGATGACTATGTCAACGCTTGGAGAGAGAAGGGCGCATTCACCGGTGAGGTGAATTATGTCGAGGGCGGTAACGACCTGTCGATGATCCTTTACACCTTTGGCCCCATCGTGCTGCTGGTGGCCCTCTGGTTCTTCCTGCTGCGCCGCATGGGTGGCGGAGCAGGCGGTGGAGGCGGCATCTTCAGTGTCGGCAAGTCCAAGGCGCGGCTCTTTGACAAGGATAACGACAGCAAGGTCACCTTCCAGGACGTTGCGGGACTCGCCGAGGCCAAGGTCGAGATAGCCGAGATTGTGGACTTCCTCAAGAATCCCAAGCACTATACCGAGTTGGGCGGCAAGATACCCAAGGGCGCCCTCCTTGTGGGGCCTCCGGGAACTGGTAAAACCCTTCTGGCCAAGGCCGTCGCTGGCGAGGCCGATGTGCCGTTCTTCTCCATGTCGGGCTCCGACTTTGTCGAGATGTTCGTCGGCGTGGGGGCTTCGCGTGTGCGTGACCTCTTCCGTCAAGCCAAGGAAAAAGCACCGTGCATCGTCTTTATCGACGAGATTGACGCCGTCGGACGCGCCCGTGGCAATAAAGCCAGCATGGGCGGCAACGACGAGCGTGAGAGCACGCTCAACCAACTCTTGACCGAGATGGATGGCTTCGGCAGCAACAGTGGTGTCATCATTCTGGCTGCAACCAACCGTGCTGATATCCTTGACAAGGCGCTGCTGCGTGCCGGACGTTTTGACCGCCAGATCTATGTCGAACTCCCTGAACTCAGCGATCGCAAGGAGATTTTCCAGGTCCACCTGCGCAACGTCAAGACCGACGGCTCGGTTGACCTCGATCTGCTCTCCAGGCAGACCCCGGGCTTCTCGGGCGCCGATATCGCCAACGTCTGCAACGAGGCTGCCCTGATAGCGGCGCGCCGCAAGAAGCAGGCTGTCCAGCGCCAGGATTTCATGGATGCCATCGACCGCATTGTCGGCGGTCTGGAAAAGCGTTCTAAGGTTATCACCGACGAGGAGCGCCATTCTATCGCCGTTCATGAGGCTGGCCATGCCACTGTCAGTTGGCACCTGCGCTACGGAGACCCGCTCATCAAGGTGACGATTGTGCCCCGTGGCAAAGCCCTCGGCGCGGCATGGTACCTACCCGAGGAACGCCAGATTGAGCCCAAGCAAGCCCTGCTGGATAAAATCTGTTCACTCATGGCTGGCCGTGTTGCTGAGGACATGTTCCTGGGGTTCATTGACACTGGAGCCCTCAACGACCTCGAGCGTGCGACCAAGATAGCCTATGCCATGGTCACCTATTACGGCATGAGCGACAAGTTGCCCAACATTTCCTACTATGACACCTCTGGCGAGGCTTACGGTTTCACCAAACCCTACAGTGAGAACCGTGCTCGGGAGATTGACGAGGAAGTGCAGGCAATCATCGACAGCCAGTACCAGCGTGCCAGCGAGATTCTCGATCATTACAAGGGCGGCCACCATGCGCTTGCCGACCTCTTGCAGCAGCGCGAAGTCATCTACACCGAGGACGTCGAGCGCATCTTCGGCCCTCGACAGTGGAAATCACGCACCGAGGAGATCATCAAGGATGCCGAGCAGGATGCCAGCGCCGAATCCGACGGCAATGCCACCATGACGCCTCCACCTTTTGACCAAAGTGATAATCAATAAATAACTATCATTGTCATGTCTATAGTTGAATTTACCGAAACTCAGAAAGCGGCAATCGTCAGTCTGCTTATCGAGATGATCAACGCCGACAAGGAAGTCGCAACTAGCGAGTGCGCCGTCTTCGACACCATCTGCGTCGAGTACGGCATCTGCGATGACACTTTCAACCTGGGGCGTTCGCTCAATAGCATGGTTGCGATCGACATCATGAAGCGCATGAGCGATATCCAGAAGATTACCACTGCCCGCCTGCTCACCCGTGTCATTGATGCCGATGCCAGAGACGACGACAAGGAGATCATGCTCTTTAACACAATATGTAGGGCGACTGGCGTCGATACACTGGTCAACGCTATGGACAATCAATAAGTCCCTTTACATTATATATAAAAGAAGGCGATTCAAACCGGGCGGCCCGTTGCTGATATCTTTGGCGGGCCGCCCTGTTTTTTTCTGTTGTCGTAGGAATGCGGGCGCATGCGCCCGCATTCCTGAAAAATCACGCATGATATTCCATGGGGCGACACTGTCGTTGCTTGAGGCGACGCAAGGCCTTTTTTCTCGTGATTCTGTTTTTTGAAAGAATTTTGTGATTTTTCTTTTTGAAAAAAACACCTTCGGTAATTCGCTGATATATAGTGTAAAAAATACGTTATTAACAGGCTTTTTGCACAATTGTTAATAACTTTGATTGAAAAAAAAGGCAAAAAAATTTGGCCAGTATCAAAATTGGCTATACCTTTGCACCGCTTTTCGCCTCAAACGGGGCACGAAAGCAACTCGAAACAGAGTTCATTGACATGTTTGCAACAAGTATTGACGTAGTACAAGAGAACAGGGACAAGATTTGTTCCCGTTAATTCTGAAACATAGTACAACACAATAAAGCAGGAATCATCAAGGGCCAGACATTATAACTTCGGTCGAGTGTTGCGTTTTCATTTTAATTTCTTTTGAAAAGAAGAAAACGATAATACAACAACGAAGAGTTTGATCCTGGCTCAGGATGAACGCTAGCGACAGGCTTAACACATGCAAGTCGAGGGGCAGCGCGATGGTAGCAATACCATTGGCGGCGACCGGCGCACTGGTGAGTAACACGTATGCGACCTGCCCCGGACAGGGGGATAAACCCGGGAAACTGGGCCTAATACCCCATATGCCCCGAGGACGCATGTCCTTTGGGTGAAAGATCCGTCGGTCCGGGATGGGCATGCGGCGCATTAGCTAGTTGGCGGGGTAACGGCCCACCAAGGCGACGATGCGTAGGGGTTCTGAGAGGAAGGTCCCCCACACTGGTACTGAGACACGGACCAGACTCCTACGGGAGGCAGCAGTGAGGAATATTGGTCAATGGACGCTAGTCTGAACCAGCCAAGTCGCGTGCGGGATGAAGGCCCTCCGGGTCGTAAACCGCTTTAGCCGGGGAGTAACGTGGGGGACGCGTCCCTCAGTGAGAGTACCCGGAGAATAAGCATCGGCTAACTCCGTGCCAGCAGCCGCGGTAATACGGAGGATGCGAGCGTTATCCGGATTTATTGGGTTTAAAGGGTGCGCAGGCGGCGCGTCAAGTCAGCGGTCAAAATGCGGTGCTCAACGCCGTACCGCCGTTGAAACTGGCGAGCTTGAGTATGTGCGAGGATGGCGGAATGCGCGGTGTAGCGGTGAAATGCATAGATATCGCGCAGAACTCCGATTGCGAAGGCAGCTGTCCAGCACACGACTGACGCTCATGCACGAAAGCGTGGGTATCGAACAGGATTAGATACCCTGGTAGTCCACGCGGTAAACGATGATAACTAGTTATTCGGGGCGACTGAGCGCTGAGTGACCGAGCGAAAGCGTTAAGTTATCCACCTGGGGAGTACGCCGGCAACGGTGAAACTCAAAGGAATTGACGGGGGCC
>CAMKOE010000034.1 GCA_946414395.1 uncultured Porphyromonadaceae bacterium | reverse complement strand
ATCCCCGACGAGTGGCAGGACTACAAGGTGATGTTTGATTACCTGGACAGCGGCATGGAAGACGGTAACCTGCCCGCCATTGAGGAGCCCCGGCACACGCCGCTCATCGCCCAGATGGGCCGCCGCTGGTGGGGCATCGCGGCAGCAGCCTGCATCGCCGCCGCCATCGTGGTGACTGCCGTGCTCCATCAGCCGTCATCCCCCACCCTGCCCGAGCAGCCCGCCGTCACTGCCCAGGTGGATGACGACACCGTTCCCGCTCCCGCTCCCGCGCCTGTCGTTGAAACCGTGCCCCAGCAGTTGGCAGCAACTGCGCCGGCATGTCCAGTGGGTCGAGGCTCTGCCTCGGCCACGAGACAAGCCTCCCGCTCCCGCCGCCTGCAAGCCGAGAATGCCAAACTCGCCCGCGAGAACGAACGCCTGCAACGCGAACTGGCCGACCTGAAGCGCCGCGCCTTTATCATCGACCTGGAGGCCAACGGATTCCGTGCCGTGCAGGACGAGGACGGCAGCATCGTGCTCATCGACCTCGAGCAAGAGTTAGAGAACGAATTGAACAATCACTTGAACAATCAACCATCAGCCAATATTCCAGCATTATGAAAACAACCAGCCATATCACCATCATCGCGGCGCTCATCGCCCTGCTCGTGCCGGCAACGGTCAGCGCCAACGTCTATGAGGACCGCCTGAAGCAAGCATTCGACAACATCACCAATGCCGTGCCGCTTGAGGACCTCAGCCAGATGCACACCACCTACACCGACCCCGAGACCGGAGTCAAGGAAGGCCAACTCGACGTGATCAAGTTCTCCATCGACAGCGAGAACATGAACCTGATCAACAACGCCAAGCGGGTCTATGAGCAACTCGGTGACGACATTGAAAATAACTTGGCTTTGAGGGGCGAAATCTACACCCTGTGGTGGGCCCACCACGATGACACCTCCCAGGGCTATCGCCTCTACTACGACCCCGAGAATGCCATCATCGTGGGCCTGGACTGCGACTATTGCTATACCGTGGGTTTTATCTCTCCCGATAACGTGAAGCACCGCAAGACCTACACCATCGAGTGGGACGATGCAACATCAGGCGACAACATCAAGGGCCGACTGATCACCACCTATGCCCCCACAAAACCCAAGAAAGTTTTTACCGACGTCGACGATTACGACAAGTATATGTCACAATTCCAGGCCGGTATGGAGAAATACCAGGAGGGCATGGAGAAGTACCGCGTCGCCATGGAGAAGGCCCAGGGAAGTCTGGAGAAGGCCCAGGGAGCGCTCTCCGGTTTATCGGACGGCCAAACCCAAGTGTACTCTTTCTCCACCTCGAGCAAGACCGATGGCGAGTCGTGGATGAAAAAACTGCTCTTCTATGTCAACAAGGTGCAGGAGAACGGTAACCGCTACCTCTACTTGTCCAAACTCTACGAACTGTGCAAGGACACCGAGGGTCTGGACCAGACCGACCTGAAAATCGGCATGCAGCAACTGGCATCGGTCTATAAGCAACTCAAACTCAAGGGCGCGAACAAACTCAAGGAGAACGAACTCCTCTTCCTCGAAAGCATGGTCGATCTGCTCCAGAGCAAAATCAAGAAGTAAAATCCACTGAACCCTGCGGGGCTAATGCGAATTTTACTAATTCAAGAGGAGGGAGTGCCATCATTGTGACTCGGTAATATAACCGTGCTATCGCACGGGAAATTAATCAAATTATATTTAAAATTATCATTAATATAAATTATTCATTAATTTTAATTTCAAAATTTGTTTAATTTCCCGCCCGCAGGGCGGTTATTATTGTAGCATTTGAATGATGAAACACCCTCAGCGAAATTCGCATTAATGATTTTCTGGGTCAACTCCTATTCCATCCCATAAGTTTAACCATTGTTTCATGTGAAACAACACATGAAACGGCCACCACTACACCCTATCATGAACACCAAAATTATTGTTATCGCACTCATTATCAGTGCATTTGCAATTCGACTCCATGCCACTGAGCCGACTGATAGCCTCACGACCAGCGCCGGCGACAGCCTGAACGTGCAACTGCAGGAACTCACCATTGAGGCACCCAAGGCCACCATCCGCCGCGAGGGCATGAATTACACCATCAGCAACCTGGATGACACCTACCTGGGCGACGCGGGCACTCTCATCGACATGCTGCGCTGGACACCGGGCATCATCGCCAACGACGAGAACGACATCAAGACCAGCGACAACAGGACCGTGGGCGAAATCTACATCGACGACCGCAAGGTCACCGACCGCAACCTGCTGCTGAGTGTGCCGTCCAACCAGGTGAGCAAGATCGAGATTATCCGCGATCTGAGCGCCCGCTACCAGGGGCCGACCATCAAGATCACGCTCAAGAAGAGCCTGAAGGACTACTTGGGCCTGAGCGTGGCCAGCGTCACGAGCATCAAGCGACGCGTGGGCCAGAATGCCTGGACCAACATCAATGCCAAGTACGGCAAGTGGGCATTCAATGGGTCGGTGGTCTATTCCATCGGCAACGGCAAGTCCTACGACTTCAACCGCTTGACCATCACCAATCCCAACGACGGTAGCCTCATTCTCGAGAAGAATACCGACGGCGGCTTCACCTATCACCGTAATTCCGGTTACTGGAACGCAGGCATCAACTACTTCGCCTCTCCGCAGTTGACCCTCATCGCGCAATACTCGGGCAACACGAGCAAGTCGCAATTCAACCACTTCTCACTCAGTGACATCTACAACCAGGGCGAGAAAAGCATCATCGACGAGCAACAGCATGAACCTGCGGGAAAGAACAGCAACCACAATGCCACCGTAGGTTTGACCTATAAGCCAACCGACAGGCGCACGCTCACCTTGACATTGAGTTACACCCGACGGACATCGGACAAGGGCCGTACCATCACCCTCATGCCCGACGGCGAAGAGCCCACCGACAACATGGCACACACCCTGAGCCGATATAACCTGTGGGACGGTGAGGCCAACTATGCCTTCCCACTCGCGGGCAGCCAGATCGAAGTAGGAACCAACCTGAGTTGGATTAGCAACAAGTATGACTACATCTACAATGGCTATGCCCAGCCCAACCACCGTGACGACTTCACGGGGGCATGGTACGGCTCGTGGAAGCGCGCCTATGGCAAGTGGACACCCCAATTGGGCGTGCGCCTCGTCTATAACGACACGCGGCTCGACCAGGGCGGCAGGGACATCCCCAGCAGGGACGAGAAGCGCACATCGGTGCGCCCCAATGTGTCGCTGCTCTACTCCATCAACGATGATTACCAGTTGAAGGCCCAGTACAGTGCCTCGGGCGGTTTCCCGTCCATCTCGGAACTCAATCCTGCCATCGTCTATGAGAACCTGATGCACTACAGCAAGGGCAACCCCGACCTGAAGCACTACACCTGGCACTATGCCAGCCTGAATGCCAACCTCAAGGACTTCAACGTGTCCACCTGGTTCCGCTACATCCCGCGCATGATTTTCACGGCCATTCTGCCCTACGGTGACGACTATTCCATCATCGATTGCCCCGTCAACAGCCGCTATAGCCGCACGTGGGGCCTCGATGTCGATTACTCGCACACCTTCGGCAAGGTAAACGTCAACGCGTCCCTCAGTGGCAATTATTACCAGATCAAGTTTAACCCCATGCAGGGTTACCTCAATCCCGACATCAGCAGCCAGTCGATGAGTGCCTACCTCCAAGCCCGCTGGCAATGCTGCAAGGGTGGCGAGTTATATGGATCGGTGAACTACATGAGCCCCTTTCATGTGGACCTCATCCGCTCGGGGCGCACGTTGGGCATCGATCTGGGTTATACCCAACGGTTCCTGGACAACCGCTTGCGCATCACCGTCGAGGCCAGCGACCTGCTCAATCAGGCCGTCACCCCGCGCTGGAGCCAGAACTTCGGCCACATCAAGAAGTGGCAGCGCAACCGCTATGACACCCGCGGCGTGACATTGCGCGTGCAGTATGTCTTCAACACTCTCAACAACGGCTACCGCAACGCCAGCATCAACAAGCAGAGCGACCAGCGCATCAACTGACACGGGTCATTCCATTATTAACGACTTTTCATTATCAACGCAATATGAGAACTATTACAATTTCCATTTTACTGATTTTCAGCACTTTATTGACTCAGGCCGACATCATTACCGGGCGCGTTATCGATGCTGATACACGGGAGACCTTGCCAGGGGCGACGGTGAAGTACATGCAGCAAATCGGTGAAACCAGTTATTCGGGCAGCACCGTGATTGCCGACTCGCTTGGGCGCTTCTCGTTCAACTGCAATGGACGCGTTGAGTTGACGGTGTCGATGCTGGGCTATTACTACAAGAAGAAAAACGTCATGGCGCTGTCCGACAGCCGCCGCGACACGCTCGACATCGGTGCCATCGAACTGAAGATGTCCTCCCAGATGCTGCAGATGGTCGAGGTCACGGGGCACGCACGGCGGTTCACGATGCGCGGCGACACCATCGTGTTCAACCCGTCGGCTTTCAGGCTGCAGCAGGGGGCCCGTCTCGACGAACTCATCAAGCAACTGCCTGGCGTGGAGGTCGATGACAAGGGCAAACTGTGGTGGAACGGCAAGCCCATCCGCCTGACGATGGACGGCGAGAGCCTCTTTGGCGGCAACGACCTGGTGAGCCAACTGCCCGCCGAGGCCGTGCAGAACATCAAGGCCTACAACAAGGCATCTGAACTCAAGGAGCACACCGGCAACGACGACGGCAGCGAGGACATGGTGCTGGACCTGACCGTCAAGCCGGGCTTCCTCGACCGCTGGTATGGCGACGCGATGGCGGGCTACAGGACCCGCGACCACTATGAGGCCGAGGTGACGATGAACCGCCTGTCCAAGTCGGACCCCGTCATGGTGTTCGGTGACGCCAATAATGTGGCCAAGCGGCACAGGCGATACCAGGGCCAATACTCGCTGAATTCAGGTTTCGGCCTGGGCCAGGAGCAAGGCATCTCGGGCGGATACCAGCACAACTGGGGCCGCGAGCAGGGCGACAAGACGCTGAAAAGTTTCTACAGCGCCAGCGGCGGACTGGCACATGATGACCGGTGGAAGAGTTCGGGCAGCGAGACCGAGAATTACTTCCCCGGTGAGGCACGGAGCCGCAACAAGGTGGAGGGCTTTGACCGCAGCCACTCGCTCAACCCGACCATCCTGGGCATGATGCGCTGGAGGCCCGACACGGCCAACACGTTCTTCCTGTGGGCGCAGGCCGATTACGACTACAACCGTTCCACCAGCCGACGGGAGACCGAGCAGATGGTCGATTCGGGCCATGGCTACGCGCCCACGATCAACCAGCACGTGGGCACCCTCTCCCGCGGGCACGAGACCCGCATCAGCACCTCGGGCAGTTGGACACACTTCATCAAGGGCGGCTCCTTCAAGATTGGAGGGGGTGTGAACTATACCGACGGCAAGAGCAAGCGCTGGGCCGACCGCACCATCACCGACCATCACAGCGGCCTCTCATCCACCCTGAGCCAGCAGGCCATCGAGCCCTACTCACGGCTCAATCTGGTGTCAAACATGACCTTTGACCGCTGGCTGACCAAGGCCTGGCTGCTCACTGCGGAGTATCAATTGGGCCACGACAACAACAAGACGGACTGCGACTTTACCACCGACGGCATGGCCGATGCCGCCAACTCGTTCAACAACCACTACCGCAGCACCAGCCATGCCCTCATTGCCGGCTCGACGTTCAACATCGGCCAGGTGCAACTGCAACCCAAGGCGGCCATGACATGGAACCATGAGCACCAGGACTACCGCCGTGCCCTGCTCGACACCGCCGCCGTGAGGAACCGCTTCAAGGTCGAGCCGTCGCTCAAGGCCTCCTGGAAAATGAACCGCAGCATGAGTGTGGAGTTGAATTACAGTTACAAGACCACGCGTCCCGAACTGCTCCAGACCATCGGCTACCGTGACTTGAGCGACCCGCTGTTCATCACCGAGGGCAACCCCCTGTTGAAAGACAGCCACTCTCACCAGATTCAGTTGGCCTACAAGGCCATCGTCCCGAGCAAGCAGTTGTCGATAGGCTTCAATGCCAAATACACCACTGCCGACCACAGCAACGTCACAGCCCTCAGTTATGACCCGGTGACCAACGTCTATACCAGCCGTCCCGAGACCGTGGCGGGCAACCGCGTGTGGGAAGTGAACCTCAACTATGACCACGGCCTGGGCAACTACTTCCGCCTGCAGAACGACCTCAAGGTCATGGGCGGACGCTACTACGGTTACTTGACCATGCTGCCCACCGACGGTGAGCGCATCCTCAACCGCCAGACGAGCGTTCACCCCAAGGATAAACTCACTGTGTCGTTTGACCACAACTGGATCAAGGCCTCGGCCTTTGCCGAGGTGAACGCCGACCAGTTGCGCTTCTCGCAGTCGCCCATCCAGAACACCACGCTGTGGGACAACAACTTCGGCATCGAGTTTGAGGCCAACTACCGCAACTTCGTGTTCTCGTCCAGTCTCACCGAGTCCATGCGTCGCGGCTATGCCTCCAGCGGCATGAACCGCAACCGCCTGCTGTGGGACGCCTCAGTCGCTTGGAGAGTCCTGAGGAACAAGGGCAAAGTCCGTCTCTACGTCGATGACATCCTCAACCAGGACGACTACCGCTGGAGCAGCCAGACGGCTTATCAGCAGACCAGCGAGTGGCAGGACACGCTGCACCACTACGTCGGCATCTCATTCACCTACCACCTCGACGCCAAGAAGAAAGATACGTGATGATATAGCAGTTGCCCCATCGGGTGGTATTAACCGCCCTGCGGGCGGGAAATTAAACAAATAATAATTTTAAAATTTAATTTTCTTTTAATTTCCCGTGCGTTAGCACGGTTTAATGCCGAGACGTTTCAACGATGGGGCAACTGCTATATGGTTGCCAAAAGAAAACTGAGCCGACTCGGCACCCGATTGACTACACAGCTGACCTGCTTCCCTTGCGGTTATCGTCGCGGCCACATCATGCTTCTTCCCGCGATGATAACCGCAGTTTTTCCTTGTTTTGCGAGGTAATTAGAAAAATTTATTACCTTTGCTGCTACTTAAAACGATTAATTACTGGTAATTGACGATGAAACAGATGAAACAGTGGTTGATGCAGGCCGCGGCAGTGGTTGCACTGTGCGGCATGATGACGGGTTGCAAGGCCGACGCTGGCAAGCCCGTCAACGGAACGATGGAGAGCCCTACCGAGATGGGCAACGCCCCCGAGGCGGTGTTTAAGGCCATGAAGCAGATTGCCCGCACCGACGAGCGACTGGAGACCATCATGGAGGACAAGGCGAGCGGCGTGGCCGTCTATAGCCTGATGCGCTGTGACGACGAGACCTCGAGTGAGGGATACGGCATCCTGGTTGCCAAGGGCGACGTCGTGACGGCATTCCCGCAGGTGCGCCACGGCAACATGCCGCGTGCCCGCTATGACGCCTCGACTGGCGACCTGTGGCTGGCCGGAGGACTTGTCGAAGGGACTGGCGTGCTCGCCGAGGCCCTGTATTGCCTGCACTTTGACGACAAGGGTCATGCCGAGATCACCGACATGATTGATCCCTACCTGGTGCAGCAGGCTGCCTGCAAGTTGCTCACCTACAAGGTGGACGGGCAGGAAATCACCTTCTACAGCGAGGGTAAGCAGTTGGCCCAAGTGACCAACCACATCACCGACATGGGCGAGATCATGGACGATGCCATCTACATCGGCGAACAGATCACCTACAGCATCGACACTCCGATGACGGTCCACATCACACCAGGGCTGAACTTTGTCACGGGCAAGGTGCTGCTCTACGACGACATGCCCACCTTCAATGCCAGTTGGGACATACTTGACGGTGGCCAGATGATGCGCTTGTACAACATCACGCTCGACGCCGAGTAAATACTGAAACTATCAACCAGCAAGAACCCCGCGAGTGCCGGCCGGCGACTCGCGGGGTTCTTACTCATGTATCGGGATGACTATTATGCCAATATCCTGTCGATCAGGGCAGTCACGTCACTGATGTTGACCATGCCGTCACCATTCACGTCGGCACAGATGGGGCAGCCATCGGCATTACCGCTCAGGATGAGGTCAATCAGGGCGGTCACGTCACTGATGTTGACCATACCGTCGTGGTTCACGTCGCCAGACTCATAATTGTGACCGTTGTCAACCAGGGTCACCTCCTCGACGTTGCTCCAAGCGCTCTCGGTGCCGTCGGCAAACAGCGTCTTCACCTTGTAGATGAAGGTGCCGCCAGCCTCGAGATTGTACACGTTGTAGAATCTGTCGGTGATGCCGGTGATGAGGCGATAGGTGGTGTTGCCGGTCTCGTTGGCGTTGAGGCGGGCCGTGGTCAGGTCGCCGGCATAGACGGTCACCTGCTTGATGCTGGTGTAGTTGTTCAACGACTGGATGGTCACGGCATCGTTCTCGTTGCAGTCGAGCACGATGGTGTAGTCGGTCATGTCGGCGGTCAAGGTAACCTCCTGGGAGGCGGCACCGCCGGTCACGCTGATGGTCGAGTTGTCATAGTAGTAGGCAGCGCCCTTGATGACAACCGTCATCTTATCATATCCCGTGAAGTTATAGGACGGCGTCTTGATGGTGCCGTCAAAGGCCAGAATCAACGCGCCGTCATAGGCACCCAGGAAGGAAGTGGCCGACCAGCCCGCGGGCAGGTAGCCGCTGGGGTCACCGCTGACGTCGGCCAGGCCGGCGCCATCGCTGGTCAGCGCGTCGGGCACGGCACTGAAGTCAGCATCCTCGAGCAGGGCAACAGTGGGCTTGGTCTTGACTTCCAGGGTGTAACTGGCCACGTTCTGCTCGGGGGTGCGGTCGTCGGTCCAGTCGGCACGGAACTGCGTCAAGTTGATGGCACTCTCGGCAGCGGGGAGCATCACGGGGGCATAACCCTCGATGAGGCCACGGCCCATGAAATGGACAACCTTGTCCTCGGCACCATCGCTCTTGAGAGTTAAGGTGGCGTTGTACTGCTGCAGGGCGCCAGGCGTGAAGGTAATGGTCACGTCCATTCCATTAGCGACATCCTCGGTGCTGATGGTGGCGGGATTGATGGCAAACACGCCGTTAGCGTCGTCAAGCGTCAGGGTCACATCGCCCTTCAGAGCCTCTCCGATAACCTTGATGGTCCGGGTGGCGCTGGTCGACATCATCACACCGCCAAAGTCGATTTCCTCGGCCGAAACCGAGATGACGGGATTGACCACGGCACCCTTCATAAACCAGAAACTGGCCGTGCCGTCGCTGTTGATGACCATCTCGGTCACGGGCTTGCCCAGGTAGCCGGCGTTGCCCGTGATGCTGCCGTTGGCCTTCATGAAGAGTTTGGCGGCGGGGGTGGAACTGTCGGTAAAGGCGTTCTTGCTGCCTTGCGGCCACAGGTCGGTGCTCTCGCTGTAATAATTGGAGGAGTTATCGGCAGGCACGACATACATCAACTGGATGTCCTGATTGTTGGGCGAGTTGTTGTTCCATCGGTCGGCGTTAAAGGTCACATGGGTGATCATGATACCCTCGCCTGGCATGTAGCGGTCCCAGCCCTGGCGCTTGCGGTTCTCGAGGATGAAGTACTCGTTCTCGTTGAGGTCACTGGTGATGCACACGGCCTTGTCGGTCGATTGCTGCTTCTGGTTGAACACGGGCAGGGTGTAATAGGTTCCCGGCAGGGCCTTGATGTAGTTGATCCAGCCCATGAAGACCTTCTCATAGGCGGTATAGCCCGGCGGCGTGAAGCCGTCATTGTTATAGCAGCCCATGCACATGATGTCCCAGTCGCCCATGCCATAGTGGTTGCCGTTGCCCGTGTCATAGAAGTCGGGCAGTCCCAAGCAGTGGCCAAACTCGTGGGTAAACGTGCCGATGCCGTCGATGGTCTTGCCGTTGTCGTTGCCGCCGTGCAACTCGTTGAACACGGCAAACGTGTTGACATAGGGGTCACCGCTGTTGGGACGGAAGGCTCCGTTGCCGCCATAGTTATAGTAGGCAGCGGCATCCAGCGTCCAGTTGCAGGGCCAGATGGACTGGGGATAGGTCGTTGAGGCTTGGGCCTCGCCCACGCCGGCATAAATCACGATGACCACGTCACAGAAGTCGTCATTGTCGGTGTCATAGGGCTTGAACGACACGCCGTCGGCCGCGGCCATCTGGCAGGCCTCGGTCACCATCGACCCCAGCCCCTTGTCCGAACCGTTGACGTTGCCGCCGTAATACTCGCGGTTCTGGGACAGGCCGTAGATGCCATAAACCTCAAAATTGGGCTCATACAGGCCGTTGGACTGGTCGCGGAAGTACTGGCCCACGCTCTCGTTACCCGTGAGCATCGACTCGACAATCTCCTCGCGGGTATTGTTAAACTTCTTGTCCTGGAACTCCACCAGGATGATGGGGATGCGGCGCTGGCCCATTGCAGGAACGCCCGACTCGGCATTGCTGCCGCCCACACCCAGCCTGTCCTGCCTGCCAGGGAGCCTGTAGGACTTGTGCTCCAGCGCCAGATTACCGCGCTGAGCGTTGACAAAGGCGGCCTCGGCCGGCGTGCGCTCAGTGGCCTCATGGGCGCGCACGGCTGTCAAGCCCGTCAGCGACGAGGTGTAGTAGAAGTCGCCGTCGGCGCCACGGGCCACAGTCAGGCCGTCGCTGGTGAGAATGGCGTGGTTGAAGGCATTGCCCACGGCCTGCACCTGCAACGAGGTACCGTCACTCTGTGTAATGGTATGCCAGCCCGGCTTGGCGGGCACAGCCATGGCCACGAGGCTACAACTCAGCAGCATGGCCAGTAAAAACATATTCTTCCTCATAAATGATAATGAATTAATATTTAAAAATTATAGAATTTCCTTGATTGCGGGTTAGCGGCTTCAATTATTAATCAATTGATGGTGTGCAAATTTAATCCTAAAAATCCATCTGCACAACTAATTGCGCAAAAAAAAGGGACCTATCGGGCCCTGCGGCCCATAGCGTCCCTCTGTAGCATGGAGTGCTTTCCCAGTATTGCTGCGTTTCTTTTTTCCCTAAGTAGCCTGCTAGTAGTCGCATCTCGTGCGGCTGTAATTAGTCGGATAGGTCGGCCCGTCATACTTGGGCTCCTTGTCGTCCTTGTTCAGGATGACCAGCGCACCTATCACGCCCGGAATCCAGCCCGCACAGGTGAGAATCAGCACGATGAGCACCGAGCCGCATCCCTTGTCCAGCACAGCCAGCGGCGGAAAGATAATCGATAATATAACCCTGAACAGTGACATAGTAGATTCACTCCTTTCTTGTTCTTTATAACTTTGGGCGATGATACAGATGTTGGTCTGAACCCCGCGGGGCTAATGCCAATTTCACCACTTAGTTTTAAATCTTTTTCTTAGCGTAATTAGCATTAAAAAACTTTTCAGAGCCAACTGCTGTATCATTCCCTAACTTTAAATTAATTCACTTTACACCCTTATCCCTGCAAATCCCATGCCAAATTGTCAGTCCCAAGTAATATGCCTCACTTTTTATTGAAATAAAAATATATTTCATTTGATTTCTCGGCCGCAAGGCCGATTTAAAACAAGAGAGTGAATGATGACACAGCCTCATCCACTTCAGATTGCGGTATATTGGGATGGTGGGATTTCTTAGTGGTAGAGGAAGCGTTTGATGGTTCTCTTCGGGGTTTTCTCGAAGGGTTCTTCCATGAATTCCACTTTGAAGATTTTGCTGTAGGCGGGAAGGGATTTGTTGGCTTCGTCGCGTATCTTTCCTGGGATGGTGGACCTAGTCTCATCGTCCATATCTTCGGGCAGTTCGGGATATACCAGAGCCGTGATTTTGCCTTCACGGTCCACTACGAGGCATTCTTCCACATACTGGCAGTTGGCCATAACGGCCTCGACCTCTTCGGGATAAATGTTTTGGCCCGAGGAGTTCAGAATCATCGATTTGATGCGTCCACGGATAAAGATATTGCCCTTGTCGTCGATCACGCCCAGGTCTCCCGTGCGGAACCAGCCATCGTCGGTAAAAGCCGCTTCGGTCGCTTCGGGATTCTTGTAGTAACCTATTGTCAGATTGGGTCCCTTGGCTTGAATCTCGCCAGGAATGTGCTGGGGATCCTCTGAGTCGATGCGCAGTTCATGGACGGGTTTTCCACAAGACCCGGGCACAAACCTGGTCCACCACTCATAGCCCAGCAACGGGCAGGCTTCGGTCATTCCATAGCCCACGGTATAGGGCAGGCGAATCTTCTTGAAGCATCGCTCCGCCTCGGGATTAAGCGCCGCTCCTCCCATGATGAAGCACCGCACTCCGCCGCCAAATGATTCTATCAGTTTTTTACGCGCCGTCCTGTAAACCAGTCTGTTCAAGCCCGGGATAGCCAAGACAGCCTTTGCCTTCTCCAGAGCGGGCTTAATGGCGTTGGCATAGATCTTTTCCATGACCAGTGGCACCGTGACGACCATATAAGGCTTGATGGCCTGCATCGCCTTGAGCAGCGTGGTGGGTGATGGGGTCTTGCCCAGGAAATACACAGTCACACCATCAACGTTGGGATGGATAAACTCAATGGCCAGGCCATACATGTGGGCCAAGGGCAACATCGATACAACGGTCTCGCCGGGAGTGTTCGGGAAATGGGAATTGGCGAAATTGTCGGTATCAGAGATGGCCTTGTAGGTCAGCATCACGCCCTTGGGGTTGCCCGTGGTTCCAGATGTATAATTGATGATGGCCAGGTCGTCAAGATTGTTGTCGGGATAAGACACCTGCTCTGGGTACATTCCATTGGAATATTGCTTTGCAAAGGCATTCTTGCGATTCTGCCAAGCCTCGGCCACCGCCTTATCCCTGTGCCACAGCAGGTTACCATCCTTCACATTGATGGCAGCCTTGAGGTTAGGCATTTCCTCGGGATCCAGTTTTGACCAGATGTCATCGTCAACAAAGAGCAGTACGCTATCCGAGTGGTGCGTGAGAAGAGAAACTGTGCTCGGGTGGAAGTCGGCCAGCAGAGGGACCGCAACACAACCATTCACATTGATTCCCCAGAATGTCATGGCCCATCGGGCGCAATTGCGTGCGCAAAGCGCGATTTTGTCTCCCTTGCTTATTCCAGTGGTTTCAAAGAAGATGCGGAAGCGCTCTACGTTGATGGCCAGTTGTGCATAGGTAAAGGAGTCTCCATTATAGTCACACAGGGCTTTCTGGGTCCAGTGGTGGCGGACCGTGTCCTCAAGATTCTTCAGATAGTGCCTCATATTATTCTTGTTTTTATTAAGTTTCTATTCTTGCTGGAAAGCATCAAACCGAAACCAGATCAAGTCTATTCATTAGTTAATCAATTACAAAGATACATCATTTCATCTGAATTATCAACTATTACTGCCTAAAACTGTATTTTTAACGCTATGGTTTTTTCTATCGTGACCTGTTGTCGGGTATCAAAAAAAACACTCCCGGGGCGGTATGCCGGCGGGAGTGTTGTAGAAGAAAAATATATATATATCGTCGTGGGGATTACGCCCCACGTAAGGAAAGACGCACTAAATCAGGTGTCGATTGTGGCGTAGGTGGCGTTCTCCTCGATGAACTTGCGGCGGGGCTCCACGTCCTCGCCCATGAGCATGGAGAAGATGCGGTCGGCCTCGGCGGCATCGCTGATGTTGACACGCTTGAGCAGGCGGTGCTCGGGATCCATGGTGGTCTCCCACAACTGCTCGGGGTTCATCTCACCCAGACCTTTGAATCGCTGCACTGTCACGCCGTCCTCGTTGCCGCCGGCATAGGTGTCGATGAACTTGCGCAACTGCCCCGACTGTGCTCTGCAGGATGGCAGCAACAGCACCCGCATTTATAAACTCACCGAGATGGATGCCGACCATGTCACGGCATGGAGCAAGGGCGGCACCAGCGACGAGAAAAACTGCCAAATGCTGTGCCGCCACCACAACCGCTCCAAAGGCAACAAATAGCCCTCACTGATCAAGAATAGAACAACAAATACCAGCGAGTGTTTAACAATAACTGGGATAACTGCAACAACTCTTTTGGGTTGTTTGAGTTGTCTCAGTTGTTTTTTTAATATTAAAAATGTCAGCTGGAATGTTGTTTTGGTTGTTCAGTAATTGTTTGTGTTGTTTGAAAATATCAGGGAAAACTAATATTTTTAGTTTTATTAACTAAAATAATTTGGTATATAACTAAAAGAGTTAGTTAATTTGCGTCGTGAAACTTAAAAAAAGGCTTGAATTATGAAACAGTTGACTCAAAAAGAAGAGGAAATCATGGAGCGGATGTGGGATCATGGCCCCATGCTCGTGCGCGAGTTGCAAGCCTGCTATGACGAGCCCCGCCCCCATGTGAATACTCTGGCTACATTGATGAAGATACTGGAGGAGAAGGGCTTCCTGGGCCATAAGGCCATCACCGCCCGCTGCTTCCAGTATTTTGCCCGCATCAGCCGTGAGGAGTACCGCGGCGGCTCATTGGCCAACGTGGTGAACAAGTTCTTCGGCAAATCCTACCTGAGTGCCGTCTCGGCGCTTGTCAAGAGTGAAAAGGTCAGCGTTGAGGACCTGAAGGAACTCATTCGTGAAGTGGAAGAGAACAAGTAAACACCCTCAATCGCCATGTTACTCATTTATCAAATTAAAGTTGGCCTCTGCCTCATCGCCTTCTACCTGCTGTGGAAGTTGCTGCTTAGCCGCGAGACTTTCCACCGGTTCAACCGTGTCGCCCTACTGGCGGTCATGGTTATCGCGTTGGTGCTGCCGTGGATCAAGATTTCAGTTGATGCCATGGCCCCTGTTGCCAGGCAGATGGTGACGCTGGAGGACTTGATTGTGACCCCCGATGGTGCTGTTCCAGCACAACAGGCATCTCCGTCATGGACTGTAATGGGCATCGTCACTGCGGTCTATTTCATCGGGATGGCTCTGGTGGCCGCATGGCTGCTGCATAGCCAATGGAACCTGCGCCGCATGATGAAAAAGGGGCGTAAGGAATCACTACCTGGCGGTGTCACATTGCATATTGTCCCTGGCGACCTGGCTCCGTTCAGCTACTTCAATCACATCGTGATCAACGAGCAGGATTACCGTGATAAACCGCGTGAGATTCTTATCCACGAGCAGGCACACATCGACCTGCGGCATTCATGGGATGTGATGTTCTTGGGGCTGGTAACCTTGTTCCAATGGTGGAATCCGGCAGCCTGGCTGTTGAGCAATGAACTGAGGCAAGTGCATGAGTATGAGGCCGATGAGGCCGTATTAAACGCTAACGTCGACGTAAAGCAGTACCAGTTGCTGCTCATACGAAAGTCCGTCGGGGACCAGCTATTCTCGATGGCAAATAACTTCAATTATCAATCTCTAAAAAAACGAATCCGTATGATGACGATGAAAAAAAGCAGCCGATGGAATACTTTGCGTGCGCTGGCTGTGGTGCCCGTGATAGCATTGGCGCTGTTGGCCTTTGCCAACAACAAGAGTGTAGCAGCAGTAGTGACGGCGAGTGTTCCGCAAGATCGCGCTGTCCAGTCAGAAATGCAGTCGCCCGAGCCCGTCCAGGTCGAGGCCGCTATCCAGCCTGTCGAGGCTGAGGCCACTGCTGAGGCTGTCGAGATGAATACCGAGGAGCAGGCTCCACAAGATACTAAACCCCAGTCCGATGATAAGGTCTATAAATCTGTCGAGCAGATGCCCCGATTCCCGGGTGGGGAATTCGGACTGATGAAATACCTGCAGGGAAACATCAAATATCCCCCTGAGGCTGCAAAGAACAAGATTGAAGGCCGTGTCATTCTCCAGTTTGTCGTTGAAAAGACCGGCGAGGTGGGAGAAGTCAAGGTCGTCCGCCCGGTCAGTGAGGAACTTGACGCCGAGGCAGTTCGTGTGGTCAAAACCTTGCCCAAGTTTGAACCTGGCCGCCAGGACGGTGAAGCCGTATCAGTGTGGTACACCCTGCCCATCAATTTTAAACTCCAGGGAAATCCCGCTGAGACACAAAACACGCCAGCCGTGCATGGCACCGCCAAACTCCAGGGAAAGGACGATAAATCCCAGGAGCAGTAGGTCCAGCATCAAGCCTTTTAATTTGTTAATATAAAGTTGATGATCCTATGTGATTACAGTAGCGTGAGTTCTATGATTAGATGTCATTGGACTCACGCTAGGTGTGCATGCATTATATACTCAATTATCATAGATGATGTTTTTAAAAAATAATCAGCGATTGCTTATCATCGTCCTGGCCGTACTTTGGTCATGGGTTGCAGTGGCTTGGGGCAATGATAGCATCCCGTTCCTGTACCGTGGGCATCTCTATCTCCCTGCTTGTATCAATAATGAACATCAGGCCAACGTTATCTTTGACACGGGAGGCTCTGACCTGTTCGGCATCGACAGTGTCTATCTCTCGGCCTCGGAATGGCATCCGCAGAGCCTCGGCCGGGCAAGGACAGGGGGCGCCGCCGGCGGCACCAGCGTGCGCGTCATCATGGACCTTACACCGTTGAGCATCGGGTCGTTAAAGAGCACTTACCAGATTGTGCCGATTTTCAAGTTGAGGGATGTGGTGGATTGCCATGTCGATGGCATCTGGGGCATCAAGGACATTGAGCAGCATCCGTTGGAAATCAACTTTGAGCACAGTTTCTTGAAGTATTACAAGGATGGAAATCCACTGGTCGAGAATTATGAGAAATTGCCGATCCGTTGCCATGACCACCGAATCCAGGTTCAGGCCGAGGTCCTTGTTGGCGGCAAGAGCATCCAGGGTTGGTTTCTTGTGGACACGGGCTCAGGTGCCGCAGTCGACTTCACGGCAAGTACCGTTAAGCAGTACGGACTTGAATCGCTGTCAGGCAAGAGATATGTTAAGGAGATGACGCAGTTTGGCATTGGAGACAAGTCACAAGAGTCAATTATCGAGATGCAGTCACAGCGCATCGTCATCGGCTCTGACACCACCAGCAACGAGGTGATTTCCTATTTGCCCGACGGAACAGGCGCCTTTGGCCAGAAGGATTATGTCGGCATCATCGGCAATAAGGTGTTATCCAAGTTCAATCTGATTATTGACATTCCGCACAGTGTTCTCTACCTGAAGCGTTTCAAGGAAGACCAACCTGCCAAGCCCACCTATGACTTCGATTTCAGGAACCGCACAGACATCGGTAAGGGCTGGATTGTTTCGTCGCTCACGCGCGATGGGGATGCCGCCCAAGCAGGGCTGCAATTAAACGACCGCATCACTGCTGTCAACGGCAGGCCCGTGGAGGACTTCACCTGGGAAGAAGAATACCGCATCGATGAACTGCCCCAAATCACACTAGACGTAATCGGCGCCAACGGCGAGTCCCGCCAACTCACACTAACACCTGCCCTCAGGTGGTGACCAGCTGCAAAGACGATAATAAGCCTTAATTGTCAAAAACTAAGCTACCACAATGCAGACAAATTGAGTATCAGCACTTTGTCGTATCAGATTCAGGTTATATACAACACAATAATAAGGAAAACCCAATCTTTTCCAAAGAAATAGCGCTAACTATTTGCCGCTTTTGCAAAAAGTTGTAATTTTGCGCTCAATAAGGTTGCAAAAAGTTGTAAAACTAACGCTAAACTGTTTGCAAAAAGTTGTAAATATGCTCAAACGAAAGGTAAGTGATGATATCGCAAAGTGGTATCAATCAGGATGTAAGAAAGCTTTATTACTCACTGGATCACGTCAAGTGGGTAAAACGACCTCAGTGCGTGAATTTGCCAAGGCAAATTATTCGCATTTTGTGGAAATCAATTTTGTCAAGTATCCCCGCGCTAAGCAGGCATTTGACGGCAATCTTGATACTAAGACCATTGTTACTAACCTCTCGGCAATGGGGTTTGGCCCGTTTGTTGAAGGCAAAACACTGATTTTCTTTGATGAAATTCAGGAATGCCCTAATGCCCGTACCGCAATTAAATTTCTAGTAGAAGAGCATCGATATGATTTCATTGAGTCAGGCTCTCTATTAGGCATTAACTATAAGCCCGTCACATCCTATCCCGTTGGATATGAACAGGAACTGAAGATGTATCCGCTCGATTTTGAGGAATTTCTTTGGGCAAACGGTGTATCAACCGATGTTATTGATATTTTGCTGCATTGCTACAGTAAAGAGCAGCCTGCACCCCCATTCATTCATAATCAGATAAGCCAGTTCTATCGCCAGCACTTAGTCGTGGGAGGTATGCCCAATGTGGTACAAACTTTTATTGACAATGCAGACTTTGGTAACGTTCTGAATGTGCAGCGCTCGATACTCACAACTTATCGTGCTGACATCACCAACTATGCTGGAAAAGACCAGGTGCTGGTCAAGAGAATCTTTGACGCTATACCTTCTCAACTCGGCAAACAGGACAAAAGATTTATCCTTGCCTCTCTCGAAAAGGGGGCATCTATGCGTAAATATGAAGACCCGACCCAATGGCTCATTGATGCGGGAATAGCCTACTATTCATTCAATGTCAGAGATTTTGCCCTACCATTTACCGCAACCGAGAATAGGAAGCTATTCAAGCTATATATGGTGGACACCGGTTTGCTAAGCAGTCTCTTGCTCAAGGGCATCCAATTTGATGTGCTGAATGGTAATTTAGGTGTTAATGAGGGTGCATTGACAGAGAATTACATTGCATGCTCGCTCTCAAGTAAGGGCACATCACTTCATTACTATGACAAGAAAAGTCGGCAAGAACTTGACTTTATCATCGATGAGAATAATCGAATCACCATTATTGAAGTTAAGTCTGGAAGCGATTATAAGCGCCATGCGTCATTAGACGCGGCAATAAAGGCATACCCCGGAAAGATAGAGCGGGCCATCGTATTCAGCCCTTACAATGTAGAAAGCCATCGTGGTGTTCTTTACCTGCCCCTCTACCTGTCCCAGTTCCTGTAATCAATCCCAGGCAGTGCTGTTATGATACTGATTTCAATAAGGTGGACGTGACTGGCGCCAACAAAAAAAATTACCCCTGGCACTGAAGTGCGGTACCAGGGGTGCAGAAGAAAATAGTATATCGTCGTGGGGATTACGCCCCACGTAAGGAAAGTCACTCTCTCTCCGTTATCAGGTATCGATGGTGGCGTAGGTGGCGTTCTCCTCGATGAACTTGCGGCGGGGATCCACGTCCTCGCCCATGAGCATCGAGAAGATGCGGTCGGCCTCGGCGGCGTCGCTGATGTTGACGCGCTTGAGCAGTCGGTGCTCGGGATCCATGGTGGTTTCCCACAACTGCTCGGGGTTCATCTCACCCAGACCTTTGAATCGTTGCACGGTCACGCCGTCCTCGTTACCACCGGCATACTCGTCGATAAACTTGCGCAGTTGTGTCTCATCCCAGCAATACTCCTCGCGCTGGCCCTTCTTGGTGCGGGCGCGGTACAGGGGAGGTGTGGCGATGTAGAGGTAGCCGTTCTCGATGATGGGTCGCATGCGGCGGAAGAAGAAGGTCATCAGCAACGTGTCGATGTGCGCGCCATCGACGTCGGCATCGGTCATGATGATGATGCGGTGGTAGCGCAACTTGCTCAGGTTGGCCTCCTTGGGGTCCTCCTCGGTGCCGATGGTCACGCCCAGGGCGCGGAAGATGGTGACAATTGAGTCGCTCTCAAACACCTTGTGGTCCATGGCCTTCTCGACGTTCAGGATCTTACCGCGCAGCGGCAGGATGGCCTGGAACTTGCGGTCACGGCCCTGCTTGGCGCTGCCGCCTGCCGAGTCACCCTCGACGAGGAAGAGTTCGCTCTCGGCGGGGTCCTTCGACGAGCAGTCGGCCAGTTTGCCGGGCAGGCCACCGCCGGCGAGCGGCGACTTGCGCTGCACCTTGAGGCGGGCGTTCTGGGCGGCATGGCGTGCCTGTGCGGCCAGGATGACCTTCTCGATGACGGTCTTGGCCTGTGTGGGATGCTCCTCGAGATAGGTGTTCAGGGCATCACGCACGGCGGTCTCGACAGCGCCGATGACCTCGGTGTTACCCAGTTTGGTCTTGGTCTGTCCCTCAAACTGGGGCTCCAGCACCTTGACCGAGATGATGGCCGTGAGACCCTCGCGGAAGTCTTCAGGCTTGATCTCGACCTTAGCCTTCTCGAGCATCTTGTTGTCCTCGGCATACTTCTTGAGCGTCGAGCCCAGACCGCGGCGGAATCCCGTCAAGTGGGTACCGCCCTCGATCGTGTTGATGTTGTTGACAAACGAGTAGATGTTCTCGTTGAACGACGTGTTATAGGTCATGGCGACCTCGACGGGGATGTCGCCCTTCTTGCTCTTGATGTGGATGACGTCCTGGATGAGCGCCTCCTTGTTGCCGTCGATGTAGCGAACAAACTCGTCGAGTCCGGTCTCGCTGTAGTAGGTCTCGGTGCGTGCCACGCCGTTCTCGTCGCGTGTGCGCAGGTCGGTAATCGACAGCGACACGCCGGCATTGAGGTAGGCCAGGTCGCGCAGGCGGTTGGACAGGATGTCAAACTCATAGACCGTTGTCGAGAAGATGTTGGCGTCGGGATGGAAGATGATGGTCGTGCCATGGTCCTCCTCGCGGCAGTCGCCGATGACCTTGACCTCGCTCGTCGGCTTGCCCAGGCTGTACTCCTGCATATAGACCTTGCCGCCGCGGCGAACCTCGGCGCGCAGGTAGTCGCTCAACGCGTTGACGCAACTCACGCCGACGCCGTGCAGACCGCCGGAGACCTTGTAGGACCCCTTGTCGAACTTACCGCCGGCATGCAGCACGGTCATGACAACCTCGAGAGCCGACTTGTGCAGTTTCTCGTGCTCGTCAACGGGGATGCCACGGCCATTGTCGCGAACCGTGATGCTGTTGTCCTCACCTATCAGGACCTCGATGTGGTCACAGAATCCAGCCAAGGCCTCGTCGATGGAGTTGTCCACGACCTCGCTCACGAGGTGGTGCAGACCCTTGACATGGGTATCGCCAATGTACATTGCCGGGCGCTTGCGCACGGCCTCAAGTCCCTCAAGGACCTGGATGTTGGAGGCTGAATAATTCTTTTCTTCTTGTTCTTCGATATATTTTTCTTCTTCTGACATAAAAATGTAGTTTTTTGCTGTTTTATACCCTAAGGAAAAGAGGGTGTCTAAAAACGTACAAAATTACAAAAAAGCGCTCACTTGCCAAAGTTTTAAATCCTTAAAAAACCATAATTCCAAGCGCGATTCCTCACGCCTTTTTGCATCCTCGTCAAATCGTGTGTCAAGGAAGAGAAAAAACATGGATTTTTGTCCAAATGTGGGGTAAAAAGTATAGATTTGGACGAAAAACGAACGATTTTTGCCCAAATGTGGGGTAAAAAGCATAGATTTGGACGAAAAACATCATATTGAGGACAATCAGAACGTAGCGAAAAGATCTCGAGCGGTGAGTTGGCTATGGACAATTGAGGAATGCGCCCCCCTGGAAACACCCATTGGAGTGATGAATGTGATGACGGGGCCTCTTGTGATACCTGTCACGTCCATAAAGAGATCCTTGCGTTCACGCAATCGTTTTTCATAGTCCTTTGTAATCGTATAGGGCTTCTCCGAGAATTTCATCTCAACCAGGTGGATGATCTTGTCGGCGCGTTTGATGACAAGGTCAATTTGGGCACCTTTACGAGAGTCGCCTTTACGTGGAACAAACCTCCATGAAGAGGCCTCAGTAGCCACCCCTGCAATACTTAATCCCCGTTTGATGTGAGGCAAGTGACGAAGGCATACCTCTTCAAATGTAAACCCTTCCCACGACTCCACACTACGGTCGGTGAAATGGTGCTGCCAGAACTGTTCATCGCGCGTTCGGTTATTCTCCACATAGCGGAAATAGAAAAGCGTGTAGAAATCGGCAAGCCTGAAAAGTGTCTGTTTGTTTTTATAGCCGAACTGGGCGTAGGATATGATAAAATCACAGCGTTCGAGGTTATTGAGTAACTTGGTTAGGCCTCCGCCACTGTATCCTGTCTTCTGCTCTATCTCGCCACGGGTCAAACCCTCACGCTTGGTTGCAAGCAACTTGACGATATTGATGTAGCGGTCGGCTTTATTGAACAGGGCATGGTATAGTTCATTGATTTCGTTGCTCAAGTCACCTCCTCGACGAAAAATCAAGGAATCCACATTCTCGGGGAGACTCAACTCGGGCCTCAATAGGCTCAAATAGTAAGGCACTCCGCCAAATACCATATAGCATTGCAAAATCTGGTAATCATCCCATTCGAAGCCATGCTCGATTAGGTAGGTTTTACACTCGCTCAGGTAGAATGGACGCAGGTAGATGTTATGGGTAATGCGGTTGTGCAGCCCTCCCTGGTTGTCTTCCAGTTTCTCTTTCATCCAACTTGTGGCACTCCCACAGGCAATGAAAACTATGTCGTCTCGGTTTTGCACCCAATTGGACCAGAAATATTCAAGTTCATCGACAAATTCACTACCTTGAGTGTCTATCCACGGCATTTCATCAAAAAAAATGACCTTACGCCTATCTGGGCATCTCTCAAGAAATGCTTGCAATGCAAGAAAAGCGTCATGCCAATTTTCAAACAAGGGAATGTCATTCCGGCCAGAGTACCGCATGAGGGTTTCCTTGAAGTTCTGTAACTGGACTGCTCTTTTTTGATGATGCGCCCCCACATAGTGAAAACTGTATCTGTCATTGAAAAACCGGCGCACAAGAAAGGTTTTGCCTATGCGACGACGACCATACAGGATGATCAACTCTGAGCGCTGGGATTCCATTGCCCGCTTCAGTTCTTCACATTCTTGTTTACGTCCGATAAGTCTTTCCATTGTATTCCATTTTAATTGTGTTGGCAAAGATAAAACTGAAAAAGGATAAAAACAACGATTTTTGCCCAAATGTGGGGTAAAAAGTATAGATTTGGACGAAAAACGAACGATTTTTGCCCAAATGTGGGGTAAAAAAGCATAGATTTGGACGAAAAACGGTGGTATTGATATATGAGGCCCGAACCCTGCGGGGCTAATGCCAATTTCACGAATTAATTATATTGATCACGAATTTCTTGGAGATATTCGCATTAAAAAACTTCTCAGGGGCAACTGCTGTATCGTTCCCTGAATAATTTATTGGACCTGTTTTGTGACCTGTTTGCGGCATTTGCATTAACTTTGTCGCTATGAATCTGCCACAGGAATTTATCGAGCAATTGCGCGGGCTGATGCCAGGCGAGTGGGAGGCCCTGGCGACGGCCATCACGACGAGCGAGCCCAGCGTGGCCGTGCGCGTCAACGAGGCGCGTGCCGCGGCTGTACCCGTGGGCGCACGCCGCGTGCCATGGTGCGAACCGGGATTTTATACCGAGGGACGCCCCGCCTTCACGTTTGACACCGACTGGCATGCTGGGCGCTACTATGTGCAGGATGCCTCGTCGATGTTTATCACCCACGTCATCAGGCACTTTGTCAAGCATCCCGTGAGGTATCTGGACCTGTGTGCGGCTCCTGGAGGCAAGACCACGGCGGCGATGCAGTCCTTGCCGCAAGGTTCGCTGACGGTGGCCAACGAGATTGTGCCGCCGCGTGCCCGTGTGCTGGCCGACAACGTCATCCGCTGGGGCAATCCCCGCTGTGTGGTGACCAGCAACGCGCCAGCCCAGGTGGGCAAGATGACCGATTTCTTTGACGTAATCGCCACCGACGTGCCGTGCAGCGGCGAGGGAATGATGCGCAAGGACGACGAGGCTGTCGCCCAATGGACACCGCAGTTGGTCAAGCAGTGCGCACAGCGGCAACGCGAAATCCTGGCCGACGCGTGGCCTGCCCTGCGTCCCGGCGGCCTATTAATCTACAGCACCTGCACCTACAACCGCCAGGAGAACGAACAGATGGTCGATTACATCGTCAACGAGTTGGGCGCCACGTCGCTGGAAGTGCCTGTGGAACCGTCATGGAACATCCATTCCGCCATCGGCAGCACCATACCAGCCTACCGCTTCATGCCTCACCGCGTGGATGGCGAGGGCCTGTTCATGACGGTGCTGCGCAAGAACGGCGATGCCGCGCGAGGTGACATCCGCATCAAGGAAAAATCGGTAAAAAAGGCCGTTGAAATCGGCAAAAACTGGCTTTCTCAACCCGATGAATATGCCATCGAGCAGCAGGAAGACCTCTGCATTGCCATGCCTCAGGACATCCGCAGCGAGGTGGCCGCCCTGCGCGCCTCGCTCAACGTGCTGCACGCCGGTGTGGAACTGGCGACCGTCATGGGCCGCAAGACGGTGCCGCATCATGCGCTGGCCATGTCAACGGCAAGAGCCAGCGATGCCTTCCCCACCTGTGAGGTCGATTACGCTACCGCCTTGCGCTACCTGCGTGGCGAGTCGATTGGCGTGGACGGCCCACGTGGCTACGTCCTCATCGCCCACAAGGGCGCCGTGCTGGGCTTTGCCAACAACCTGGGGAACCGCGCCAACAACCTCTACCCCAAGCCCCTGCGCATCCTCAGCACCCACTTGCCCGACGACAAGCCCCAAGTCCTCTAAAAAAGGAAGACAATAAGCACAATAAATACAAATCAACTGACTTCTAGCCATTTGTATTTATTGTACTTATTGTCTTCCCTATAAAGATTGTCCTTTACAGGTTGAGGTAGTCTTTCAATGCTTCGACGTACTGTTCAAAGGCCTTGCGGCCCTGCTCGGTGACCTGGCAGGTGGTGCGCGTCTTCTTGCCGACAAACCCCTTGGTGACGGTGATGTAGCCCGCCGTGGAGAGTTTGTCGAGTTGCACGCTCAGATTGCCCGCCGTGGACTCGGTCTTCTCCTTGAGATAGACAAAGTCGGCCTCCTCCACATTCATCAGGATAGACATCACTGCCAGCCGCAACTGGGAGTGAAGGATGGGATCTAACTCTTTCATCGCTGCTGACGGGCTTTATGGTTAATCACGTGGCCAGGGATGATCATCATGCAGGCGAAGGCAATCATGAACAAGGGCAGGAACCAGTTGATGAGCAGGCGCACGTTGCCAACGATACAGCAAAATGTGAATAGCCCAACGCACAAGCCGATGGCTCCACCTACAATGAGAGACTTCTCTTTTACGATAATACCCTGGGCTATTTCGGCCATCGGTACAATCATGAGAGGGATGGCAAACATCATCCCCCAGGCATTAAAGCCCTTGAGGCCAAACCCTACACAGAAAAGCGTTGCAACCACGGATGCCAAGCCTACGGTAGTCCAGATTTGAGACGTGATTTTGTCGGAGTAACTCTTGACACCGCTCTTGAGGTCGCTCTTCCTTGACATAATGGGCGTGGCGATACCGCCAACGATTCCTATTGCAAACCATAGCCAGTTCCATGCCGGGTTGTGCGTTGCGACAAGCATGATCCACACCAGTGCGGTAACAATCACCGTAAGGTAACCCCACATGAGCAAAATATTGCCGTCGCCGATGTAACGCTCACGGGTGCG
>CAMKOE010000033.1 GCA_946414395.1 uncultured Porphyromonadaceae bacterium | reverse complement strand
ATTCAGAGTGCGGATGCCCTCAGAAAATTCAGACTATTCAGTTGTTTAAAAAAGAAAGTTGCTCTAGTTGTTCTAGTTGTCCAAGTTGTTTTTAAAACTCAGCGACTTTGCGTGAGATGGTGAAACAGGCTTGGCGTTAGTTTTTCAATAGGGATAGGGCCTGGGATGCCGCCTCGCTGCGGGCGGGTTTTCCTGTTGGGGTCATGGGCAAGGCTGGGACGGCAAAAATCAACTTGGGGCATTCATACCGCGTCAAAACGAGATGGCACACATCGCGGACGGCTAGAACATCATCCTCTGTACCCTGTAACAGCATCACGACGATTTCGCCGAACTTGGGATCTGGGCACTTGGTTATGAGAAAAGGCTGTGTGATGTGGGGCGCTAAGGCCTGCTCTACCTGCTCGATGTGGATCTTGATGCCGCCTGAATTGATGACATTGTCGAGACGTCCCAGCACCTTGAACCGCTGGGTGCCAGGCTCCATCTCGACGACATCGCGGGTCACCAGCCGCTCGGGACACAGGTGGGGCGCGTCGATGATCAGGCAATGGTCGTCATTGACGGTCAATGAGACTCCAGGCATGGGGGTAAACCACGGCGTTGCCCCGCTGCCGCTCACGCGCCGCAGGGCAACATGGGACAGCGTCTCGGTCATCCCGTAACTGTGCCAGATGGCATTGGGGAACTGACGCAATTCCTGTTCAAGCGACGGGTCAAGGGGGCCACCGCCGATGATGATGTGACGGATGGTGGCCAGGGCTTGTCGCTCGCTGGGCACCTGCATGCTGCTATAGACCTGCATGGGCACCATGGCGGCAAAATCCAATTTTTTGCCCATTTCAACGACTTTTTCCAGGTTTTCAAGGGGGTGACTTGACGGCTGCACATCCACCAGAACCAGTCCTCGCTCGATGGCGCGCACGACCATCATCTTGCCGGCAATGTAATCGACACTCATGCACAGCAGGGCCGTGTCGCCGCGCTGCAGCCCCAGGAAGTCGCACGTGGCCCTTGCGCTGGCCAGCATGCGGCATTTCTCGACAAGCATCACCTTGGGCGTGCCTGTCGAGCCGCTGGTGTGCACCTCGATGGTGCTGTCCTGATCATGCCATTGCGCGATAAATTCCTCGACCGTCATGGCAGATACCAGAGTTTTTCACCACGGATGGTGATGGGCATATCAATGTTGTCGGTGAACAGTTGGCCGGTTCCCAGTCCTTGCGGCATAGTGATGGCCGGGCCATAGACCTCGGCAGCCAGGTGGGCGATGGCATTGAGGCCCACGTTGCTCTCGAGGGCGCTGGTGATCCATGAACCGATGCCACGTTCCCGCGCCAGGTCGATCCACTCACGGCAACCCGCCATGCCGCCGTGCAGCGACGGCTTGAGGATGATGTAGCGGGGAGCAATGGTGTCGAGTAACTCGCGCTTGCGCTCCAGTGTGTTCACGCCGATGAGTTCCTCGTCCAGTGCAATGGGCAATGGAGAAGATGCGCACAGGCGGGCCATTTCCTGCCACTGGCCTGCCATGATGGGCTGCTCGATGGAGTGGATGCCATAGTGTGACAACTGCTGCAGGCGGTCCATTGCCTCAATGGGCGAGAAAGCGCCGTTGGCATCGACGCGCAACTCGATGCGGTCGCTGCCGTAGCGGTCACGCAGGCGGGCAATCAGCGCGATTTCATCGGCAAAATCGATGGCGCCGATCTTGATTTTCACACAGGAGAAACCCTGGGCCAGTTTCTGCTCCAGACGGGCTGCCATGGTGTCGAAATCACCCATCCACACCAGTCCGTTGATGGGAATACCCTCCTGGCCGCAGGCAAAGGGGGTCGCCGACAGTGCCGTGCTGCCGCCAGCATGCAGTTGCCGCCAGGCCGTCTCCAGGCCAAAGAGCATCGACGGCCAGTCGCGCAGGGCATCCACGTCGATGGAGCCACGTGCGCACACGTCGTCGCAATGGCGGCGCAGCACCGCGTCATAGTCGGGCACATCGTCACAACTCAACCGCGGCAACGGGGCACACTCCCCCACTCCCGCGATGCCAGGCATGTCATCGCAGGTGAGACGCACAAAACGGCTCGTGCGCGTGTGATAGACACCTCGCGAGGTGCCCGCAGGCTCCTTGAAGTGAAACACGCGGGTGGTGATCTCGATGTGATAACGGCTCATCAGGGCAGGTAGGGATACTGGTCAAAGTCGGGCTTGCGCTTCTCGAGGAAGGCCTTGCCACCCTCCTGTGCCTCGTCCATGCAGTAGTAGAGCATGGTGCAGTCGCCAGCCAGTTGCTGGATGCCGGCCTGGCCGTCGAGTTCGGCATTGAGGCCCATCTTGATCATGCGCAGGGCGAGCGGCGAGCGCTCCATCATCGTCTGGGCCCACTCGACGCACTCGTCCTCAAGGCGCTCCAGGGGCACCACCTTGTTGACCATGCCCATCTGCTCGGCCTCACGGGCAGTGTACTGGCGGCACAGGAACCAGATTTCGCGGGCCTTCTTCTGTCCCACGATGCGTGCCAGATAGGACGAACCGAATCCCGCATCAAACGAGCCCACCTTGGGACCCGTCTGGCCAAAGATGGCATTCTCACTGGCAATCGTCAGGTCACACACCACGTGCAACACATGCCCGCCACCGATGGCATAACCGTTGACCATGGCAATCACGGGCTTGGGCAGTCGGCGTATCTGCATCTGCACGTCGAGCACGCTCAAGCGGGGCACACCCTCGCTGTCGACATATCCGCCACGTCCCTTGACGTGCATGTCACCGCCGGCACAGAAGGCCTTGTCGCCCGCACCGGTGAGCAGCACCACGCGGATGTCGGACGCCTCGCGGCAGTGGCTGAAGGCCTGTGACATCTCTAGCGTGGTCAGCGGTGTGAAAGCGTTGCGGTAGCGCTCGCGGTTGATGGTAATCTTGGCGATGCGGTCATATTGCTCAAACAGGATTTCCTTGAAGTCAAATCCCTCAATCTTTTTCCATTCTCTCTTTGCCATATTAATATATATATGTGTTGTTTTAGTTGTCAATTGACTTTATAGATAATTCAATTTGTGATGTAATGCTTCGACGGCCTGCTGCCACACGTGGCGGTCATGGGCGACGTCGGTGACCACTTCGAGCAGGCGCGGACGGTCGCTGCCGTCCTGCACGAGCCATGTGATGCCGCTGTAGAGGTCCTCGCTGCCGTGGGCAGCACGGTATTCCACTCCATGCTGTTCACAACAGCCACGGGCATGGGTCGTGTGGCCCGCCGCTATCATCGTGTCGCGTGCCGGAGATGCCTCCAGGCCAGGCAGTTGGGCAAAAATGCCGCCACCGCCGTTGTTGAGCAAGAGAATGCGCAAGTTGCCACGCAGGTTGCTGTTCCACAGGGCATTCTGGTCGTAGAAGAAACTCAGGTCGCCTGTCACACACAACACACGCTCATCGGTCACCGCGGCACAACCCGCAGCAGCCGATACCGTTCCCTCGATGCCGTTGACACCCCGATTGCAACGCACGTGCTGTCGGGCAAACAGATTGGCCAAGCGCACAGGCTGACTGTTGGCGAAATGCAGCACGACAGGCTCATTCAATTCGGTGGCCGACCTCAAGGCGCATTTCACCGCCAGCATCTGGGAGAAATCGGGGCGCAGATAGTCGAAATGCCATGCTATCTGATCCAAGGTCTCATACCAGAGCCGAGCAAAAGGATTGCACGTGGCGATGCCAAACAGTTTTTCCAACGCATGTAAAGCCGCATCAGGAGCACAATGGATGACTTGCGTCAAGTGGCCGAAGGTGTCGTGGACTTCATCATCGGCGCTTATCTGAATCATGGGCACATCCGCCAGGCGGCGCAGATAGGCCTTGACGCGCTTGCTCACGAGCGTGCCGCCCATGTAGATGACAAAATCGGGCGCAAAATCGGGATTATGCTCAACCAGAGGCAGCAACTCGTCAAATTGGTTACCACCGACGTCTGAACCTAATGACTCGACGAGCACAGCCAAATCAGGCACCAAGTGATTCATTAATTCATAGGTCAATATGCCACGGTCAAGTTGACCGATTACCAGCATCGGTTTTTGAGCCATCTTGACGGGCTTCATCACCTCAAGAAGCGCCATTTCATCGACCGAAACGGTCATCGATGTGATAATGCGCTCCACGGGCAAAGCGGTCACCGTGAAGTTGAACAGCGGCTCGTCGTAGGGGACATTGATGTGAACCGGGCCACCACGCCGGGCTACCAGCAAAGCCTCGTTAGCCAGGCGGTTGCAATGCCAGCGTGTGAGGTCGTCGTGAGGTTCCACCAGGTTGACATCCATCATCGTGAACCGTGACAAGGCACCCGGCTGGTCGATGGTCTGCCCCATCTGCTGGCCAATGTGGGCCATGGGACGGTCGGCACTGATGGCCACGAGCGGCAGGTGGCGATGACGGGCCTCGGCCACGGCGGGAGCCAGATTGAGCAGCGCTGTGCCCGATGTGACAACCACCGCGACAGGCTCCTGCAACTGCTCGGCCATGCCCAGTGCAAAAAAGCCTGCACTGCGCTCGTCGGTCACGGGATAGCATTTCACCTGCGGGCACTCGTTGAGGTTGTGCACGATGGGCGCATTGCGCGATCCCGGACACACCACGGCATGGGTCACACCGTGTCCCAGCATCACCGCACACAGGATATTGATATTTTCCTTGTCACTGTAACTCATGAAATTTCAATCAATTAAGGATAACATGGCCTGCATCTTGGCAGCGGTCTCGTCCCACTCCAGCGATTCCTCGCTCTGTGGCAGGATGCCACCACCGGCATAGAGGCTGTAACGGTCGGCCAGAATGCGCATGCAGCGCAATGAGACGTAGAGAGCCGTCTGCCCACCTAGGTTGAACGGGCCCGAGAATCCACTGTAATAACTGCGGTCGATGCTCTCATTATCCATGATAAACTGCTGCGCTTCCTGCTTGGGAAGTCCACACACAGCCGGAGTGGGATGCAGTGAATGCAGCAGTTCGCCCACTCGGGTATCTCCATTCAGTGAAAACGAGAAATCGGTGCGCAAGTGAACCAGGTTGCCTGCTCGGGTCGTGTAAGGGCCGTTCATGTTCACGTCATGGCAGTACCGCGCCAAGCATTCATTGATGTAACGGGACACATAGGCCTGCTCATTGACGTTCTTCTGACTCCATGTGGGCAACGGGTCACTATAGCGCATGGTGCCAGCCAGCGCCATCGTGTGCCAGCAGGTATCATCATGAGTCAGCAAGACCTCGGGCGTCGCCATGAGCCACATACCGCACTGCGGTGCCGAGAACAAGGTGACAAAGGCCTCGGGATAGCGCTTGCACGCATGCTCAAAAAGCAGCAGCGGATCGGTCCCGCGATGGGCTACCTCATGGGTTCTGGCAAGTACCAGTTTGAGGATGTGAGATGAGGAAAAAGTACGTTGAAATCGGCAAAAATCCTCATGATAGGCCTCACGGCACTCCCCATCGACCGGGTGGTCAACACGCTCAAGACTGAAGTCCAATTCATGAATCGACCGGGACACGTCGGCCGTGGAATAGCGCATCACGACATCGGCCCTGATCAGCACAGTGGGCAATCCGGTCATTGACGTGAATGGCGATATCACATAGCCGCACTCGCCATCGAGCAATCTCAATGACGGTAAGGAGACAGGCATGCCATTCTGGCCCACGAGTGTACACCAGTCGGCATGCGGCAAGCGATATAGTGCAAAAGCATCCACCTTGTTGAGCGCTTACTGCTTGCTGAGAAAGTCCACCAGGCGAGCGACGGCACGGCCGCGGTGGCTGATGTGGTTCTTGTCCTGGGGTGACATCTGGGCAAAGGTGCTGCCGTCACCCTCCACAGGCTGGAAAATACTGTCGTAGCCAAAGCCTCCCGTGCCATGACGCTCGGTGAGGATAACGCCCTCGACCTGGCCCTCAAACAGGTGTGTTTCATCACCCTGCAAGAGTACAATAGCGGTGCGGAAGCGCGCTGTCCTGCGGGTCACGCCATCAAGTTTGGCCAGTACCTTGTCGATGTTGGCCTCGCTGTCGTGTCCAGGTCCTGCATAGCGGGCCGAGTAGATGCCAGGTTCGCCGTTCAGGGCGTCAATTTCCAGTCCCGTATCGTCGCTGAAGCAGTCATATCCGTAATGCTGCTTGACATATTCCGCCTTCATGCGGGCATTGCCCTCGATGGTATCGGCCGTCTCGGGAATATCCTCGTGGCAACCGATGTCGGCAAGACCCAGCACTTCATACTGGCTGCCTATCATCTGCCTCAATTCCTGCAACTTGTGTGCATTATTGGTAGCAAATACAATCTTCTTCATAAAAAACAACTACTTTTCAAAAAAAGAAAAACAATAAATACAACAAATACAAATAATTAATTGTCAGATAATTAATTGTAATTATTGTATTTATTGTCAGTTAATCTTCAGACGACGACGTTGACAATCTTGTTGGGAACAACAATGACCTTCTTGGGCTGCTTGCCGTCGAGCCAACGCTCGGCGCCGGCATCACTCAGTGCAATGCGCTGCACCTCGTCCTGGGCAGTTCCGGCAGCAACCTCGATATTATAGCGCGGCTTGCCGTTGAACAGGACGGTGTATTTCACCGTCGATTCCTTCAAGTAGTCCTCGTTCCACGTGGGCCACTGCGCGTCACACACGGTGGTGTCGTGTCCCAGCACGTGCCACAACTCCTCGGCAATGTGGGGAGCGAAGGGTGCCAGCAGCACTACCAGCGGCTCGTAGATCTCACGGGCGCGGCACTTCATACTGGTCAACTCATTGACACAGATCATGAAGGCGGCCACCGACGTGTTGTAACTGAAGGTCTCGATGTCACCGCTCACCTTCTTAATGAGTTTGTGCAGCGACTTGAGCGCCTCGGCACTGGGTTTCTCATCGACGAGTTGCAGGTTGTCACCCTTGTAGAACAAGGCCCACAGGCGCTTGAGGAAACGGTTCACACCGTCGATGCCGTTGGTGTCCCAGGGCTTGCTGGCCTCAACGGGACCCAGGAACATCTCGTACAGGCGCAACGTGTCGGCACCATAGCGGTCCACAATGTCATCGGGATTGACGACATTGAACATCGACTTGGACATCTTCTCGATAGCCCAGCCGCAGATGTACTTGCCATTCTCGAGAATGAACTCGGCATCCTTGAACTCGGGACGCCACTGGCGGAATTTTTCGATATCCAGGGCATCGGCATGCACGATGTTGACATCCACATGAATGGGCGTGACGTCATACTTATCCTTGAGGTTGAGCGAGACAAACGTGTTGGTGTCCTTGATGCGGTAAACAAAGTTGCTGCGGCCCTGAATCATGCCTTGATTGACCAGTTTGCGGAAAGGCTCGGCCTCGCACACATAACCGTAATCATAGAGGAACTTGTTCCAGAAACGGCTGTAAATCAAGTGACCCGTGGCATGCTCGGTGCCGCCCACATAGAGGTCCACCTGGCGCCAGTACTCATCGGCCTGGCGTGAGACAAGGGCCTCGTCGTTGTGCGGATCCATATAGCGCAAGTAGTAGGCCGACGAACCGGCAAATCCTGGCATCGTGTTCAACTCCAGAGGATAACCGTCGGCAGTCACCCAACCCTTGGCACGTCCCAGCGGGGGTTCACCCGTCTCGGTGGGAAGGAACTTGTCCACCTCGGGCAACTGCAGGGGCAGATATTTCTCATCGAGCGCCTGCGGCTGGTGATTCTCGTCATAGTAGATGGGGAACGGCTCGCCCCAATAACGCTGACGGCTGAATATAGCGTCACGCAGGCGGTAGTTGACCTTCACATGGCCGATGCCGGTTTCCTCGATATACTGCTTGGTCCTGGCAATGGCCTCCTTGACCTGCAGGCCGTTGAGTTGCAGGCGGTCGTTGGACGAGTTGGCCATGATGCCTTCCTTGGCGTCAAAACTCTCCTCGCTCACGTCGGCACCCTCAATCAGGGGAATGATGGGCAGGTCAAAGTGCTTGGCAAAGGCATAGTCACGGCTGTCATGGGCAGGAACGGCCATGATGGCTCCCGTGCCGTAGCCAGCCAGCACATAGTCACTGATATAAATAGGTATATTCTTGCCCGTGATGGGATTGACCGCATAACTGCCCGTGAACACGCCGCTCACCTTTTTCTCAATCATGCGCTCACGCTCGGTCTTGTGCTTGACCTCATCGAGATAGGCATCGACGGCGGCACGCTGGCTTGCCGTCACCACATCGTCCACATAGATGCTCTCGGGAGCCAGCACCATAAAGGTCACACCGAAGATGGTGTCGGCCCTGGTGGTGAAAATCAACAGGCTCTTGTCACTGTCGGCGATGGGGAAAGTCATCTCGGCACCCTCGCTGTAACCGATCCAGTTGCGCTGGGTTTCCTTGATGGACTCGGTCCACTCGATAGTGTCCAGGTCGCGCAACAGGCGTCCGGCATAGGCCGACACGCGCAGGCACCACTGGCTCATCATCTTCTGCTCGACGGGGTAACCGCCGCGCACCGACACACCCTCGCTCACCTCATCGTTGGCCAGCACGGTACCCAACTTGGGACACCAGTTGACCATCGTGTTGCCCAGGTAGGCGATGCGGTAGTTCATGAGCGTGTCGTTTTTCTCGACCTGGCTCATGGCGTTCCACTGCTGGGCCGTGAACTCGTCGGTGCTGCTGGTGTGGGCATTGCAGCCGTCTGTACCGTGTTTCTCAAAGTGGGCCACCAGTTCATCGATGGGGCGAGCCTTGTCAAGTTCGGTGTTGTAATAACTCTTGAACATCTGCAAGAAGGCCCACTGTGTCCACTTGTAGTACTTGGGGTCACAAGTGCGCACCTCACGGTCCCAATCGTAGCAGAAACCTATCTTGTCCAACTGCTCACGGTAGCGTGAGATGTTCTCATTGGTAGTGATTTCGGGGTGTTGACCCGTCTGAATTGCATACTGCTCGGCCGGCAGACCATAGGCGTCATAACCCATGGGGTGCAAGACGTTGAAGCCCTTAAGACGCTTGTAGCGGGCATAGATGTCACTGGCGATGTAACCCAGCGGATGTCCCACGTGCAATCCTGCTCCCGAGGGATAGGGGAACATGTCGAGCACATAAAACTTGGGACGCCCGTTATCGATGTCGCACTTGTAGGTGTGGTTGTCACGCCAGTACTGCTGCCACTTTTGCTCTATTTCTTTATAGTTATAGTCCATTAATTTTAGTTATTATTGGGACAAAGGGACGGTTCTTTTGTCCCATTTCTTAAAAAATATTAAAGTAATTTCTTGATGGCTTCCTCGATAACCTTGCAGTCGGTGGTGGGCTCATAGCGATCAACCACGTTGCCCTCACGGTCAACAAGGAACTTGGTGAAGTTCCACTTGATGTCAGGCTTGCTGGCATAGTCGGGATCGGCCTTGGAGAGCATCTCGTCGAGCAGGGCACCAATCTTGTGGTCCTTGTCAAAGCCCTTGAAACCCTGCTGAGCCTTGAGATAGGTAAACAGGGGAGACTCGTTCTCGCCGTTGACCTCAATCTTCTTGAACTGCGGGAACTCGGTGCCGAAGTTCAAGGTGCAGAACTGATGGATTTCCTCCTCGGTGCCGGGAGCCTGCTCGCCAAACTGGTTGCAGGGAAAGTCCAGAATCTCCAGACCCTGATCCTTGTAATTCTTGTAGAGGGCTTCAAGTTCCTCATATTGAGGTGTGAAACCGCAGCGGGTTGCAGTGTTGACAATGAGCAGCACCTTGCCCTTATATTGGGTTAACGACACGTCGTTGCCACGACGATCCTTGACAGTGTAATCATATACGTTCTGTGCCATAATGTTGAATACATTAAATATAATTAATAATGATAGTATGATTCTTACCTTTTTCACATACTCGTTTATTATTTGGTTATTGATGCTACTAGCCTGCTACTTGATGATTCCCAACTTGCGGGAAATGTCGAGCATGCGCTGGATGGGCCTTACCGCACGCTCGGCAATGTCCTTGTCCACCTCGATGGTGGGGGCCATGAACTTGAGCGAATTGTAGAGTTTCTCGAGCGTGATGAGTTTCATGTACTCGCACTCGTTGCAGGCACAGGTGCCATCCTCGGGCGGAGCGGGAATGAAAGTCTTGTCGGGACAGCGGCGCTGCATCTCAAAGAGGATGCCGCTCTCGGTGCACACGATGAACTCCTGGCTCTCGTTATCGACAGCATAGTTGAGCAAAGCCTGGGTCGAGCCCACCTTGTCGGCCACGATGCGGATGGGCTTGGGGCACTCGGGATGGACAAGCACCTTGGCTCCAGGATGCTCCTGCTTGAGGGCAAGCAGTTTTTCCACACTGAATTTCTCGTGCACGTGACATGCACCGTCCCACAGCAGCATCTTCCTTCCCGTGATGCTGTTGATGTAGTTGCCCAGGTTGCGGTCAGGGCCAAAGATGATCTTCTCATCCTCGGGCAGGCTGCCCACAATCTCCTTGGCATTGGACGAGGTGACCACCACGTCGGTCACGGCCTTGACAGCGGCGCTGGTGTTGACATAACTGACCACCGTGTGATCGGGGTGCTGCTTGACGAACTGCTCAAACTTGTCGGCAGGGCAACTGTCGGCCAGCGAGCAGCCGGCACTCAGGTCGGGCACGATGACGGTCTTGTCGGGACACAGGATCTTGGCCGTCTCGCCCATGAAGTGCACACCACACAGCACGATGACCGGCGCGTCGGTCTTGGCGGCCAGTTGAGCCAGTGCCAGGCTATCGCCGATGTGGTCGGCCAACTGCTGGATTTCCTCACGCTGGTAGTAGTGGGCCATGATAACGGCATTGCGCTCCTTCTTCAAGCGCAGGATTTCTTCTCTCAAGTCGATGCCGGCCTCAATGGGCTCATCGACATAGCCTTTTTCAACATTCATATATTATATAATGATTAATTTTAATTTTTTAAAAACTTTAATTTTATATTGATGATTATAGCCTGTTAACAGTGTTGAAAACTTTATCGCTCATCATCGAGCCATCGACTTATCAACTCCACCCGATGGGTTATTAATAGTTTATTGACAAGCCTAATTGCTGACTTATAGCCTATTCTCGCTGTTATTAACAGGGTGTAAACAACCCGCAAAGTTAATAAATTATTGTCGGATTTCCCATGAAAATGTGTAGAAAACCGTGTTTAAAGAGCAATAAAAATTTGGTGCTAACTTTTTTGGTGCGCTGGAAAATAATGATAAGCCGCCTTGATTTGAATTTGTCAAGGTTTTTTTATTGATTTTTTTCAATGAGTTTTCAACAATTATTAACAGGTGTTATTGACAAGTGGTTGACAAGGCCGTGCACTAGATATTCTAGAATATCTAGACGGGTGATAATGACGGTATACGGGATTATTTGTACCTTTGTGGCTGGGATTATTGATAAATTGATTGTCATGAAGAAGAAATCGATGCTCGACCTGCACCGCGTGGGTGTGGAGGAATATAAAAAGGTGGAGAAACTGCCCGTGACGGTGGTTCTTGACAACGTGCGCAGCGAGATGAATGTGGGGTCGGTGTTCCGTACGGCCGACGCCTTTCTCATTGAGCGCATCTGCCTGTGTGGCATCACGCCGCAGCCCCCCAAGGCCGAGATCCACAAGACGGCCCTCGGTGCCGAGGATTCGGTTGCATGGCAGTACTATTCCACGACAATCGGTGCCGTGGAGCAACTCAGGCAGGAGGGATACCAGATTTGCTCCATCGAGCAGGTGCATGACAGCGTGAGTCTGGAAAACTTCGTGATCGACGGCAGCAGCAAAATCGCCATCGTTCTGGGAAACGAAGTAAAAGGCGTCGGCCAGGAGGTGGTGGATGCCAGCGACAGGTGTGTGGAAATACCGCAGCATGGCACCAAGCACTCGTTAAATATATCGTGCTGCGCGGCTATCGTCATGTGGCATGTTTACTCACAATTCAGGATATAACGTAGCCGAAAAAGTTATTAACAGGTACCCATTTGCTACTATTTTACTGATGATTGAGGGAAAAAAGGGTCAAAATCCTTTGAATTATAGTTAAAATAGAAATGTTAAAAAGTCTTGTTTTTAACATTCAGAAAAGAGTTTAAACTCTCATGGAAATAGAGAGGGGTTTTAGATTAAATATTCTAAAAATCAATATATTAAGATAAATATAATATGTAAAATTCTTTTTTATTCAAAATGTTTTTCAAAAGAAGAAAAAAATCAGAAAACACGGTGTTTTAGTTAAAATATTCCATTTATTTTGCCCATTTCACATTTTTTGACTAGTTTTGCATACTTGTAAAAATCGATAGCGGCGAGATTAAAATCACAAAATCGATACCTTTGCAAAGTAACTGATTAAAACACATTTTAAATATTTTATTAATTTAAACATCACTATTTATGAAGAAGCTATTTCTGCTGCTGATAGCCATTTGTGCTATCTCACTGGGCATGAGTGCCCAACAAGTAGTGAGGGGACAGGTAGTTGACGCCAACGGCGAGCCGCTGATTGGTGCAACTGTCCAGCCCATTGGCGGAGGAAACGGCGCAGCCACCGACGTTAACGGTGAGTTCTCGCTCAATCTTCCTCACAATGTGAAGACCCTCAAGGTTTCGTATGTGGGTTACAAGACCCAAGAACTTCCCATCAAGCCTAACATGTCCATCACCCTGACCGATGATGGCACGGCTCTGGACGAGGTGATGGTGGTTGCCTATGGTACTGCCAAGAAGACCTCCTACACCGGTTCGGCCGAGGCTGTGACCAACAAGAAACTGGAGTTGCGTCCTGTTACCGATGCTACCAAGGCCCTCGAGGGTAACGTAGCCGGTCTGCAGGTGACCAGCGCATCGGGCCAGCCCGGTTCGTCGCCCAGCATCCAGATTCGTGGTTACGGTTCTATCAACGCATACAGCACCCCGCTGTACGTAGTTGATGGTGCACCCTTTGACGGCAACCTGAGTTCGATCAACCCGTCGGATATCGAGTCGATGACCGTCTTGAAGGATGCAAGTGCCGCCGCTCTGTATGGTGCCCGTGGTGCCAACGGTGTTGTGATGATCACTACCAAGAAGGGTGTTGAGGGCCGCAGCAACGTGATGTGGCGTTCGACCTTCGGTTGGTCATCTCGTGCCACCAAGCGCTATGACCACGTTGACCAGAAGGAGTATGTGCAACTCGTTTATGAGGCACTGCGCAACCAGGCTATCGACAACGGTAGAAGTTGGAAGGACGCTGAGGCCTATGCTCGCGCTAGCCTGAGCAGCCAACTGGGTGGTGAGCAGTACAACCCCTTCAAGAACTACACTTGGGACACACTGATTGACCCCGCTACCGGTTATGTTCACGAGGATGCCAAGAGCGCCTGGAACGAGGACTGGTATGACAGCGTGATCCGCAACAACGCCTTCCGTCACGAGCACCAGTTGCAGGTGACCGGTGGTAGCGAGCACGCCCAGTACATGATGTCGTTGGGTTACTTGAACGAGGATGGTATCTTGAAGACCACCAACTATGAGCGTTACACCGGCCGTGCCAACATCACCAGCCAGATCACTGACTGGTTGGGCGCCAACATCAACGCTTCGTTGGCTCATGCTGTCCAGAACTTCAACGACTATGATGACACCAGCACGTCCAACCCCTGGTACACCGCACAGTTCATCAACCCGCTGTTGCCTGTTTACTTGAAGGATATCCATGGTGAGAACCTGCTGGATTCTGATGGCAATATCCAGTATGACTGGGGTGAGGTAATGGAAAATGGTACCCGTCCCGGTTCGATGAGCGACTTCTCGTCACTGGGTATGCTGATGCTCGATAAGGCTTTTGCCAAGCGCGATGTCGCTGGTCTGCGCACCGGCCTCGTGCTGGGTAGCGACCTGGCCAAGTATGGCTGGCGTCAGGGCCTCAAGTTGTCGGCTAACTTCAGCATGGACTATGTGAACCGTAACAATACCCGTTACATGAACGCCCAGCACGGTAACCAGGCTAACGCCGGTGGTCTGCTGGAGAAGTACAACCGCCGCACCCAGAGTTACACCTTCAACCAGTTGCTGACCTGGGACCGCACCTTCGGTGACCACACCATCGGCCTGTTGGCAGGTCACGAGTGGTATGCCTATGAGTACAGTTACCTGGTAGCCGGCAAGACCAACCTCGTTGACGGTATCTACGAGTTGCGTCCCGGTACCACCCTCTATGAGGCTGACTCCTACTCCGACAAGTACCGCATCGACTCTTGGCTGGGTCGTGCCAACTATAACTACGCTGGCCGCTACTTCCTGAGCGCTTCGCTGCGTCAGGATAAGTCATCGCGCTTCCACCCCGACCACAACAAGGGTACCTTCTGGAGCGTTGGTGCCAACTGGCGTGTATCCGGTGAGAAGTTCATGCAGAACGTGGGTTGGGTCAACAACCTGTCAGTCAAGGCTAGTTATGGTGAGCAGGGTAACGATATGTTGACCACTTACTATGCATGGCAGTCCCTGTATGACCTGTCTTACAGCAACGCCACCAACATCGGTGCGCTGATCGCTTCGCTCGAGAACGAGAACGTATCTTGGGAGAAGAGCCAGAACTTCAACGCAGGCTTTGACGCTATCCTGTTCAACCACCGCTTGCAGTTGAACGTGGACTTCTACAACCGCTTGACCAAGAACATGCTGCTTAACCGCCCCATGGCCCTGTCGACCGGTTTCACCGGCTTCATGGACAACGTGGGTGACATGCGCAACCGTGGTGTTGAGGCATCGCTGCGCATCACTCCGGTCCGCACTGCCGACTTTGAGTGGAACATCACTGCAATGGCTACCCATAACCGCAACAAGGTCATCAAGTTGACCAAGGAGGCTCCTGAACTGTTGAGCGGTGTTCGCATCATCAAGGAGGGTTATCCCATCTACACCTATTATATGCCTAAGAGCGCTGGTGTTGACCCGACGACCGGTTATAGCCTGTACTGGGCCTATGAGAAGGACGAGGATGGCAACATGATCGAGGGTTCCGAGTTCGTTACCATGGATCGTGACCTGGCCGCCAACTGCAAGTACTACCAGGGCAGCCGTCAGGCTGACATCTTCGGTAGCCTTGGCACCGACTTCACCTGGAAGGGCTTGACCCTGAGTGTACTGACTACCTACTCGCTGGGTGGTAAGGTATTTGATAGCCTGTACCAGAGCGACATGAACCTGTGGTACCTGAGTTCGACCTGGAACAAGAACATGATGCGCCGTTGGCAGAAGCCCGGTGACGTGACCGACGTTCCCCGCGCTAGCATTGCCGAGTCGATCAACAACACCGACCGCTTCCTGATTGATGCTAGTTACTTCGCAATCAAGAATATCACCCTGGCTTATGCCCTGCCCGCTAATTGGATCAGCAAGATCGGCATGACTGGTGCCCGTATCTTCGGTTCGGTGGACAACCTGGCCCTGTGGACACACCTCAATGGTATGGATCCCCAGTACAACTTCTCAGGTGGTACCAACTATGACTACAGTCCCAACCGCACCTACACCGTAGGTATCGAGTTGAACTTCGGTAAGACCTATGCCGCTACCGCTCCCGCCGCTAACATTAACCTGCTGAACAGCCAGATCAACGACCTGCGCGCTCAGTTGGCCGATGCACAGGGTGCCGCTAACGACGCCAATAGCCGTCTTGCCCAGTTGCAGAACGACCTGACTGCTGCCAACAAGGCTCTTGCCCAGTGCCGCAACGACCTGAACGCTGCCAAGAATGTTGCTCCCAAGGTGGTTGACAACAGCAAGCAGTACATGAACATCCTGGTTCACTTCCCCAAGTCGGGTGCCGCTATCACCGCCGACCAGCGTGCCAACGTTGAGCGCGTGGCTGCTTACCTGAAGAGCCATCCCGAGGCAACCTGCGAGATCAAGGGTTATGCCTCCAAGGAGGGCAAGGAAGACCTGAACGTGAAACTCGCTAACGGCCGTGCCGCCAGCGTGAAGGACATGCTCATCAACAAGTATGGTATCGCCGCCAACCGCATCAACGCCGCTGGCCAGGGTATCAGCAACATGTTTGACGAATTGAGCTGGAACCGTGTTTCCATTTGCGAAATCATCGTGAAGTAAGGTTTAATTGAGTTTTAAGTTGTGAGTTTTAAGTTGTAAGTAATATTACCTAAAGACGATACATTTCCAGGCAATACTAATCTTACTTAAAACTAAAAACTAGAAACTAAAAACTAAAACAAAGATACAAACATGAAAAAGATATTTAAATATTTGTGTGTTGGAATGATTGGCGTGCTCGGCTTGTCATCATGCTCCAACGACATGCTTGAGACCCAGCCCACTGACTCCATGTCGGGTGCTACCTTCATGAGCGACGCTACCAAGGCGTTGATTCCCCTCAATGGTATCTACCGCTCGATGTACTCTGCCGGCTGGTCCACCACCGGTAACACTCACCAGTGCTTCGGTATCAGTGCCTATAACCTGATGGCCGAGGTGATGGGTGATGACATGATCATGGGTGCCCAGGGTAGTGGCTGGTTCTGGTTTGACGCTGCCTACAATGTGAAGGCCCGTTACACCAGCGGCGCTTGGCGCAGTTATGACTTGTGGAAAGCCTATTACACCTGGGTTTCCAATGCCAACTACATCATCGCTGCCGAGGAGACCATGGAAGGTGCCAAGGAGGATGTGAACTATGTGATCGGTCAGGCCTATGCCATCCGTGCCTACAGTTACTTCATGCTGGCACAGACGTTTGCCCGCACCTATAAGGGTCACGAGAATGACCTCTGTGTGCCCATCTATAATGAGCCTACTCGCACCTCGACGACCGGTCAGCCCCGTGCCAAGGTTTCGGAGGTTTATGCACAGATTGACAATGACATCAACAAGGCCGTCGAGTTGCTGGCCAACTCACCCGCTCAGCGTCATCCCAGCCACATGAGTTATGCAGTGGCACTGGGCTTGAAGTCGCGCATCGCCCTGGTTGAGGAGAAGTGGCAGGAGGCTCTTGATGCTGCCAAGCAGGCTATCGCTGCTAGCGGCAAGACCATTCAGCCCGTCGATGCATCGGCATTTGCCCCCAACAAGGCCAACTTCGTCAACTCGGTTGACGCTGGTAACGTGATGTGGGGTGCCCAGATCGTGAGCGATCAGGCCGGTATGTACGCATCGTTGATGACCCACATGAGCGGTACCGCTCCTTATGGTCAGCGTGCTCCCAAGCGTATTAATCCTTGGCTCTACAACAAGATGAGCGAGACCGACAGCCGCCGTGCATGGTGGAATCCCAGTCAGTCTTACCTCCAGAAGAAGTTTGAGTTCTCCAATGAGCAGACTTGGGAGGGTGACTACGTGTGGATGCGTGTTGAGGAGATGTACTTCAATGCAGCAGAGGCTGCTTGCCGCCTGGGTCAGGATGCCGAGGCCAAGCAGTACCTGATGGCTGTGATGAGCAAGCGTGATGCCAACTACAGCACCAACAAGAGTGGTACTGCTCTGGCAACCGTTTCTACCGAGTTGACCGGTTCGCTGCTTGAGGAGATCCTCATCCAGCGCCGCATCGAGTTGTGGGGCGAGGATGGCCGCATCTACACCCTCCGTCGTCTGCATCAGGGCTTCGTTCGTCCCGCCGATTACGGCTGGCCCGAGGGTCTGCAGATTCCCACTCACGTCAATGCTGCTAAGGATCCCGAGAGTTATCTGTGGGTACTCACTATTCCCCAGGCCGAGTTTGACGGCAACGTTAACATGAAGCCCGAGGAGATTCCCGCTGGTGACCAGAACCCCATCGGTGACTATCCCAAAAATTAATGTTTAATCTTGTTAACTAATTGAATATTATGAAATTAGGTAAATATATTTTAGGATTGGCAGTCGTTGCCGCTGGTTTGACCAGTTGTGACACCGACAATGTGGGGGCCATCTATGATCATCCCGCAATGCCCAACATCTCCTTTACAAGCAAGACGATTAATCAAGAGACCGAGGATGAGGCTATCACCATTCCCGTGACTATCACGAGAACCTACTCGACCGAGGCCTATTCGACGACCGTCACTGCGACAACCTCGAGCGAGAACATCAAGTTGCAGAGCAACACGGTTAATTTTGCTGCTGGCGAAGAGACTGCAACGATCTATGTGATTGCTGAAAACCTTGACTGGGGTGACAAGCGTTCCATCACCATTACCCTTAATGATGCTGACGTGGCTTCGGCCAGCCCGTTTGATTCGCCCATCCATCAGGTGGTTGTCAATGTCAAAAAGCCCAAGTTGCTGCCTGCCGGCACTTGCACGATTACTGACTACACCTGGTACAGCGAGCCCATGGTTGCCGAGAACGTGCCCATCATCAACGTTGAGGGTACCAACAAGTATCGCATCATTTCCCCGCTCTATTACCTGTACAACGGTTATGAGGAGGACATCGACATGTCTAACTTCCAGTTCAACCTGTTGAGCAATGGTGCCGCTACCGTTGATGACGGTACTCCTCTCAACTACTGGGGCTACTACGCTTACTTCAGTTCTGACTACTCTGGCTATTGCTATGTCAGCAACGATGGTAACTCCTATGACGTGAACTTCCTGCTGTTGAACGGCAGTGACCTGTACACAGGTGGCCGCTTCGTCTTTGTATGGGACAAGCCTGCGGAATGAAGATCGCTCATTAAGGATTAAGTGATCCACACACTTTAAAAAAGGGTGGGCACTCCTGCAATCAGGGAGTCGCCCACCCTTTTTGTCATGCGTCGCCCACTTGATTCACTATTCTGCCGTTACGGGGAATTGAAGAGCAATTCTGGAAAAAAATAGAATTTTATTTGGGAACGATACAGCAGTTGGCCCTAGAAGTTTTTTTATGCTAATTTCGCTAAGAAAACGTATTACACGAAAAATATTTAATACTAATTCGCGTAATTCGCATTAGCCCCGCAGGGTTGGGTCAACTGCTATTTTTTACAAGAATTGTTTTTTTTAGATGGGGTTTGGGAAAATATTGGTGAAGGAGGAAAGAAGTGAAATGATGTCTAAATAGCAATGGTAATGGTACTGGTTGTAGGCAATATGACCAAAAAATCATTATCTTTGCGGCCACAATTTCAATCATGAAAAAAATGAAAAAGATATTAATGTTGCTGCTGTTGCTGGTAATGGCCCTGCCGGCAGGGGCGGTGCTCAAGGAGAGCAACATGGCGCAGACGTTGGGGGTGCTGTGTGAGGAACTGAGTGAAACCCACAAGGAGCAGAAGGCCCGTGCCGAGCGTTTCGAGCAGCGCAACAAGCAGTTCCAGCGCAGCATCGGCCGCGACCTGGAACTGTGCAACAACATCGAGTTGATGCTCTATAGCCAGAAGGAGCAGAACGTCTTTGACTTGGCCTATGCCTGCGGTCAGGCCACCGAATTGTACAAGCGCGTGTCGCGCACGCACTCGTTCAAGCAGTTTGAGCAGCAGCAGGACGAGCAGATTGCCCAGTATGAGCATCTGGTCCAGGCGCTCAACAACATTTCGGACAATCAGTTCAAGACTCCCCAGATGCGCCTCACGCGCGACAGTTGCATCTATCTGGCCAAGTTCATCGAGAACGACATCCGGCGTGCGCGCGAGACGATGAAAGACAACCACGAGAAGCGCCAGTGGGTGGCGCAGAAGGCCAAGCGACTCAACGACTATGCCCTCTCGATGTATGAGCGCATCCGCCAGAGTGTGTTTGTCAACGGCGGGCAGAGTTATTTCAAGATACTTGATCGATTGGACTATAACTGGAAGAACAGCAAGGATGATATTGCCGAGAAATATTCCCGCTCGCGCAAGGTCCGCAGTGAGTGGCGCGGACCGCTCATTGGCTTCCTGTTTATCTTCATGGCCGTCTATATCCTTGGCGCGTTGGGACTGAGTTGGTTGATTATCAAATTGATACCGCGCAATTTCCTGTCGAGTGCCACCTACAGGAAATTCCTGCCCAAGCGCTCGTGCATCATCATCTGTGGGGCGGCGGCCGTGTTTGGCATCGCCACGGTCATTGTTTCGTATGTCACCGACAACAACTTCATGATCATGGCCACTCGTCTGCTGAGCGAGTATGCCTGGCTGATAGCCGTCATCACCCTGTCGATCATCATCCGCGTGAGCGGTGATACGGTCAAGAGCGGCATCATGCTCTATGTGCCAGTGCTGCTGTTGGGCTTTGTGGTGTTCTTCTTCCGCATCGTGTTCCTGCCCAGCACGGTGGTGAATCTGGTATTCCCTATCCTGCTGCTCATTTTTACCGTCTGGCAGTTGGTCATCAATCGGCGCCACAATCGGGCTGTGCCGCGCAGCGACGTGTTCTACTCGTGGATTTCTCTCATCGTCATGGCCGTGTCGACGGTCATGGCCTGGATGGGCTACACGCTGATGAGCGTGCAGGTGCTCATCTGGTGGATCATGCAGTTGACCCTGATTCAGACCATCACCGTCATCTATGACCTGCTGCACTCCTATGAGCGCAAGCACATTCCCGATGATGCCGACGTGAGGACGACGTGGTTCTATGACGCCGTCTATAAGATGATTGTGCCCATCGCTGCCACCTTGAGTGTGGGGCTGTCGATCTACTGGGCGGCGCGGGTGTTTGACTTGACGCAGTGGTGCCAGCACATCTTCCGCTACAAGTTTGTCAACCAGCCGGGCTTCGTCGTGCTGTCACTGGACAGGATACTGGCATGCGTGGCATTTGGCTTTGTGTTCAACTACATCATCTACCTGTTCATCCAGGGCTACCAGTTGTGGAAGCAGAACCGAGCCGAGGCACGGGCCATCTCGCTGTATGAGCGCGAGAATGACGTCGATGCCGATGCAGAGATTGATATCCAGACAGTCATCGAGGACGATCCTAATGCCAAGGCCAAGGTCAAAGCCGCGTCCAAGGCTGTCACCCTGTCGATGAACATCATCAAGTATATCGGCTGGGGCATCTACATCTACATCGTGCTGGTGACGCTGCACGTCAGCCGCACGGGCATCACCTTTATCCTCACCGGCCTCTCGACCGGTATCGGTTTTGCCATGAAGGATACCCTCGAGAACCTCTTCTATGGTCTCTCGCTCATGAACGGGCGCGTCAAGATAGGCGACGTTATCGAGTGTGACGGCGTGCGCGGCAAGGTGAGCAACATCAATTACCAGAGTACTCTGGTCGAGACCACCGATGGCTCGGTCATCGCCTTCCTCAACAGCCAGTTGTTTACCAAGAATTTCAAGAACATGACCCGCAACCACGGCTACGAGATGGCCAAGGTCACTGTCGGTGTGGCCTATGGCAGCAAGATTGACCAGGTGCGCGAGATGATTATCGAGCGCATCAGCCGGCTCGACTGCTATGACCCCAAGAAGGGGGTACAGGTATTGTTCCAGAACTTCGGCGAGAGCAGCGTGGACCTGCTGGTCATCGTGTGGGTGCGCGTCGCCTCCCAGGTAGCCGACATTGCCGTTATCAAGGAAAACATCTACAGTGTTCTCAATGAGAACGGCATCGAGATTCCCTTCCCGCAGGCCGATGTCCACATCCGCACCGCTCCCGTGGTCTAGAAGGAAAACGAAATTACACGGGCCTCAGCGCTCCTGATTTTTGAAGACAAGAAAGACAAGAACGACAATTATTTAAGTTTTTGTCTTTCTTGTCTTTCTTGTCTTTTAACCCCGATAGGGGAGGATTTACTTATAAAAGGTAATCCAGTTGGTGCAGTAGCGGCTCTTGTCGGCCACAGGGTGGATTTCGTGGGTCTTGCCGCCCTTGTCGCGCCACCAGGAGTGGTTCCAGCCGGCGCCCATGTCCAGGTAGAGGGCATGGGTGGGTGCGAATTGCTCCAGCAATTTCACAAAATCTTCATAATCAATGGCCTTGCGGCTATCGACGATGCACAGGCGCCCGTCTTTCTCACACAGGGCACGGTACTGGTTCACGCCATCGCGCCACAGTGGGCGGATGCTCTCACCCTGATGGATGATGATGGCCTGGCCAAACCCCATGCCGCCTGCCGCTGCCACGCTGTCGAGCAGTTCGCCGTACTCGCCGTGGACAAATTCCCACGTCGTGTCCATGAACCATGCAAACGCGCCGCTGTTATCGAGGCACTTGGCCCCCTTGTAGCGCTGTCCGCCACAGACGTGGTCACCGTCGATGTTGCTGTGGGCAAACTCGTCGAGCAACTCGTGGGTGAAAGCCGCCTCGGCGCAGAAGATGACATTGGTGTCCTGCTGAGAGGGCATCTTGCCGCACACCAGGTCGATGCGGCTGAACTGGGGATAATAGGCGATGAGGCCTGCCACAGTGGTGTCATCGATCATGACGGGTGACCCTGGTTGGGTCTTGAGTTCATTATCCATAGTGGTGGTTTTAGTGGGCTTGTTGGCGGTGCAGCAGCACAGCAGCGCTGCCAGCGCCAGCAGGATATAATAACGGAGAGCAACTTTCATGATGGTTGAATAGTTTTTTGCTGAATTTATTGTTTTCTGTCGGTTTTCTCGTCGGCAAAGCGGTCGGGGTACTCGAGCGGCACGCGCGGCCGGCGCATGGCCCTGACAATGAGCCAGATGCCCAGCACGATGAACGGGATGCTCAACAGTTGGCCCTGGTCGATGCCCCAGTTGGCTCGCATGGCGATTTCCCACGGCTCCTGCACGTTCTTGATATACTCGATGAAGAAGCGCGGCACAAAGATGCCCAGCATGAACACGCCGAAGATCAGTCCCTCGCGCTCCTGGCAGCGCCAGCGCCAGTACATGAGCAGGCACACGGCAAAGGTCAACAGGTAGAACAATGCCTCATAGATCTGCGTGGGGTGGCACGGGGCGGTGAATACGGGTGCGGCGCCCTGCATCCACTGGCCGATGTTCTCGATAAAGCGGAAACCCCAGGGCAACGACGTCTCGCCGCCGTAGATTTCATGGTTCATCAGGTTGCCGATGCGGATGAGTGCCGCGACAAAGCCCACGGGCACCACCAGGCGGTCCAGTGTCCACAGCATGGGCTTGCGGGTCACCAGGCGGCTATAGAGCCAGATGGCCAGCATGATGCCCAGCGTGCCACCGTGGCTGGCAAGGCCGCCCTCCCATATCTTGGGAATGTCGCCCAGGTGCTGGCTGTAGTAGTCCCAGTCATAGAAGAAGACATGTCCCAGGCGGGCTCCCACGATGGTGGCCACCACCACATAGATGAACAGGCTGCCCACCCAACTCTCGCGGGCCCCCTCGTGGCGGAAGATGCGGTAAACGATCTCATAGCCCACCAGGAAGCCGATGGCAAACATCAGTCCGTACCAGCGCACGGTGATTGAACCGAATGAAAACAGGTTGGGACTCGCGGTCCACGTGATAGAATCCAGTATCATAGTGTTGTTGTGTTATGTAACGTGTTTAGCGAGGGCAAAGGTACGAATAAGTTTTTAGTTTTCAGTTTTAGTTTCCTTTTTTTCCGAGCCAGAGGCTCGGAGTACTTTGACAGGCCTTTACCATACCTATTCCTTTACCTTGACGTGCAGGTTGACTGGACTGGGGTGAGGGTTATTGAAAAAAATACATTACCTTTGCAGCCAAAATACAGACAGTTATGGCAGAGAGCAATTTTATCGACTATGTGAAGATCATGTGCCGCAGTGGCAAGGGCGGCGCCGGTTCGGCCCATCTGCACCGCGCCAAGTATGTCCCCAAGGGCGGCCCCGACGGCGGTGACGGCGGCCGTGGCGGCCACATCTACCTGAAGGGAAACCGCAACCTGTGGACGCTCATCCACTTGAAGTACCAGCGCCACGTGTTTGCAACCGACGGCCAGGCCGGCAGTGAGAACCAGTGTTCGGGCAAGGACGGTGAGGACCGTATCATCGAGGTGCCCTGCGGAACGGCGGTCTATGATGCCGAGACGGGCCAGTTCCTGTGTGACGTGACCCAGGACGGCCAGGTCGTGCGCCTGCTGCGCGGTGGCCGCGGGGGACTTGGCAACCAGCACTTCAAGACAGCGACGCGGCAGACGCCGCGCTTTGCCCAGCCGGGCGAGAAGGGAGTCGAGAAGACCGTCATCCTGGAGTTGAAATTGCTGGCCGACGTGGGTCTTGTGGGATTCCCCAATGCGGGAAAATCAACCTTGTTGAGCGTCATCAGCGCCGCCAAGCCCAAGATTGCCAATTACCCCTTCACGACGCTCGAGCCCAACTTGGGTATCGTGTCCTACCGAGGGCAGCAGTCATTTGTCATGGCCGATATCCCCGGCATCATCGAGGGTGCCAGTGAGGGCCGAGGCCTGGGACTGCGCTTCCTGCGCCACATTGAGCGCAACGCTGTGCTGCTGTTCATGGTACCTGCCGACAGCGACGACATCCGCAAGGAATATGGCATCCTGTGCCGCGAGTTGGAGACCTTTAACCCCGACCTGGTCGAGAAACCACGTGTGCTGGCCATCACCAAGTGTGACATGCTCGACGAGGAACTCATCGAGCAGATGCGTCCCGAGGTACCCGATGACCTCCCGGTGGTCTTTATCTCCAGTGTCGCCCAGATGGGCCTGACCGAATTGAAGGATCTGCTGTGGCGCACCATCAATGATGAGCGCAACCGCATCCCCGAGACGCTGACCCACCATGACCTGGACGAGCGCCACCGCGAGCAGAGCGAGGACGACTTCATCTTTGGCGCCGACGACCTCGAGGACGAAGCACCCGACGCGGGCGGCAAGATGGTGGACTCGGGCGCCAAGCAATGGAGCGAGGAGTACTGGGAAAGCGACTACGAGGACGAGAACAAGGACTTCCAGGTGGTCAGCGACCCCGATGATGAATAAAAAAGTCTTGTATCAACTATAATAGATTAATGGCGCCCATCGAGCGCCATTAATTGTGTAGTTTGGATAGTATATTAGAGTTATTTGCTCTCGTTGCTGAGCAGGAATTTGCGCTTGGGTGCGATGGCGACAAAGTCCTCGTGGGTTAGCGGGGCGATGCGTTCCAGCATGCCTCCCAAGCGTTTAGCGGTCTCATATTCCATGGGTTCGCTCTCGGGCACCTCGTTGAGCAGTTGCAGCACGCGAGGCTTGATGGCCGAGAATTCAAACACCATCGACGTGTTGAACCACGCGTCGGCATGGCTGGCAAAAGGCAGAATCCACATGTGCTCGCCTCGCAGCACGCCTGGCCACCACTGGAGCGTCTGCAGGGCACTGGCTCCACGGCTGTTGTAGTCGCGGTAGATGCGTCGCAGCAGTCGGTTATCATGCTCTCCCAGTCCCGCTTTCTCGCCATAGTAGATGGTCGCCTGGGCGGTAACAAAGAGTTTAAACTTCAGTTCCTCATCAATTTCGGGCACCAACTGGGGATTGAGTGCGTGCAGGCCCTCGAGGAAGAGCAGGCTGTTGCTCTCGAGTTTGAGCGTGTTGCCGCGGTAGGCGCGCTCGCCCTTGACATAGTCATAGGTGGGCATTGACACCTGGTCGCCCGACAACAGGCTGGCCACATCGCGTCCCAACTGCTTGAGATCCAGTCCATAGAAGGACTCATAGTCAATCTCGCCATGGGCGTCAAGAGGGCGCTGGTCGAGGTTGAGGAAATAGTTGTCGAGCGAGACGACACAGGGCTGGATGCCGTTGTCGCGCAGCATGTGGTTGAGAAACCGCGACGTGGTGGTCTTGCCCGAGCACGACGGCCCGGCGACCAGCACCATGCGCAGCCCTTCCTGGTGGAAACGGCGGGTAATCTCGGTCGTGATGCGTTCCAGGCGGCGACTGTGCTGGTACTCGTCCTCGGCGATGAGGTCGGGGGCATATCCCTGCGAGATCACTTGGTTAAAAAGCGAGATGCCGTCCTGGCCTTGTGACTCCATGCGCCTGATTGTTCCGCAGAAGTCCTCCAGTGACATGTGGTCCTTGGAGGTGGAGGTGGGGTGCTGTGCCGTGGCACTTGCTGTATTGTCAATCATTGGGTTGGGTATGTTTTGGATGTTAATATTCTGATGAGGGTTTATTGTAATTATTATTTTTTAAATGCTTAGTGGGCCCTATTGCGCATCACAATAGGGCCCACTCGGTACCGTTAGTAGTGAAAACTGCTGCCTCCCAGGAATTCGCGCAGCAGGCTCGTGCTGGGGATGTCCTTCTCGTCCAGAGGCTCGAAGTAATTCAGGAACTTGATGAGCCTGGAAGCCTCGGCATACTCTGGCATGCTGCTGGGCACCTGTTGCAGGATGGGCAGCGCGTAATTCTTCATCACCGCGAGTTCAAACAGCAGCGACGAGTTGAACATGGCGTCGGCGTTCTCGTGGAAGGGCATGATCCACTTGTCCTCGCCGCGGCGCACGCTGGGCCAGCGGCGTATGGTGTCGAGCGCTGCACAGCCGCGGTACTTGTGGTCGCGGATGATGCGGCGCAGCAGTCGGTTATCGTAGGTGCCTATCCAGTTGTGGTCGTCGATGTTGAGCGTGGTCAAGGCCGACACAAACACGCGGAACTTCTGGTCATCGGGGATGTTGCGGGTGAGTTCGGGATTCAGGCCGTGGATGCCCTCCATGAGCAGGATATCGCCCTGCTCGAGTTTGAGGGTATTGCCCAGGTACTCGCGTTGGCCCGTCTTGAAGTTATAGGTGGGCATGGCCACTTCCTTGCCGGCCAGCAGGTCGGTGACGTCCTTGTTGA
>CAMKOE010000032.1 GCA_946414395.1 uncultured Porphyromonadaceae bacterium | reverse complement strand
GTGACGGAATTTGGAATCTCCACGCTCGTAAGCCCACTGCAACCCATGCAGGCATATTCGCCGATGGAAATGACGGAATTCGGGATTGTCACGCTCGTCAATTTGGTAAAACCGCATGCAAAATAGGCAGGAATCCTCTGTACACTATTTCCAATATTGACAGTCGAGATATTTTTATAGAAAGGATTTTTTTCGAAAGGATTAGTCTCTTCCGTTGAACCGAAATCAGCGCACTCTACTGCATTGTAATTGAGTGTATCCAATGATGTGCAACCACCGAACGCACCTTCGCCGATGGAAGTGACGGAAGTCCCAATCGTCACGCTTGTCAGGCCAGTGCAACCAGAGAACGCATCATAACTGATATTAGTGACGGAATTCGGGATTGTCACGCTCGTCAGGCCACTGCAGCCAGCAAATACCTCATAGCCAATGGAGGTGACAGAATTCCCAATCGTCACGCTCGTTAGGCCATAGCACCAATAGAACGTATGAGCGCCGATGGAGGTGACGGAGTCCGGAATCGTCACGCTTGTCAGAGCACTGCAACGGCAGAACGCATCTTCGCCGATGGAAATGACGGAATTCGGAATCGTCACGCCCGTCAGTCTACTGCAATCATAGAACGCACCACCTGCGATACCTTTCGTTCCATCAGTTATAATGATATGTGTCCCTTCGGGCATCCTGCCTTGGTACTTATAAGCTACCAACCCAGCGTAAACAAGACCATCGGGTTGATTATCAAACCACTCCGTATCATCAAACGCTTCTCTGCCGATGTAAGTGACGGAATTCGGTATCGACAAGTTCCTCAGACGACTGCAGCCATAGAATGCTAAAGAGCCGATGGAGGTGACGGAATTCCCAATCGTCAGGCTTGTCATACCACTGCAACGACAGAACGCTTCATCACCGATGGAAGTGACAGAATTCCCAATCGTAACGCTCCTCAGGCCAGTGCAACGAGAGAACGCCATTCTGCCGATGGAAGTGACGGAATTCGGTATCGTTATGCTTGTCAGACCGCTGCAAACAAAGAACGCACTACTGCCGATGGAAGTGACGGTATTGGGTATAACAGTCTTTTTACATCCAGCTATCAACGTGTTAGAAGCCGTTTCAACAATGGCATTACAGTTGTCACGGGAATCATATGAGGTATTGTCACTTGCCACAGTTAAACTACTCAGTCCACTGCAATCAGAGAATGCAAGTTCGCCGATGGAAGTGACGGAATTCGGAATCTCTACGCCCGTCAGGCCACTGCAACCATAGAACGCACCATAGCCGATGGAGGTGACAGAGTAGGTGGTTCCGTTGTAAGTAACAGTGGCGGGAATGGTCACGTTACCTGAATAGTCATTTTGATAATCGGATTCATAATATCCTTTATACGTGACAGTGACTTCGTTGCCGTTGATGTTGTAGTAGATGCCGTCGACCTCGAAGTTGTAGGCCGTTGCGGTTGCTGGCAGCAGGAGAGCCAGCAGCAGGAGGGAAAAGCGGAAGATTTGTTTCATTGTCTTATATTTTTGAAGTTAATATCGGTTGATAGAATCCTTGATTTAAATTGACCCACAAAGGTAATCAACTTTTTCCAATTTTCATCACAGGCATGGCCATTTCCCTTATATCCAACAAAAAAACGGCCGGCTGCGCGGGCAGTCGGTCGCTTCGTGTTTTTGATGTGGTACCTCCGGGGATCGAACCAGGGACACGCGGATTTTCAGTCCACTGCTCTACCACTGAGCTAAGGTACCTTTCAAAAGCGAGTGCAAAGATACGGCGACTTTTTGACCTGACCAAATTTTTTGGCAGAAATTTCAAAAAATTCTTTCGCGAAGCACTTTTGGGCTTATTTAATATATGTGGAAACCCGAAAAAGTAGTATATTCGCCAGCAGTAAACAAAGCAAAAATGAATCATTGATGGAGGGGTTGCTGCAATACATCTGGCAACATCGGCTATGGCTGAGCGAGGACATGGTGACGGGCGACGGTTGCCGTGTGCGCGTCATTGACCCTGGCCTGCTCAACACCGATTCGGGTCCCGATTTCTTTAACGCTAAGGTTGAGATCGACGGCCGCCTGTGGGTGGGCAACGTCGAGATTCACGTGCGCGCCAGCGACTGGAAGCGCCACCATCACGACGAGGATCCGGCCTACGACAGCGTGATTCTGCACGTCGTCGAGAAGGACGACGCGCCCGTCCACCGCATCAACGGCGAGCGCATCCCCCAGGTGGAACTGCGTGTCTCGCCCCGGTTCAACGAGTGCTATGACCGCCTGGTCAATGCCCAGGTGGAACTGCCCTGCGCGTCCCGCCTGCGTGAGGTGCCACCGCTCACCGTCACCGAGTGGATCGAGGCACTGGCCTTCGAGCGGCTGCACGGCAAGGTGGACCGCGTTCGGGACCTGTATGACCGCTACCACGGCAGTTGGGAGGACATCTGCTACGTGATGCTGGCCAGGACGCTGGGCTTTGGCATCAATAATGACGCCTTCGAGCGGCTGGCAAGGGTCACGCCATTGCGCCTGCTGCACAAGCACAGCGACTCCATCCTGCAGGTCGAGGCCCTGTTGTTCGGCCAGGCCGGTCTGTTGAACGGTGCCCACGACAGCGAGCCCTACTTCCAGCAACTGACACGCGAATATGCCTTCCTGGCCAACAAATTCTCGCTGCGCCCCATCGAGGGAACGGCATGGCGCCTGTTCCGCAGCCGTCCGCAGAACTTCCCCTATCGTCGCATCGCCCTGCTGGCCCAGTTTGTGCTCGGCGGCTTCAACCTGATGAACGACATCATCAATGCCAGCGACACCAAGCAGTTTCGCCAACTGTTTGACATCGAGTTGAGCGGCTACTGGACGACACACTACAGTTTCGGCAAGCCGTCACCAGGGGCTGGCCGCGCCCTCTCTTCGAGCAGCATCGACATCGTGCTCATCAACACGGTCGCCCCGCTCTACTATGCCCGCGGCGAGATGACCGACGACTACCAGATGACCGACCGCGCCATCGCCCTGCTCGAGGACCTGCGTCCCGAGCAGAACAGCATCGTCGCCATGTTCCGCCAAGCCGGCATCAAGTGTGACGACGCCCTCACCAGTCAAGCGCTCATCCAGTTGCGCCGCAACTACTGCGAGGCCCGCAAGTGCATCTATTGCCGACTGGGCCACCGCCTGCTCGCCACCGACGCACGCATGCAATAACGCATTCATCCACAACCACAATAAAATAATATCCTATTAATGATTATGAAAAAACATACCATGTCTCTTGCCGCAATCCTGCTCACGCTAGTAGCAGTAACGGCCAATGCAGCACCGATAGACGCCGATGCGGCACGGGAGATTGCTGCACACTTCATGACATCACACCCGGGTGGCACCCGCTACAACCACTCTGAAGTTTCATGGACGCTGTCCCACACTCGCCCGTCATCAGCACGCCAGGGGGCGGCCGACTACTACGTGTTTAATGCTGATGACGGCATCACATTTATCATCATCGCTGGCGACGACAGGGCCAATGAGGTGCTCGCCTACGGCAATGGCCCCTTTGACGCCAGCAATGTCCCCGACAACCTGAGATGGATGCTTGACCAGTATGCCGAACAGGTCGAATACCTTATCGCCCATCCTGGCGCACAGACCGCCGTGGTGCGGTCCTCAACAACCGTGGTGCCCCAATTGATCACGACCGAATGGGGCCAGCGAACGCCCTATCGAAACATGTGCCCTACCGTGGACGGCAAACCATGCGTGACTGGTTGTGTGGCAACCTCAATGGCCCAAGTAATGAAATACTGGAAACACCCGGCTATATTGCCGGCCTTGCCAGCCTATTATACCTCCCAGGGGTTGCGCGTTGCGGAATTGCCCGCGACGTCAGCAGAATGGAACCTGATGCTCGACACATACCCTGAGGGCGCTTACACCCAGGAGCAGGCCGATGCCGTATCCACGCTGATGCGCTACTGCGGACAAGCCAGCAAGATGGACTATACCATCGGCAGCAGTGCCGCCTTCATGTCCGACCAACTCTCAGGAATCAAGAAATTCGGCTATAATCAAGAAGCCAAACTATTGAGTCGATCGGACTACAGCGACGAGGAATGGATGGGCTTGATTATCGAGGACTTGAGTGCCCAGAGGCCTGTCATCTACTGCGGCAGGAGCGTCACGATGATTCACAATTTCATCCTCGACGGCTATGACGGGAGCAAGTTTCACGTCAACTGGGGTTGGGACGGCATGTATGATGGCTATTATGCGCTCGACGCCATGAATGGCGGCGGGTTCACGCCATCTTATAATCACACCATGCTACACGGCGTTTTTCCCGAGGACAGTGGCACATCACCTTCCTTTGACTTCCTGAAGAACGGCATCACCTACATCATCACCGGAGATCATCAGGTGGCAGTCTGCCAAAACCCCACTTACAAAATCACCGGGGACTTGATCATCCCCGATTCTGTTTCATATGACGGAACCCAATACCAGGTCACCGCAATAAATGACAGGGCGTTCTCCATGTGTTCAGGCTTGACAAGCATCACCATCCCGTCGTCGGTTACCACGATCGGCAATTCGGCCTTTTGGGGCTCTGGCATCAGGCAAGTGGCCATTCCATCGTCGGTCACAGCAATCGGCACATCTGCATTCCAGAATTGCAGCGCGCTCAACCAGGTTGAACTGAGCCCTGCACTCAAGGCTATAAATATCTACATGTTTGCCAATTGCAGCGCCCTGACGTCAATCGAGATACCTGATGGAGTGATCAGCATCGGCGAGCGTGCGTTCACCAAGAGCGGCTTGAAGGCTATTACCATCCCCGATAACGTGAGCAGCATCGGCATCTCGGCCTTTGAGGGTTGCGAGTGGTTGACCGAAGTGACCCTGGGAGGCGGCGTCAAGGCCATCTCCAACACAGTATTTAAGGATTGTAAGAGCCTTAAGAGCATCAGCATCCCCGACAACGTGACCACCATCGGCACTTCGGCCTTTGAGAACTGCAAGGCTTTTCTCGGGGTGACCCTGGGCAGCGGCATCACGTCCATCGGGCCAACAGCCTTCAAGAATTGTGAGAGTATGAGATACCTCATTATCCCCGACAATGTGACCAGCATCGGGGCCTCGGCCTTTGAGAGTTGCAAGAGCATGACCAAGGTGACCCTGGGAGGCGGCATCAAGGCCATAGCATCCAATCTCTTCAAGTATTGCGAGAGCCTAAAGGACATCAACATCCCCGACACCGTGACCAGCATCGGACAAGAGGCTTTCTCTGGCTGCAAGAGCCTCACTGGCATAAACCTGAGCGACAACATCACTAGCATCGGTTCAAGTGCTTTTAAAGGTTGTGCCGGCATCACCAGCATCGACATACCTGCAAAAGTGACCACCATTGCCGACAACACTTTTAACGGCACAGGACTCACCCAACTCATCATACCCGAGACTGTCAGGCAGATCAGCAGCGCTGCCTTCATGAACTGCGCCAACCTGTCCACGGTCACGATAATGTCCACCAGCCTGACACTCGGCGACAAGGCTTTTGCCAACTCCAATATCGAAACCCTGACGTGCTACTGTCCCAATCTGCCCTCGGCTAGAGCCAGTTGTTTTTCCAATTCAGTGTATCAAAACGCATCGCTATACGTGCCCTATGCCCTCGTCGAGTTATACCGCGAGACCAATCCCTGGAGCCAGTTCACCAAGATCATCCCCATTGATGAGGACTTCGCCTCGATCGACGGCATGCACTTCATCCACAACGGCGAGCGGACGGCCTGCCTGAGCGCCTACAAGGGCAGCAGCGAGAGCGTTGTCATCCCCGAGACCATCGAGATTGGCGACACGGTTTACACGGTCAATGAAATCGGGCACTTTGCTTTTGAGCACTGCACCAGCCTCAAGAACATTGTCATTCCCGGCACCATCACGAGTATCGGCAACAACGCCTTCGGCCGCTGCACCAATCTGCAACAGGTCCACCTGAGTGACGCCGTGACCAGCATCGGCCAGTCGGCCTTTGAGAATTGCGTGAGTCTGAGCAGTGTGACCCTGGGCAGCGGCATCAGCGACATCAGTGCCAGCACTTTCAAGAAGTGCTCCAGTCTGGACTCGATTCATTTGCCCGACAATATCATCACCATCGGCGAGTGGGCGTTCTATTCTTCGGGGCTAGCCAGCGTCATCATTCCTGAAAGCGTAACCAGCATCGGCAACCATGCATTTGGCAATTGTTCCCGTTTGTCAAGTATAATCCTCAATCCCCAGAACTTGACCATTGGGGAAGGCGCCCTTGACTGTCCCAATCTGGGCATTGTGACCTGCAAGAGCAAAATCCCGCCAACGGCCAAGTCCAGCACCTTCAACAGCGACACCTATGCGAGCGCGATCCTCACGGTGACCATCGAGAGTGAGAGCATCTACAAGAGCACCGAGCCGTGGATGAACTTTGAGAACATCCTTGTCACCAACGAGGGCTTGATGTCGCAGGACGACTTCTATTACCGGGCTACCAGCGACTCCACGGCCGCCCTGTCAAGATACGTGGGCAGCAACGATAGTGTTGCCATCCCCGAGCGCATTACTATCGACGGCGCCACCTATCGCGTCAACGCCATCGACAATCATGCCTTCTGGAAATGTGCCGGCATGCGATCCATCACGATTCCGTCATCGATTATCAACAGCGGGAAAAATGCCTTTGAGGGTTGCACCAGCCTTACCGACGTCAGGATTCAGGACATCGCATCCTGGTGCGGCATCACATTTGCCAACACCTCGGCCAACCCGTTGACAATCGCATCCCATCTGTTTATCGACGGGCAGGAGGCTCACGACATCATCGTTCCCGATAGCGCCGTGACGGCCATCCACGATTATGCCTTCACCCGCTTCAAGGGCTTGACCAGCATCACCCTGGGCGAGGGCATCGAGTCCATCGGTGAGCATGCGTTTGACGGCTGCGAGCATGTGAGAAGCATCACCCTGCCCTCTACGGTCAAGACCATCGGCGATTACGCCTTCCACTATTGCTGGTCATTAACCGGAATCACGATTCCCGATGCCGTGCAGCAACTGGGCGCTTATGCACTAGCCAACAACTCATCCTTGCGATATGCGACACTGGGCAATGGCCTGACGGTTATCAATGATAACACGTTTGCTTGCTGCACCAGCATGAAGCGGGTCACACTCCCCAGTCACCTCCAGAGCATCGGTTATTCAGCATTCAGCCTATGCTTGTCGCTGGACAGCCTTGAGGTGCCCGGCACATTGTCATCAATCGCCGAACATGCCTTCAACGGATGCTTCCAATTATCCCATGTGTTTATCGACGACCTGGCCGCCTGGTGCCGCATCCACTTTGACGCATTTGACTCCACGCCATTTTACTTGTGGGGAGGCTACCTCTACCTCGACGGCAAGGAATTGATCGATTGCGTCATTCCCAGTGGTATTACCACAATCAACGATTATGCGTTTGCCCGTTGCAACCACTTGAGGAGTGTGGTCTTGCCCAGTTCGGTAACGGCGATTGGCCAGGAAGCGTTCAAGGGATGTACCGCGCTGGCCTACCTGACCATTCATCAAGGCATCAGCCAGATTGCCCCCAACGCATTCACGGCCTGTGACGCCCTTGCCAAGGTCATTTCCCATCCCGTGGCCGTACCGGCCATGCTAGATGAGAACGTGTTCACCATGAATACTTACACCAATGCGACACTCTATGTCCCAGCAGCGTCGTTGCCCGATTACCTGACAGCCTATGGGTGGAAGTACTTCAACCACGTCAAGACCATCGAGAGAGACATCATCACGGGCGACGTGAACGGCGACGGCGAGGTGAACATCCATGACGTCAATATCGTCCTCAATCTCATCATGGCGGGCGACACCGATCCCGTTGGTGACGTGGACGGCGACCAGGAGGTCAACATAGGCGACATCACCCTGCTCATCCACATCATCCTCGAGGGCTTCCAGCCCGACCTGAGCAGGGCCGTCAAGCCTGTCATCACCTACGACAGGGAGACCTTCACTGTCACCGCCACCAGTCCCGACAACGTCGTGCTCATGGTTGACGGCGTCATCGTGGAGAATCCTTACACTTTCCAGCCAACGGCAACAGACGCCCAGTACACGGTTATTGCCTATGCCTGGGCCGATGGCAAGGAAAACAGTGACTATGCCTGGATGCGGTTGTATGTTCCCTCAATCAGCGACGAATCCCATCCTTTTGGATACTGGCTCGTCCAGTATAACGCAAACGGCGAGAAAATCTACACCGAACTGATCCAAGGTCAGAATGGCGACTATGTCAATGTTGACGATGTTATTTATCCTGAGTTCTACGAGATTTGCTCGTTCTACTTCCTGATAGATGGCCACCCGTACGGCGCTCCCGAGGACATGACCGAGGCCTATCTGGGCGATGCTAATGAGAACCCGCTCATCCCTGGCACTAACCGTTACTACGTTGGAGTCGGCTACAATTACACCTTCGGCGTACACCTCGATCGCGACAGCAACACAGGAGAGATTCTCGGTTACTATGCCTATGTCGCTAAGGGCGGTCTCGTCGATGCCTGCGAGATTAACGCCAGCAAGGCTGTAGTTGGTGTCCGTTACTACAACTTGGCGGGGCAGGAAATGCCCGAGCCCTGCGGCCTGACCATTGTCGTTACCACCTACAGCGACGGCAGCACCAGCGCCATCAAGGTGCTCAAGTAACAACGCATTACCCATCCACCAATAGCCAGTGGTGCCCCAAGGGGTCAATTCTTGACAACCCCTGGGGCACCACAGGTTATTCTCTACCGTGCTGGTCGGGCGGCTCACTGGCCACCGCCCAGCAGTTGGTCGATGAGGGTGGTCACGTCGCTCACGTTGACCACTCCGTCGCCGTTCACGTCAACCCAGGCGGGAACTTCCTCGCCACTCAGCAACAGGTCAATCAGCGATGTCACGTCGCTCACGTTGATCACGCCGTCACCGTTGGAGTCACCAGGCCCGGCACCGATAAACGGCACGATGCGCGAGAAATTGCCCCACTCCTCATGAGCGCGGTAAGCCTCCACCGACTCGGCGGGCACATAAAGCGCCGCAGATTCATAGTCCGAGAACAGATCGAAGTTATACATCAGGCCCGCTGTCCGGGTTGGAGGCACGACAGCGTGACTGATCACCGTTTTGAGCGAATTATTGCCTCCGAAGGCATAACTGCTTATCTCGGTCACCGCACAACCAATCTCGATGCGTGAAACCTTATAGCAAAAACTGAAGGCATTCTCGCCGATAGTAATCACTGTGTTGGGAATCACGATGCTCGACATCTGGCACTCCCTAAACGCGCCGATGCCGATGCTTGTGACGCCCTCGGGTATGGTGACATCCTCGATCCCAGTACCAATGAAAGCATAGTCGCCGATGCTGGTCACCGTTGTCGGGATGACGGTGCTGGCACAGCCAGCAATCAGAGTATTGGTAGCGGTCTCGATGATCGCATTGCAGTCCCCGCGGGAATCATAGACGGCATTGCCGTCCTCAACAATGACAGACGTGACATGTGAAGGACCGAACATGCCAAAGGAGTCTATCTCAATTTCGGAAACCGACTTGGGTATCACGAGCGGGCTTCCCAGTCGAGTCCAGACAAAGGCTCCTCGCTCGATTCGGGTGATGGACTCGGGCAGTGTCAGGCTCTCGATGTCACAGTCCATAAAGGCATAACGGCCGATAGTGGTAACATTGTAGGTAACGCCGTCGTGGGTCACCGTGGCAGGGATAACCACGTTACCCGAATAACACTGGCCTTGACTCATCTGGGTAACTTGATCCACCCTCTTGAAAGTCACGCCAACGTTTCCATCACCCAACAGCATATAATAAATGTCGTCCTCGATAAAGTCATAGGGCCAGCAGCCCCCAGTCTCATAAGTTTTGACAAAATGTCCAAATGTAATCGTCTCGGAGGGCATATAGCCATCGGCAACTGCATAGACCTCAAGAGTATAATAGGCAAAGGGTTCATCACATATCAGCAAGAGGCCAATTTCTAATTCATCGAAACTTCTTTCTTCCCATGGGCCAAACCCCTCTTCATTCTTATTTACGCGCCAATAGACCTTGCCATCGACCCCATTCGAGACTTCGACACCAACCCCGCAGCACTCGGATTTAAAGCAATTATCCTCATTCAAAGCGTCCCACCGGTGTATATCAAATTGGGGCACCGGAGTCCTGGCCGGCATCGTGTAGTCCGCATAGACTACGGGACTGGGATTGTAATAATACAAAATGTTATAGGCCTCAACATGGATCAACTGCGGCTCATCGCTAGCAGGGAAAAAGTGTTCATAGTGATCTGGTAACGCCTCGTCCCGAGTATAGTAGTCACCGTTCACACTAATCGTCACACGCAATTCCCCATTACCGTCAACACAGACCAGCACGCCATCTTTCTGCTCGGTAAATGTGATAACGGGTTCTGGCGAATCGGGCAATGGTAGTGGTTCTAACGCATATTGATAGGTTATTGTCTCGCTTTGCTGATACTCCGGACCATCAAGTGCATAGGCCGTCACAGTAATTATTATATATTCTAAATCTGACTTTTGGACATAAAACTCAAAAGAGCCGTAGCCTGAAATCTCGGCAATCTGATTGTCATTGACAAGAACTTGACCATACAACTCACCATTTCCAGTGACCATGATTCTGACCCCGTTTTCCATCTCTTCAAACACGATTTCGGGCGTGATGGATAGCGGCCTCTCTTTGGCTGCCAAAACGTATTGCATTGTGACCTCCTCACTTTGCACATACTCTGGGCCTTCGAGAGCATAGGCCGTCACCATTATTTCTTGGTCTTCATCATAAACCCGTTCAACGTAATAGTAAAAAGAGCCGTTGCCTGAAATATCAGTCATCACCTGGCCATTGACAAGAACTTGGCCATACAACTCTCCATTTCCAGTGACTGTTATCATGGCACCGTCTCCCATGTCTTCAAACACGATAACGGGCTGGCTGGATAGTGGTCTCTCTTTGGCTGCCAAAACGTATTGCATTGTGACCTCCTCACTTTGCACATACTCTGGGCCATCGACAGCATAGGCCGTCACCATTATTTCTTGGGCTCCATCATAAACCCGTTCAACGAAATAGTCAACACTGTGTTCGCCGTAGATTTCGAACGACGCTCCATTGATCAGAACTTGGCCATACAACTCTCCATTTCCAATGACTCTGATCATGACACCGTTTTCCATCTCTTCAAACACGATTTCGGGCGGGCTGGATAGCGGCCTCTCCTTGGCTGCCAACTCATAATAGAGAACAACTTCCTCGCTGGGCAGATAATCCCCCAGTTGACCAGTCACATGCACCTCTATCACCTTACCGTAATCATAGACAGGTTCAATAGCACATTCGAAGGTATCGTATCCATCGACAATGAAGGCTTCCTCGCCATTGACCAGGATATATCCGCTCAGTTGTTCGCCCTCTCCCTGGACTTTAACAATCAGATTGTCTGATTCATCCATATCAAACGTGACCACTGGCACGGGCGACGGTATAATCGGAGTCTCAGGCATGAACTGTGCGGCAATGGAAACAGACTGGCCATCATCACCGTTCTCGAGGACAGTGCCGCCGCGCGTGTCATCGGTTGACGTGGGTATCGTGGTGACCGTGACCTCACCTCCGACAAAGTCGGGCGACACGTTGAGATACAGCAGGAGCATCTCGTCATAATCCCCGGCCTCCCACTTGACCTTACCATAACACTCGTAGGAGTCTGCACCATCCGGCTTCCAGTAACCATCAGCGGTGGTGGCACACTGCACAAGGGCCTGCCTCTGGCTGGTGTAGGGTGTTACCGAGTTTATCATGGAACGGCCCCGCTGGTTCAAGTAGTGAACCTCCAAATCGGAACCCGCATCGACACCCGAAAATGTGATGCCCTCAGGAATGGTGAATCTCACGTCAAACGCCTGGACACGGGCATCAAAATGAGCCTTGACAGGCACCACGATTTCTGAACCCATCATGTCCGCTGGAACGACAAAATCATCGATGTAACAATAACTTGACGCGACAGCCGTACCCGCCGTCAGCAGCAACAACAACGTTGTAAGTATCTGTTTTCTCATCTTTGTAATTATTTAGGGTTAATAACAACTATTCATGTAGATACCAAATTCTATCCATAGCAAGCGAACCATCAGTCTGAATGCAACATTATTCTTAAAGAACATCAATCGGCCTAGCACCATCAGGCTCATCATCATCCAAATAACCGCCTGCAATGAATTGACCGCTAAGTTATTAATTTAGGGGAGAACGTGCAAGCCATAGCGAAAAAAAATATTCACCAGAAATCATTTTTGTGAAAAACTGTCTAATTTTTTTACACTTCCGACAAAAAACTGTGGGCCAGGGCACGCCACTCGAGCGTCCCTGACCCACATGATGGGTCACGATAATGCCGATCGCAGGAAAATAATCGGCGTCAGTCGCCTGAAAGCAGTTGGTCGATGAGGGTGGTCACGTCGCTCACGTTGACCACGCCGTCGCCGTTCACGTCAACCCAGGCGGGCTCGTCCTCGCCACTCAGCAACAGGTCAATCAACGACGTCACGTCGCTCACGTTGATCACGCCGTCACCGTTGGCATCACCAGGGCCGGCGCCGATAAACGGCACGATGCGCGAGAACCTGCCCCACTCCTCATGAGCGCGGTAAGCCTCAAGTGACTCGGCGGGCACATATAATGTTGTCGTCCATTCACCGGGGGAAGCCAAAACAAAGAAAGAATTTTCCATAACAGATGGAGGCGTAACCGGATAGCAAACCACGCTGCTCAGCCATCCACAATAAAGAGCCGCATCCTCTATATCCGTCACAGAACTAGGGATTGTAATACTCGTCAACTGATTGCAAAAGTAGAATGCGTGTGAGCCTATCACTGTAACACTGCCCGGAATAACCGTGTTATAGCATCCCAGGATAAGTTCATTGCTTGCAGTCTCGATAACAGCATTACAGTTGTCACGGGAATCATACACCGGATTACCCTCCTCTACGGTCAGCGAGGCGAGATTTGGATAACCTTCATGAGAATAAAGATGACTACGATTCACAATGATTGAGGTGACTGTGCTGGGAATGCTCACACCAGTGAAACCATCTAACGCATTATAGCCAATGCGATTAACAGTATAATCACGGTCATTGACATGAATCACACCTGGTATCACAATTTCGCCAGGCCGTTGAGGCGCAATGATGGGATAAACCATTTGCCACAAGTAATCAACATAATAATCAGGGACAGAAGCCGTATTATCATCGCTAACCGAATACACCAATCCGTCACAGACAATAGTACTTTCGCTCTGGCTAATGAACCTCGTGGAGTCGTATATCACCGTCGCGGCCACTTCTCTTTCCAGATTTCCACTTGTGGTTTTAGCAGTTATCTTGTATTCACCATACTGGTCCAGATAAATTTCCCCATCATATTCTATCCACTCATCACTGCCATTGATTTTATAGTAATAATGCTCAGGTTTAACATAACGTCCTTGGGCTACATACAATAAGTAATTATAATCAGAATACTTGTTTTCAGCGGCATAGGGATGGCCAATATTTTCACCAAATAGACCATCAACGATGCGGACAGCGAGACCCTTCCCGCCATCCACACGGTGGGCATAAACAAGTGGCGGAGTGACTTGAGGGTAGCCATATTCAACATAAACATCATTGAAGCCATAATCGACTATTTCACTGGCGGTTTTACCAGGGCTGAGGGCAAAGCACTCAATCTGGTAATCAATAACATAAAGATGATCGATAAAACTGAACTCTACTGGTTCAGTGTAAACCGTCCACTCGCTCCAGTCAGTCCAGCCCGTCAAGTCATAATAATTGTAACGCCAATAAATCACTGCCTCAGGGTCATCGTGACTGATTTCTATTGTAGCCGAAAACACATCCACATTACTATTAAGCACGGGTATATCGGTCTGTTCCTGCACGTCTTGGGCACAGATGGCCACAGTGGCAGCAACCAGCAGCATGAGGGTTAAAATGATTCTTTTCATTGTTATAAAGATTTAAATGTTTATACTAATAATGGTCACAAATATACTCTACGCAAAACGCTTAAACAAATAATTATCAGGAGAAAACCGCCAAAACGCTCTTCAGGGTTTAAAATCGTCTAATTTTTTTACACTTTTGGGAAAAGGACTCTTGTCAAGCAGCAACATAGTCCATGAGAATGCCATCAGGGGGGGAAAAGGCAATCACAGGGGTAAATGCTGGCCGCGGCACACCTCATCGAGGCTTGCCGCGGCCAGTATTGCGATAGACCGATGACGGGGTTAGACGCTGTCGGGAACTGCGGGGTCTTCTGTCTTGAGTTTCTCGTCGGGGTTGATGTCGTCGGTGAGGGGGACAAAGAGGGAGTCGTTCTCCAGATCGATCATCGTGGAGTCAAATTCCTCGACCTCGCCCAGTGCTGAGCAACCAGAGTAGAGGGCAGCGTCGATGGGCTCCTTGCAGGGCTGGAAGCGCTTGTGGTAGTGCTGGAACTGCGGATCGCTCAGCACCAGTTGCAGGAAGCGGCCACAGATGGGCAATGCCGTGCGGCTGCCCTGTCCCAATGCGCCCCAGCGGAAGTGGATCTGCCTGTACTCGCCACCGACCCATGAGCCGCACACCAGACCAGGCGATACAGCGACAAACCAGGCATCGGCATGGCGGTTGCTGGTGCCGGTCTTGCCTCCCAGGTCAACGTCATAGAGCGGACGCGTGATATAGCCGTTCAGGGCCATCGCCGTGCCGCCCGCGTCGGTGCGGCAGGCCATGAGCATCTGCTGCATGAGCCAGGCCGAGCGATAGGTCATGGCGCGTTCCTGGTGGGACGGTGCCTTGTAGATTTCCTTGCCGTCACGGTCCACGATGCGGGTGACAATGACGGGGTCGTTGCGCATGCCGTCGTTGACCACGGTGCAGTAGGAGTTCACCAGTTCCATCAGGTCAACGTCGCTGGCACCCAGCGACAGGGCGGGCTTGGGGTCAAGCGGTGACTTGATGCCCATGTCACGGGCCAGTTGGGCAATGTCGGCAAATCCGACCTCGTTGCCCACCCTGACGGTGACGCTGTTGATGCTCTGGGCAAAGGCGGCACGCAGGGTCATCTCGGCGCCCGTGAAGGTGCCGTTGGCGTTGGTGGGGCGCCAGTGCTCCATTTCCTGCTTGTCCTCATTATAGACCAGCGTGTCGATATACTCGTCAAGGCGGCGGTCACAGGGAACCAGGCCACGTTCCATCGCCATGGCATAGACAAAGAGTTTGAACGTGGAGCCTGGCTGGTGCTTGGCTCGCACCTTGTCATACTTCCACGTGTCGAAATCCACATCGCCCACCCACGCCTTGACATGGCCGTTACTGGGCTCCATGGCAATGAAGCCGCAGTGCATGAAGTGCAGCATGTAGCGCACCGAGTCCATCGAACTCATCTCCATGTAGAGCGAGTCGTTCTCGTAGTCGAACAGGTGCACCATGTGGGGCTGGTTCATGTAGTAGTTCACCGAGTCCAGGTCGTTGGGATAGCGGGCGAGCAACTCGTGATAGATGGGGGTGTTGCGGGCCTTGTCCTCGACAAAGTTGGCGATGGGCTGATTGTTCTCGTCGAGCCAGCAGTCCTGGTTGCCCCAGTGGCTCTTGAAGTTCTGCTGCACGACCTTCATCTTCTCGCTGACGGCCTGCTCGGCATACTCCTGCATGCGCGAGTCGAGCGTGGTGTAGATCTTGAGTCCATCACGCTCCAGGTCCAGTTTCAGCCCCCTGACGGCGGCAATCTCCTCGACCTCGCGGGCCACAGCCTCGCGGAAGTAGGGCGCCACACCGTCGTAGTTGCTCTCGATGGTGTATTTCAGGTCGATGGGCAGCGAGGACACCGAGTCATATTGCGCCTTGGTCAGGTCTCCGCGCTCCACCATGTTCATCAGCACCACATTGCGGCGGCGCAGGCTATTCTTTGGGTTGATGCGGGGATTGTAGGTGCTGGTGGCCTTGAGCAGGCCGACGAGCACGGCGCTCTCCTCGAGTTTGAGGTTGCGGGGCGTGGTCTTGAAATAGGTGTTGGCTGCCGTCTTGATACCGAAGGCGTTGCTGCCAAAGTCCACCGTGTTGGCATACATTTCCAGGATTTCCTGCTTGCTGTAGAACATTTCCAACTTGGTGGCGATAATCCACTCCTTGCTCTTCATGATGAGCATCTTCACGCCGGGGATGTAACCCAGCAGGCCCGTCGAGTAATCGCTGCGCGTGCGGAACATATTCTTGACCAACTGCTGCGTGATGGTGCTGGCCCCGCGGGGGCGCCCATGCAGGACCATATCCTTGACCGCGGCGCCCAGGCCGCCAAAGTCGATGCCGTGGTGATGATAGAACCGCTCATCCTCGGTGTCGATGAGCACCTGGAAGAACTGCGGGTTGATCGAGTCATACTTGACCGGCGTGCGGTTCTCGTCATAATACTTGCCGATCACCTTGCCGTCGGCACTATACAGGTAACTGGCCTCGGGATTGCGTGGATGCATGATGCTGTGGGTGCTGGGCGACTTGCCGAAGAGCCACAGCAGGTTGATGTCAACCGCAATGAGGTACAACAGGAACAGCACGATGAAGGTGCCCAGGGCGGCCAGGGTCTTGACCCACCAGGGACGGCCCCTGTACAAGCCCTTGTACCACACCTTGAAGCGGTGCCAGTTGCGGCTGATGATATTGCCTTTCTTCTCGTTCATCTTCTTAAAGTTAAGCAGGTTGAGGTTGATACTATAATGGTGTGATTTCCCGCGTCTCCCGGCTATTGCCTGTTGGCGCTGTTACCCAAACGGCGCTTCAGGTAGCGGGGAATGAAGCCCAGGTGATGCAGCGTGGCCCGCAGGGTGCCGTAGTGGCGGCACATGATGCGGTAACGCTCCCACAGCGAGGCACGGTGGTGGCGCGTGGTCATGCCGTCGGCCAGGTAACTGATGATGGGCGCCTCGCCGGCATAGGCATTGGACGGGGAATTGCGCAGCACCTTGATGCACCAGTCATAGTCGGCGCTCAGGCGGTACTGCAGGTCATACTCGGGCACCAGGTCGCGGCGAGCGACAAAGGCCTGGTGGCAAACGACCATGCCGTTGACAAAACTGTCGGCATCGAGGCGGCGCGGGGCGGTCAAGTGGCGCATGCCCACCACATCGCCAGCAGCGTTGACCAACTGGGTCTGGCCATAGAGCACCCCCGGATTGCCGGCGGTGAGCAACGCCAGCCGCGCCAGCACAGCGTCGTCGGCAAAGGCGTCCCCCGCATTCAGGAAAATGAGATAGCGCCCGCGAGCGCGAGCGATGCCCTTGTTCATGGCATCGTACAATCCATTGTCGGGCTCGCTGAACACACGCAGTGACGCAATCGACGCACGCCTGACGATGTCGAGCGTGTCATCGGTCGATGCGCCGTCAATGATGAGCATCTCATAGTCGCTGCTAGTCTGCCGCTGCACGCTCCTGATGGTGGGCGCGATGACACTGGCGGCATTCCATGTGACGGTTATAATTGAGAACAATGGATCCATGCCTGATAATGGTTTTATCGACGCAAAATTACAGATTTCTGTGAACTTTTACAATCAAATGACCTTTTTTTGCGTTTAATAGGCGTAATAAATGCAATAAAAGATGAAAATCAATCGAGTTTTAGGCCTATTTGCGCTGCTGATGGCAGTGAGCCTGGGTAGCGGTTGCGACCGAATCGACAACAAAGCGGTTCCCAGTTTTATCGTACGCATCGACCTGGGCGACTTCGCCCTGTGGAACACCTATGGCGTGGGCGGCATGGGCGACTACCGCATCTTCAACCGCGAGAAGAGACTGCCCGCCAATTTCCCCTATAATGCCAACACCTTTACCGGCTTTGGCGGCGTGCTCCTCATCATGGGCCTCGACGGTCCGCTAGCCTATGACCTGTGCTGCCCCGTCGAGTCCAACCACGACATCACCCTCTCGATCAACCCCGAGAATTTTGAGGCCGTCTGCCCCAAGTGCGGCTCGTGCTATAATCCCCTCACAGGAGCGGGTGGCCCCCTGCGCGGTGTGGCCATCAATACCCACGTGGGCATGCGTCAGTATCATGTCATGCCCTCGGGTGGCGGCTACGTGATTTCCAACTGACACGCGGCTAGCGGGCGCTGCTCCTTTTTTTTCACAATTGTTCCACGGGAGCCCCTTTCCATAAACCCGCATTCGGCAGTCTTTCATCACATTTTCAATAAAACAGGCTCGTTGCGTTGCATTTTGCAATCATGCGAGCCTTTTCGTCGCCATCAACAATCCATTTGGGTAGCAAAAATTCAAAAAACAAATCTTATAGGATGCCATTTAATGTTAAAAAGTGTAAACTTTTTCATTTTTAATTTCCAAATATTAAACATTGCGGGTTGCCCCGAGCGCCTATTCCTAGGGAATTTTCGTGGAACATTTTGTTAAAACCGCCATTTTCGCCAAATGTTTACAAGTGTTTAAATAGTTTGGCCGGGAAAGCACATTGGCTTACCTTTGCAATGCAAACCAGGGCGCACGGTGCCGTTATCGTTCTCGACACCCTTAACGAAAAAGCCGCCGATGAGCGGATTTTCCAGCCCTCTAAAAAAACAATTTATGAGTTTTATTAAAAGTAAAATAAGTTTATCGGCATTATTCATTCTTATTGCTATCATCTTTACCTGCATTCCCGCTCAGTCGCAGCAGTTGAGCAAGCGCAGACAAGGCACCGTTCTCGAACAGTTAGAACAAAACAGCCGCAACAACATCGTTGACCAAGTCATCAACTACGCATACCGCTTCCGTGGCACCCCCTATCGCTATGGTGCCATGTCTCCCCGTGGCTTTGACTGCTCGGGATTTACCAGTTACGTGTTCAAGCGTTTCGGCATCGAACTCGACCGCTCGTCGCGCGGCCAGATTTTTGATGGTGTGCGTGTGAAGAAGAGCGACCTCCAGCCGGGCGACCTGGTATTCTTCCAGGGCCGTTCAGGCCGTGGTGGCGTGGGCCACGTGGGCATTGTCACCAAGGTTAACGACGACAACACCTTCCACTTCATCCACTCGGCCTGCAGCAGCGGCGTGACCGAGAGCAAGAACACCGAGTCCTACTACAGCCGCCGCTACGTGGGCGCCTGCAGGGTGCTCTAACTCATCAAGACAGTAAAACAAAATCACAATACAGCACAAGACGCGCTCCCTTCGACATTGAAGGGAGCGCGTCTTGCGATTTTTAGGATACTACACTTTGCCAGTGTGGCATATTATTAGTAAGTTTGCACCAATCAAACGATGCTTAACAACTATGACATCTAGACGACTTTTACTACTGCAAGTACTGGCCATGCTGGCCATAAGAATCGCTGCGGGCCATGTGCTCATCGATGGCGTGCTCGACAAGTCGCATTATTATGGCGGGACGGTCCACACCTTCCAGGTCTATATTCCCGACCAGTATGACGGCAAGCGCCCGGCAGCCCTCTACTTGGGCCTCGACGGCGTGCTGCTGGATGCCCCCGAGGTCATCGACTCGCTCATTGCCGCTGGCAAGATGCCGGCGACCATCGGCGTGTTTCTGCAGCCAGGGTTGGTCAAGGCCAGCGACGGCACCGTGCTGCGCTATAACCGCTGTTATGAGTTCGACTCCACGAGCGACTATTTTGCCCGCTTTCTCGAGGAGGAGGTTCTGCCAGCCGTTGAACAGATGAAGACACCGCGCGGCAAGTCCATCCGCCTGTCGCGACGCCCAGCAGACAGGATGATCTCCGGCCTGAGTAGCGGCGGCATCGCGGCATTTAACGCGGCATGGCATCGTCCCGACCTGTTTGGCAAAGTGTTTACCGGCGTGGGCACCTTTGTGGCGATGCGTGGCGGCAACGACCTGCAGGCCCTGGTCCGCAAGACCGAGCCCCTGCCCTTGCGCGTGTATCTTCAGGACGGCAGCAACGACGTGTGGAATCCCCTGTTCGGACACTGGTATGAGGGCAACCAGATGCTGGCCAGCGCCTTGCGGTTTGCCGGCTATGACATGCAGTGTGACTGGAGCGACGGTGGCCACAACGTGAAGCGGGCGACGCAGATTTTCCCGCAAGTGATGGAGTGGATGTGGCGTGACTGGGACCGCCCCGAGCACATCGTGGGCAAGACGCAGAACGACTTCTTGCAGGCCCTGCTTGTCGAGGACGACAACGGCTGGACGCGCATCAGCGGCGGTGTGGACAAGGTGCCAGTGACGCGCGTCATCTATCCCGACTTGACCACCGTGGCATGGTCCCAGGGCGAGGACGAAAACTACGTGTGGCAATTCATCCTGCAAGATAGCAAACTTACCTGTGGCGAGCCCTTCTACTGGCTGCACAACGACGACCCCTCCGAGTCACTGGAGGTGAGAAGCATCACCTTTGACGGTGGTGGCAACCTGTGGGTCGCTACCAGGATGGGCATCCAGATATGTGACCAGAATGGGCGCGTGCGCGCCATCCTGCGACTGCCGCAAGGCTGCTCACCCGTCAACGAGATCATCATCGGCAACGGCACCGTCACCCTGAGCACCGAGGATGCCACGTGGCAACGCCGCTTCAACGTCACCGCCCCCACTCCTGGAGTGCGTCCTCCCAGCCAGGGTCAGGGATGAAATGTGTGACAAAAAACTTCCTACTCTATCCTGCAAACTCCAAACTTTTATTACCTTTGTATTTTGAATCAAACGCTTGTGAGTCATGATGCAGAACAGTAACATAACACCCGAGATGGAAAACCAGATGATCGAGCAGGCTTACCAGAACCTGCTAAACGGCTATTTGTCAAGCAATCACCGCAAGAAAGTGGAGATTATTGACAAGGCCTTCAAGTTTGCCCGCGATGCCCATCAGGGCATCCGTCGCCGCTCGGGTGAGCCCTACATCATGCATCCCCTCGCCGTGGCTACCATTGTGAGCCAGGAAATCGGGCTGGGATCGACAAGCATCAGCGCCGCCCTGCTTCATGACGTGGTCGAGGACACCGACTACACCGTCGAGGACATCGAGGCCCAGTTTGGCAAGAAGATCGCACGCATCGTGGATGGCTTGACCAAGATCTCGGGTGGCATCTTCGGCGACAAGGCATCCTTGCAGGCCGAGAACTTCCGCAAACTGTTGCTCACCATGAGCGAGGACATCCGCGTGGTGCTCATCAAGATGGCCGACCGCCTGCACAACATGCGCACCCTCTCGTCCATGCCCGCCAACAAGCAGTACAAGATTGCCGGCGAGACGCTTTACATCTACGCTCCGCTGGCCCATCGCCTGGGCCTGTATGCCATCAAGACCGAACTCGAGGACTTGAGTTTCAAGTACAACCATCCGGCCGAGTATGACCGCATCAAGAGCCAGATTGCCGCCAGCGAGGAGGCCCGCAACGAGTTGTTCACCCGCTTTGCCGCGCCCATCAGGGAACGGCTTGACAACATGGGCCTGAAATACACGTTTACCGTCAGGGTCAAGTCGTGCTATTCCATCTGGAACAAGATGCAGACCAAGCACATCCCCTTTGAAGAGGTCTATGACCTGTATGCGGCGCGCATCGTGTTTGAATGCGATGACGAGAGTGCCGAGAAGCCCACCTGCTGGAGCATCTACAACGAGATCACCGAGGTCTATGCCAAGCACCCCGACCGCGTGCGCGACTGGCTCACCACGCCCAAGGTGAACAAATACCGCGCCCTGCACGTGACCGTCATGGGACCCGACGGCAACTGGGTGGAGGTGCAGATTCGCAGCCGGCAGATGGATGACATCGCCGAGCGCGGGTTTGCCGCCCACTGGAAATACAAGATCGGCGAGGGCGAGGAGGAAGTCGAACTCAAGTCATGGCTCAGTACCGTCACCGACATCCTCAAGGACCCCGAGCCCAATGCCATCGACTTCCTGGACACCATCAAACTCAACCTGTTTGCCAGCGAGATTGTCGTCTTCACCCCCAAGGGCGAGACCATGACGCTGCCCAAGGGCGCTTCGGTACTCGACCTGGCATTCACCCTGCACACCGACCTGGGCACCCATTGCCTGGCCGGCAAGGTCAACCACAAACTCGTGCCCCTGTCCTACAAACTCGCCAGCGGCGACCAGGTCGAGATCATCACCAGCAATTCCCAGAAGCCCAGGCCAGAATGGGAACGGATGCTCGTCACCGCCAAGGGCAAGACCCGACTGCGCTCGGCCTTGAAGCACCAGCGACGACTCATCATCGACGAGGGTGAGAAACAATTCATGCAGTTCCTCGCCGACCACAAGATAGAATTCAGCAACGAGGTCCTCTCCCAGATCATCTCCCGCCAGTTTGTCGCCAACAAGGAAGAACTCTTCTTCATGATCGGCAACAAGGAAATCAAACTCAATGATGAAATCCTCAACAAGAAGGAACATGGCGGACGTTTCAACTGGCTGCGCCGCAACCCCTTCAAGGGAAAAGAGCAGCCCGCCAAAACGACCGACAAGCCCCAGGAGGCCATCAACACCAAGGCCATCTACAGGCTCACCACGAGGGACGGCAAGAGCAACTACCACATTGCTCCCTGCTGCCATCCCATCCCCGGAGACGATGCCGTGGGATTCATCAACGATGACGGCGAGGTGGTTGTCCACAAGATGGACTGCCCCACAATGGCCCGCCTCAAGGCCAGTTACGGTTCCCGGCTGGTACAGACCCAGTGGGAAGACCATGGCGACCGTTTCCTGGCCACCATCCACATCGAGGGCATTGACCAGAAGGGCATTCTCCAGTCGATTGTCAACATCATCTCCACCAACATGTCCATCAACATGAAGAAGATGAACGTCACGGCCGACCAGGGCGTGTTCAGTTGCGACCTCGACGTGCTCATCGGCGACGCCGCGGTGGTCACCAACCTGTGCCGCGAGATCAAGAAGGTCAAGGGCATCAACAGCGCCTCTCGAATGAATTGAACAACAGACATTACCAGATAACAATGGCCACGGCCTCCGGGCCGGGGGTCAATCCATAACAAGTCAACCAAGATGAACAAGTCACAGAAGAACAATAACATCATCATCCTGCTGCTGTTGCTGCTGTCGGTCATCCTCATCGCCGCAGCACTGTTCTTCAGTCAGGAGACCACCCGCACCTACAGTTTTGAGGTCGGCAAGCCCTGGCTGCACTCCAGGCTCGAGGCCAACTTCCAGTTCGATATCGAACTCGACGAGGCCACCCGCAAGCGCATCACCGACAGCGTGAACCAGAATTTCTCCAAGATCTACACCATGGACCACAAGCGGGGCGAGCAACAGTGTGCCCTGCTGTCCAGAGTGCTGAGGGGCCGTCCCGGCAGCCAGGCCCTGCTCGAGGCGATGCTCGCGTTATATAGCGACGGCATCGTTGACAACGAGGCGGCCAACGACATACGCGCCGGCAAGCAACTGCGATTCATGGTGGGCAACAATGAACTGCAGGTTGTCGATGCCACCAACATGAAGACCGTTCGCCAGGCCTATGCCTGGCTCACCGACTCGCTCAAGGACAACCAGGCCATCCAAGAGGCCCTCAAGGACGTGGAAATCAGCAATTACCTCAAGCCCAACATGATGGTTGACGAGGAAGAGAACGAGAAATGGATGGGTGAAGACCTGCGCAACGCCCTGCGCTCGCCTGGCACCGTCCAGGCCAACGAGGCCATCATCACCCGCGGCGAGATCGTCACGCCCAAGAAGGCCGCCGCCATCAAGAGTTACCAGGACGAGATCAACAAGCGCTACAAGCAGCGCAATGTGGACCAGACATGGACACTCCTGGGCCAGATTCTCATCGCGGCCACGCTGATGCTGGCATTCTTCTATTTCATGAAACTGCTGCGCAACCAGGTGTTCTCCAGGAGGCGGCAGATGGTTTTCCTCATCTCGTTCATCACCGTGTTTGTCATCGCGGTGTTCCTGCTCGTCAAGTTCAAGTATGGCCTGCTCTATGTGATACCATTCGGACTGGTACCCATCATCGTGTCATCCTTCTTTGACGACCACACCTCATTCTTTGTCCACATCGTCACCGTCCTCATCTGCTCACTCATTGCCAGCAGTCACCAGGCCGAATTCATCATCATGCAGTTCCTGGCGGGAATCATCGCCATCGTCTCGGTCAAGGAATTGACCAAGCGCACCCAACTCGTGCGCTGCGCGGCCATCATTTTCCTGGCCTACTGCATCACCTACATCGCCATGACGCTGATTGCCGAGGGCGACTACACCAAGATTGACAAGTACTACTTCGGCTACTTCCTCATCAACTGCGTCATCCTGTCGTTTGCCTTCCTGATCATTCCCATCGTGGAAAAAATCTTCGGCTTCACGTCATCGATGACCCTGCTCGAGTTGGCCGACATCAACAACCCGCTGCTGCGGCAGTTGTCCACCAACTGCCCCGGCACCTTCCAGCACTCGCTGCAAGTGGCCAACCTGGGCGGTGAGGCCGCGCTGCTCATCGATGCCAACATGCAACTCGTGCGCGCCGGAGCCCTCTACCACGACATCGGCAAGACCAAGAATCCTGCCTTCTTTACCGAGAACCAGATCGGCGAGAATCCACATGACCACCTCGTCAGACCCGAGGACAGCGCCAAGATTGTCATCGACCATGTCGCCAATGGCCTCAAGATTGCCGAGGATGCCGACCTGCCCAAGGTCATCAAGGACCTCATTGCCCAGCACCACGGCAAGGGCGTCACCCGGTACTTCTACTACAAGGCCAAGGAGGCTCACCCCGACGAGGAGGTGGACCCCACCCCATTCACCTATCCTGGACCCAATCCCCAGACCAAGGAAGCCGCCATCCTGATGATGGCCGACGCCTGTGAGGCTGCCACCAAGAGCCTTACCGACCACAGCGAGGAAGCCATCGCGGCCATGGTGGGCAAGGTCATTGACGGCCAGGTCGCCGAGGGTCTGTTGCGTGAGGCGCCCATCAGTTTCCGCGACGTGGAGACCATCAAGAGGCTATTCGTCGAGCGGTTGCGCACGGCCTACCACATGCGCGTCTCCTATCCCAGCGACATCAAGACCGCCGAACCGGCCCATGAACCTGAGGCCGACGACAGCGCCACGCCACCGCCCCACGGCGACACAGCCCAGGAGCAAAGCAAATAATCGGGGCTACAGGGCAATAAACGCCCCACTCGACGTGTTTATTAATATAGAAGTAACGTAAAACAGGCTAATATCAATCACTACAGTTCATGGCAATGAAACTTTTACTCGTCCTGGGCGCGATATGCCTCGTGGCCGCACTGGTGCTGGTGTTACGGCCCCGATGGGTCGCCGCCGTGCCAGCCTATGCAGGACTCGTGCTCATGCACCTGAGTTACTACATCGCGGTGCCCACGGTGACCTTCATCTTCTGGGGCATCGCCACGCTCATCACCGTCGGGCTGTTCTACCTCTCGCCCAGCGGTGAGCCCGACGGGCACAGTTCCAGCAACCTGTATGTGGGATTCACGGCCATGGCAGGCGGCATGCTCGGCATCCTGCTTGCCCCGCGCATCCTCGTGCTGGGTGTCATCCTGGGAGCAGCCATGGGCCAACTGGCCTACAGCCGCACGCCGGCCGGCCGCTGGATGCTCTCGCCCTCGAGTCTGTTCTGGCGCTACTTCGCCGCCAAGTGCCTGCCCGCCATCGTCGCCATCTCCATCGTGTGCATCTCCATCATGGGCATTGTCATTAAATGAATATCACAATAAAACAATGAAACGATTCAGATACATCATCACAAACATCGCCCTGACGCTCGCAGCCACCCTCATGGCCAGCGCGCAACAGGCCCAGCAGATTCCCGAGCGCAACCAGCCCAGCAAGTTTGCCATCAAGAAGGTGGATTTTGACCACGTCAAGGAGGTCATTTCCAATCCCAAGAACGCCTATTACTACCCCAAGTTGATGAAGGCCTACACCAGCAACGACACCACGCTCTCGATCGAGGCATGGAGGAACTTCTACTACGGCTACACCTTCCAGGAGGACTACAACCCGTTCCGCGAGAGCATCTACTGCAACGTTGTCGAGCAACTCTACTACAAGCAGCCCCACTCGCGTGCCGAGTGTGACAGCATCGAGAAGTATGCCGAGTTGTCACTCAACGACAACATGTTTGACATGAACCAGATGAACTTCTACATCTACGTCCTCAAGGAGAAGAAGAAACACGCGCGTGCTGCCGTGTGCCAGTACCGCCTTGACCGCCTCATCGCCGCCATCATGTCGAGCGGCAAGGGCACCAAGGAAGAGCCCTGGGTCGTCATCGCCCCCGAGCACGAGTACAACATCATCAACTTCCTGGGCTTTGTCGCCACCGACCACGAGACCCTGGACGGAGGCATCGACTACATCAAGGTGCAGCCCGTAGCCGGCAAGAGCGCCGAGGGCTTCTACTTTGACATCTCCCGCATGATGCAGATTGCAGCCCTCAAGTTTCCCGACATCTGATATTCCAGAAAAGAATATGCCCGCACCAGTGACGTCTCAGTACGTCTGAATCATAGCAAAGGCCTGGCCCTCATCATGGGTCTGGCCTTTGTCTCTTTTGGTCACATCAGTTACATTCTTGGTCGATTTTCATTTTTTAAGAGGTGGAATTGGATTAATTTGATTACCTTTGCAGACAATAAACCCGTATCGTTATGCTCAAGGAAAACCTAATCAAGATTTATGAGCGCAGTTTCATCGACAACTGGGAACTGCCCGTACTAACAGATTACAATACCGGCGAGCGCCTCACCTATGGCGACTTTGCCCGCAATATCGCCGAGTTGCATCTCTTGTTTGACATGTGCGGCATCAAGAAGGGCGACCGCATCGCCCTCATCGGCAAGAACATCCCCAACTGGGTCACCGTGTTCATGGCAACCATCACCTATGGCGCCGTGATCGTGCCCATCTTGCAGGAATTCAACCCCGCCGACGCCCAGCACATCATCAACCACAGCGAGGCCACAATGCTCTTTATCAGCAAGAACATCTGGGAAAACCTCGAGTTTGACAAGATGCCGCGCGTGCGCGCCGCCTTCATCCTCGAGAACATGTCGCTCATTGCCGAGAAAGAGGATAGCGACATCGTCAGCAAGGCCAAGGACGGCCTGGAGGCCGCCTTCAAGGAAAAATACCACGAAGGCTTCTACCGCAACGACATCCACTATGCCGATGTGCCCAACGACGCGTTGGTAGAGATCAACTACACCTCAGGCACCACAGGCTTTTCCAAGGGCGTCATGCTCACGGCCAACAACCTGGCGGGCAACATGGTCTATGGCATCAACTCGGGTCTGCACTTCAAGGGGTCAAGGGACTTGGCTTTCTTGCCGCTGGCGCACGCCTTCGGCTGCGCGTTCGACATGCTCACGCCGCTTGCCGTCGGTAGCCACATCACGCTGCTGGGCCGCATTCCCTCGCCCAAGATTCTGGTCAAAGCCATGGCCGAGGTCAAGCCCAATGTCGTCTTCACCGTGCCCCTGGTGCTGGAGAAGATCTACAGCAAGATGATCGTGCCCATGATCAGCAAGGGCGCCTTGCGCTGGGCGCTGGCTGTCCCCTACCTGGACAAGCGCATCTATGCCCAGATACGCAACAAGTTGATCGAGGCCTTCGGCGGTGCGTTTGAAGAGGTCATCGTCGGTGGCGCCCCCTTCAATGCCGAGGTCGAGGACTTCCTCTACAAGATCAAGTTCCCGTTCACCGTGGGCTATGGCATGACAGAGTGCGGACCACTCGTGAGCCACACGCCCTGGCGCGAATTTGTCCCCCACAGCGCTGGCCGCATCCTGCCTGGCATCATGGAGTGCAAGATTCTGAGCGACGACCCCGAGAATATCCCTGGCGAAATCTGCGTGCGCGGCGAGAACGTGATGCAGGGCTACTTCCACAACA
>CAMKOE010000031.1 GCA_946414395.1 uncultured Porphyromonadaceae bacterium | reverse complement strand
TCAAAGCCGTCAACGAGGAAGGAGATGCTGATTATCGCTTGATTACCGGTATTACTCCCGACAAGTTCTACACAGTTAAGAACCTGACAGCCGGCGGCACCTTCTTCTTCCGCGTGAAGGCCCATTACACCGACGACACCTGGAGCCCTTGGAGCAAGGCCAAGACCGTCGTCCTGCATGGTGAAGGACATGGCTATGCTGTGGGCGACGTGAATCACGACGGCAGTGTGAATATCAGCGACGTGACTGCCCTGATTGACAGTCTGCTTACGGGTGAGGGCGGTTGTGAGATCTGCGGCGATGTCGATGTTGATGGTCAAGTGACTATCTCGGACGTGACCGCGCTGATTGATAAGTTGCTTGCTGGAGCGTAAGTTCAACGTGCCTATTCAGTGACTTCCACTCATGCTAAGCCGCTAATCGGTGTTGACATTAATATTGAAACTTGGCGACTTGGCGGCTTAGCGTGAATTTGTGATTATGTGTCTTGGCTGAATAGTCACCGGCCGGTTAACAGAACAACGTTAATTCTTCTTATAAGTGATTTAGGGTGCGCTAGTGTGAAGCGGCGCATCCTATTTTTTTATGATGGCCGACTTCGCTCTCTCCCGGGATGGCTTAGGATTTGGATATGGCTTGGGGCCGATCCATTAAAGGCCGCTACGGGGGCGGGAAGGGGAGTGTCGAGTGTGGTGTTTACTGAAAACGGTTAATGTGAATCAGCAACCCGGTGGGGCGGTTTTTCGTCATAAAAACGGTTTTCAGTGGGTTATTTCGTTCTGTTTCCATGAAACAGAACACAGGTAATTGTCATTTTCTTGGGCAAAAAGAAGAACTTGTCTATTTTTGTGATGCGATTATGAGTGCAATAGCCCACAGGGTAACGGCATGTACCAGCCGTTGTATTGATAATGTATTAACCGCATGAACTAATAGCCATTTTCATAGTATTAACCATTAAATAACGCATTTTTTATGAGAAAACTATTGCTTTTAATCTCATTATCCATTGCCACCATCCAGGCGATGGGCGCCGATGTGGATTTGGCAACGGCCAGACTCGCGGCGCAGCAGTTTGCAGTAAACAAGATGTCGGCCAGCGGCAAGTTGATGAGCCCCCAGGCTATCAACATGAGGTTGGTCAAGCAGGAGATGAACAGCGACAAGGCTGGCTCTACTGTCTATTACATCTTTAACACCGACGATCATTTCATCGTCATTGCCGGTGATGACCGTGCCCAGCAGGTTCTTGCCTATGGTGACCGTCCCCTGGACTTGAATCGCATGCCTGATAACATGCGGTTCTGGCTGGACACCTACAAGGCACAGATCGCTTACTTGCAGGCTCATCCGGGCCTGGCCGTTGATCCAGTGGGCACGAGTCACTCGCTCAAGGCCTCGGCCGTAGCCCCGCTGCTCACTGCCGAGTGGGACCAGAGCATGCCCTACTACAACCAGTGCCCCACCTACAACGGTTCGCCTTGCTTGACCGGTTGCCCTGCCACCTCGCTATCGATGGTGTTCTACTACTGGAAATATCCCACCGATCCCACGCCTGCTGTCGAGGGTTATACCAACGGCAGTTACGGCTTTGAAGTGCCGGCGTTGCCTTCCATTACCTTTGACTGGGACAATATGCTCGACATCTACTCCTATGGCTCCTATACCACGGCCCAGGCCAATGCCGTTGCCTGGCTGATGCGCTATGTGGGCCAGGAGGAGCACATGGACTACTCGCCCAGCGGTAGTGGCGCCTATGGCGAGGACATCCTGCGTGCCGTCAAGTTCTTTGGCTATGACGAGGATGCGCAGTTGGTGTTCAAGTCGGTGGCCGATGACGATGGTAACGATATTGAGGTTTATTATACCGACGCCGAGTGGGCTGCCATGCTCCAGAATGAGATCTATGAGGGCCGCCCCGTGGTTTATTGCGCCTATGACTACTCGTCGTGGAATGGTTGGAGCGGACATGCCTTCAATGTTGACGGTTACACGCCTGCCAGCAACACCTATCATGTGAACTGGGGCTGGAGCGGCGACGGCAATGGCGACTTTGCCTTGAACGCTTTCTCGAGCAGCGGTTACACCTTCAATATCGAGCAGCAGATGGTCATCGGCATTCAGCCGCCTGCACAGGGCCCGTCGATCAAGGCTAATCCCTCCAAACTGACCATCGCCGGACTGGTGGACCAGAGCGTCACCTCCACCTTTACCGTCAAGGGCAAGGCACTCACCAGTGCCATCACCATGACCCTTAACGACGGTAACGGCTGCTTCACGATGGATGCAAGCAGTGTCTCGGTTGACGAGCAGGAGGCCGGCAAGGTCATTACCGTGGCCTATGCCCCCAAGGCTGTCGGCACCCACACGGCAACCATCACTCTGAGCAGCCCCGGTGCCGAGGACGTGACCGTCGAGATCAATGGCACGGCATCACTGCCCACTTATCTGCCCGTCATGCAGCCCGCCGACAGCGCTTTCATCAACCTGACCCAATTCCGTGCCGACTGGACTGACCAGACCGCTGCCAAGTTTGTGGACAGTTACACGCTGGAGGTTTCGCCCCGTCCCGCTGTGGAATTGCTCGACTCGCTCGACGGCAGCAACTACCCCGACAGTTATGAAACCATGATATTCACCGCCCCTTGGGCTGGCTACAGCGTCAACGCGGGCTATAATGCGATTTATATTTCCAACGGTTATTACTCGGGCAGCGGCTACATTACTTATACGATACCCGAAGGCTATGACAATGACGTGTTCTCCATGCAAATAACGACAACCAATACATCCTACGGCAAGGGCAACATCACCGTGGGCTCCACCCAGACGGCCAGCAGTGGCCATCGGTTCGCTTCCGGCGAAACCTACACCTGGACTGTAGTTGCCAGCACTGGTGATAAAATCACCATCACGACGACCGAGAACAGTTATTCGCCCGACATGAGCAAGATTAAGGTCTATGCCGGCGACGCCAATGTGCTTGACCAGGGCGGCGATGTTACCGGCGAGAGCGATTATCGACTCATCGGCGGCATCAAGGGCTACAACTGCCTTGTCGAGAACCTGACCGCCGGAGGCTCCTATTACTACAGGGTGAAGAGCCTGTACATTGACGGCACCGAGAGCAACTGGAGCAAGTCACAGTCCGTGACATTGTTCGAGAACGCCCATGCTTTCCAGCGGGGAGACGTCAATCACGACGGCATGGTCAACATCAGTGATGTTACCGCGCTGATTGACCGTCTGCTGAGCGGTGTCGGCGGGTGCGAGATCTGTGGCGATGTGAATGCCGATGGCTTGTTGAACATCTCGGATGTCACGGCTCTCATCGATAGCCTGCTTGCTGGTGAATGAGCAGCAGGTGACACATTTTCATGACCTATTCAAGAAAAATTCAGGCTCCCTGTTTCGGGCAGGGAGCCTGATTGCATTTTGCGGAATTAATTCTTTGGATAGAATCCGTTGCGTTGATTAGGCGTGCTTTTTAGCCTCGTCAACGATAGCCTTGAAAGCGGCGGGATTGTTCATGGCCAGGTCGGCGAGCACCTTGCGGTTGATCTCGATACCAGCCTTGTGAATCAAGCCCATCAGTTTGCTATAGGAGAGGTCCTCCATGCGAGCGGCAGCGTTGATACGCTGGATCCACAGCGCGCGGAAGTTGCGTTTTTTCTTCTTACGGTCGGCGTAAGCGTAGGTCAAACCCTTCTCCCAGGTGTTCTTAGCAACGGTCCAGACGTTCTTGCGAGCGCCAAAGTAACCCCTTGTAAGTTTTAAGATTTTCTTGCGTTTGGCTCTTGAAGCCACGTGATTAACTGATCTTGGCATTTTTTTAAATTGTTTTGACTGCTAGCGGCCAGCGTTGCTGGCACTTTAGGCTAGACATTCGGTTAATAAATAAAAGATAAAAATCTTGTGATTAAAAGAAAAACGGTTGAGAGTTGTTTACTTCACCAGGAGTTGACGCACGATGTTCAAGTTGGCCTTGTCCACGATGCTCATCTTACCCAGGTTGCGTTTACGCTTCTTGCTCTTCTTGGTCAGGATGTGACTCTTGTAAGCATGTCTTCTTTTAATCTTTCCGGTGCCGGTAAAGGTGAACCTTTTCTTGGCAGCGGAATTCGTCTTAACTTTTGGCATTTTGTTTGAGTTTAAAAAATGTTATTAATTAATCGAGACCAGGCACTTACCAAGCCTGATGCTCTTCTCTCTTTCTCACGTGTTGTCGTTTACTCCGCGGTGGGAGTGTTGTCCTGCTGAGCGGCACTGTCGTCGGCGTCCTTGACCTCTTTTTTCTTGCCGCCGGGCTTCTTGGGCGATAGCATGATGGTCATGCGCTTACCCTCGAGCACTGGCATCTGGTCGAGTTTGCCATACTCTTCGAGGTCGTTGGCGAACCTGAGCAGCAGCACCTCGCCCTGTTCCTTGAACAGGATGGAACGTCCCTTGAAGAAGACGTAACTCTTCACCTTGGCACCTTCCTTGAGGAATCCGATGGCATGCTTGAGCTTGAAGTTGTAGTCATGCTCGTCGGTCTGTGGTCCGAAACGTATTTCCTTGACCACGAGTTTGGTGGACTTGGCCTTCTGTTCCTTGGCATGCTTGCGCTGTTGGAACTTGAACTTTTGGTAGTCCATCACGCGGCACACGGGGGGCTCGGCTTGGGGCGCGATCAGGATCAAGTCCAATTCCTGCCCCTCGGCGATTTTTAGGGCTTCCTCGATAGGATAGATGCCCTGCTCCACGTTGTCACCCACCAGGCGCACCTCGCTGGCGCGAATTTCATCGTTTATCGCGTTGGTGTCTTGGTCATTCTTGCCGCCCATCTTGCGATTGCGGCCTTTGGGCCTGGTGGCATTGCTCGGGCGCTTGGGCCCGGGACGATACGGTTTTTTGTTCATTCAGCAGTTTAAAATTGTTAGTATTATCGTGACAATCAAGCACTTCCATGCAGACGTAACTGCACGGAAATGGCTTAAAAGTTGGTCATTTCTGCCACTTCGCGATTAATATCGGCTGCAAAGGTAGTAATTTTTTTCGAACCTTGGTCACCTTCGCCCTGTTTTCTTATCGAAACTTCTTCACATCCTGCCTCTTTTTCGCCCACGATGAGCAGGTAGGGGATGCGTTTCAACTCGTTGTCGCGGATCTTGCGGCCGATTTTCTCGTTGCGGTCATCGACGATGGCGCGCACGTCGAGGCGGTTCAACTCGTCGGCCACGTGGTGGGCATAGTCGTTGAACTTCTCGCTGATGGGCAGCACGACGCACTGGTCGGGCACGAGCCACAGCGGCAACTTGCCGGCGGTGTGCTCGAGCAGCACTGCTACAAAGCGCTCGAGTGAGCCGAAGGGCGCACGGTGGATCATCACGGGACGGTGCTTCTGGTTGTCGGCGCCGGTGTACTCGAGTTGGAAGCGCTCGGGCAGGTTGTAGTCCACCTGGATGGTACCCAATTGCCAGCGGCGGCCCAGGGCGTCCTTGACCATGAAGTCCAACTTGGGACCATAGAAGGCAGCCTCGCCGGTTACCTGCTTGGCCACGAGGCCTTTCTCCTCACAGGCCTCGATGATGGCGCGCTCGGCCTTCTCCCAGTTCTCCTCGGTTCCCACGTACTTCTCCTTGTTGTTGGGGTCGCGCAGGGAGATCTGAGCCTCGTAGTCGAAGCCGAATACCCTGAAGATGAACGAGATGATGTCCATCACTCCCAGGAATTCCTGCTTCAACTGGTCGGGGGTGCAGAACAGGTGGGCGTCGTCCTGGGTGAAACTGCGCACGCGAGTCAGTCCGTGCAACTCACCACTCTGCTCATAGCGGTAAACCGTGCCGAACTCGGCATAGCGGATGGGCAGGTCGCGGTAACTGCGCGGAGCCGTCTTGTAGATCTCGCAGTGGTGGGGGCAGTTCATGGGCTTGAGCATGTATTCCTCACCCTCCTCGGGAGTGGTAATGGGACGGAACGAGTCCTTGCCGTATTTTGCATAGTGGCCACTGGTCACATAGAGCAACTTGTTGCCGATGTGCGGCGTGATGACCTGCTGGTAGCCATAGCGCTTCTGGATCTTGGCGAGCATGTCCTGCAGGCGGTTGCGCAGTGCGGCACCCTTGGGGAGCCACAGGGGCAGGCCCTGGCCCACGTTGGGCGAGAAGGCAAACAGTTCCATCTCCTTGCCGATCTTGCGGTGGTCGCGCTTCTTGGCCTCCTCGAGCATCACGAGGTACTCCTCGAGCATCTTCTTCTTGGGGAAGGTGATGCCATACACGCGAGTCAATTGCGGGCGGGTCTCGTCACCGCGCCAGTAGGCGCCGGCGAGCGACATGACCTTGATGGCCTTGATCATGCCCGTCGAGGGGATGTGCGGGCCGCGGCACAGGTCGGTGAAGTTGCCCTGGGTATAGGTGGTGATGTGACCGTCTTCCAGGTCGTTGATGAGTTCGCACTTCAATGTCTGACCCTTGTCGCCGAAGAACTTCAGGGCGTCGGCCTTGCTGATGTCGGCGCGCACGACAGCCTCATTCTTCTGGGCCAGTTCGGTCATCTTCTTCTCAATTTTGGCGAAGTCAGCATCGGTCAAGGGGTTGCCACCAGTGTCGATATCATAGTAGAAACCATTCTCCACAGCCGGGCCGATGCCGAACTGCACACCGGGGTACAATTCCTGCAGGGCCTCGGCCAGCAGGTGAGCCGACGTGTGCCAGAAGGCGTGCTTGCCCTCGGCGTCCTCCCACTTGAAGAACTTGATATCGCCATCCATACAAATGGGGCGTGAGATATCCCATTCCTCGTCGTTCAATGATGCGGCCAGCACGTTGCGTGCAAAGCCCTCGCTAATGCTCTTGGCAATGTCCAGAGGCGTTACACCGCTCTCATATTCACGCACATTGCCATCAGGAAACTTGATGTTAATCATATTAAGTCGTTAATAATTAATGGTTTGCGTTGTGCCCTACAACAGCACAACAATTCAAACTGCAAAGTTAGTAAGTTTTTTAGAATAACCCGCACAACTCGCCCAACAATTTTTATCGCAGGATTGCCCTGTGAGGGCGGCCAGTGGTGAAAGAAAAAAGGACGGCTCGAGCCGTCCCTTTTATGATTTCCTTAACGTGTTCTATTACTGGTCATTGTTTTGCTCATTCATCCTCTCACGGGCGCTCAAGTTGTCGGTAAAACTCCGGGTCAATCCTTTGCCCTGTTTCTCGAGATGAGATGAGTAGAAGATGATGAACATGATGGCTACGATCGCAAAGACGCCGAGCAGCCTTGACCATGGAATGGCATAGTCAACAAAGTAACTGACAAAGACGGCCGTGATGAGAAGCCGCAACATGCTGCAAGCCGTTATCCTCACGCGCCAGCGTGACCCGCTCTGCCACAACTTGTCCACATCAGGGCTGTCGGCGCCAGCCTTCATCAGCATCCACAGGAAGGGAGAGCACAGGATGAGGGCAACGAGGGCCGTGACGGCATGAACCCATTTCTCGGGTACGATTCCGGCAATAATCGGCTGGCCGTAATAGAGCATGACGGACATGATGGCGATGCAGAGCACGGTATTGATGAGCATATTGAAGATGAAACGCTTGAAATTGCTGTTCCACATCTGTTGCAACTCGTCGGGGGCCTTCTCGTCGGTCTCGTCGGTGTTGCGCTCCAGCCTTGCTATCAAGCCGGCGGGCAGGACGCGAGACAACGCACGGTAGGCGGGCTCTGCCAGGCGTATCATGTATGGCGTTGTGAACGTCGTGAAGACCGACACGGCCACCACAATGGGATAGAGGAAATCGCTGGTGACGTGCAGCGAGGTGCCCAGTGTGGCAAGGATAAAGGCGAACTCGCCGATTTGTGTCAACGAGAACGAGCACTGCATGGAGGTCTTCAATGACTGGCCTGAAAGGAGGAATCCGCAAGTGCTTAGGATGGTCTGGCCCAGTATCACTGCAGCGATGATGCTCAATATGGGCACGATATACTCGATGATGAGGTTCACATCCACCATCATGCCCACCGACACAAAGAAGATGGCTCCAAATAGATTCTTGACCGGGGCGACGAGGTGCTCAATGGCCTCGGCCTCGACCGTCTCGGCCAGGATGCTGCCCATGACAAAGGCACCGAACGCGGCCGAGAACCCTGCGGCGGATGCCGCCACAACCATGCCGAAGCACAGGGCGAGTGACGTGATGAGCAGGGTCTCGCTATTCATGAGGGGCTTGAGTTTGCGTAGTGCCAAGGGGATGAAATACAAGCCCACGGTGAACCACAACACGAGGTATAGGCCAAGTTGCAGGATGGACTCGAGCATCTGTGAACCCTCAAACTCCTTGCTCACGGCCAGCGTTGAAAGCATCACCATCAGCACGATTGCCAGGATGTCCTCGATGATGAGCACACTGAGGACGAGTCCGGCAAAGCGCTGCTGGCGCAGCCCCATGTCGTCAAAGGCTTTGAAGATGATGGTGGTTGATGACATGGCGAGCATGCCACCCAGGTAGATGCAGTCCATATTGCTCCAGCCGAACAGGGAGCCCGTGAACGAGCCCACATACATCATGGCCAGTATGATGGATATGGCGGCAATGATGGGTGCCGCGCCCATCTTCAAGATCTTCTTGAACGAGAATTCCAAGCCGAGGGCGAACAACAGGAAGATGACACCTATCTCACTCCACACGTGTATGCCGTGCATGTCCGTCACGCTGGGCATGTAGGGCATGTTGGGTGAGGCAAGGAATCCTGCTACGATATAACCTAAAACAATCGGTTGCTTGAGGCTCTTGAATAAGAGCGTCATGACGCCTGCGCAGATGAGAATCAGCGCAAGGTCGGCAATTAGAGGCTCAAGTTGTGACATATGTTAACCTAAAATCTGCAGCACTTCATTATTTGATTAATAATAAATACTATTTGTGAGCATGTGGACAACAAGAGGTCGCCTGTCGCTTTGCCATGATAAGTTTTCACTCGTCCCAGTGCTGTCAAGTTAAGCAAAATCATCAATGGCAGGGCAAAGGTAACTATAAAATCCGAAACACTTACCCCTTTTGGTGGCGTTTTTCACGTGACGGAAAAGTTTGACCGCTACATCGGCTCCATCATTGTTGGTCAACAAGGGCTTGGATGCTCGATATGAGAAGTGCTCTTTTTTTAGGTTATGCTGATTTGTCCGTAAATTGTGCTTTTGCCAATTTTGCTATTGCGCGCGTTCCAGCAAAATCAAAAGCGCCACTGATAAATCCACCGACAATAGGAACTGCCTTTGTCGCATTAATAATTCCTTTTTCACCACTTCTGGTAATAAAGCGTTTGCAAATCGCCTCGTTAATCTTCTTGATGACATCGCGGGTTAAATGCTTCTCGATGGCTTCTTTTGCCATTTTCTCTCCAGTCTTGATGCCAATAGACTTGATTGCATCCTTTAAGGTCTCGCCAGTTATAGTCGCAAATATCATTGTTCTTACTTGGTCGGTTTTTAAGTCATATCCCCGCAATAGCGCAATGGCGCCTACCATACGCATATTAACATACATCGAACTTGCGATGTCGGCTGGAACAGCGACAGGCAACGTGATCATGCCACCCAATCCGGTGACAAATCCTGCCAAACTCGTTTTCAATGACTGGACGTTGACCAGAGACCTGATCGCCGATTCCTTGTCTTTTGTGCTATAATCGTCAACAATTTGATAAATGTTTCTTGTCCCGGGAAGACCGTTAATCACTTTCTCGTAGGTCCAATCCATCAGTTGCTGGACTTTTGACGGTGTAAGTTCCGTACCCTTTTTCTGATCAGTCATAAATTACGTATATTAAAATCAATTAACCCATTGGCGGGATTGAAAAGTTATGAAATGAGTTTAGCAAGTTGCTGATTTGTATTGATTTAGTGCGATTGATGCATTAAGGTCAAATAATCGTATGCACAACTTTAAAGGCAAATTTCGATAAAAATTTTGATGTGTACAAGCATTTTTCAATAAAAAGTTGGCGTTCTCTATATATTCATTCTTGAAACAGTGTCATTTACCATACCGCCCGATCGAACCGGTTTTTGTGCATCAGCCTGGTCTGCTCACTTCATTGCCTGGCACGACATCAAAGCAATTGCCTTGATTTTGCCCTTAAAACATGCGGCTCTACCCATTTAATTATTACCTTTGTGCCATGAATCATGCGTCGGCTATAGCACAACTGCAGCAGCAGCGGCATCTTCTCCAGGTGGAATACCAGGAGGAGAAGGAGGCTTATCGGCTGCATAGCGAGTCGGTGGGCTTGGCGCGCAAGGTGACGCGTGGCGACGCGTGGTACCCGCTTCACGTGGGCCGCACCTACTATAACTCCCTCAACCAGTTCTGCGTCGAGGTGACCCGCAAGGCCGACGAGGAGATTGACCACAACTTTGAGTACGGCAGGCCGGTGGTGTTTTTCACGGCCGATGTGCCTGGCGGCGACCTCAGGCAGGCGGGCCACATCCGATATTGCGGCTTCACGGGCAATATCTCCTATGTTGACGGCAACCGCATGGTCGTCGCCATCCCCGAGGGTCATGTGCTGGAACTGCAGAATGCGCAACTGCCGCTGGGCGTGCAACTGTTCTTTGACGAGACGAGTTACCGCATGATGTTTGACGCGCTGGACCGCGTCATGGCGGCCCGGGGCACCCGTCTGGCCTACCTGCGCGACCTGTTCTACGGGCGGCAGCAGGCCGAGGTGTTCACCTTTGACGCGATGCGCTTCCCGTGGCTCAATGCGAGCCAGGAGCGTGCCGTCAACGACGTCTTGCGGGCCAAGGACGTGCGCGTTCTCCATGGCCCTCCCGGGACGGGCAAGACGACCACGCTGGTCGAGGCCATCGGTGAGACACTCATGCGCGAGACCCAGGTGCTCGTGTGCGCCCAGAGCAACACGGCCGTTGACTGGATCAGCGAGAAACTGGTCGATTGCGGCATCCCGGTGCTGCGCCTGGGCAACCCCACGCGTGTCAACGACAAGATGCTGAGTTTTACCTATGAGCGCCGCTTTGCCGACCACCCCGACTATCCCAAGTTGTGGCAGGTGAGGCGCGACATGCGCGAGATGAGGCGCAATCGTCGCGACCGGAGCGAGCGCCTGCACCAGAAGATCGAGCGGCTCAGGGAACTGGCCGTAGAACTCGAGGTGCGCATCAACAATGACATCTTCGGCCAGGTGCGCGTCATCGCCTCAACGCTGGTGGGGGCGGGTAGTAAACTGCTAGACGGCAAGCGATTTGGCACCGTCTTTATCGACGAGGCCGCCCAGGCGCTAGAGGCGGCATGCTGGATCCCCATCCGTCGTGCCAGCCGCGTGATCCTGGCTGGTGACCATTGCCAACTGCCGCCCACCGTCAAGAGCCTTGAGGCCCTCAAGGGCGGCCTGGGCAAGACGCTGATGGAGCGCATCGTCGAGAACAAGCCTGAATGTGTGTCCCTGCTGCAGGTGCAGTACCGCATGAACGACGAGATCATGCAGTTCAGCAGCGACTACTTCTACCACGGGCAGATGCGGTCGGCCCCCGAGGTGGCCCACCGCCTGGTCCATGAGGGCGATGCCCCCATCCTGTGGTTTGACACGTCGGCCATCAACCTGGGCGAGGATGAGAAGGGTGACTTCAGGGAGCAATTTGTGGGCGAGACCTTCGGCCGCATCAACAAGGGCGAGGCCACGCTGACGCTGAGCCTGTTGCAGATCTACTTCCAGCGCATCGGCAAGCAGCGCGTCCTCGACGACCGCATTGACGTGGGCATCATCTCGCCCTACAGGGCCCAGGTGCAGTACCTCAGGCGGTTGATCAAGAAGCGGGCCTTCTTCAAGCCCTACCGCCACTTGATCTCGGTCAACACGGTCGATGGCTTCCAGGGGCAGGAGCGCGACGTGATCCTCATCTCGATGGTGCGGGCCAATGATGCGGGCCAGATCGGCTTCCTGCGCGACCTGCGCCGCATGAACGTGGCCATCACCCGTGCCCGCATGAAACTCTTCATCCTGGGCGATGCCCCGACGTTGACGCGCCACCCGTTCTACAAGAAACTGTATGACTACATCCGCCGTGTCCGCGGCCTTGACTAAACTGTTTTCAGACAACTTGAGCAACACTGACAACCTCGCCTGTCAGAATGTTGTTGTCATTCCAGACCATGGACGAGAAACTGGCGCAGGTGCAAGTGGATGATGCCATCGTCATCGTTACGGGTTACCAGTGGCGACATCGAGATAACATACTTGGGATAATTGTCCTTGATGGCTCTGAGATTGCCAAACTCCCGTTGTCGCGTCGTGTCATCGGCAATGATATATGCAACTTGAACGTAGGCTCGTTCCCCTGTTGGGCGTGTGCAGACAAAATCAATCTCTCCTGCCTGTAACTGTCCTACCCGAACAGTATAACCACAACGCGTCAGATGCTGATAAACGACATTTTCCAGAACCTTCTCGATGTCACTATCACGCGTTCCTCCAGCAATCGCGTTGCGAATGCCGTGATCCTCAAAATAAAACTTGTCATTAATTTCAAACAGCCGCTTTCCATGGATGTCATAGCGTGGCACACGGTTCAACATATAGGATTGACACAAATAGGAGATATAATTCAATATGACGGCTGGCGCTATTGACTGGCCTTGCGATTTCATGAATTTAGCGATATTGTTTGCCGAAATCGGTTTCCCCACATTATCAGCCATGAACTGTACCAAATTCTCGAGGAATGGTATATTGCGTATCTGATTACGCATGACCACATCCTTGAGCAGAACGGTATGATAAATATCATGTTGGTAATCACGGGCAATTTCCCCGTCAAGCCCCATCACAGCAAGTCCAGGAAGTCCACCGTAGGTTATGTACTTATTCAATGACTCATCATCGTCGGGTAGATGATGAAATGTCAAGAATTCTTGATAACTTAACGGTCCGATGTGGATTTCCTTGTACCTGCCACCTATCAATGTAGCCAAGTCGCTACTGAGCATATGTGCGTTGGAGCCTGTAATAATCACATCGATATTGGGCTCGGTGCGCAGGCTGCGAATGCTGCGCTCAAACTCCTTGATGTCCTGAACCTCGTCTATCAAGATGTAATTGTGCTTTCCCGCCACCAGATGTGCGTCAACATAGGCGTTCAGGTCTTGATAATCACGTATGAAATCAAACTGTCGCTTCTCCTTGTCAATGAGGATGATATGGTTGGTTGGACTGCTTGATTTGAGATCATGGAGTTGTCGCAGCATGTAACTCTTGCCCAAGCGGCGTTGCCCGACAAGGACGATAATCGTCTGTTTGCCGAGGTATTTCTCCACCTTATCCAAGTAGTCTTGACGTAGTATCACTTCCATAATTCTTTAACTTATAATTAAAATCCGTGGCAAATATAGTAAATATTTTATTTATAAGTGAAGAAATCGATATTTTTATCGATTTCTTCACTTATAAATGATAAAAAGGTGATGTTTTCCTCTGCTAGGGTCAGTAGGTTGGAATTTTGCGCAGCCACTGGCGGTAGCCCAGCAGGGCGATGAGGGTGTAGAAGGCATAGAGCGCGGCCGTGAATGGAATCTGCTTGTAGATGTAGAGCACGGTGCACACGGCATCGACTACAAACCACAGGAGCCATTGCTCGGCATACTTCTGTGCCAGAGCCCACATTGCTACCATGCTCAACGATGTCGTGAAACTGTCACACAGGGGGACCGTGCTGTCGGTCCAGGTGATCAGTATCCAGTAGATCAGGGCCCACAATGCGAGCCAGATGAGCGTCACGGGTAGCACCTGCCGCAGCGGGAAGCGGGTGATGGGCTTCTCGGACGATTGCTCGGCCTTCCCGCTGGAGCGGCTGCTGTGCCACCGCCATGTGGCGTAGCCATAGATGGCGGCGAGCACATAATAGACCTCCATGCCGAAGTCGGCATACAGGCCGCGCTCCCAATACAGGTACCCGTGCACGATGGGCATGACGACACTCGCCAGCCACAGCCAGATGCTGGCCTTGAACTCCAGCCACAGGTACACCAGGCCCAGCACCAGGCCGACCATGTCGATGGCCTTGATCCAGGTGAAGTCGGCAAAGTATTGGGTAATCGCGTCAATCATAGTTGCTTATATAGTGATGGGGCTTCAGAATTTAAATGTGATATGCCCCAGGGCGTTGATGCCCGCCATGGGATAGAAGCGGGGATCGCTATACAGGGTATAGTGGTTGTTCTTGTCGCCACCGGGATACAGGGCGCTGGTCATCGAGTAGCCGTTGGTCTCATACTTCTCGTTCAGCAGGTTGTAGATGGTGGCGCCCACGGTGATGCTGCGCAGGCTGGGCAACTTGAAGGTGTAGGCCACATCCAGGTTGTTGACGAAGTAGGGGTCCAGTGAATCCTCCTTGCGCTCGAAGTTGTCCAGATACTGGCGCGAAACATACTGTGACTGCAAGGCGGCGTAGAAGCCCTTGTAGTCCAGGGCAATCATGCTGCCCACGGTCACGCTGGGCGAGAAGGCGATGGTCGTGCTGCCGGCGTGGATTTCGGTCTGGGTCCACATGTCGTCCCAGGTGTCGGCGTCGTAGTCGCTCACGTAGCCCACATAGTCCTTGATGCGGTTGCGCGAGAAGGTGGCGTTCACGTCCCAGCGCAGCCAGTCGGTGAAGCGGTACCCGGCCGTCAGTTCGACGCCCATGCGGTAACTGTCGGGCACGTTCTCGGCCATCAGTTCGCCGATCTCGTTGATCTTGCCGTTGAGCACCAGTTGGTCCTTGTAGTTCATGTAGTAGAAGTTGACGCCGGCGCTGAAGTTGCTGCTGCGCAACTCGTAGCCAGCCTCCCAGTCAAACAGTTTCTCGCTGGTGGGGCGCTTGAGGAAGAGGCCATCGGTGTAATTGTTGCGGGTGGGCTCCTTCTGGGCCACGGCAAACGAGGCATAGACTCGGTTTCGGGCATCAATCTGCCAGTTCAGTCCGGCCTTGGGGTTGAAGAAATTAAAAGGCTCGTTGATGTCGAGGGCCTGCAGGTGCTCGGGATCGTCAGTCCAGTCCCACTTGTCGTTATTGCCCGTGATGCGGTAGCCGATGTGGCGGTACTGCAGGTCGGCATAGGCGCTCAGGCCGCCCGTGATGACGTAATTACCTTTTATATATATGTTGAAGTCGGTCTTGCGTCCATTGTTGCGGTAATACTCATGGTCGGGTGCAAGCGTGCTGGTGTAGTTCTCGACCCAGATGACGTTGCCATGGTGGTCATTGCTGTAACGGTTGATGCCGCCGCCCAGGGTGGCGGCCAGCCTCTCGCCAGAGTACTGCAACGAGAACACGCCGCCGCCAAAGCCGCTGTCCACGCATTTCTTGCGCACCAGGCTGGCCTTCTTGCTGGACCCCTCGGCAGTGAGCACGGGCTCGAGGCCATACTCCTTGAGCGTGCGGGCGTTCTTGTATTCCTGGTAGTAGCCGTATCCGTCGGTGTAATGCAGTGCCGCGTTGAGTTTCCACTCGGGTGTAAAGGTCTGGTTCCAGATCAATTGATAATGGGTCTGGCGGTAGATGTCCTTCTGGTCATCATAGAAGCCCGTCACCTTGCCGTCGTGCTTGATCTCGCCGTTGGGGTTATAGGTGCGGTTGTCCTTGAGGTCGTCGCGGCTGATGCCGTCCCAGGCGTGGTAGGTATCCTCCTTGCCACCAAAGGTGATGAACCTCACTGACGTCTTGTCGCCGAAGTAGCCCACCTGGCCAAAGTAACTCATCATCTTGCTGGAGGCGCGGTCGCGGTAGCCGTCGCTGCCGATGTGCGACAGGCGGGCCTCGATGGCCCAGTGGTCGCCCAGCAGGCCGCTGCCCACGCGCAGGGTCTCCTTGTTGGTGTTAAACGAGCCGTAACTGCCCGACACCTCGGCAAAGGGGTCGGATGAAAAACTCTGGGTTCTCATGTTCACGCTGGCTCCAAAGGCGCCCGCGCCGTTGGTAGAAGTGCCCACGCCGCGCTGCACCTGCATGTCACGCACCGACGATGCAAAGTCGGGCGTGTTCACCCAGTAGATGCTGTGGCTCTCGGCATCGTTCATGGGGATGTCGTTGACCGTGATGTTGATGCGGGAGGCATCGGTGCCACGCACGCGCATCGACGTGTAGCCCACGCCGGCACCCGCGTCACTGGTCGTGATCACCGACGGGGTCGCCGTCAGCAGGAAGGGGATGTCCAGGCCGTGGTTCTGGGCCGCGAGTTGCTTGCCCGTGATGTTGGTAAACGCTACAGGAGTGTTTTCACTCGCACGGGTGCCCAGCACCTCAACCTCGCTCAGGGCGATCGAGGGCACCGTGTCGGTTGCGGGGGCCTGTGCCGCCGCAACGAGGCTTGCCAGCATTGTGGCAGCCGTCAGAAAGGTTTTCTTCATTGTTTTTAATTAATAAGTTGTTCTCTACGCCGGCATTGTCCGGATCAGATTCCATGGGTATGATCTCAGCCCCCATCTGTCGCTGGGGACACCCCAAACTCATTGAATCACGCCGCAAAGGTACAGCATTTCCCTCAAACGTGCAACGCATCACTCGTATAAAAAAAGGCAATGAGATGGAAGATGCTCCCATACCCTGCGGGACTGATGCGAATTGCACGAATCAATTATATTGATTACGAGTGGTTTTAAATATTTTTTGTGAAATGCGTTTCCTATGGAAATTAGCATTGAAAAATCGCGTTAATCCGTAAAATCCGTGTAATTCACAATGGCCTACGGGATTCGGGCCAACTGTGATATCGTTCCTGAAAAATAATACCCCAAAAGCGTATTTTTGTTTATTATGATATTTTAACGGCATTGAATTTGAAAAATGGTGAATATGGCCTTATCTTTGCAGTTGAAATTGTATTAGTGGTGTTCTGGCGATAAAGCCATGTGAGAAAACTGATGGCATGTCGTGAATACAAATAACATAGTCATATTGAAAGTGACACCATGAATTATGCAATAGTCAATTATTTATTAACTTTTTATTAACTATAAATCGTATCAATTATGAAGAAATTTACTGTTCTATTGTTTGCAGCACTTGCAACAATGTGTGGAATGCAGATGTCGGCCGCTCCCGGCAAGGCTCCCGCACGCTCAAGCATCTACTCGAATCTCCCCGATGGCTACCAGCGCCTGGGTAACACGTCACTGTATTACAGCGTGACCTCGCGTCAGGCAGCCGGTATGGGCAACAAGACCGGCTATAGCCTGGTGGGCAAGATCGGCAACTCTTATTACTCATCTACCTATGAGGCTGGCGATGACTATGAGGGCATGTTCTATAGTGAGTATCATCCCGGTGCAGGCTTCATCGCTGCCTTCCAGGTCAACGATGGTGAGGCTAACTACTTGAACGCCGCCAGCGGCACCACTGCCAATGGGGTGAGGATGACATCGCGCATCGAGGCCCAGGGTGAAGTCGCTGCCCGCATCACCTATACGCTGACCAACAACAACCCCAACGAGGCTGTGACGGTCAATGTGGGTGTCTATGGCGACATCATGATTGGTGACAACGACAACGCTCCCCTCGAGTGCCTGAACACCAAGTCGGGTCTCACCTACGGCATCAAGATGAAATATGCCGACACCGAGAACACCCCGTTGCTGTGCGCCCTCTTTGGCGAGCACCTCACCGGTGTGACCCCTGCCGATGACTACTGGTTTGGCTTCTTCAGTTCCAACTGGCATGCCAACGAGATCGTGGGCAACTACTCCTCCACCATCTATCCCACCAACACCAACTGGCCCGCCAGCAACTCGCAGTACTACATGAAGGAGAACGGCAGTTATGACAGCGGCCTGGGCTTCTGCTGGAAGAACCGTGAAATCCCCGCTGGCGAGAGCATCGAACTGTCTTACCTGATCAGCGTTGGTGAAATCGACTTTGAGGAGCCCATCATCCCTGATCCCGATCCCGAGCCCGGTGAGGATATCTTCACCTATGACATCGAGGCTTTTGACTGCGACGCTTGGAACGACCTGAGCGCTGATCATCCCATCCACGTGTGGGGCCACTATGAGCACCCCTATGGCCAGGCTGGCTATCTGGAGTATCAGGTTGACGACGAGAACGGCTGGCACAGCATGGGCGAACTCGTTTCGGCCGAGGACTATGAGTTCAACTTCAACATCTCCTTCAACGAGGGCCGCACCACCGACCACAAGATCGCAGTCCGCTTCAACGACGGTCTGGACAACTACACCGAACTTGATGGTCTGAGTTGGACCGACGTTCGTTCCATCCCCGTTAACGGTCTTGACACGCGCGTTTACAACGGCGAGCCCCAGATCTATGACGTGACCTATGGCGAGCACAGTGAGACCATCGGCGAGAACGGCGACTACGTTGTTCCCGGCACCTACTACTTCACCTTCGAGGGCGACTTCGACGAGAACACTATCGGCGTGAGCGTTACCCCGTTCATCATCGACAAGGCACAGCCCATCGTTAACATCCAACTCCCCGAGGATGCCGATTATGACGGTCAGGCCCACAATGCTGTTGTTACCGTTGTCCAGGGTGGCGACGCTACCGTGACCTATGAGCACCAGGGCACTGGCGACATCTACACCGATGCAGTCGAGGTAGGCGTTTACATGGTAATCGTTACCGTTGAGGAGACCGACTACTACTATGGCGGCACCTTCACCGATGGCACGTTTGAGATTCGCTCAAAGGGTACTGCCGTTGACGAGATCATGGCTGCTGGCCAGGACAATGGCGCATGGTACACCATCGATGGCCGTCGCGTTGCTGCTCCCACCCAGCGTGGCATCTACATCCACAATGGCAAGAAGTACATCGTGAAGTAAAGAATCACAATCAACGCCTCTTGACACTTGAGGCTTGACCATTCATCAGGGAGGCCCTGCGCAACACGCGTGGGGCCTCCTGCTGTATTCACCCGCACCGCACGTGGCAAATCTCGCCAAGCCTCATCCAAATTCACGCTAAGGCGCGAAGGCGATTTCCAACTCACGCTAAGGCGCTAAGGCGCGAAGTGTTTTTATATTTCTTGTGAGCCCTTGCGGGCAACAAGAAAAAAGAACTTCGCGGCTTCGCGCCTTTGCGTGAGGTTGTGTCTGGAAGCGTGTTTGATGGAAAATAGGACTGTCGGCGAAAGAAGAAATCGCAAGCCCGGGTGATGGTGGGCTTGCGATTCCTTAATTATGTGTGACCCAGCGAGTGGGTCAAGATGTGGTCAAGTGTCTTACTTCTTGATCATCTTGAAACTGTGCTGTGAGCCGTCGGTGTAACGAACCACCTTGATGCAGATGCCACTGGTGGGCTCGGCAATCATGCGACCGGTGAGGTCGAAGTAGATGGTCGAAGCGACTTCCTTGTCGTTGGCGTTGATCTCGTTGACGGCGCTGTCGCCCACCTTGGTCTTGGCGGCGTTGATTACCTTGCCGGTTGCCTTCTCGATAACGATGGCCACTACTTGGAGTTTGTCCTTGTTCTGGACAATGGGCTCGTAGGAAGTGTTGGTGAGTTCATCAACGTTGAACGAGTACTCACACTCGTTGGGAGTGTTGGCCACGATGTTCTCGGGCATGCTCTCCTCGATGACACCCGATGTGGCAACGAGAACGTCGTTGAAGTGATATTCCTCGATGTTCTCGGGCATGCTGCACAACGGTCCCAGGTTGGGCTCGTCGCCATAAGTGTCGGCCATGGTAGCATAGTAGTTGTGCTGGTCCCACTGGGTGCCGGCGGGGCCGAACATGTCGTCCTCGATGAGCATAAACTCGATGGCGTAGTCGCTGCCGGGAGCGTTCATGACGAAGTTGCTCTCGACGGTGGCCTTGAGGTTGGTCTTGGTCTCATCGGCCCAGTCGGCCTTGACGTTGAGATCGACAACGGCCAGTTGGGTCGTCAGGTAGTCCACGAGATCCTTCATGCCGAAGCCGTTGGACTCATATCCATAATAGGGATCCACGCCGTGGCTCCTCTCAACATATGCGCTGGGGAAGCCTGAAACGGGGCTGGGATAGTTGTCGGAACTCATAATCTCCATGGGATCGCCGTTGTGGTAGGCCACACCGATGAAATCGTCGCCATAGGCCTCGGCGAGCAAGCGCATGGCCACCAGACCGCGGGTGCACCATCCGCACCAGGTGCCGGTGTACTCCTCAACGAGCACGCGGTGAACGGGCACAAAGTCCATGACGTTGACCATACCCGTGCGTGTGGGAGCCATGTCCTGATTGTCGGTGCCGTTGACCTTGTTAACGGTGACGGTCAGGGGATAGGTGCCTGCCTGGGCGATGCTGGGCAGTTCGATGGTGACGGCACGGCTGCGTCCCCAGTGGTCACCCTGGATGCGGCTGTTGAGCGTCAGCGTGTTGGTCACGCCATTGATCTCATAGGTGTACTCGCCATTGCTCAGCATGGCGGTGCCGTGGTTATAGAGCGTGGCGTTGACATAGATGGGAGACTCCTTCGGGGCATAGGTGTTGGCCGGCAAAGCGATAACGGCGGCATTCTCCTGCTGACCCTCAAGGATGAGTTCGATACAGGGGCTGCCCATGGCCGACTTGTCGGACCAGTTGCGCAGGGCGCTGGAGGTGTGGAGCCACAGGCCGCCACCCATCTTGTCGCTGGTGATCATCATGGGAGTCTCCTCGTCGGTGACGGGAATCGTGTAACCGGCAAAGAAACCGTTCTCGCCGATCTCATAGGGCTCGTCAAACATGATCTCGGCATGACCGTCAACCACGTCGCCCACCTTGCTGGCGATGTCGGCACTGGCGACCTTCACACCGTCAACGAGGGTGAGACCCAGGTTGCTGGACAACCAGCCGGTGTACTGGGGAACCGTGGTGCCCTGGGGAGCGCTGATGCGCAGTCCCTTGACCTTCAAGCCCTTGAGGCTGGCGTCGTTGATATAGGTAGCCAGGTCATAGGCCTGTGCCCTGCCTGCCGACATGCCCTGCTCGCTGGCATTGTCATCGCAGTAAGCGGCATAGTGGTCGGCCGTGCCCACGGGAGCGGCACCGTCGGTGAGGTTCATATAGACAATCTCGCTGACGTGCTCCTCGCCACCGCCGCGGAAGACGCTCTGGATGCCCACGCGCTGGAAGCCCGTCTCATAGAAGTAGATGGTAGCGCCACCCACACCGATGTCGTAATTGTCGGTGTAGAAATAGGGAACGTCGGTCATGAACTCGGAAATCTCGGGATACTCGTCGGGACCGAAGGTGAACAACTCGTCGTCATCAATGTAGATGCGGTAGTACAAGTCGTTGGGATTGATGAAGTTGCCCTCGGTGTCAGCGGTCGGCACGTTGAACGAGCCATAGTTGTAGCCACCCAGTTCGCCGTTGTCAACAAAGTCGATGACCTCGGGGTTGGCGGGAGTTGCGGCATGGTCGGTGTAGGGTGCGAGCACCGGCTGGCCATACAATTCCTGCACGTTGGCGCCGGCAACGATGCCCAGGTTGTAGATCGACGACATGGTGCGCGTCGTGGCATCATAACTGAACTCCAGGCCTTCTTTCTCAATATAGTTGCCGTCAACGTCGCTGTCCAGGGCCATCATGTACAGGAACAGGCTGTTGCCCACGCCCAGGTATTGGTTGCTAGGGAAGATCACCTTGTCGCCCTCCAGGGTGCCCTTCATGACACCGTCGGGGACGATGGTTGACATGCCCTGCACATAGACGTCATTGTCCATCATGGCTACCTTGACCATCTGGCCGCCATTGTTGCCATAACTGTCAACATAGGACATCGAGTAGTCCTCGAGAACAGCGCCCTCGGGCAAGGCAACCGGCGTGTCGGAGAACGGGGTGTAAACCGACTCCCAGTCGACATAGCCGCCCCACGACAGGTCGTCATCATAGATCAGACCGATGCCGCTGCCCGTGAAGGCGTTCACGTCGCCATAAGACCTGTCGAGCGAGATGGTGCCGTCGGCTCCAATCGTGAAGGTCGCCTCGGTGACGTCGGGGTTGGGCGTGGCAACGATGTTGCCGCTCTCGTCAACGGTCACGTCAACCCAGGCGGTCATCAAGCCGTAGCCATAATCGGGATAGTAGATGATGAACTGGTTCAACGGCATGATCAGCGTCTGGCCGTCATCGCTCAACTCACCCTTGACCCAGGTGTTGGCGATGGCCTGGGAAACGGGATCCTTGAGGTAAACCGTCTTGCCGTCCTCGGCAAACACGATCTGCATGGCGCTGCCGTCCTGATAGGTCGTGAACAGGTAGCCCCAGAAGTTGTACATTGCGCCACCGCTGCGCTGATAGGTTCTCAACTCGCCCGCGGGCTGCTCGGTGATGACATCCACACGAGCGGGAGCCTTGCGGCTTTGAGTCGTGGACATTAAGCCGCCGCGCTTGGCACTTTCATGCTTGGTGACAAATTCATACTTGCCCTTGACCTGGTTGCCCGACGTGCGCGGATTCATCGAGAGCCGCTGCCCGCTGGCCGAAATGGCAAAGGCAAATGCCACAAGAAGAAGTAAAGTCTTTTTCATCATGTAAACATTTTTGAAAGGTTAATAATGTATTGAATAAACACAAGTTGTCAGTATCGAGATTAGTCAATGTTGATTGCCAGTGATGTTGATTCAAACACTGCAAATGTAGGAAATGTTTTAAATGGAACAAAATTTTTAATAATAAATATTTACTACTAATGTGTTAATGTGTAGGGAAGTGTCATTTTTTCGGGTGAATCCGGTTATGATATTTTGTTATACGCTCGGGTTGCACTACCTTTGTAGCCTCAACAATGACATATACCCTTTTACCAGAATGAATATGAAGAAACTCATTGCAGCCATCCTGTTGATGGCACTGAGCACCGCAGCGAGCGGGCAAGAGATGCTGGACCGCATGACCGAGTCCTGCACGAGCATCATGGTGGGCCGCCAGGCCAGCGCCGACGGGTCGGTCATCACCTCACACACCTGTGACGCGCGCTACCGCACGTGGATGACGATGACCCCGGCCCGGGACTATGCCCGCGACACGGTCACCGCCGTCTATCGCGACCGTTTCCACACCCTCTCGCCCAAGGACGTGACCGGCATGGTGCAGACCGGCACCATCCCACAGGTGCGCCACACCTACCGCTTCCTGGACACCGCCTATCCCTGCCTCAACGAGAAGCAACTTGCCATGGGCGAGACGACCATCAGCGGACGTGACACCCTGCAGAACAAGCAGGGCATCTTCATGATAGAGGAGTTGGCGCGCATCGCCCTGGAGCGCTGCACGACGGCCCGCGAGGCGATACGCCTGATGGGCGAGTTGGTCAAGAAATATGGCTATGGCGACAGTGGTGAGTGCCTGACCATCGCCGACAAGCAGGAGGCCTGGATTTTCGAGATCTTTGGCGAGGGGCCCAAGAAGGTGGGCGGCGTCTGGGCTGCCGTGCGCATCCCCGACGACGAGATTACCGTGTCGGCCAACATCTCGCGCATCGGGGCCATCGACCTCAGCGACCCCGAGCACTACATGGCGTCGGACAACGTGTTTGACGTGGCCAGGCGACTCAAGTTGTGGGATGGCAAGGAACCCTTCTGCTTCTGGAAAGCCTATAGCGGCACCAACTACCTCAAGCAAGTCAAGAACTACAGCACGCGCGAACTCTACATCATGCAGCAACTGGCCCCGTCGCTGGCCTTGACCGATACCATCGAGAACCTGCCGCTGAGCATCAAGCCCGACAAGAAGGTGAGCGTGCAGGATGTTTCGCGCCTGCTGGGCAGTTACTACGAGGGCACGCCGCTCGACCTGAGCGCCCGTCACAAGATACCCAATCCCAAGCGCAAGGACAAGCAGGGCAACCTCGTCGAGAATGAACCCGACAGCATCGTCTCTCCCGTGGCCAATCCCTGGATCACCAATGAGCAGTTGGCCATGTACTACGCTATGGGCGACTCGGCCATGAAGTGGACCCGCACCGTCAGCGTCCCCTGGTGCTCCTACAGTACCGTGATCCAGTTGCGCTCCTGGCTGCCCGACGAGGTGGGCGGTGTCGCATGGGTAGCATTCGACAATCCCGGCCAGAGCCCCAGGTTTCCCATCTTCTGCGGCAACACCGACCTGCCCGCATCGATGAAGGTGTGCGGGCACGGCGCCGAGGACGATGCCACCGTGCTATGGCAGTTCCGCAAGGCCAACCGCCTGGCCAGCCTGCGCTGGGGTGTGTACCGCAAGACCCTCGAGCCCGCCCGTGACCACTTCCTGGACAAGGGCCTGAGAGAGTTGCCCGCTATTGAGAAGTCATGGCAGGAACTCAACGCCACCGACAAGGAGGCGGCAGCCCGACTGCTCAACGACTACACCACCGACTGCCTGGGTGCCGCGGCCTATCGCTGGCAGATGATGGCGCACGAATTCTGGATGCAGTCCTGGAAGGGATTTTAACACTCCAGTGCCGGCAAGCGACCATCCAGCGAAAACGCCTTGATCCAAAATCACACAAAGCCGCTAAGTGATTAAAATTGACTGACTTAACGGGTCAGTTTAATGATTTTTTATGACAATTGCAAGTCGGCATTCCTGCTGCTGTAATAAGAGCAGGATTTTGTAAATGACTTAGAAATAGCATTTTAGCGGCTTTGCGGCTTTGGGTGAGAATCGAGTGGCTGAACCGTTGCGCGCCGGCCATGCACGTAATATCCTAGATATGTAGCGGTTGATTTTACTTGTCAAAATCAATAGGGCCACCTGACAAAAAAAGTTGTGTTAAAAAGTCGCCCGAAAGTTGCATTTCTCTAGCAAAAGGCTTACCTTTGCAGTGTCGATAAGACAAAGAGTTCATTGAAAAATGTCCACATCAAAGACGATCGGGATACTCTTCAAATTTTTATGAAATGCCGAGAAAAGCGCTGTTCTCAATGGCGGGCCTCAACCGCAAGGTGCTTAACAGCCGGAGGATTACAAAGATTATGGCGCCCTCAAATCCTGTATTTAGTCGGAGTTTCATCACATCCCTTTGGTGTGGCTTCCTATAAACCAAGGAGTGGAACACGTGCCAGTGATGCGCGTGTCCCACTCCTTTTTTTGCCCAGCCGGAGAAAAAAGGGTGGGGCATTTGGTCAATTGAGGGAAAAGGTGTACATTTGCACCGCAAAACAAAACAACATTCAATTAGAAAATGAAGGCATATTTATATAAAGAAGAGGCTCAGCCCATCGAGCCCATTGATGAGCACAAACTGGCCATAGCCGACGAAAAGCCCGAGAAATCGGATGTCCCCAAGTTGTCGCTGTATGTAGTCAAGTATAAGCCCTTGTGGACCGCTACCTGCATTGCACTGGTGATTTTCGTCATCTGGGCTCTCGCTACCTGGTTGCTGAACTAAAACCTTTTTTTTCGAGCCTAAAGTGTTGGTGTTGTGGTGAATAATACCAAAAAATGGCTTGCGCTCGAAAAATTTTTGAAAAAAAGTTTGCAAAAACGCTTGCCAGTTCAAAAAAAGGCAGTACCTTTGCAACGCTAAAACGGAAAAATGGTCCCTTAGCTCAATTGAATAGAGCGTTTGACTACGGATCAAAAGGTTACAGGTTTGAATCCTGTAGGGATCACATGAGGAGAGTGCGCGACTGTTATTTATAATGGTTGCGCATTTCTTTTTTTGTGTGTGAAGGGGCTTGGTCAAGATGTGTTTCGGTAATAATGGTGGCTCACCCGATAAAAGGGGGGCTGTGTCATAAATGGCGACTGGAACTATTCATCGCGCTACGCGCGAGAAATCAAAATTATAAATAAAATTGAAACAAAATAAATTTTATTTGATTTCTCGGCAGTAAGCCGATTTAAAACAAGCGAGTGAATTATGACAAAGCCTCGTTTGTCAAGACTCTATTCAGCGACTATGAGTTGAAGTCGCTGAATAGAGTTACCTTTGCCGAGTTAAAAATTGGCATTAAAAACTTTCAGGGTCAATTGCTATATCGTTCCCTTCAAATAACTGAGGTGTTCTCAACTCACGCGTAACTGTGCATGCCGCCCAGGATGAAGTTGACACCGAAGTAGGTGATCAACACGCTCAGGAAGGCGATGATGCAGTAGCCATGGAAAAACAGCGGCTTGCGCAGCAGGGGCAATGACTGGCCGTGAAAGGGCAGGGCATAGATGATGAGGGTGATCAGGGCCCACACTTCCTTGGGATCCCAACTCCAGTAGGTGCCCCACGAGACGTTGGCCCAGATGGCGCCGATGAACACGCCGATGGTCAGCAGGAACACGGCGGGGTAGAGCAGAATCTGGCCCACGACGTGCAGACGCTCGACAACGGCCTTGTCGCGCCGCAGGGCAACAGCCATCACGCCACCCAGCATGAGGAAGGCCAGCAGCGAGTAGGCGATCATGATGACGGCGACATGGATGCTGAGCAACGGTGAGGCGAGGACGGGCATCAACTGGGTAATCTGCGGGTTGCTCTCGCCGAATGAGGCCACCATGAGCGCCAGGCCTGCCGTGAGGATGCCGAAGGGGGTCACGAGCATCGAGCGCCGTGCGAGCAGCAACGAGATCAGTATCGTCGCCCATGCCATGAACTGCATGGTCTCGAAGCCGTTGCTCATGGGCACATGGCCGCTGATGATCCAGCGCAGGATGAGGGTCGTCGTGAGATAAATCAGTGAGAGTGCCAGCACGATGGTTGCCGCCAGGCTGACCCATCGCGGCAGTTGGCGAGAACGTGCCACACAGCGGCACGTGATGACAAACAGGATGATGCCCAGTGTGGCCAGTGCCATTGCCAGCGGACGGTCCCAGTCCATGGCGTTGTAGAGTTTTTCGGCCTTGAACCGCGCCTCGCTGGGCAAGGCATCGCCGCATTCCTTGGCTTGGTATTTCTTGAGTTTGGCTATGAATTGGGTGGCTCCGTTCCAGTCCTGTGCGGCGACCATCTCATAGAGGTAGTCCATGCCGCTGCGCATGAACAGCCACTTGCCGTCGTCGATGTCATGGGGAATGTCGAGCGAGCCGTGGCTGTACCACTCGAGCCGACCCTGATGGTTGAGCGGGAAAAGTTTTATCATGGTGCCGGCGGCTACCATATTGGCAATCTGGTAGCGCTCGTCGGCTTCTCCTAGGGCGCGGATTGTGGCCTGGTCATCAATGGCCTGCAGGCTGTCGATGGCATGCTGCATCGCACCGCTCGATACCGTGCGGTAGAAGTCCTCGAGCGAGGCGTAACGGCCCTCGATGCCCAGCAGGTGTCGCACGTTGCCGTTCTTGACCTTGATCATGGGCTCGTCCTTCCAGTTGTCGTAGTAGAAAATCCAGCCGCAGGCCACCTGTTCTGCCGTGAGGCCCTTGTAGGAAGGCTTGCCGTAGAGTTTAGCGGTGAACTGCCGTGCGAAGGTCTGGAACGGGCAGATGCGGTTATTGTGCAGGATATAGAGGTCGCCCATCTCGTCGGCCACATGGCGGGGTAGGGTCTGGGGCTGGGCATTGGCGGCACTGATGCCCGAAATAATCAGAACGGCTACTGCCGCACTGCGCTTGAGGGCCGGGTGTCTGAAAGCCGTCTTGCGATCGAGCAGCACGGCAATCATGGCCACGAGCAGCAGGCCATAGCCCGTGTAGGTCACCCCGATGCCCCAAGGGTCGTGAGCGACGGTGAAGACGGCACCGCGTCCCTGGGCGTCATAGCCCGACTGATAGAAGCGGTAGCCCCGGTACTGGAACACCTTGTTCATCGAGACGACACCGGTGACATCCTTGCCCTGGTCGTTCACCGTCACATGGCTCACAAAGTCCATCGGCGCGGGCGTGCCGGGGTAGGTCTGGATGTCAAAGGAACGCAGCGTGAGCATGAACGGCAGCGTGTGTTGCTTGCCGTCGGTTGTCGTGAAGACGTTGACAGCCTTCTCCTGGGGTACCTGCATCTTGCCCTTGACGGCTGTGAACCACGTGATACCCGCCCCGAGCAGGATGACCAGCAGCGAGAGGTGCAGCAGGAACACGGTGAAGCGTTTCCACATCCTGCGGGCCAGGATATAGGCCAGCCCGGTGACGGCGATGACTACCCACAGGGCGACAAACCCGATGTTGTCATAGAACCACTCGCGGGCCACGGTGGTGCCGCTGACCTTCTCGACAACGGTAGCGGTGGCCAGCACGCCCAGCATGATGATGAGGCAACCAAAGGAGATGCGTTTCAATGTCTTCATATCGATAGATCAATTAAAGGAAAAAAGGTGGGGAAACGATTGATGTTCCCCACCATGAACATTATGTGGCGGCGTATGAAATGTTAAGAGCCATTAGATGGACTCAATGAAAGTGACCATCGCGTCGCGGTCGGCCTTGCTGAGTTGACGGAACTTCTCGATGCTCTGGCGGGCGTCGCTCTTGGCGTTGCCATGCCACATGATGGCCTCGATGACGTTGCGGGCGCGGCAGTCGTGCAGACGGTCGTCGGCGCCGGTGCACTTCTTGCTCAGGCCGCGACCCCACAGCGGGGTGGTGCGGCACCAGCCGGTGCGGATGTCGTTGACCA
>CAMKOE010000030.1 GCA_946414395.1 uncultured Porphyromonadaceae bacterium | reverse complement strand
TCATGCGATCGAGCATCTTCTCGGGAGAGATGTTCCAGTAGAACTCATAGGTGTCAGGCATCAGCAGGCAGGCGATGGTCTGCGGCGTCTTGCCATACTTGGCACACAGGGCACTATCCTTCAACGCCTTGCGCATGGCATCCGGGCCCTCCATGAAGGTGTCGCCCCAGCGCTGGGTCCACTCGTCGAGCGTGCGCACGTTGTTGAATGTGAATCGCACTCCGCTCTGTGCCCCGTTCTTGATATAACGGGCGGCGGTAAAGGGTGACATGCCCTGCGTGATGCGGAAGGCGCCCTCACGGTTCTCAACCTTAGCGCCCATGAGCGAGAGCATGGTTGCCACACGCTTGCCGTAATTCACATCCACACAAGCCTGCACACTGTCGCCAATCGAGGCGATGGTGCTACCCTTGCGCATCTTGATCAAGCCATCGGCAGGGGCTCCTGTAAAGAAATAGGGTGCTGCACATGCCACGAGTACAACCGCCACAGCGGCAATAGCACCTACAATCCATTTCGTTTTCTTGTTCATTTCTTTATGTATTAATGATTTGTCATCTTTAATCGGGCACCGATACCAGCAGTAGTTGGCCGTTGCCTCTCATCTCTACCCTATCGGCAATGGCGGGTACCAGCACCGTCTCGCCCTGCCGCACCTCGGCCAGGGGCATGCCATCGACCTTCAGGGTCATCCCGCCCTTGATGCAGATCATCACCTCGAAGGAATGCGCAACGGGGTATTCCAGCAAGTGGCTGCCACTCAATTCCAGCCGACGCACATCAAAATCCCGGCAACGCACCAGTTGTGTCATGCCGTTGTCCAGGCGAGGCATGTCGTGCACCTGACAGTCACGGGCAGCGAAGTTCAGGGCCTCGCGTGCCTGCTGGACGTGCAATTCACGCAGGTTGCCTGCGGCATCACGGCGGTCGTAGTCCCACACCCGATAGGTCACATCGCTCGACCGCTGGATTTCGACCAGCAAGTTACCGGCGCCGATGGCGTGAATCTGCCCTGAAGGGATATAGAAAGTCTCACCCGGGCGGGATTCTGTCTTGTTGATGATATCCAGGATGGTACCATCGGCCAGGCGACGGTCAAACTCCTCGACATTGATCGAGCGGTTAAACCCAGTCCTGATCAGCGCGCCGGCATCGGCCTCCAGGATGTACCACATCTCGTTCTTACCCATGCTGCCATGCAGGCGGCGGGCCATCTCATCATCAGGGTGCACCTGGATTGACAAGTCACGGCGGGCATCAATAAACTTGATGAGCAAGGGGAAATGGGTGCCATAGCGCCGATAGACTTTCTCACCCACAAGGTCAGCACCGTAGCGCTGCACCAGTTGTGATAACGTCATGCCGCGGTCATCGCCCTCGGCCACGACCGACTCACGCCCCGGCATCGCCGACAGTTCCCAACTCTCGCCGACGGGTTCATCAAACAGCGGCATTTCCTTGAACGTCGCCAGCCTGTTACCACCCCACAGGACGGATTTCAATATGCTCTTGAACTTATATATCCGCATCGCTTGCCATATATTCAACCGACAAAGGTAGCACTTTTTTGGGTAAATGCGGGCTCTGGAGCGTTAATTATTGGTATCAAGCCGTTTTTGCTAAGGCAAAACGAACCTCACGCCAAGGCTGCAAGGCGTTAAGATGTTATTTTTAAGACATTTATAAAATGTTCAGTTCTTACACCAATAACATGAATGCTGACTTAGCGTCTTCGCGACTTTGCGTGATTTGAATTCGGTGAATAGATACCGGTTGCCATTTATTGTTAAAAAATTATTAAAATATCACTTTTCCGTAAAAAATATATACTTTTGATTCTCATAATATATGGAGTCCCGTTACGGAGTGCCCTAAACAGAAACAGAAGTCTAACCTGCCTCAATCAGGCGCAAAAAAGTACCAGGAAATGAAGAAACTACTATTACTGTTGATTCTTGCCGCAACTGTCGTGTTCACATCGCCGGCCCAGACCGACCGCAAGGACATGAGCGAGGCCGCAGTGGCTCGCCTCGACAAGGCGGTCACGCTGATGGATAACGGCATGGCCGAGACAGCCCTTGAAATCCTTGAGAATCTTGATAAAGAGTATCCCGACAACTATACCGTGCTCTACGAGATGTGTTATGCCCACTCGGTGATGGGCAACCTGAAGCGGGTGGTAGAACTGTGCAAACGCCTCGAGAAGCACCCCGCAGCCGACTTCCAGGTCTATCACATGGAGGGCAACGCACTCGACAACATGGGAAAGCGCAAGGAAGCCATCAAGACCTACAACCGTGGGCTGGAACGATTTCCCGACGCCGCCTTGCTCTATGTTGAGCAGGGTACCATTGCCCAAAACGAGAAGGACTATGACAAAGCCGTCGAGATGTTTGAAAAAGCCATTGAAGTACAGCCGGAGCAACCATCGGCCTACTACAACCTGGCACGTCTCTTCGCCATGTCAACCGAGCCATTCTGGGCCATCATGTATGCCGAGGCAGCACGCCTGCTCAGCATGAATTATGACTTCTACCTCGACCGCAGCGACGAAATGAGTTCCCTGCTCTATGACCTGTACAAGGAGAATATCCATTTCACGACCCAGGGCGATTCCACCATCGTCCACACCACGCTGACCAAGATGAACACCATCGAGTTCTCGCAGGACACCTCGACAATGGTTCTGCCACTGCCCATCGCCTTTGAGAACGGGATGTTGTTCGGACTGGCCGGCGAGAAGGAATTCACGCTGCAATCCCTCATCAATGCCCGCGGCCGCTTTATCGACGAGTTGTACAAGGCGTTGAACGGCTACTATGACGTCTCTATTCTGGACTTCCAGCGGCAGGTGCGCCAGAGCGGTCACTGGCAGGCCTATAACATGTTCCTGATGTGTGAAGGCGACAGCGAGGCCTACAAGAACTGGTTCAAGACCGACTCTACCGCCGAGGCCCAGACCGACGCCTTTGCCAAGTGGTATCAGGACCACCCATTCTTGCCTACGGTCCAGACCCCCACCCTGCGCACCAAGACCTACAAGACCGCCAATCTGGGAGTACCTTCACGTAATGACGTCTCCAGTGCCAAGGATTGCCGCAAGTATAGTGCCGACGCCCTGCGCCTGGCCCGCTGGTGGCTGGATCAGCCCTTTGATTCGACCAGTTACGTGCAGGAAAGAGTACAGAATTTCCTGTTCGGCTGGATGATCAATTCTGATGAAATCATGATTGAACTGCGGGATTGCTGCTTGGCAGATAGCGACGTGGGCATGATTGCCATGATCATGGCCATGATAGAGTATGGCGTGGAGCACAAGGTGAAAAACCTGGGCGAGGAGGGTTTCAAGTATGCCGTCAAGCGCGCAATGGCCTACCTCGACAAGAACCGCACAGTGATTGATGTGCCCGAGCGAGCCGAGCAGGCCATGAAAATGTCACCTAACGAACTCGACCAACTACTCCACAAGGAATATAACATCCCCGTCGAGACGCGAGAGGTGGTAAAACCGAGGTGAGTTAGGAGTTAGAAGTTAGGAGTTAGAAGTTAGGAGTTAGGAGTTAGGAGTTTTAGGCGATAGTATCCTTACTTAAAACTTAAAACTTAAAACTTAAAACTTAAAACTCTACTGGGCGACCTTGTTGTTGTCGTCCTTGACCCAGCGGATGTACTGGCTGTAGTCGTGGGCGACGAGAACTCCATTCTCGCGGTCGTCACGCCAGGTGTCGGTCCAGTCCATGTCATAGCCGTGGCCCGTGGCATCGTGGAAGATATGGCCCTCGCCCTCGTTCATCTTCCAGTAGGCAACCAGACCGTCGCTGTGGGGATTCACACCGGCAAAGCCCATGGATATCTCGCTGGCCGTGAGCGCACGGTTCCACACGCGCACCTCGCACAGGCGCCCCTGGAAGAACTGACTCGAGCGGTAATTGCCCCACGACATGCCCAACTCAAAGCGCTGGAAGGGCGTGGCCTTGCCCGAGCCGCTGGTCTGGGCATCCTCGACACCGTCAACATACATCTTGAAGGTCTGGCCGTCGTAGGTACACGACACGAGATACCAGCGGTTGGTCTTGAAGTGGGTGTTGGAGAAACAACGGCCACCAGGCAGTACCCATTGCAGGATGTCGCCGCCAGCCGAGCCGTTTTCGCCGAAGCGGAACATGTTGGCTTCCTCCTCGTTCTTGCCCTCGATGGCCAGCACACGCTTGATGTTGCCCACATTGCCGAAGTTGTAACTGTACACCTTGAACTCGATGGTGTAGTTCGTCAGGTTCACCATCTTGTCATCGGGGAATATATAATTGGATGAGGCGTTCTGGTTGTTCTCCAGCGAGTAGAACGAGATGATGCGCGAGATCTGCAGGAAAATCGTGCGGCTGCTCTCGATGACTGCCCCACCCACGCCAGACACTTGCTGGATGGTTACCGGGATGACATAGGTCGCGCCCTCGATCAAGCCGTCGATGCTGACGACACGCACCTGGGCGGCAGTGGAGAGGGCCTCGCCCTGCCGGATGGTCACTTCGCTGTTCTCAAGCGTGACACAGGACTCTGGCAAGGGATAATAGGCCGTGCCGTGCTTGGCATTATAGTCCCGCACGAGCGACGTGTCGATGGCCAGGTGCATGGTGACGGCCTGTTCACAGCGTCGTGTGGCCTTGACCGTCACAGAATAGGACGCGGGCAATTCTTCAACGGTGAACCGCTGCACTGGCACTTGCTCGGTGCCGGTGATGAGCAGTCCCACCTTGTTATAATCAAACTTGTCGCCCTCGCTGTCACAGGCATGCAGCAACAGTGCGGCAACCAGCAAGAGCATGATAATGGATATTGTCTTTCTCATTTTCCTCACTTTCTTTTATTTCCCTGCCGGGTTCATGATCTGGATGGCACGGCGGATGGCGCCATAGGGCATGCCGTCGCTCGTGTTGTAGTAGTTGCGCTCCACATAGTAGGCTCCGCAACCGCCCTTGTGGCCCTGAGCAGGCTCCCAAGCGGCATAATTAAAGATTTCGCCTCCTGTGGGTTTCTGACCGAAGGACTCGCAATAGACCGTTTTCTCATCGGGGTGCCCCATGGCCCCCACACCAGCGCCCTGCTGGCTATAGGCCTGCTTGACGTAGTAGTCCACAAAGGGGTCGCAAGCAACCGGCGGCGACACCGAGAAATAATCGACGATGACTAGTTTGTCGGGGTACTGGCCACTGGGGCCGAATATTTTGTCACACTCCTCGATGGCCCAGGTCAAGTGCTGGCTGTTCCAGCCCTCGTAGTCAAAGTCGGCCCCGTCGAGGCCAGTCTCGATGACCGTGTCACACACCCAGCGCGCATAGGCCCGGATGGCCTCCTCGCTGCGGTCACTGGAGAGGTCATACACGCGGCCGCCATGGGTAAACTTGTTGTTATAGTTCGACGCGTCGGCATGGAATACAAAGCGGGTTCCCTTCTTCTCCCGCGTCTCGATCATGTCTTGATAGGCCACGGGGTGAGCATCTGGTGTGGGAATGCCCATCCACAAGTTCACGATGTCGATGCTGTCGGGCAGGCCGATGATGCGTTCACCCCACGATGCGGGATCCTTGTAGCCACTGGCACCCTCGATGGGTGCCCAATCGGCGTAATACACATAACAGATCTCGTGATTGCTGGCCTTGTAATCACGCAGGGCCTGATAATAGGCCTCGCTGTACTGCTTCAACGGCTGCAGGTCGAGCGCCTCGGGTTCGGTATCGCAGGCCGCCGTCATCAAGGCCAGGCATGCGGCAGCAATGATATATCTCGTCATTTTCATAATGATATCATCTTTTAACTGTTCATTGTTCACTGTTCACTTTCCGGTCCCACCACAGGCGAGTGCCGCCATTGTCCTGGCCACCATTCAGGGCCTCGCTGTCCAGCAACCGGACAGCGGCTTGAACGGCCGCCTCGTTGGTGTTATATTCCTGCACGGGGAAGGGACAGCGGCGCACCTGCACGTCCGTGTCGATGAGTCCCTGGCTGTCGTTGTTCACGACGGGCAGCAAGCGGGGATAACCCGTGCGGCGGAACTCAGCCCAGCCCTCGCAACCGTCGGGGTACATGGCAATCCACTTCTGGGTGATGATGCGTTCCAGATTGGTCTCAAAGTCGGCCTCATCATCCCATGCGATGGTGATACTGCTGGGAGCCGAAGCGGCATTGCCGCCTCCCGTGCGGTCCACATAGCGCGTGGGCCTCAACGTCGAGTTGGTGATGTAACCGTCCTCGCCGCTCACGCCATTCTCGCTGAATGACGTGCGGATGCCAGCCTCATAGAACTCCCGAGCGCTACCCCCCATGTTCCAGCCGCGCAGCGCGGCCTCGGCACGCAGGAAGAAACCCTCGGCAGCGGTCATCCACACGATGGGCGTTGTCGCGCGGTCGATGTTCAGATTGGACACATACACGCCGGCATAGCGCGAGGGATTCATGTTGTGCACGCCCAGGCGCACGCCGTGGTACTTGTTATCATTGCTGGCAGGCAAGAAATAGGCTGCCAGACGCGGGTCGCTGTAGCCGTTCATGTAACAGTCCATCGTGGCGCCCATGCGCACCTCGCCCGCATTGAAGTTATAGGCCATATCATAGTTGGGGTGGAAGTAGGTCAAGCGGCCATGCAGCAACTGGGCACGCTCGGCAGCCGTCTCGATGAAGCCCAACGGACAGGCGGCCGACTTCTCGGCCTCGCGCTGGGCAAGGGCCGGGTCGGCATAGGCGACCCGCAGGGCCAGACGCAGGCGCAGGGTGTTGGCAAACTTCACCCAGCGGGCCACGTTGCCCTCATAGACGTTGTCATAGTCGGGCAAGAGTGTTCCACCCGACTCTCCCAGCGGAGTGAGTACCTCAATGGCACTGTCCAGTTCGGCAAAAAAGCGGTTATACACGTCCTGCTGGCGGTCATAGGCTGTACCCAGCGTTCCGCTGCCATAGTGGACATAAGGGATGGGGCCATACATGTCGGTCACACGGTGCATGGCCTCGACCTTGACAATAGTAGCAAGCGCGGCCACTGCGGGCTGCCCCATCTGGGCCGACGTCGCGCTGACCCGCTGCCAGGCAGGCATCACCTCACTGAAGGCACGCGTGAACATCTGGTCATACCACCCCCCGACAAAACTGTAGGAACCATTGTGCACACCGTTACGCCAGGTACCCGTCAACGCCAGATAACCCGAGAACGCGTCGGCACTCAGCCCCTGCGCCACTTGATAGTCCGACGACAGGCAGTTGCCCGAGCCGTCATCAAAGAGGACCACGCGGTTGACCATCTGGGAGAAGAAAGCGCCCACATTCTGGTAGTCGGCCTGCAGTTCCTCGTCGGTGAGTTGGTGCTGGTTGGTGTTGATATCGTCAAATGACTTGGTGCACCCAGCAAACAGCATAGCGGCACACATGTATAATAGAATTCTTGTCTTCATAGCCACATCAGAATTTGAGTTTCACATTAAATCCCATCGACCGCAGGCTGGGCTGCATGAAGTAGTCGATGCCCTGATAGTAGGTGCCGGTGTTGGAGGTCGCCTCGGGGTCATAGGGGGCCTTGTTGTAGAGCATGCACAGGTTGTGGGCCACAAAGGCCACATTCAGGCCCTTGATCCACTTCACCCAGCGGTTGATGGGCACGTCGTAGGCCAAACTCAACTCGGCCAGGCGCAGGTTGGTCGCGCTATAGACGTAGCGCGCATCGACAGTGCCGTTGGGATTGCCCACGGTCTGATAGAACCCCTGGGCATTGACCATCTTGCCGTTGACGAGCACACCGCCGGCGTTGCGGGCATCCTGGGTGGCACGGGAGGCGCCATAATAGTCCAGAATTGCCTGAGTCTCGCTCACGACGATGCCACCGTTGCGGTAGGTAAACAGGGCAGAGAGGGTCACGCCCTTGAAGTTGAACGAGTTGCCCCATGACAGATTGTAGCGCGGGGCGGCCTGTCCGGCATAGATGTAGTAGGCATTATTATTGGGATTGGCCTCGACATTCTGGCGCTCGGGGTTAACGTAGATTGCGCCGTGCTCGTCGGTCTTGAGCGTCGAGACATACACGTCGCTCAAGGTACCGCCCTCGGTCAGGCGTATCTGGTAGCCCGAGGTGCCGCCCATGTAGAGTTCGTCGAGGTTGTAAATCTCGCCGTCGATGGGATTGCGCCAATCCTTGAGCAACTGCTTGACCTTGTTGCGGTTGAGTGTCCAGGTCAGATAGGTCTCCCAGGTGAGGGCACCCAAGGGCTGAGTGTAACGGGCAGTAAGTTCCACACCCTTGTTATCCACGCGGCCACCGTTGACCACGGCACTCGTGTAGCCCGACGAGGCGGGCAGTGTGGGATAGAAGAACTGGTTGCGCGTGCTGGACTCGTACAGGGTCGCGTTAACGCGCAGGCGGTTACGGAACATGGCCAGGTCAATACCGCCCTCCCATGAGTTCGTGCGCTCGGGCTTGAGGTCGATAAGCATACGCGTCGAGGTCTCGGCCAGACCCGTCGAGGGGTTGATGGCGTAGGTCTCACGCGTGAGGAACGGCTCATTGGGCTCATTACCCACCTGGGAATAGCCCATGCGCATCTTGAAGTAATCAAGCCAATCAATTATAATGCCCAGTTCACTCAACACTTCGGTCCAGATGAGGCTCACGCCTGCCGACCAGTAGAAGTAACTCTTCTCCAGTTTGCTGGACCAGTCGTTGCGGGCAGTGAGATCAAGATAGACCATACTGCTGGCACCCAGTTGGGCAGTGGCATACACACTCTGCAACTGGGTGCGGTAGCCGCTCTGCACGGGCTTGAATGTCGAGTTGGAAGTCTCTACATTGGCCAGTGTGAACTTGTTGGCAGTACCCTTCAAGTGGCCACTGAAGCCCTCGATGCTGTTGTCTCGCTGGTCAAAACTCGTGCCCAGCACACTGCTCAAACTCAAGTAGTCATCGGCAAAGTACTTGTCAAACTTGGCAAAAGCCTCGGCATAGAGTTGGCGGTTGCTCACGTTACGCAAGCCGTAGTGGCCATACTTGGATGCATAGAGCGTATTGGTCGAGGCAAAGAATTTTTCCTCATACTTGTCACTGCTCTTGTCATATTTCACACGGCCCGTAAGGTCAATCCACGGTGCAATGCGCCAGTTGAGGGAAACGGTCGCCTGATGGCGCTCCTTGTGATTGACAAAGCGCTCGCGCTCGGTCTCCCAGTAGGGGTTCTCCATCGAGATATCGTAGTTGTAGGGCCAGTATTGCACGGGGAAGTTGCGGCCCGTGTCATATCGTTCAAAATAGCCCAACTTGGAGAAATCGTCACCAGCGGGAAAGAGATAAACGGGAACCAGCGGGTTGTGGTACTGACCCTGACTGATCATGTTCTGCTCCTTGACGGCGGCAAGCATGTAGCCCAGGTCGAGGGTCATGCGGTCGTCGAGGAAGGAAGTGGTGTTGCGCACGCTCACGTTGTAGCGGTCGTAATTGTTACTGTGGATGATGCCCTGCGAGTTGGCGGCTCCCAGCGACAAGTAAGTCTGGTTCTTGTCGGTGCCGGTGCTCAGGCTAACCGAGTTGGCGATATTGGTACCCGTCTGGAAGAAGTCGGCCGGACGATAATTGCTCGGAGTGGCCAATTTCTCGCCCCAACTGAAGTAACTGCCCGTCTCACTGGGACCATACTGGTTCTGGAAGCGGGGCAGGACTAGGGGGCGTGAGAACTGGAAACTACCGTTGTAGGTCACATCCACCCTACCCGTGCGGCCACGCTTGGTGGTGATGAGGATAACACCATTGGCGGCGTTGGCGCCATAGAGTGCGGCTGCCGTGGGACCCGTTAGGGCGCTGATGCTCTCAATGTCGTCGGGATTGATATTTGCCGTGGCGTCACCCGTCTGTCCCGCACCGGCAAAGATGCCCTCGGGCTGCTCGCTGGCAAGGTTCTGCATGGGGATGCCATCCACGACATAGAGCACGTTGTTATTTCCGTTAATCGACTTGGCGCCGCGCATGACCACGCGACTGCTGCCGCCCGCGCCCGTCGCGCTGGCATTGATGGTCACACCGGCCAACTTGCCCGAGAGCGAATTGACGAAGTTGACATCCTGCACCGTCATCAAGGCATCGCTCGACACCTGCTGCACATTGTAGGACAGCGACTTGGCCTCCTTCTTGATACCGAGAGCCGTGACAACGACCTCACTGAGGTCACAAGCAGCAGACGGCTCCATCGTAATCGTCAGGTTGGTGCCATCTACCCGCACATCGCGGGTGCCGTAGCCCACATAACTCACTGTCAAGGTTGCACCCTGGGCGGCACGGATGCTAAAGCGGCCGTCAAAATCGGTGGCAGTACCCACACTAGTGCCCTTGACACTGACGGTCGCCCCAATCATGGGCTCGCCGTTCTCGTCAAGCACCTGTCCCGTCACCGTCGAGGCCTGCACCGTGCCGCTTTGAGGCTGCGGCGAGGGCGCTGCCTGCACCGTGACGCCGCCCATAGCAAGCGCCGCCACTGCCAGCAACCGGGCCAAGTGATGAGACTTAAATTCAAGTTTTTTCATCATAATTCTTGCAATATTTGGTTGATGTTCATGTCACAAAGGTAATAAAATCTTGTGAATCAGAGAATAATTCACAAGATATAGATCACTTATACTCCATCACGGCTATTGACTGAGGAAGCACCCTTTGATAATGGTTTGCGGGTTGGTTGGGGACAGGATATGAATTCGGGGAGAGGAGCATTCTCATCGATTTCAAGGGCGATAATCATTCGGGAAGAGATATCGGCTTCAACCTGGCGGGTAATAAAACCGGGATAGGACACTTCAAAGGATCTACCGTTTCCAATCCAGTAACTGAAGCAACCGTCCAGATCAGTATAAACCACGGTTCCATCACCATCTTTAACCCTGACTGTCGCACCAATTATCGGCTCGCCGTCCCCGTCAACGACCTGGCCCCTGACCAGCAACGGGTCTAGACTAATTGTAAAACTGTTACCTTCAATTTTGCCTTGACGAGGTTCATAATCGGGATGTTCCACCCGCAGGATGGTGTCACTCGCCGCGGGGATGAAGTTAAAATCGCCATTGCCGTCGGTCGTTGTGCTCTGGCCAGAAGGCAACGCCGTAACCGTTGCCCCAGACAAAAAATTGGCAGAATAATTATACACACGGCCGAACAAGCCTGCTGGAACCCCGCCAAAACAAGCCCAGCCACTACTAAACCTTGGTGGCCTCATGCTGATGAAGAGCGGCTCGCCGTCAATCTTGACTTCGGTCGTTTCCATTCCGATGAAACTTATTACCAGCGTGTCGCCCAATGGTGCCTTGAGGCTGAAGCGGCCATCATAGTCGGTGGCAGTGCCAATGCGCGTGCCCTTTAACACTACCGAAGCGCCAATAACAGGTTCCCCGTCGGGTGCAAAGAAGACCAGGCCCTTCACCAACTGAGGTTCGGCCGACTGAGCCACGACGCGAAGGACCACCATCGCCATGAGCAGCACCAACGCCAAAAAACGATTGTGAAATGACCTTTCCATGAATGTATTGAACACTTATTATTATGATGTTGCAAATATATCGATTATCTTTTAATTACCCAAACTCCAGGGGTATATTTACAACTCAACCGCAACACCGAGCCACTAGCGGACTGATGTTGCGGTTGAGTTGATGATGTGACTTGAGGTTATTCGTTCTTGACGCGGGCCACAAATTGGCCAAGCAGGAACACCGGCGAAGTGCCGAGAATGATGTACAACCATGTTGTGGCATCGAGCGGCGAGCAATTGAATATCGGCGAGAAGAACTGCACCAGCATGATCTGGCCCACAAAGATAATCACGGCAACCGACCAGAATACCTTGCTGTCCTCCATATTGTTAAACGCCCATTTGCCTGTGGCGAATGCCCTTGCGTTCAACATATTCCAGAATTGCAGGAAGACAAACACACTGAAGAAGATGCCCATCTCATGCGGGTTGATATTGGGATTGATGCCACGAACAAACACCGGTCCGCCATTGGCCTCGCTCACGAAGTGGTAGTACAGACCTATCATCATCACGGCAAAGATGGTGCCGCAACACAAGATGAACCTCTTCATCGTGGGAGTGATGATGCTGGCGCGGGAATTGCGGGGCCGTTGGCGCATGAGCACACTGTTGGGCGGCAACGAGGCCAGGGCCAGGGCGGCAAAGGTGTCCATAATCAAGTTCACCCACAGCATCTGGGTCACGGTGAGGGCGGGCTGCTTGCTGAAGAACGAGCAGATGGCCACTACCAGACAGGCACACACGTTGACAGCCAGTTGGAAGAGGATAAAGCGCTGGATATTGCTGTACAGGGAGCGACCCCACAACACGGCCTTGTTGATGCTGGTGAACGAGTTGTCCAGAATGGTAATGTCGCTGGCTTCCTTGGCCACGGCGGTACCGTCACCCATCGACAAGCCCACCTGGGCGGCATTGAGGGCGGGGGCATCGTTGGTGCCATCACCAGTGACGGCGACGACTTCGCCCTGCTGTTGCAGCAGGCGCACGAGTCGAGCCTTGTCATCGGGCCGCGCGCGAGCCATAATCTTGATGGCGGCGGCCCGATGGGCAGCCTCATTATCGTCAAGAGCGGCAAAATCCGGCCCTGTGATGATGGCATCGTCGCTATCCTCGTCGGTCCACAAGCCCACTTGACGCCCGATCTCGCGTGCCGTTGCTCCAGTGTCACCGGTCACAATCTTCACCTTGACACCGGCATTGCGGCAATCCTGGATAGCAGCGGGAACATCGGTGCGCACAGGGTCGCTGATGGCGACTATGCCCAGGAACGTCATCACGGGAACCTGCCCGGCCTTGATGTCTCTCATCATCTTCTCGGCATCGGCATCAGCGGGCAATTCCGCATAGGCAAACGCCAGCGTGCGCATAGCCTTATTCTGGTAATTGATCAACTCGTCGGTAACGTGATTGAAGTCCACATCACCCTCGATGCCCTCACACAGTCGCATGACAATCTCGGGAGCGCCCTTGAGCAAGAGCAATCGCTTGCCTGTGGTGCTGCTGATGGCGGTCGCCATAAACTTGGTCATGGTCGAGAAGGGCAACTGGGCCAGCACCTCGCAATTGTCACGGGACTCCATGTAATCAAAGCCCGCGTCGTGCAGCCACAGCAACAGGGCGCCCTCGGTGGGATTACCCAGGGCAGCCACACTGGCCGCATTGCTGTCGTCAAGGAATGCCGTGCTATTGCAGGCGATGCTCTCCCGCACGATGGTGCTCGCCTCATCATCGGTGAGGCGGTCGCCTCCAGGCAGACCATAGAAATGGGCCTGATAGACCTGCATCTTGTTCTGGGTGAGGGTTCCCGTCTTGTCGGTACAGATGACAGTCGTTGCGCCCATCGTCTCACAGGCGTGCATGCGACGCACCAGGTTATTGTGCTTCAACATCTTGCGCATACTCAATGCAAGGGACAGGGTGACGCTCATGGGCAGTCCCTCGGGCACCGAAACGACAATCAGCGTCACGGCCAGCATCACCGTCTCGATAAAGTACTGGGCATCGGCCACGACACCCTCGCTGCCCGAGATGAAAAACTCGATGACTCGTCCCAGCACCAGCAGGCCCGCCATGACATAACTGCCGCGGGCAATCGAGCGCCCCAGGCGGTCGAGTTGCTGCGTGAGCGGCGTCTTGATGTCATTGTCGATCTGGGCATCACGATAGACCTTGCCATACTCGGTCTTGTCGCCCACACACTCGACACGCATGGTCGCACTGCCCTCGATGACGGTGCTGGCACGCAGCAGCATCGTGGCAGGATAGGTCGCTTCGGTCGCAGTGGCGGCGGCTTGCGGGTCGTGGGTCTTCCAGGCCGACGGTTCGCCCGTGAAGGAACTCTCATCGACGGTAAGATTGAAACTGTCGATGACAGTGCCGTCGGCAGGGATTTTCTCGCCAGTCTCGAGAATCACGATGTCGCCCACCACGATGTCACAGCGTGGCACCTGGGTGATGTGCCCGTTGCGCATCACCTTGACCATGACGTGGTCATCGGTCTGATTGAGCAGGCGGAATTTCTTGTTGGCATTCACCTCGACCAGGAAGCCCACCAGCGTGGCAAGCACCACGGCAATGAGGATTCCCAGCGGCTCAAAGAAGATGCTAAGACCCATGCCGAGATTGAAAAACTCATACAACGCCAGGCCGATGGACAGCAACAGCGCCACCAGCAGGATTTTGATGAGCGGATCGTCAAATTTCTCGAGGAATTGCCTCCATAAAGGGGTTCGCTGGGGTGGCGTCAAGACATTGACGCCATTTTGTTGCCGACTGGCAATCACTTGCTCGTCGGTCAATCCCGTATATTGTTTGCGTTTACTCATTGGGTTGTCAAGAGATTTCTAATTTCACACAGTTTGCACATCGTACAAAAACCATGCCAAAAAGCGGCTGCTTTGATTTCATTTCTATTAAAATCAAAGCAGCCACCCTAATCCTTTGCTCATGCCGTGATCTGCTTGAGCAAGGGCTGGCGTATGAACCGCGCCTTGTTGAAAATGGAATCCCACCGCAACTTGATGACGCCCCACAAGGCCTCAAAGAAGATGCTGCTGTTCATCTTGCTCGTGCCCTTGACACGGTTGACAAACACGATGGGGACTTCCTTGATGGTGAATCCCATGCGATGGGCTGTAAACTTCATCTCGATCTGGAAAGCATAGCCCTTGAACTCGATGGCATCGAGATTGAAGGACTGTAGCACCTCACGGCGATAGCAGACAAATCCAGCCGTGGCGTCACGCACCTTCATACCCGTAATCAAGCGCACATAGACCGATGCGTAATAACTCATCAGCATCCTGCCCATGGGCCAGTTAACGACATTCACCCCTGTCAGGTACCTGGAGCCCACCGACACATCGGCGCCACCAGTGGCACAGGCTGCCTGCAACTCGTGCACTTTGTTGACGGGATGGGAAAAGTCGGCATCCATCTCAATCATGTATTCATAGCCATGGTCGAGGGCCCACTTGAAGCCAGCAATGTAGGCCGTGCCCAGGCCCATCTTCCCCGCACGCTTCAGGATATTGATGCGGTCGGGTCTCTCGGCGATCATCGAATCGACAATCTGTCCGGTGCCGTCGGGGGAATTGTCATCAACAATGAGCACATCAAACTGGTGCTCGGCAATGGCCAGCACGGCATTGATGATGTCGCGGATGTTCTCCTTCTCGTTATAAGTAGGGATAATGACTACGCTATCTGACTTCATTTGCTCTAATTACGACTTGATTTGTTTAAACTGAAATACAAAATTACTATATTTTTTCCATCCTTGATGCCTGCATGCGGCTATATTTTATTTTTTATTGGTTTTTTATATTTTTGAAACGATTCACACAACCGCCATTGCGCAAAGCGCGACTCCTCACCTCTGTAACAGGGTGTAGAGCGGTTTTTCATTAAATATCGATGAGGCCTGGTCCAGAGGCGGCGCTAGCGGGTGATGCGGGCCAGGTAGTCATAGTGGTCGCCACGGGCGATGATTTCCATCTTGAAGCCATGGGCGGCGGCTTGCTGCCCCAGGGTCTCGGGGTCGATAAAGAGCCAGGGGAAAGAATCGCCCTTCACGCCCTTGTATTGCATCTGGTAGGTCATCTCACCATAGTAGCCCTCAATGCCTGTCAAGTCGATAAAGCCATCCTCGTCCTCATAGATATAGCAGATGTCGCTGGAGTCACACAACAACTGTCCACCGGGAGCCAGCAGGCTGTCCAACTGCATGAAAAACGCGGGCAGGCGGTTCACCGTACCCACGATGCCGATGCCGTTCATCAGCATCAGGATGGTGTCATACTGGCCATCAAGGGTGAAGAAATCCTGCTCACGCACGTCGGCCACACCCCGGTCACGCATCGTCTGGACGGCAAGCGGAGAAATATCGATAGCGGTCACCGACGGCTGTCCCATCGCTTGCAGGGCCAGCGAGTGGCACCCTGCACCCGCACCCACGTCAAGGATGCGGCCCGTGGCCTGGCGCAGAGCCGTCTGCTCGATAACAGGCATGCCACCGAGCGTGCGGAACAGGGTCTTGACGGGAATCTCATCCTCCTCGAGCATGGGTGACAGCACACGCAGTCGTGACGCCTTGCCGTTCTTGTGAAAGTCGGCAATGGCCTGGCCCATAGGATCCTTGTCGGTTGTCATGACGCAGTATTATCTGATAAAATGTGTGGATTGCCAGGGCTCCATCTCGGGCATGGGTGCATTGCCCGACTCGAACTGCTTGATCATCCATGCCATGTTGCGGGCCATGGTGCGCATCGTCTGCATGCCCTCGGCATCCTGGGCAGCCTCGCCCTGTTCGCGGCCATAGGCGATGTTCCAGTACTGTGAGGTGGCCAGCGGCATGTTCACCATCTGGAACGGCATCTGCAACGTCTGGAAAGCCGATGATGCTCCGCCACGACGGCAGATGGCCACAGCGGCAGCGGGTTTGCCCTGCACCTGTGCTCCAGCAAAGAGCATGCGATGAACCAGGTTGAGGATATTGCCCGTCGGGGTGCCATAATAGACAGGAGAGCCCACGATCAGGCCGTCGGCAACATTCATCTTGTCGATGACAGCATTGCACAGGTCGTCGTTAAACACACAGTGGCCCAAACCTTTTTCGGCACAGGTGCCGCATGCGATGCAACCCCTGACGGGTTTGGTGCCAATCCACACGATTTCGGTCTCGATGCCTTGCTCATTCAGGGCCTTAGCAGCCTCGTTGAGCGCCAGATAGGTGTTGCCGTGCTCGCGGGGCGAGCCATTAATGAGAAGTACTTTGCTCATATGGTTTTAAGTTTTAAGTATAGAATGTTTTGCCTCGCGGAAGGGGGGATGGCATCTGTTAACTGTTAACTGCGGTCATGTGGTAGCCCATGGCCCTGAGTTGCACGGCCATGCCCATCTGGTACAGGCACTGCAGGCAGGCCACATAGCCCCTGAAGGCGTCGGCCGTACCCGGTTCAATCTCCTGGGCGAACAAGGCTCGCTTGACACGCTCGGCACAGTCGCCCACCAGGTTCTGCATCTGCTCGGCGGCATCACCATGCAGGTCAAGCACCTCGTCCAGGATGTACTCGTCCAGGTTGTCATATCCACGCTTGTCCCTCAAGTAGAGGTACAAGTTCTCTATCTTGTCATATTTTTCCCAATCCACGTCCCAGAACTTGGTGACAGCCATGGCGACAAACATCATCCAGCCCAGCGAGGCGACTGGATAGTTGGCAAACTCGCGTGCGCCGTCGGGCAGGTAGGCCTCGGCTATCGCGGGCCACTTGTCCTCGACATCGGGGCACTCGGGCAGGCGCTCGTCCACCGCTTCGCGCTTGACGAGGTAGCGGTGCATGTCGGCCAGGATGGTAGCAGCAAAATCTTCCATAATAACAATTGAATCACTATCTATAAATTATCAGGAACAAAAGTAGTGTTTTTTGGCCACATTTCCAAATTATGACCCAAATCAGGTCCAATATCGGCGGGATTTCAGGCTTGAAGCGGGGAGAAAATGGCAGTGCCGTGCTTTTTGACATGGTGGAGCGGATTGACGGGGATGTAATTTTGCAGCGTCAACAATGACCGACCGAATAAAACAATAACCACACCATGAAGACACCAACAAGCAATGAACAACACACCCGTGTGCTCCATGCCGCCTATCAGGCCTGGATGAATGCCGCGGGGCTGAGGCAAGCCCGCTTGCGCAACAAGCGGTTCGCCTACGGTGACCAGTGGGGCGACCTGGTCAAGGACTATCAGGGGCGCATGATGACCGAGGGTGAGCACCTTGCCATGCAAGGCTGTGAAAGCATCACCAACAACCTCATCCGCCAACTGATCAAAACCATCATTGGCCGCTTTCGCTCCCAGTACATCAAGCATGATGACCAGCCGCAAGCCACGCCGCTGTCGCTGGTCAGCCGCGACAATGAACTCGACGAACTCGACAGCCGCGCGCTGGAGGAATTCCTCATCTCGGGATGCTGCATCCAGCGTGTGGACTTGAGTCATGAGCCTGGCGAGGACAAGCGCGTGAGGGTTGATAATGTAAATATCAACAAATTGTTTGTCAACAGCCTGAACGATACCCGTGGTTGGGACTGCGAACTCATCGGGCAACTGCACGACATGAACATCGCCCAACTGCTGCGCCGCGTGGCCAGCGGTAACCGTCGCAAGGCGGCATGGGTGAGAAGGCTCTACACCGACAACATCGACAGCCGTACCGCCGACTTCACGACCCACTTGGGTGCCGACTCACAGTTGGGGACCGACTTCTGGCACGCGAGCGACGGCAAGTGCCGCGCCATCGAGGTGTGGACACTCGAGAGCCGCGAGGTCATCGTCTGCCATGACCGGCGCGAGGGAAGCCTGACGGTTGAACCCGTCAGCGCCTGGCAGCAACTGAAAAACCGCCCGGACGTCACTACCCGCTGGGACATCGCGACCGTGTGGCACTGCCGCTGGTTCAGCCCCATGGGCGACCTGCTCGACGAGTATGATTCGCCCTGGCCCCACGGCAGCCATCCGTTTGTCGTGAAACTTTACCCGCTCACCGACGGCGAGGTGCACGCCGTGGTCGAGGACATCATCGACACCCAGAAGCACGTCAACCGCTTGATTTCCCTTCTCGACCAGGTGATGCGCACCACTGCCAAGGGGGTACTCCTCTTCCCCGAGACAGCCCTGCCCGACGGGTGGACTTGGGAGGACGCCCGCCGCTGCTGGTCGAGTGCCAACGGCCTGTTGCCCTACAATCCTCGTTACAGCGATGCCAAGCCCGAGCAAGTCTGCGCCAACGGCACCAACATCGGCGCCTACCAGATGATTGAGTTGCAGATGAAACTGTTTGAAGACATCAGCGGCGTCAGCGGTGCCCTTCAGGGCAGGGATCCGACGATTAACAGCGCTAATGCCTACCAATTGCAGAGCGAAAACGCCAACATCGCACTGAGCGACGTGTATGACACCTTTGAGGCCTTTCGCCGTCAGCGTGACCGCAAGGTGTCGCTCATCATCAAGGAATGAGAATGATTCTCATCAAGTAGCAATCCCAACCATGAGAACTCTCATGGCAATATCAACCACTTAAAACCACTAGCACATGAACAATCAAGAGAAACCTGAACAGCAGGCAAGCGCGGCGGGCACGCCACCGCCCTTTTGCCCCAGTGAGAAACCCCTTGAGGCCCAAGAGCAGGCCTCCTCCCCCACCCTGGCCGACCGCATCGCGGCCCTGGGGCTGAACGAGGAAACGACCCAGCGACTCACACAACTGACCGCCGGACTGGCCAGTGACACGGCAAGCGATGACTTGCTCGACACGCTTGCCCGCGGCATCTGCCACGACGAGGACGTGAACAACGCCGATGCTGCCGGCTACCTGAGAGGCCGCAACGAGAAAAACGACGCCGTGATGCGCCCTGAGCCTCAAGAGGACGACGAGAGCCGGGCCACCCCGGTATTTCCCCAGTACTGCCGACACAGCATCTGGGATTGAGCAGCAGAGCGCCACGCGTTTTTTAGGAAACAATATAGCAGTTGGCCCTAAAGGTCTTCTTTGATGCTGATTTCACTAAGGCATTAAAAACTATTCCTGATCAATATAACACATTTGTGAAATACGCATTAGCCCCGCTGGGTTCGGGCCGATATCTATATCATTGCCTATTTTTATTTATCCACATTTTATCATTAATTTATTAAACTTTATTAGTACCATGAACATTTTAAGAATCCGCAAGGCCCTGCGCTGGATGCAGAGCCACAAGAAGTTAATCCTCTTTGTCATCATCATGATTCTCATCGCCATCCTGGCCTCTTGCATGGGCGGCAACGGCAGTGAGGCCACGCTGGCCGTGGGCATGCTCATCACGGGCACCGAGGGCGGCAAGCATGTGGTCGATGGTCCTCTCACCACCGATCTCTCACGCGAGGGTTCTCCCGACCTGTTGCTCAACGAGATTGACCAGCAAATCGTGAAGATCCGGCCCATGTCCACCCCCATTGACCAGATCTCCCGTTATGCCCACAGCAAGCACGCTGGCAGCATGATCGTTGATTATTACAGCATGGACACCAAGCCGACGATGGCTACGCTGTCGCAGGAAGTAGAGCAGACCAGCGGTAACCCAGGCAGCGAGTCGCCCATGATTACAATCAAGACCAGCAACGATGAGATTTTTGACCCCACCGACACCATCCTCGTGCAGAAGATTCCCGGCTATACCCCCGACGGAAAGCAGGAGAGCCGCCAGGACCTGATGCTCTATGTCGTGGACCGCACCGCCGACGGCCTGACCGTCATGGCCGTCAACGGACCGACCATCAATGGAGTGCCCAACTGCTTCCCCGACATCATCGAGGGCGCCAAGTTGGTGAGAATGGGCAGGGCTGCCAGCGAACTCGACGTGCAGTCGCCCCAGTTCGAGGCCTTGCCCAAGAAGAGCCGCAACCTGTGCCAGATCTTCAAGATGCAGGTCGAGCAGTCAACGCTGCAGCGCCTGGCCAACAAGGAGGTGGGCTGGACGATGAGTGACCAGGAAGAGGCAGCCGTCTATGACATGCGACTGGGCATGGAGAAGTCGTTCCTGTTCGGCACGGCACGCCAGTTGTGGGACAACAACAAGAAGGAGTATGTCTATTTCACCGGCGGCATCTGGAACCAGGCCGGCAAGGACTTCAGTCTCGAGTCTTCTACCGCCCTCAACGAGGAGAGGATGGTCGACCTGATGCGTGACGCCTTCACCGGCAACACCGGCAGCAAGCGCAAGATCCTCATTGGCGGCAGCCGCCTCATCAGTCAGATCTGCAAGTTTGACTACACCCGCGTCATCACCGCGGGCCAGCACGTGAGCAAGTGGGGAATTGATTTCACTGAATTGAGGAGCAAGTTCGGCTGCTTGTATGTGCTGTTGAGCGAGGTATTTGACGAGGTGGGAATGGACGGCCACGGCATGGTCATCGACCCCGAGTATATCCAGAAGTACACGCACATCCCCTTCGGCACCGAGCAACTAAACCTCAAGAAGAGCGGCGTGCGCAACGTGGACGCACTGGTGATGACCGAGGCATCGTGCCTGGTGCTCCGTTACCCCAAGGCGCACATGCGCATCACGATGCGATGAAGCACTTCACACTAGGCGAATTGACTCGATCGGCAACGGCCCGCCGGCTGGGCATCGACAACACGCCACCCCCCAGGGCCGTCAAGGCACTGCACGCGCTGGTTGACCATGTGCTCGACCCGTTGCGTGAGGCATGGGGCGGCCCCATCAGGGTCAACAGCGGGTACCGCTGTCCGGAGTTGAACAGGGCCGTGGGCGGCACCCCCGGCAGCCAGCACCAGCACGGCGAGGCCGCCGACATCACCGTGGGCTCGCCCTCGAGGAACCGCCGGTTGCTGGCGCTCATCAAGCGCCTCGACCTGCCCGTTGACCAGTGCATCGACGAGAAGGGTTGCAGGTGGATCCACGTGAGCCACCGCACGGGACGCAACCGCCGCATGTACATGAAATTCTGATCGCCGACAGCGAACTAATTCAAGACAGAGAGGACAAGACTTGGCACCCGATGGGGCGCCGGTCTTGCCCTCTCTGTTTTTTTACAGGAAGATGAGGAGGAGCACCTGGGCGATAATCACGCGCAGGAACATGCTGAGGGGATATACCGCGGCATAGGCAACCGAGGGTCGGTCACTGGACAAGGTGTCGTTGGCATAGTTCATCGCCATGGGGTTGGCCATCGCGCCGCTGAGCATACCGCACACGGCGGCATAGTCGATATGGGCCAGCCTCAACGCCAGCCAGCCGACCAGCAGCACGGGGATAACCGTGAGCAGGAATCCCGTGCCCACCCACAAGAGCCCCTCGGGGCGCACGACAGTGGCAAAGAAGTCGGGGCCCGAGGCCAGGCCCAGACAGGCCAAGTAGAGCGCCAGACCGATGGAACGCAGCATCAGGTTGGCACTCGAGGTGGTATAGGCATTGATGTGAATGCGGGGTCCGAAGGCACCGATGAGAATGCCTGCGATGATGGGGCCACCTGCCAAGCCCAGTTTGACGGGAACCGAAATGCCAGGCAGGGCAATGGGGATAGAGCCAAGGATGAGTCCCAATGTCATACCCAGGAAGACAGTGATCAGATTGGGTTCGTCAAGCATCTTGACGGCGTTGCCCACCTCTTTCTCGACATTCTTGAGTGCCTCGCGGTGCCCAACGACGATGATGCGGTCACCCAGCAGCAACCTCAAGTCGGGCGTGGCCAGCAACTGCAGGCCGCCACGGTTCACTCGGCTGATGTTCACGCCGTAGTGCTTGCGCAGGCGCAGGGACCCCAATTTGCGGCCATTAATTTCGGGCTTGGTGATGAGGATGGCTTGGGAAACGAGGTCGCTATCGATGGCGTTCCAGTCAATATCACCGGTGTTCCAGTCGGTACTCTCCTGCTTGCCAAAGAGCACCTGCATCGCCTCGGCGGCATCGTGGTCGCGCATGATGACCAGCAAGCGGTCATCCCTCATGAGCACGGTGTGCGCTTCGGGGATGGTGACCTTGCCGTCACGCCACAGGCGCGAAATCACGAACTGGCGGGGACTGATGCGTGCCAGATCCCCCACTGTCTTGCCGATAATGCCCTCGTTGCGCACCCGATAGGTGGCAATGTAGGTGTGGTCGGCTTCTTCCTCGTCATCATCGACGAGATGGTCACTGGGGCGCACCAGCACCTTGCGCATCATGGCAAAGGCCAGAATGACGCCCACGACACCCAGCGGATAGGTAACGGCACAGCCCAGGGCCGCACCGCTCTCGGGGTGATGCAACTGTGAAAGGGTCTGCTGGGCTGCGGCAAGGGCGGGTGTGTTGGTCGTCGCACCGCACATGATGCCCACGGCATCGCTCAAGTCGATGCCCAACATCGGCAGCAGCAACGTCAACACGGTTCCCACCAGCACGACGCCAAGGGCCAGCAGGTTGAGCGTGAGGCCCGACTTGTGGAAGGAACCGAAGAAACCTGGGCCTACCTGAAGGCCCAGCGCATAGACAAACAGCACGAGGCCGAAATTCTGGGCATACTGCAGCATGTCGGCATCGATTGACACGCCCAGGTGGCCTGCCAGGATACCCAGGAAAAACACAAAGGCGACACCCAGCGAAACACCCAGGACGCGCACCTTGCCCAATGCCAAGCCCGCCGCACACAGCAACGAGAGGACAACTACTGCCTGAATCGCCGAGTGGGCCAAAAATATGTCACTGATCCACTGCATATTCACCGTTTCATTATATCGCTCACCAACTGGACCACAGCGCGAAAGACTCGCTCGAGCGTGGCATCGGTATCCATTGCTGATTCAAGAGGCAGGCCGTCACTCACGGCAACCGCCCTCAACAGGCCCTCATCGGCGGGGTCAAAGTCGGAGTCAACCTTTCCGCACACGGCTGCAACCGGGATACCGCGGCCTCGCGCCATCTTGATGACACAGCCAGGGCCCTTGCCCATCATCGACTGCCGGTCGAGAAGTCCCTCTCCGGTGATGACCACATCGGCCCCGTCGAGCGCGGCTTCCATGCCGTTGCGTGCAAACACATAGGGGGCGCCAGGCAACAATTCACAATCGAGCAGATGCATCATCAAGGCCGGTATGCCGCCCGCGGCACCGCAGCCCTCCTTGCAGGCAATATCGTCGCCGACGATAGCGGCGACATGGGACAGTCCGCGCTCCAGCAGTTCAACCTGCTCGGGCGAAGCCCCTTTCTGGGGTGAGAACAGGCGTGCCGTGCCACGCGGGCCGCACAGGAAAGTATCCACATCAATCAATATCGTGAAACGGCACTCGCGCACCATTGATGGGATGCCAGCGGTCTCGATGTGATCGATGTCGGCCAACGTATCGCCGCAGGGGAAGAGATAATGCCCCCTGGCATCCAGAAATTCGGCGCCGAGGGCACACAAGATGCCCATACCGCCATCACACGTTGCCGAGCCGCCCAGCCCCAGGACGATGTGCCGGGAGCCGCGTTCGATGGCATCGAGCATGAGCATGCCCGTGCCAAGCGTCGTTGCCCTCATCACGTCGCGCTCGCCGGCCGGCACCAGGGCCAATCCGCTGGCGGCGGCCACCTCGATAAGCGCCGTGCCGTCTTCACACAGGAAATAGGAAGCCTCGACAGGCGGCATCTGCATCAGCGGGCCTACCGCGGCGGGCAATGTCACCCACTGCCCTTGACAGTTGGCGGCCAGAACAGACGTTGTGCCGTCACCACCATCGGCGACAGGGACACAGGTGGTCTCTATCCCATCGATGGCACTGAGGGCACAACAGGCGGCATCGTTGAGTTGCTGGGCAGTTGCCGAGCCCTTGAACTTGTCAAAAGCCAGGACAACCTTCATCAGTCAACCTTCACGACAAGGAAATTGGACTTTTCCCAGAATCGGGCAGGATTCAGGATGTGGAGCGTCTTCATGTTGCCGTGTTCCACAATCTCATAGGAATCCTTGGGATGGTTGGTCATCAGTTGGGCCTTGTTGCTGTGGAGGGGAATCTCGTTCAAGGTGCGGCGGTCGGCCTTGGTGAAGTAAGACATCTCGAAGTCGCCTTGCAGGATTTTGGTCTTGCGCAGGAAGCCCGACTCGATAATCTTGTTGGCCTTGAGTTCCTTGTTGGAGCCGATGACGTAGTAACAGGTGTTCAAGGTGTTGACCTCGTTGGTCAACTGCTTGGATTCCTGCTGCGCGGCCTCTTTTTCCTTAGCGATAGCCTTGTTGACCGTGTTGAGAGAGTCCACACTCTGGTTCAGGTTCTTGATCTGGATGTGGGCAGCGGCGAGTTGCTCGGTCAGGTTGTTGATGGTCTTCTGCTGGTCCTCGAGTTGGGCCTTGAGGTTAGCAATCGACTTCTGCATCGTCGCGCTGTAGTTGGTGGACTGCTTGAGTCGTTTTTCCAGGTCATTCAAGCGCTGCTTGTGCTTGTTGATGGCCTCCTGGATGAGGACGATGTCATCGCGCAACTGCTGCTTGCGGTCGGGGGTTTCCCCGTTCAGGTTGTTGACAGAGACGATGTCCTCGAGTTCCTTGATCTGCTGCATCCCGTCGGCGATGTCACCCATGAGTTGCATGAGGCTATCCTTCTCGGCATTAGCCGTGTTGATGGAATCTTGCAGCGCCACGTTGATGGAGTCCTGGCGCATGGCCTCGGCCTCCAGTTTGTTGGTGCGCTGGCAGGCGGGCAACAGGGCCAGCCCGGCCATCAACCAAACTAAATACATGATCTTTTTCATACCTAAATTGTATTTTATTAATGATGTTTAATCAAACTTTTGCGTTCTTGCCCTTGAAGGCGGCATACTTATCGACCTTGACCGCGTTCTGGACGGGACAACCTGCCACGATGATGACAATCTCGCCCCGCGGCGCGTTGACAGTGAAATGCTCCACCAGTTCGGCAAGGGTGCCGTTGTGGGTGGTGTTGTGCATCTTGCTGATTTCCCTCACGACGCTCGCCTCGCGATCAGGGCCGAAGGTTTCCACAAACTGCTGCAGGGTCTTCAACAGGCGCAACGGCGACTCATAGAAGACCATCGTCAACGGCTGCTCCTTGAGTTCGTCAAGGCGGGTCGCACGGCCTTTCTTCTGCGGCAGGAAGCCCTCAAAGACAAAGCGGTCACAGGGCAAGCCCGAATTGACCAGTGCCGGGACAAATGCCGTGGCTCCTGGCAAGGTCTCGACCTCGATGCCCTGACGGCGGCACTCACGCGAGAGCAGGAAGCCCGGGTCGCTGATGCCCGGCGTTCCCGCATCACTGATGAGGGCCATGACGGCACCGCCCTGCAGTTGGCCAACGACAGCGGCAACCGCCTCATGCTCGTTGAACTTGTGGTGGCTGCGCATGGGAGTCGAGATACCGAAGTGCTTGAGCAGCACCCCGCTGGTGCGGGTATCCTCGGCCAGCACGGTATCGACGGTCTTGAGCACCTCGATGGCGCGGGGCGTCATGTCGCCGAGGTTACCTACAGGCGTGGGCACTATGTACAATTTACCTGCCATGACGTGACTCGTGACGTTGTCCCTTGATTACTTCTGGAAATGATTCTTCACGATGGCCATGAAGTCCTGCACAACCTCGTTCTCACGGTCCCACCCCAGTTGGCTGAAGAAGTAGAGTTCGGCGTTGCCGTAACTGTTCATCATCTCGATATGCTCGATAGCGGTGTTCATCGCGCCATCACTACCGGCAAACAGTTCGCGCTTGAAACGGAAGCGGTCGTTGATCGAGAAAGCCTTGCGGATGTCCTTGGACATGCTGCGCTGCAACTTCTCGTCCACTCGCAGGGGGGCCACGGGTTCGTCATCCACCTCGGGAAACTCGGTGGGAACGGGCGGCACGGGCATTTCCTCCTCGGGTTCGGGTACTGTATCGTCATCGGCCTCGATAAACTCGACCGTGATGTCGGGCTCGTCCTCAGATTCAGGCACGACCGACGGGTCGGGCTCGGGCACCGGCTCGTCACTGGGCTCGGGCAAGGCTTCTTCTTCCGGAGCATGGAACACGGGCGGTTGAAGGATGGTTTTCGCCTCTTCCTGCTTGGCGGGAGCCTCGGGCACAACGGCCTGCGGCTCATCCTCGGCCTCGATGAACTCGACCGTGATATCATCGTCGGGCTCGCGGTCGGCTACAGGGACCTGCTCCTTCTCGGCAATCTCGTGCTTGGGTTCTTCATAATCGAGGGTAAATACTTCCTTGAACTCTTCTCCATTATCGTGCTGCCATGTCTCGTCGGCATCATAATCCTCCTCGGGCAGATGCTCGGCGGGAGCAGGCTGCTGCGGCTCGGTGGCCGTGGCGGGGGCAGGCTGCTGCACTGGAGCCGGCTGCTGGGGAAGTTCCACACCGCACATCTCGGCCAGTTCACGCACCTTGCGTTGCATTTTTTTGGTAATGACATCGGGCGTGTTCTCCTCACCCAGGCGGCGGGTGACTAGCATCAAGCCCTCTATCTCATAGACATGAGACAGCATTTTCTCTATCGACATATTCATAATCATCTGTTCTATAGTTACTTAGCGACAGTTCGCCAAGGCTTTGCTTTACATTGAACCTGCAATTTTAGGCATTTTTTTTTAAACACCAACTATTTTCCTTCAAAAAGATTGCAAAGGAACGTGCCAATCTGCTCGCGGATGCTCGCCTGGGTACAGGTGAAATTGTTGACCAGCACGGCAAATGCATAACGCGGCTCATTGCCGGGATAGTAGCCCACAAAGCACTGCACGTGGCGCATGCTGCCCGACTTGAGCACGATGCTGTCGCTCAGCGGATTGGACTTGAGGGTATTGCCGGCACGCCCAGCGGCGGTGGGCATGAGGTCACACAGCCTGACGCCGTCAAAGCGGCGATGAGCCATCATCGACAGCATGTCGGCAAAGAAATTGACCGACGCCTTGTTGGCCCTGGCCAGTCCACTGCCGTCGCGCATGAAGAGTGACTCGGTATCTACACCCTGCTGCTCCAGCCAGCGCTTGACGGCCTCGACACCGATGACGTCCAGGTCGGACGGCATGTTGTCCTGCCCCCTGTTCTCCCACTCGCGCGCGCCGATCGCACGCAGCAGCGCGTGAGCAAACATATTGTCACTGCGGTCGAGCAGCGACGTGATGACCTCGGTCAACTCGGGCGACTTGTGCAGCACGAGCAGGGTGCGCTCGGCATCTTTCACCTCGTCACGAGCACCGGCGTCGTTGTCATAGCGGATCTCGCTGCGCAACAGGGCACGCTCCACGCTGTCCACGAGCATGGGAGCGGGCGTGGGATTGGCATAGGTATTCTTGTAGGATTTGGACGAGGCGTCGCCAGTGATGACAAGCGCGGGCACGCTGTAGTCAAGATAGGGCGTGATGGAATTGCGGCCGCGGTGGGGACGACAACGGCTGACGACCTTCAAGCCTGGCACCGCGGGGCTGAATGAATAATTAGACAAGCGACCACGGCTATCGAGCGTGAACGAGGCCTTCACCAGGTTGTCATGGAAATTGAGGGCATGCACCGCCGCACCATAGTCATAGGCCAGGTCGCCGGCGTCCCAATCCTCGTCAAAGTAGGGATAGGAATAGTAACTGTCATCGCCGATGACGGCACCCTCCACCCGGGTGATGCCCTGGGCGCGCAAGGCTTCAAGAATCTCGTCAACGATATTGGCCTGGCAAGGCAGGAAGACCGACCCCAGCGTGGGATCTCCAGTACCGCGGATGATGATATTGCCCTTGAAGTGGCCACCCTTGACCTGACCGTCCAGATAGACGGGTGTCTCGAAGCGGAAGTGCGGCCCCATCAGGCCCAACGCGGCCGAGGAGACCACCGTCTTCATTGTCGAGGCGGTGATGTTGGCCTGCTCGGGACGGTAACTGGCAATGGTCTTAGCACTGTCCAGATCAACGACAATCACACCCAGCGAGGCATAGCGCAGTGAACTGTGGGACACAAACTTGTTGACCGCCTCCTGAGGGGTGAAGGCCAGTGCCTGTACAACCGTGGCACATGCCACTATGATAGAAATGATCGTCTTCTTCATCATTAAGTCTATCTATATTTGTTTTTTGTTTCAATTGCAATAATAATTGGGTCTCCTGAGATAACGGCGCCAGGCATAGTGCCGCCGTGTCTCCAGATAGTGAAGGTTGCGCTGGTTGGCATAGGCTTCGCGCTCAAACGAGATGTTGCGGTAGGCATTGCCCCTCATGGGCAGCCTCACCAGCCACTCGATCAAATAAGCCAAATAAAAAAACACGAACAACATCTCGCGCTGCTGAGCGGTGTGGATGCGTTCATGGTTCATCAGTTCGTTGCTCAAGTACACGCCATGGTGCACAAAAAGTATCCCCAGCAGGTTGATTGCCGAGAAGCCATTGAAAGGCAATATGGAGGTGCGCACGATCTTCACCGCCACAAAGGTACAACTTTTTTTCTAATCCACATCCCTCACAGCCGATCCAGAGCACAGTCACGCGCCGACGTGCCATGGCATGCGCCACAACGCAACAATTGGGCAAATTGTCCTTCCTGCATAGCCGAGATGCCGCTAAGGCATTATTATTAGGACATTTATATGTCACTTGCCACACATTCAGAAAAATGCTCCAAAAACAGTCCAATAACTACGAAATGAATAAATAACAGTCCCCAAGGCTTAAAATTATTGTGTCTAACGATTGCAAAACGGCAAAAATGATATATCTTTGCAACAAACTATAATTATGACATCGATCAATTATGGAAAAAGCGTTTAAAGTAATAGGACTCGCCTTACTCTATGTATTGGCCATATTAATTGTTGAATGCGGAGGCTTTTACCACCCGTTCTTGTGGACCTACAGTGCTGTATTTGCAGCCGTGACAGCAGCCTGGCCCTATTTCTTCCTCAACAAGCAGTACCCCGTTCCCGGCGTTGCGATGTTGTGCGCCATCATGCTGGTACTGGTCAACTATGCCATCGGCGAGGGTCATGAGATCTTCGCTATCGGCTGCCTCGTGCTGGCCTTCATCGCCGAGGGCCTGCGCAAGTTCATGGGCAAGTACCGCAGCCGCAAGGGCGTCATCGCCAGTTATGCCGTCATGTCGCTCATCCCGTTCACCAAGAGCATTGTCCTGTGGCTCGACTATGAGACTGCAATGACGCTCGTCATCAGCCGCATGGGAGACATCTATGCCGCCGTTATGGGCCGCATGCTGTCCAAGTACATGCTGCTCGCGATGATTGTCCTCACCCTCATCTTTGCCGTGGCAACGATGTGGCTGCTCACGACCAACTGGCGCCCTCGCGACCGCTATCAGGTGGGTTACGAGGAAGAGTAAACCGTGATTTAGGGCACTGGCATCGGGCGAAGCCCGACAATATAGGCAACGATATTGCAGTTGGCCCTGATATAGTTTTTAATGCGAATTCCGCTAAGAAAATTAACTAAACGCATAATCACAAATTCACGCAAAGTCGCTAAGTCGCTAAGTGTTTAATAATCAGGCTTTATCTTTTGTTGTCAAACAAGGGAATCGTAGAGTTGCGTATCAGTATCTAGAAATAAATGAACATCAGGGAAACGCAATGTAAACACCTTATAAATTATGCCTTAGCGGCTTCGCGTCTTTGCGTGAGTTGAAATCGCAGAATAAATACTGTATCGTCCTGAAAAAAGTTTACAGATTTATCACTGTATATTCCAATAGACG
>CAMKOE010000029.1 GCA_946414395.1 uncultured Porphyromonadaceae bacterium | reverse complement strand
GCGACACCGCCACCAACACCCTCAAGCCCGCCACCGTCGAGACCGGCGCCACCGTTCGCGTGCCCCTGTTCATCGACACCGACGAGATCATCGAAGTGGACACCCGCGACGGCAGTTACCAGGGCCGCGTGAGGTAACACATATTTCAGAGACAGTATAATTACGAGGGATGCCTTTATTAAAGGTGTCCCTCGTTTATTAATAAATCATATGTTCATCTTTTAGAGAACAAAAAAACAATCTAGCATTGATTATTATTATTTTGTTGTATATTTGCAAAATATTTTAATTCTCAAACAAATTTTTCCAAATTAATTACTTTTCAACATGAAGAAAGAGATATTTCGACTTAAGGAAGATACATTTGAGTCCTCTGTAAAAGAACTAGATGTAGCATATGATAGGATGTTCAATAACTATAGTCAATATCTTCGTTACTACTTACAAGATATTGAATCCTATAGACGCATAGAAGGCCCTCATGATGAAAACAGTTATTATGAAACAAGTGATAGACCTTTCGCTATTGATGATCGTCTATATGAAGGTATTAGTCAGATTTTGGAGCGGAACAAGAACAAGCATTTTGAGTCATATAAAAGCATTGCGAATGATTTCTTGTTGTTCATGCGTAATAATTGGGAGGAGCAATATTTGCAGCAATTAGATTCTCCTCTGATATCAAATTCAATTCGATACTTATATAATCAATTTGATGTCGTAGTGGATGCTTTTCAAGATATGCCCTGTGACGTAGATAGTTTAATAGAAAGTTACGCGATTCTTAATTATTACTCAAATGCTTTTTCTCTGGCTTGTTTATACGGAAAGACATATAATTTGCAACGTTCCCTGCTCAAACGTGCTCTTAACGTTATTAACTACGACCCACTAGATTTATATTCATTTCCACTAGATTTATTGATTGATGTTTTCAAAAGTAAAGATAAAATACGCTTGAGAGACCTATCGAGGTTTTTATTTATCTTGACTTCGAAACGACATGTTAAGAAAACAAAACCTTCTCTTGACCTAAGTGAAGGAGCATTAAAAGCAGAACTTGCTTATTATTTATTTGAGGAATCAAAATCTAAGGAAATCCGTCGCACTATCGGAATAAAATCAACTAGTCTCAGCATCTATGGTGAAACGATTGATGGGGACTTTGAATTGCCTTTACGTACTATGGGTTACCTTGCTGAGTCAAATAATGTTCGATATCTTGCATTTAGGGGATCGAAGTGTTTTAAAAATTGGATTACAAATCTCCACCAATTATTAATCGGCCCAAAGACTGCATATATGTGCTCATTAGGATTACTATTAGAATTAATCGATTCAGATCCCGAGAAACAGATTATTGTCTGTGGCCATTCATTAGGTGGAGGACTATCTCAATTTGCAGTAGCGGCTGCCACGGCTGCTGGGTATAAAAACATAAAAGCATATGGCTATAATTCAGCCGGCTTTAGCGATGAAACAATGGACATAATAAATCATATCTCAGGAAAAAGGATTGAGTTCTCAAACATTTTCCATATTTGCCATATTTCAGACGTCGTTAGCAGAATTGGTTATATTTTGGGTGATTGTTATCTTATTGGCAAAAGGTCGCAAGTGTTATCACATAAACTTGATACGATCATATCAGAACTTGATTTAACCAATAGATTAGTATTAGTATCAAAAGTAATATAAGATTAATAACTTGAACATGGTGATAAATATGTTCGTTTTTTGCATATAATAAAAACAACTAGATTTTCTTGAGTATCCAGGGCATGGGCTCGAGGATCTTGAGGCATACCTTCTTGTCGAGGTCGCGGAGCATGGCGGCGGCGCCGGCGCTGTCGTCAAAGCCCTGGGCGATGACGTAGTACTGCTTGTCCTTGCCGCCAAACAGGACATAACTGCCCTTGAGGCCGCACTCCTCGCGCAGGCGGTCGCGGTAACTCTTGGCGTTGATGCGCTGGGCAAAGGTGGCGACCACGACGTTGTAGTCATGGGCGACATCGGTCGAGTCGATAGCGACATTGGCGTTGACATAGACCATCCTCACACTGTCCCCGTTGATGACGTGGGTGTAACGCTGGCGCTCGGCCTCAATCTTGGCATAGGTCTCGGCTCCGATTCCTGTCTTGCGGCGCTCCATCGCCTTCTCGTAGGCCTCGCGGTAATTCTTCTCGTTGCTGTGGCACGAGGTGAACACCATGCCCATCATCAACGACACTGCAACTGCATATATTATATATAATGTCTTTTTCATCTCTGATTCTCCTATTCATTATTTATTTAGCCAATTCAATGACCTGGGCATGGGTGATGCTGCCGTTGTCAAGCGTCAGGGTCACGAGGGTGCGCACCACTTGCCATCCCTGGACGCCGGCGGCACCAGGATTGACGACCAGGCACCCCATCGAGCGGTCGGGCATGACCTTGAGGATGTGGCTGTGGCCGCACACAAACAGTTTGGGTCGCGAGAGTTCCAGCCGCGACTTGATGCCAGGGGCATACTTGCCGGGATAGCCGCCTATGTGGGTCATCACCACCTTGACGCCCTCGACCTCAAAGATTTCCATCTCCTTGAAGCGGCGGCGCAGGCTAGCCCCGTCGGCATTGCCATAGACGGCGCGGAACACCGGTGCAATGCCTTCAAGCCTGTCGGCAATGTCGTCGCTGCCGATGTCACCGGCGTGCCAAATCTCGTCACAGTCGGCAAAGTGCTCGGCATAGCGGTCATCCCACCACGCGTGCGTGTCACTGATGAGTCCTATCTTCTTCATGAAAGGGCAAAGTAACTCAATAAAGTATTATTCTCTCAATATCTCTATGTATCATAAATAGAACGCATCGCTCAACACATTATTGCACGGGCAAAACACCACAATTATGCTCTAAAGCACAAAATGACACGATTTAAAGGCCTCAATCCGTTAAAAAACCTTAATTATGCAAAACATTTTACCTATTATAAGTCATAATTCTACTATTTTGTTAATTTTGTCGCACAATTATACTTTTCATTTAATGATTGATGGGAAAAACATACATTAATATTGGAAGTGAGATTCACAATGAGTTATTGAGACAGGGCCACAGTGTGTTGTGGTTGTCCCAACAATTGGGCTGCAACCGCACCAATATCTACAACATCTTTTCTCGCGAGAGCATCAGCACCGACCTGCTGATCAAGATCAGCATTGCCCTCAAGAAGGACTTTTTTGCTTTATACTCGGCCCTACTCGACATTACCGATCAAGACCCGGCGACTGCCGGTTGATTTCTTTCCCACCCGTTCATCATACCGACATCTGAACACTAAAAAATCCCCGCCTCCTGATTAACCAGGGACGGGGAGCAAGCTGTTTAGAAGTTAAACTTTATACTTAAAGTCTGTCGGGCGGGGAGCCCTTGGGACGATAAGCCAGCGGGAAATCACTCCTTGCCGAACTGCTCGAAGAAGAGCGTGTAGGACGTCTTGTCGACCAACTCCTCGGGACCGAAGAACTGGATGGGACCGGGATAGATGTAGCAGGTCTCGAGGGCCCACTTCTCACGGTTCTCGACAAAGTGCTTGAAGGGAGCACCCTCAAGGTCCACCAGGGCCTTGCGGATAACAGGCTTGTCCTTACCCGAACGGCGCTCCATGTTCATCATCATGGTGATGGGCACGCCACATGCGACCCAATCCTGAGCCTTGCGTCCCAGGTGGGTGATGGCCGACATGTAACCTGTTGCGCCCACATAGATCAGGTGGGAAGCGTTATAGCCCAGCGAGTAGCAATAGTCGGCATCAAAGTTTGACGGGAAGGAGCAACGGCCCTCATAGCCGAAGAAGTGATGCTGCGTCTTGAACTTGATGCGGTCGATCTCGCCTGCCTCGGCACGCATGTCAAGCACGTGGCCGACCATGCGGCTGAGCAGTCGCTCACTCTCGATGAGCGATACCTGCACGTTGCCGTGCTCGTCGCGGTCGAGCGTGAGTTGACGGGCCACGTCATCGGGCAGCGAGTCATAGACGATGCGGTTCTCCTCGGTGAGGTGCTCACGCACAAACTCATTCTGCTCCATCTCGCGCAAGCCCGAGATCTCGGGATACTTGGTGAGCATCTCGTTGAGTTCGGCGATGAGTTTCTTCATCGTGGGCACAAACTCGACGATACCCTCGGGCACGAGGACGGTGCCATAGTCCATGCCCATGTCATGACGCTTCACGACGATATTGGCGATATCCTCGGCGATGTCGTGCAGGGTCATATTCTTGGCTTCAACCTCCTCACTGATGATGCAGTAGTTGGGGCGGGTCTGCAGTGCGCACTCCAGAGCGATGTGTGACGCCGAGCGTCCCATCAGTTTCATGAAGTGCCAGTATTTCTTTGCAGAGTTGCAGTCACGGGCCACGTTACCGATGAGTTCGCTGTAAACCTTGGTAGCCGTGTCAAAGCCGAAGGAAATCTCCACGTGCTCGTTCTTGAGGTCGCCGTCGATGGTCTTGGGCACACCGATCACTTGCACGCCGGCATCATGGGCCTTGTAATACTCGGCAAGGATAGCGGCATTGGTGTTGCTGTCATCGCCACCGATGATCACCACTGCCGAGATCTTGAGTTCGCGCAGGATCTGCAGTCCGGCCTCAAACTGTTCGGGCTTGTCCAGTTTGGTGCGGCCCGAGCCGATCAGGTCAAAGCCACCCGTGTTGCGGTACTGCTCGATCATGTCGCCGGTGATCTCGATGTAGCGATGCTTCACCAGTCCATTGGGGCCACCCAGGAAACCGTACAGGCGGCAATACTTGTTCAGCGCCTTGATACCGTCATAGAGGCCACAGATCACGTTGTGACCGCCAGGAGCCTGGCCACCGCTGAGGATAACACCCACGTTGAAGGGCTTCTCGGGAGGCATTGCGGAATCGTCGCGTTCAAATGTCAATTCAGGCATGCCATATGTGCAGGGGAACAATTCCTTGATAGCATCCTGGTCGGCCACCGACTGGGTGGGTTCGCCTTCAACGGCACGCACTGGGCACCTGAGCGTAACGGGCAACTTCGGCCTGTAAGTAAGCCTCATCTGCTCCAAGTAACTCTTATTATCAGTCATTTTGATTTAAAAATTATGGTTTGTATAAACGATTAAACAATCTCTTTTACGGCTGCAAAAGTACTGCAATTTTATCACGCCCGCACCATAAAAGTCTAACAAATTTTCAATTTATTGAGCCTCATTTAGGATTTTTGACACTTTTTCGCCTGGAAACGACGATTTTTTGCTTCTTTCCGCCCACAAGTAACAGATTCTCATCTCTCCCGACACTGCCTCAACGACGGCGACACGCGCCAGGCAGCCCTTCATTTTTCCAGTCCAACTTTTGGCCTATATGTGGAAAAGTTTGTATCTTCGCAAAATTAAAGCGAAAATTTCGTTAAAGTATAATAACCTAACAACATTATAAGACTATGAAAGGAATTGTACTGGCCGGAGGTTCCGGGACTCGCCTTTATCCTGTTACAAAGGGCATTTCCAAGCAGTTGATACCCATCTATGACAAGCCCATGGTGTATTATCCCATCTCGGTGCTGATGCTTGCCGGCATCCGCGAGATCCTCATCATCTCCACGCCCCAGGACCTGCCCATGTTCCGCCGTCTGCTGGGCACGGGTGAGGACATCGGCGTCCGCTTTGAGTACGCCGAGCAGCCCCGTCCCGAGGGCCTGGCCCAGGCATTCATCATCGGCGAGCAGTTCATCGGCAAGGACAGCGTGTGCCTCGTGCTGGGCGACAACATCTTCTACGGACAGAGTTTCACCAACATGCTCCTCAACGCCGTGGAGCGCACCGAGCGCGACAACGTGTGCACCCTGTGGGCCTATGCCGTGAAGGATCCCAACCGCTTCGGCGTGGTGGCCTTTGATGAGAATGGCAAAGCCGTCGATCTGGAGGAGAAACCGGCCAATCCCAAGAGCAACTATGCCGTGACGGGCCTCTACTTCTATCCCAACGACGTCGTCACTATCGCCAAGGGCATCAAACCCAGCGCCCGTGGCGAACTTGAGATTACGACCGTCAACCAGGAGTTCCTTGCTCAGGACCGCGTCTATGTCCAGACGCTGGGCCGCGGCTTTGCGTGGCTTGATACCGGCACGAGCGAGTCGATGGCCGATGCATCCAACTTCATCGGCACCATCGTCAACATGCAGGGCGTGCAGGTCGCATCGCTCGAGGAGATTGCCTATCGCAAGGGCTGGATTGACACCCGGCAACTGCTGGCTCTTGCCGAGCCCATGAAGAAGAACAACTACGGACAATACCTCATCAGGCTGGCCCAGAATGGAATCTAACAAGACCGATAACGGGGTGCGCCTCATCGAGTTGCCCAAGGTGAATGACCCGCGGGGCAACCTCACCTTTATCGAGAGCGGGCAACACGTCCCCTTCGAGGTGAAGCGCAACTACTGGATCTATGACGTGCCCAGCGGCATGTGGCGCGACGGGCACGCCTTCAAGGTGCAGCAGGAGTTCATCGTCGCCCTGAGCGGCAGTTTTGACGTGGTTGTCAACGACGGCAGCCAGCAGCGGACGTTCCACCTGGCCCGTCCCCAGATTGGCCTCTACATCCCGCCCATGACATGGCGCCACATCGACAATTTCTCGACCAACTCGGTTGCCCTGGTCCTGTCCGACACATTCTATGATGCCGATGATTATATTGAAGATTTTGATGCCTTCAAAATGCTGAAAAATGGAAACGATTGACGCTAACGAGAAAATCAGGATGCACCTCAAATCCCGCCTCAACGACTGCCGCATCTTGACACTGAACAGGCACCACCATGCCAACGGCAACCTCACGTCGGTGAGCAACAGCGAGGAGGTCCCCTTCGACGTCAAGCGCACATTTTATATATATGATGTGCCAGGCGGTGCCGAGCGCGGGGGACACAGCCACTACACCAGCCAGCAGTTCATCATCGCCATCAGCGGCAGTTTTGACGTCACCATCGATGACGGCACCGACCAGTTCACCTATACGCTCAACCGCCCCTACCAGGGCCTGCTGGTCGTTCCTGGCATCTGGAACCGACTGCACAATTTCTCATCAGGGTCGGTGTGTCTCGTGCTCAACTCCCACCACTTTGATGAGGGCGACTATGTGAGAGACTATGAAGAATTTTGCCGGTTGAAATCCCTCAAGCAAGTATAAACCAACCATTTTACACGATGAAACAATACCCTTTCCTTGACTTGGCGCTCGCTTGCGCCCCCTACATGGACGAACTCAAGGCCGCCGCCTGTGAAGTCATTGAGCGTGGACGGTATCTGCACGGTGAGCACACCCGCGCTCTCGAGCAGGAGATTGCCGCCCTGTGCCAGACGCGTCATTGCGTGTGTGTGAGCAACGGGCTGGACGCGCTGCGGCTCATCCTGCGTGCCTACAAGGAAATGGGGCGCCTGCACGACGGCGACGAGGTCATCGTGCCGGCCAACACCTATGTGGCCAGTGTACTGGCCATCAGCGACAACAACTTGAAGCCCGTGCTGTGTGAACCCCGCGAGGACACTTTGAACCTTGACTCCCGCCTGATTGAGGGGCTTATCACTCCCCGCACGAGGGCCATCATGCCGGTGCACCTCTACGGTACCCCCTGCTGGGACAACCTGATTGTCGAGGTGGCAAGAAAACACGGCCTGCTCGTCATCGAGGATAATGCTCAGGCCATCGGAGCCATGAGCGATGTTGCGGGATTTAACGGGACACACGCCACTGGCGGACTGGGAGACGCGGCCGGCAACAGTTTCTATCCCACCAAGAACTTGGGTGCCCTGGGTGACGCAGGAGCCATCACCACCAATGATGACCAACTGGCCGCAACCGTCAGGGCGCTGGCCAATTACGGGTCCGACCGCCGTTACCATAATATTTATCAAGGATACAACTGCCGCATCGACGAGATTCAAGCGGCCATGCTCAGGGTGAAATTGCGCCACATGCAGCAAGAGACCGACGTGCGTGCCGCCGTTGCCCGCGCCTATAGCGAGCACATCAGCAACCCCAGGGTCAAGGCCCCGGTCATCTTCGAGGGCATGAGACAGGTGTGGCACCAGTTTGTCGTGAGAGTCGATGATCGCGAGGCCTTCCGTGCCCATCTTGCCGAGAATGGCGTTGGCAGTGACATCCACTATGCCACCCCACCCCACAGGCAGCCATGCTACTCATCACTGGCAGACCTCAACTTCCCCATTACCGAGAGGCTTGCGGCCCAGGTGGTATCGCTCCCCATCGCGCCGCCCATCACACCCGATGACGCCCGAGCCATCGCTGGCATCATCAACCGCTTCTGAATTTTCCACTCCTAATCGGCCGCGGGGACGCGCTTGCTCTTGCCGCTCCACGTGTCGATGTCGATGCGCACGATTTCCACCCTGTGAAACGATCCTTGCGCATACTTCATCCCTATCTCCTTATCGGCTGGAGACAACTTGTCGAGCAGCAGTTCCAGCGCACGGCGCTTTTCCTCATCGGCGAGATGACGCACGGCGGTGCCGGTCAGAACAATACTCTCATACTCGGTGGTGAACCTCGATGGCAACAGGTTCACCCGCCCCACCACACAAAACGACACCCGTCCGTCGTGGTCGATGCAAGAGAGTTTACGCCCCTCGGGAGCACAGTGTATATATAATGAGTGTTCACCGTCCCACACATAGTTGAGGGGCACGCCATAGGGGGAACCGTCAGTACTGTCGTTCATCGACAGGACGCCCCACTCGGCACTGCGCAGCAATTCCGTTGCGCGGCCCTGATCCAGGAGACGGTCCTGGCGCCGCACTTCACTGTTGTCAAGTTTCAGGTCACTCATTGCTCATCTCAACAATTCCCATGACCGGCGCTGAGCCTTCTTCAGGCTGGCACGGTCGTTGACGTCAATGCCATATTTCTCGGCTGGCGGGATGACGACGGCCGTTCCTGGACGCACATTGTTCGGGTCGGTGATGATGTCCTTGTTTTCCTCGTAGATGTAAACCCAGAACCACTGGCTACCGTAATACTTCTCGGCCAGCGTCGTGAGCACGACCTTAGAGGTAATGGTGTCGGTCGTCACGTCTTGATCGACGGCCTCGACCACGGTGTCGGCTTGGACAACGGTTTCCTCGTTTGCCCCCGCTTCACTACTGCCGCCGCCACGGGCAAACAGCCACACGATCAGTCCCACGGCTAGTGCGGCGAGCACTGCCCACAGCCAACGGCGGTCGGGGGCCTTCTGCCGTGCCAATTGTTCCGCCGTGGGTTTATAGGCATTGCGCGGCTCAGGCCTGTAGAAGTGGTCATCCACATGCTCCTCGATGGGTTCAGGCTCTGGTGCGTGCTTCACCTTCGGGCCGTCGATGGGGCGCCCCACGAGCATCGGTTTGGACGCTACGGGAGTGGCCATGGCTGGTTGTGGACGTTTCTCGTCATGCTTCTCTTCGGCAGCGGTTTCCTTTGTTGGCGCTGCTGTTTCACTCTTCTTGACGGGATGGGTCTCCCGCGGCGCAGCCGGCTCCATCTCTGGCATGGGCACCTCCTCAATCAAGTCGTCAAGACTGGGAGCGGGAGCAGGTTCAAGCATCTCGGGTAGGTCATCAGGCAAGGGAGCGGCCGGGATGTCGGCGTCATCTGCAGCATCGGCCATGGCGGCACCTGGCTGGATGGCTGGTTCTTCTGTCCTGTCGGCTTCATGGGCCATCACGGGTTCGGGCGCGGCAGACTCCTTATCGATTTTAGCCAGATCATCATCGGTCACGGCATCATCAAGAATGACGGTTTCAAATTGTGCAAACGGCTGATTGACAGCGTCTGCCAATGACTTGTCGGGGGTAAAAGTCACTTTGTTATAAGCACCGATTTCAGTGGATTTTCCCGTGGCTACATTCATCGCCTTGTGAGACTTGACAGGAACTATCTTGAATGTCCCCACACCCTTGATTTTAACCGACTCCCCATTGATAAGGGCCTGCGATACCGTGCCGAACAATTCACGCAGGAACAAGTCACACACCAGCGGAGCCGATGATGTGGCCTTGGACATCAAGTCAACCAGTTCTACAAATGTGATTTTGCCGTTCATGAGTCTGCACCTCCCTTTGAAGATTTAAGTTTTGACTTGAGAATACGGCTCACCTTGAAGCCCAAAGCAATCTTTGGGGGCACCAGCATCCGCTTGCCAGTAGAGGGATTTATCATGACACGCTCGTTGCGTTTCTTGGGCTCAAACGTCCCGAATCCAGGCACATACACACAATCCAGTTCCCCGCACCGCGTGCGCAGGACTCCTGCCAGCGCTTCCAGCAGTTTATCCACGTCCTCGGTCGAACGTCCCATATTTGCCGCAACGGTTTCTACCAGTTTCTTGTTGTCCATATCTTGTTCAGAGTATTATTAATCTGCAAAATTAACGATAATTTTTGTCATTTGGCTTTTTTACTTTAATTTTGTCAATGAATACAACCGATAAATACCAACTAATATGAGAAAAATCGTTATTCTTGACGGATATGCCGGCAACCCCGGCGACCTCTCGTGGGAACCGATGAAGGCATTGGCTCCTTGTGACATCTACGACTTTGGCACGGCCGACACCGTGTTGGAGCGCTGCCAGGGTGCCGAGATGGTGCTCACCAACAAGGTGCCCATCGATGCCGAAGCCATAGCACAGTTGCCCGACCTGAAGTACATCGGCGTGATGGCAACCGGATTTAACGTCGTGGACAGCGCCGAGGCCGCCCGCCGAGGCATCATCGTAACCAACGTGCCGGCCTACAGCACCGACAGCGTTGCTCAACTCACCATCGCCCACCTGCTGAACATCTGCTGGCAACCGCAGCACTATACCGACGAGGCCCACGACTTGAAGTGGACCAACTGCGGCTCTTACGCCTACTTCAACACGCCACTCATCGAGTTGGCAGGCAAGCAGATGGGTATCGTCGGGCTGGGCAACATCGGCAGTGCTGTGGCACGCATGGCCCTGGCGATGAACATGCACGTCATGGCCTATACCAGCAAGAGCCCCGACCAGTTGCCGCAAGGCATCGTCAAGGCCGATAGCCTGGAGCACCTGTTGCGCACCAGCGACGTGCTCACCATGCACTGTCCGCTCAATGCCGACACCACTGGCATGATCAACGCTCAAGGCCTTGCACTGATGAAACAAGGCTCCATCGTGCTCAACATGGCCCGCGGCGCCCTCATCGTCGAGCAAGACCTGGCCGACGCCCTGAACAGTGGCCACCTCTATGCCGCAGCCATCGATTGCACCAGCGTCGAGCCGCCCGCTGCCGACCACCCGCTGCTCAGTGCCCGCAACTGCTACATCACGCCCCACATCGGCTGGACCAGTTTCGAGGCCCGCACCCGCCTGATGGACGCCATTACCGAGAACGTCGCCGCCTACCTCAATGGCAAACCCATCAACGTAGTAAACCAATAAATGGGACAAAGGGACGGTTCTTTTGTCCCAAAATCCACTCATCCGGGACAAAATGGGACAAAAGAACCGTCCCCGTGTCCCATTTTAAAAAAAAGATACGATGAACGAGCAATTTTTTAAAGATATAGAAGAGGCCCTGGCTTGGGCCGAGGGCACCCATTGTGCCATTACCGTGAGTGACCTGGAAGGTAAAGTGATTTTCATGAACGAACGTTCGCGTGCCACCTTCGACAAGGAGGGCCGCACCATGTTGGGTCAAAACATGATGCCCTGCCACAGCGCAAAGTCACAGGAGAAAATCCGCCACATGATCGAGACCGACACCGTCAACTGCTACACCATCGACAAGCAGGGCGTCAAGAAGATGATTTACCAGACCCCGTGGCGCAAGGACGGGAAAGTGTGCGGCATGGTGGAAATCTCCATGATCATTCCCCAGGAGATGCCCCACTACGTGAGGGGTTAGTATTCAGAAATCATTATAAATATGCTGGTCTAGGGCCATGGTTGTTGACTGGCTCTAGACAAGCATGATGACAGTCGCAGAATGGGACAAAGGGACGGTTCCGCTTTTGTCCCATTTCGAAATAATGGCGTTATGTGTGGGCGAGTTGTGAGTTTTTTTGTACTTTTGCAGTTTAAATAGTAGAAAAACATTTTTAAAACCTGATTATATGGCGGAGAATATTGAGAATATCAATGCTGGGGCCGAGGAGAAGAAGCCCTTGAATTTTGTACAGCAGTTTGTGGCCGAGGATCTGGCTGCGGGTAAAAACGGAGGACGCTTGAACACGCGTTTCCCGCCTGAGCCTAACGGCTACCTGCACATCGGCCATGCCAAGGCCATCTGCATGGACTTTGGCGTCGCCGAGAAGTTTGGCGGCACGTGCAACCTGCGATTTGACGACACCAACCCGCAGAAGGAGGACACCGAGTATGTCGAGGCCATCAAGCGCGACATCCACTGGCTGGGCTATGACTGGGGTGACCGTCTGTACTATGCCAGTGACTACTTCCCCAAATTGTATGACTTCGCCATCCGCCTGATCAAGGAAGGCAAGGCCTATGTTGACGACCAGACCAGCGAACAGATTGCCCAGCAGAAGGGCACTCCCACCACGCCTGGCACCAACAGTCCCTACCGCGACCGCTCGGTGGAAGAGAACCTGGACCTGTTCCAGCGGATGAATGCGGGCGAGTTTGAGGAGGGTAGCCACGTGTTGCGCGCCAAGATTGACATGGCATCGAGCAACATGCACTTCCGTGATCCCATCATCTACCGCATCATCAAGACGCCGCACTGGCGCACTGGTAACAAGTGGAACGTCTATCCCATGTATGACTTTGCCCATGGCCAGAGCGACTACTTTGAGGGCGTGACTCACTCGATCTGCACCCTGGAGTTCGTGCCCCACCGCGACCTGTATGACTACTTCGTTCACGAGTTGGCCGGCGAGAGCGCAGCCGAGTACTGCCCCCGCCAGATCGAGTTCAACCGCTTGAACCTCACCTACACCGTGATGAGCAAGCGCAAGTTGCTGCAACTCGTCAAGGAGGGTCTCGTTGCCGGTTGGGACGATCCCCGCATGCCGACCCTGTGCGGCCTGCGCCGTCGCGGCTATACCGCCCAGAGCATCAAGAACTTCATCGAGGACATCGGCTATACCAAATATGAGGCGCTGAACGACATTGGCCTGCTGGAACACAACATCCGCGAGGAACTCAACCACCATGCCAATCGCGTGAGTGCCGTGCTCAACCCCGTCAAGGTCGTCATCACCAACTATCCCGAGGACAAGGTCGAGATGATGGAGATGGACAACAACCCCGAGCAGGAGAATGCCGGCAAGCACCAGATGCCCTTCTCGCGCGAACTCTACATCGAGCGTGACGACTTCATGGAAGAGCCTCCCAAGAAGTTCTTCCGTCTCACCCCAGGCAAGGAAGTGCGGCTCAAGGGTGCCTACATCATCATGTGCACCGGTTGCACCAAGGATGCCGACGGCAACGTGACCGAGATCCAGTGCACCTATGACCCCGACACGCTGAGCGGCAGTGCCGGCTCGCAGCGCAAGGTCAAGGGCACACTGCACTGGGTGAGCGCCCGTCACTGCGTCGATGCCGAGGTAAGGCTATACGACCGCCTGTTTGCCGTCGAGAACCCGAGCGCCGACACCGAACACGACTTCCGCGAACTGCTCAACCCCGACTCGCTGCGCGTCATCACCGATGCCAAGATCGAGCCGTTCCTGGCCCAGACCGCCAAGGTGGGCGACAAGTACCAGTTCCAGCGCATCGGCTACTTCTGTGTCGATGAGGACTCAACCGAGGACCACCTGGTGTTCAACCGCACCATCGGCCTGAAGGACAGTTGGGCCAAGATGCAGAAGAATTAATGACCAGCCCTCCGCTGGATTCAATTCCAGCCAGCAACCGCAGGTAACACCGCATTCAGCACATTACCGCAACAGTAAATCAACTTGAACAATTCTAGGCATCATCTGCCGGATGTCGCCTAGGGATTGTTCAAGTTGTTTATTATTTCCCACGAAGTGTTGCGGATATGATTTGTTTGCATTATCTTTGCATATTGTAAACCATAAAAAATGAGCCCAACCAAGGAACAAATACAGAAGACCAGAGCACAGCAGGAAGCCGATATAGTTCAATGCCTCAAGACGTTGAGCAACGGCGGGCTGATTCTCTATCCGACCGATACGGTGTGGGGCATCGGCTGTGATGCCACCAATGCCGAGGCCGTCAAACGCATCTATCAACTCAAGCAACGCGACGACAGCAAGGCACTCATTGTGCTCATCGACAGCGCCGACCACCTCGACCACTATGTCATCGATGTGCCGTCGATCGCCCGCGAACTGATTGACGTGGCTGTCAAGCCGTTGACCATCATCTACGAGGGGGCCTACAACCTGGCCTCCAACCTGCTGGGCGCTGAAGACAGCGTGGGCATCCGCATTCCTAACGACGAGTTCTGCCACCGCCTGTGCGAGCGGTTCGGCAAGCCGATTGTCTCGACCTCGGCCAACGTGAGCGGACAGCCTGCCGGCAAGACGTTTGCCGACATTGACCCGGCCATCATCCAGGGCGTTGATTACACGGTCGAGTACCGTCGCGGAGACACGACTCCCCACCAGCCGTCCAACATCATCCTGCTGGGCCGCGACGGCACTTTCAAGATCATCCGTTAAAGAAAAGACCAGGACATGAAAATCAGGCTAGACATCAACAACAAGGCACATCGCCAGCGCATCAAGTATGTGCTGGGCGATTTTGTGATGTCTAATGTGGCATGGTTCACCTATAACTGTGTCCGCTTCCAGATGGGGCACGTCGTCGGCCACGAGCACCTGAGCGCCTACCTCACCAGCAAGATGGTCTTGCTGGGACAAGTCTTCTTCCCGTTGCTCATGATGGTCACCTACGCCTTCAGCGGCTATTACAACAACGTGTGCCGCAAGTCGCGCATCCAGGAACTGCTCACCACGGGAGCCAGCGCGGGCATCAACACGCTGCTCATCTTCTTCCTGGCGCTCATCAACGACGTCATTGGCGTCAGGGGCAACGACTACGAGATGATTCTCATCCTGTGGGCACTGCTGTTCGGCTGCGTCTATGCCGCGCGTTTCCTTATCACCAACAATGCCACCAACCAGATCAAGGCCCGCAAGTGGACATTCCCCACCCTCATCATCGGCAACGGATCAGCGGCGCTGGCCTTTGCCGAGAAACTCAACAAGATGCGCTATGCCACCGGATATGACATCAAGGGATTTGTCAACATTCCAGGTGAGAATCCCGTGAAGGGCAATCCTCTGCCCTGCTATGAGTTAAACGAACTCCACGAGGTGTGCAAGCGAGAGGGCATCTGGGAACTGATTGTCGTCCCCACCCGTGACGACCGCCACCAGACGATGAATGCCATCAACCAGTTGTTCAGCCTGGAATTGCCCATCAAGATTTCACCCGAGCGCTTCAACATGATGCAGAGCCAGGTGCGCATCTCCGACATCTATGGCGAGCCGCTGGTGAACATCTCCAGCAGCAGCATGAGCGACAGCGGCAAGAACATCAAGCGCGCGCTCGACGTGCTGGTATCCATCATCGCCCTGATCGCGCTCACGCCCTTGTATGCCATCGTCGCCTGCATCATCAAGGCGACCAGCCCGGGACCCATCTTCTACATCCAAGAGCGCATCGGCCTGCACAACAAGCCGTTCCACATCATCAAGTTCCGCTCGATGATACAAAATGCCGAGATGGCGGGCAAGCCGCAACTCTCATCGGACGATGACCCGCGCATCACGCCCTTCGGCCACTTCATGCGCAAGTACCGCATCGACGAGTTGCCCCAGTTCTGGAATGTACTCGTCGGCGACATGTCGCTGGTAGGGCCACGTCCCGAGCGCAAGCACTACATCGACCTCATCACCCAGCGCGTCCCCGCCTATGCCCTGTTGCATCAGGTGCGCCCCGGCATCACCTCAATGGGCATGGTCAAGTTTGGATATGCCAAGAATGTCGACGAGATGGTCGAGCGCGTCAAGTATGACCTCATGTATCTTGACAACATGTCGTTGCTCAACGACTTGAAGATTCTCATTTACACAATTAAAATCGTCTTTACCGGACGTGGAATGTGATGGCACAGCAGACGGCTCAACAACATTCCCCGGGCACCACTGGTGAGAAATCATCAGAGGGCACCAACTGGTGGCTGCGCATGCTCGTCTGGCGCGAGAAGCACCTGCCCGAGAAGACCTTTGTCGCCATGCTCGCCCTGGTCATCGGCACTGCCGCGGGACTTGCGGCGGTCCTGCTCAAGACGCTCATCGCCTTGATAGCCGGATTCCTCACCAGCCGCTTCAGCACCGAGCAGGGCAACTTGCTCTACCTCGTTTTCCCCGCCATCGGCATCCTGCTGGCCAGCCTGTATGTCTATTACATCGCCCGCGAACCCATCTCCCATGGTGTGACCCGCGTCCTCTATGCCCTGGCGCTGAAGAAGAGCCGCCTGAAGATACACAACATGTACTCGTCGCTCATCGCTTCGTCATTGACCATCGGCTTTGGTGGATCGGTCGGCGCCGAGGGTCCCATCGTGTTCACCGGAGCCGCCATCGGCAGCAACCTGGGGCAGGCCTTCAGACTTCCGCCACAGACGCTTGCCATGCTCGTGGCCTGTGGAGCCGCCGCCGGTATCGCAGGCATCTTCAAGGCTCCCATTGCCGGCTTGCTGTTCACAATCGAGGTCCTCATGCTCGACTTGACCGCGGGAGCCGCCATACCGCTCATTACAGCATCGGTGGCCGGAGCGACTGTGGCCTATGTGTTCACGGGCTATAACGTGGAGTTTTTCTTCTCCCAGAGCGAGCCGTTCTATGCTTCACGCATCCCGTTTGTCGTGCTGCTGGGCATCTTCTGCGGCTTTGTTTCGCTCTACTTCATCACGCTCATCGACCGCATTGAGGGACGTTTCAAGCGGCTGCGCAACCGCTGGGTGCGCTTTGCCGTGGGGGGACTAACGCTCAGCCTGCTCATCTACCTCATGCCACCGCTCTACGGCGAAGGCTTTGACGGCATTTCGCGCCTCATCAACGGCGACGTGACAGGCATCTTCAACAACAGCCTGTTCTATGCCTATCGTGACAATGTGGTCGCTGTGCTGCTCTTCCTGTTCGCCCTGGGTGCTTTCAAGGTGTTTGCCACGGCGGCCACCAACGGTGGCGGCGGTGTGGGAGGAACATTCGCGCCCTCGCTGTTTGTCGGTTGCATGGCAGGCGTCTTCTTTGCCTACCTGTTCAACAACCTGGGCATTATCGACCCCGACATGCCGCTCAGCATCAAGAATTTTGCCCTCATGGGCATGGCTGGCGTCATGGCTGGCGTCATGCACGCGCCACTGATGGCCATCTTCCTTGCCGCCGAGATGACCGGCGGATATGAACTGTTCCTGCCGTTGCTCATCGTGTCGGCCAGCAGTTACGCCATCTGCCGCATCTTCACCCCCTATGGCATCTACTCACGCCGTCTTGCCAAGCGCGGAGAACTGCTCACCCACCAGAAGGACCGCTCAGTACTCACCCTCTTGAAGATGGACAGTGTCATCGAGAAGGATTTCTCCATCGTTCATCCCGACATGAGCCTCAAGGACATGGTGGACATCATCGCCCAGAGTCACCGCAACCTCTTTCCCGTGACCGATGACAACGGCCTGCTGCTGGGCGTGGTGCAACTCGACGACATCCGCAACATCATGTTCCGCCCCGACCTGTACCGCCGCATCCAGGTCAGCCGCTTCATGTCCATGCCGCCGGCCAAGGTAGTCGTCGGCACTCCCATGGAGAAGGTGATGAAGACATTTGACGACAGCGGAGCGTGGAACCTGCCCGTCATCGACGAGGACGGCAAGTATGTGGGCTTTGTTTCCAAGAGCAAGATTTTCAACAGTTACCGTCAGGTACTGAAACACTATACATACGATTAACATTTTGTTTTATGCTTAGAATCCATTTCTCACTATCATTCCTACTGCTAGTGCTCGTTAGCCTTAACGCCGCTGCCAACGAGTTGCCCGATTCATGCCTCGGCGACACCCCGGTGACTGCCGATACCGCAATAGTGACCACCCTGCCGGCAACCGTTGATACCACGGCCACGCCGCAGGCCGACACCGCCTACATCGATGCCGATCAAGAGGCACCGCAGTGTTGCTTCCAGATAGGGCCTTCCTATTATAGGAAATACCGGGGAATGGACTTCTCTTTATTCAAGAACACGACCAATCCCAGCGTCAAGCCCTACACCTTCATGCAGGACCAGACGTGGGTGGGCATTCCCGTGTTCCTGGCCGGCCTCATTGCCAAGAGCGAGAAGGAAGCCTTCCAGCAGGACTACTCCAACATGACGAACACCAAGATACGTCTTGTAGAGCATTTCCACAGCGAGGTGGACAACTACACTCAGTTCTCGGGCATTGCTTTGACAGCAGGCCTCAAACTGGCAGGAGTCGAGGGCCGCTCGAGTTGGCCGCGCCTGTTCGCCTCGTCAATAGCGTCCTACGCCGTCATGGCGGGCTTTGTCAACGGCATCAAGTACACAGCCAAGGAACTTCGCCCCGACTATTCGACACACAACTCGTGGCCCTCGGGGCATACGGCAACCGCCTTTGTGGGCGCGACCATCCTGCACAAGGAGTATGGCCTGACGCGCTCACCATGGTACTCTATCGCCGGTTACACGGTCGCCACCGCCACTGGCGTGATGCGCGTGCTCAACAACCGCCACTGGATCAGCGACGTGCTATCGGGTGCTGGCATCGGCATCCTGTCAACCGAGTTGGCCTACGGCATCTGCGACTTGCTGTTCAAGCAGCGCGGCCTGCTCATGAATGACTTGAGTTACTACCCCGACATGAGAACAAATCCCTCTTTCTTCTCCATCTCGATGGGTATCGGCCTGGGCAACAAGAATCTGGTGCTGCCTGAATTTGTCATGGAGGTTCCCGAGATGTTTGATGACGGCGAGGAAACAGATGTCAGCGAGCCTATTCATCTTCAGTTCCGCTCGGCAACTGCCGTGGGAGCCGAGGGAGCATGGTTTTTCTGTCCCTATGTGGGCATTGGCGGCCGACTGCGTGTCAAGAGTTCACCCATCAACGGATGGAAGTCATTTGCCCAATTTCAAGAAGATTCTTTTAAAGAACTATTTGAAATGCCCGACTTTCTCAATTCCATTAATTACATCGAAGTGGACCCCGTCAGTGACCACATTACTGAGTTTGCGGCCGATGCCGGCGTTTACTTCAGCCTGCCTCTGTCCTCACGCTTCGCCATTGGCAGCAAACTGCTCATCGGCCGCAGTGTGATGGACGATATCGATGTGAATGCGAAAATTCTGGGCAATAAGTTGGACTTTAACTTCTTTGACCCTGACAAAATGTTTATCCCGACCGACCAACTCGTCTATGGCGAGTGGGACTTGATCGATGTGCACGCTTCCAATTCAATGAAATTTGGCTCTGGACTGTCGCTCACCTATGCCCACAAGAACTCTTTCTCGTGGCGCATCTTCTGCGACTATGACTACGCGCACAAGACCTTTACCGCCAGTTACACTCCCATGGGCTTTATAGAGATACTTTCTCCCGACATGTACAGTTTTCTGGAAGCGTTTGACTTTGACCTGAGCAAGCCCTTGACCAGCACCGCCCGCAAGCACTTGCACCAGTGGGTGCTGGGTGGCGCCCTGTGCGTGTCGTTTTAATCAAGAATTAGCAATCTGCAATTAGATATTGAAATAATGACTAAAGAAGATCTGAAAATCATATTTTTCGGCACGCCCGACTTTGCCGTCGAGAGCCTGAGCCGCCTCGTTGACGGCGGTTACAATGTCGCTGCCGTGGTCACCATGCCCGACAAGCCCGCGGGCCGCGGTCATCAACTCTACCAGAGCGACGTCAAGCGTTATGCGGTGGAGCATGGACTGCCGGTCTTGCAGCCAGTCCGTCTCAAGGACGAGGAATTCATCAAGGAACTGCGCTCCCTTGATGCCCAACTGTTTATCGTCATCGCCTTCAGGATGCTTCCCGAAGCCGTCTGGCAGATGCCGCCCCTGGGCACCTTCAACCTGCACGCGTCGCTGTTGCCCCGATACCGTGGTGCCGCGCCCATCAACTGGGCCGTCATGAACGGCGACACCCAGACTGGCGTGACCACCTTCTTTCTCAAGCACGAGATCGACACCGGAGACGTGATCCAGCAACGCAGTTGCCCCATCGGCCGTCACGATGACGTCGAGGCGGTTCATGACCGGTTGATGATGATGGGGGCCGACATGGTGCTCGAGACGGTCGATGCGATTATTGCCGGAACCGTCAAGGCCATCCCCCAAGACCAGATGCTCACGGCAGGTCAGGAAGCGACTCCCGCACCCAAGATTTTCAAGGACACCTGCCGCATCGACTGGAATCGTCCTGCCGAGGCGCTCTATAACCACATCCGCGGCCTCTCGCCCTACCCTGCCGCCTGGACAACCATGGCCGACGATGCGACGGGCGAGGTGACGACAGTCAAGGTCTTTGCCAGCGGCGAGCCCACCCCCTTTGACACCAATGAGGAAACCCCCGCAGCCGGCACAATCCAGGCTGACCGCAAGACCATGAGAGTGGCTTGTGGAGACGCATGGCTGGAGATCCTGTCCCTGCAGCAATCAGGAAAACGACGCATGGACACCGACGCCTTCCTGCGCGGTTTCACCATTACCCCCACCACGCACTGCATCTGATCAGTTACCGACACCGGACACCGAATTGAAACAATATATATATTGCGGGGCGGCCTTCTAAATAGAGGTCGCCCCGCATTATCAGGTAACTAGTGACAGTAGCGATTACTGTCTAGTCTTCATCACTTTGCGAGCAGGCGCAGGGTGCCAGCCTTCTTCATCATGGCTGTGGTATTACCCAACTGCATATCAATCAAGGTCGTAACATCGCTGATGTTTACAACACCGTCGCCAGTGATATCTGCACAGATTTCGCAGCCCTGGCCATTGCCTAACTGCATATCGATCAAGGTCGTAACATCGCTGATATTAACAACACCGTCGTGGTTAACGTCACCAAGTTGGTAGCCGTGGCCGTTGTCGAACAGGGTTACCTCCTGGGTGTTGCTCCACTCGCTCTCGGTGCCGTCGGCATAGACGCTCTTAACCCTATAGACATAGGTGCCATAGGCGGTAAGATCCTTCACCAGGTAGCACTTGTCGGGAGTGATCTCGGTGATGAGGCGGTAGTCGGCATTTCCGGTCTCCTGAGCCTTGAGCATGTTGGCCGTGGTGATGTCACCAGCATATACTACCACGCTCTCCAGAGCAAAGTAGTTAGCACGGCCCTGTACCCTTACCTGGTCGCTCGACGAGCAGTTCAGGACAACGGTGATCTCCTGGAACTCGTCATCATCGCTCGAGCCGAGGGTATAATCCTGATAGGCCGAACCGGTGGCGATTCTAACCTGAGCCTGGCCATAGTAGGAAGGATAGTAAGATTTAACCTTTGCTACAACGGTTACCTTGTCATATCCGGTGAGATCGAGCGTCGGGCTGACGATTGCACCATAGGTCGTGCTGCTCCACCAACTGCTGCCAGTGGTAGCGCCGCTGATCACGAAGCCATCGTTGACATAGAGGTAGTTCTCGGCAGTCCAGCCCTCGGGCAGGTAACTCGAAGCCGTGCTAGCGCAGTTGGGCAACTGACCCTCGTCGTTGGTCACAGCCTCGATGTTGGTCAGGTCACAAGTACCACCATCAACTGCAACAGGAGCGGTCGACTTGGGTGAAACCTCCAGGGTGTAACTTGCGACATTCTGCTCGGGAGTCTCATCGGTCCAGTCGGCACGGAATTGCGTCGTGTTGATGAACTGCTCAACGGCGGGCAGCATCACGGGGGCATACTTGATCAAGTCGGCCTGACCATTGAGGGCAACGGTAACGGCATCGGCACCTCCACCGCTAACGGTAACGGTCGCATTGTGGGTACCGAACGACTGGGGTGCGTAGGTTACAGTCACATCCACGCCCTGCTCAGCCCTAGAGGCCGAGATGGTGGTGTTGCTCAGGCTATATACGCCATTAGCATCGTTCAGCGCGAGCGTCAGAGCACCAGTCAGGTTCTGGCCCTTGACGTTGAAGGTCTTGGTAACAGTCTCACCCACGAGGGCGGTCATGTTGAGTTGAGCGGGGTTAACCGTGATATTGCGCACGGGTGCGGTTGCGGTACCATTGAGGGTAACAGTAGCGCTCTGGGCACCACCGCCGCTGATGGTAACCACTGCGCTGTTGGTACCCACCTCGTCAGGCACGTAGGAAACGGTTACGGTAACACCATTGGCGGCACCGCTCCTCAAGATGGTATAGGTATCAATCGAGAATGCATAGTCGTCGCCAGCAAGGCTCAATGACAGGTTGTCAGTCAGGTTGGTACCGGTAACAACAAAGGTGGAGGTTACAGTCTGACCCACCTCAGCGGTCATCGACAGTTGGGCAGGATCAACCGTGATCGAGGGCACTTTGCTCGCGGAGCCCGTGAGAGCCACGGTCTTGCTCTCGGCACCCGAACTTGAAATGGTCACGGTACCCGTGTGGTTACCCGAAACGGTGGGCTTGTAGGTCACCGTGACGGTTGCGCCGTTAGCAGCCTGGGCTGCGGTGATGGTCGAGGGTGAAACAGTGTAGTAACTGCCCGAAACGGCAACATTCACGTTGCCCTGCAAGTCAGTACCCGTGACGGTAAAGGTCTTGGTGTAAGTTTCACCGGTATTGGAGCCGGCAAATGACAGCGAGGTGGGGTTAACGGTCAACTCGGGAGTAGCCACGGCGCCACCAGGGGGCTGGATGCCGACGATAGCCTGCTGGCTCGAGCTGAAGGTGTAGCCACTGTAAGTAAATGAGTTCATGGCATACCAGCTGTTACCGTCGCCACTCCAGCCGAAGTTCACGTGATACTTGCCGTCGCTGTCGCGATAACCATCCACGTTGAAGGCATGACCGCCACCCTGGGTATCCACGCCCAGATAGACAACGGGACGGCCGGCAGCCATCTCGCCCTGGATCAGGGCTCCCCAGTTGGCCTCGCTATAAGAAGACTTGTTCACCAGGCGGGTGTTGGAGTCATAGCCCAACGTCTTGAACATGGTTGCGATAATCTCGGAATTGGTAGTGTAGATACCACTACCGCCAGCGCTCTCGGTACCGTACATCATCTTCTCAAGCTGGCCCACATAGCGCATCAGGGTAGCAACAGCCGTTCCCTGAGCGGTATTGTAACTGGAGTAGGAATCCTTCATGTTCGCCCAGTCAAAGGTAGTGGCCGATACCGAAGGATAGGTGAAATTGACACTGTTATAATAGGAGAGCTCAAGGGATGCCGTGTATGAGGCGACGGCAGGAACCTGGGTGGTCGGGTATTTCCAATAATAGAGCACCATCGAGGCCGACGTTGCGGGGCAACCCGTTAAGCACTGATATGACTTGTTATTGTATGTGAATTTACACTGGTTCCAGTAGGGAGCCATCTGATCCCACAGTGCAGTCAACAGCGGGCCATAGGTCACGGCGCGCAGTCGGGGCGTGGCGTCCGAGGGACGGTTCACCTTCAAGTTAGGATTCTCATGCAGGAACATGATCTCTTGCTTGTACTGGTCGAGCACAGCCTGCATCGACGGGGACAGGTTGTTGATGTCCTTCAACGGGGCGTCACCCACCATCAGGATCTCCTCGGCACGGTCATCACCAGCCACCACGAGGAACGTAGTTGATGTGTTGTAGATGTAGTAAACAGGCTTGTTGAGTTTCACATCGCCTATTTCGGCCTTCAGCAGCACGGGGTTGAGGGCTGCAGGGGCCATGATTTTTCCAGCATAAAGTTTGTTGGTCAAGTAACTTTTTGCTTTTCTAAAGGCTGTTGCCTGGTCAACAGGGGCAGCCGACAGCGACATTGCCGCCACAGCGGCCGTCAGCAGTAAAAGAAACTTTTTCATAAGCAGTTGAGAATTAAAAAGATGTTTTAATGATAAATTAAAAAAAAGTATAATTTCAATCCGCAAAGTTATTAAATTATTAGCAGATTGCAAATTTTTGCGACATTTTTATTAACCAAAATCAATAAAAAACCATTAAAATTAACTAAATGACTGGATTATAGCCATCAACACAACACAAATGTCAACCAACGGCATTTTCCAGCACTCACTTTGGCCGACAGAAGCCCCCCTGCCACATGCTTCCATTCCCGCCTAACATGGGTAAAAAATCCAGGAACCGCATTGCCTGACTGGCCCTTGCGGTTCCCGGTATAGAAGTCAACGATTCTGTCGCCTGATGCGAGATCAGTTGAGAATTTTATCAATGAGTGCGGTCACATCGCTGATGTTGACCACGCCATCGCCGTTGAGGTCGGCACAGATCTCACAGATGCTGCTAGAGGGATTGAGGATGTAGTCAATCAATGCCGTCACGTCGCTGATGTTGACCGAGCCGTCATGGTTCACATCACCCGACTCATAATCGTGAGCGGGCTGAGCGGGCTGGAGCAGGGTAACCTGCTCGACATTGCTCCAATCGCTCTCGCTGCCATCGACATAGGTGGTCTTCACGCGATAATTGAAGGTGCCGCCGGCGGTGAGATTTTTAATCGTGTAATAGGGGGTGTAGAAATTGGTGACTACCCTACCGTTGGCATCACCGGTCTCGGTGGCCTTGAACGACGCGCCGTTAACGGCCGTGCATTCCAGGGTATAGTATTCGACACCATCCTCGGGAGACTCGTCGAGCCAGTCGGCACGGAAGGAGGTCTCAGTGATCTGGCTGGCATCGGCAGGCTGCATGACGGGGGTGTACTTGAGCACATCGGCATTGCCGGTCAGCGCTACAGTGACGGGATCGACACCGGGACTGGTGATATTGACCACGGCATTGTGCACACCATCGGGATAAGGATTATAGGTCACCGTCACCTCGACGCCACTAGCGGCATTGCTCCTCAGGATGGCATATCTGTCAAGGGAGAAGCAGTCCTCGTCACCGGTAACGCTCAACGTGATGTTGCCGCTCAAGCGCGACCCCGTCACAGTGAAGGTCTTGGTCACGGGAACACCCACATGGGACTCAAAGGTCAACTCGGAGGGGTCAACCGTCAGTTTGGGCAGGTTGTTGACACTGGTGCCCGTCAGGTTGATGACAACATCGGTGGCACGCATGGTCGAGGCCGTGATGCTGGCAGTGTGGGTGCCCTGGGCCGTGGGACTATAGGTCACGGTGACGGTTGCACCGGCAGTTGCGGCAGCCTGGCTGATGGTGGTGGTCGAGAGCGAGAAGTTGGAGTTGCCCGAGAGGCTCAAGGTGACATCGCCGTTCAGGTCAGTGCCCTTGATGGTGAAGGTCTGGGTCACCGTCTCGCCAGGGCTGGTCGAGAAGGTCAGCGAGGTGGGTTCGGCGGTCAGCACGGGCGTGGGACCCATAGCACCCGGGGGATAGATACCGATCACCATCTGCTGGTAACGGTTGTACACATAGTTGTCAACATCCTTGAATGCGTTGAGCGCGAAGTAGGCGTCACCATAGCCGCTCCAGCCCCAATTGATGTGGTAGGTGTTGGCCGAGGAGTCATAGCCATCGACGTTAAACGCGTGACCACCGCCATTGGAGATGGCGCAATAGACGATGGGGCGACCCTGGGCAAGTTCCTGCTGGATGATGTTGGCCCACTGGGCATCACTATAGTATGTCCTGTAGCCATAGTAGTCGGTCTTGGAGATATTGTGCACACCGCTGTCATAGCCGAAGAACTTGCAGGCATTGGTAATCAGGATGGTACTGTCTGAACTGATACCGCTACCGTCGGCGCCGTAGACCATGTGCTCGGCCTGGCCGATGTAACGCATGAGCGTGGCCACGGCGTTCTTCTGGACAGGAGTTGAATAGGTGTATTTATCCTTCATGTTGGACCATTCAAAGGTTGTAGACGGCAGGCCCTCGACATACTGTGAACCGGTCACATAACCATAGTCATCGGTCTCATAGAAGGTATAGCCGGGAACGGCCGGAGTAGCGTCCTGCGGATATTTCCAGTAGTAGAACACCTGGGCAAGCGAAGTGGCGGGGCAACCCGTCATGCACTTGACACCATTGATGTAGCACTGGTTATTGAACGGGGTGGTCTGGTCCCACTGGGCGGTAAGCATCGGGGCAACCGATGCAATCCGGCTGGGGGCTTTCAACTGGGATTCGGCTTCTACTGCCAGGCCGGGATGGGATTGGAGATATTCAATCTGGGCCTTGTAGGCGTCGAGCCATGCCTGCATATTGGCGGGAATCTTGTCGAGATCGATTGGGCCATCACCATAGGCGAGAATCTGCTCGCCGCGGTCTTCACCCGAAACGATCACAAAACTGTTCTCGGAGTTAAAAACATAAAACGCCGGCTGCTGAACCTTGACATCGCCCATCACGGCACGATGAAGGACAAAACGGTCGGATGACGATGCCATAAACTGGCTGGAACGACCTTGCACAAAGGCTTGAGCCTTGCGCTGGGCCGCTGCCTGATCAACAGGCGCGGCAATGGCTTGCATTACCGCAAATGCGGTAACCACCAATACAAAAATTTTTTTCATGCTATCTTGATGATAATAGTTAAAATATGATTTCAATTAGTTCGGCAAAATTAATATAACCAAACCGAACCAGCAAGTTTTTCAGGTATTTATTGCATTTAGTAAGGGCTTGTTGGGTTTTTCGCATCATTTTGACAATCGCCGCTGAAATTGACTATCCTTACAGCCAAATCTCACGCATGGTCCTATTGATTCCAAGCAAGACGGGCACAAACCTGAATATATAAAGTACTTCTCAGATTAGCAACTTGGCTCAAAAATACACAAACCCACTAAATGTTTAACATTAAATGGATTAACCGATTTCTCCAGCGATTTCTCCAGCGATTTTTCAACAATTGCAAGTCACCATTTATACCCTATGCGCAAAAGCAGAAAATGAATCGTGGCGGCTCCACGACTTCGCGAGAATTTGTGATTATGCGTTTTGGGTGAATCGTTACTGGGAAAACGCATTTCATTAAAAATATTTAAAACTAATTCGTGTAATTGGCTTCGCCGAACTAAAGGTTCGCATTAGCCCCGCAGGGTTCGGGCCAATATCTATATCATCGCCATCAAAAAAACGTCCGATTCTTGATGCGTTGTGGGGGGAATTCTGTAATTTTGTACCCATCAAATGAACCATTCTCAACATATCAGTCAAGACGCCACCCTGCGCAATCGGCAGGAGAAACGCTGCACGCTCGTGGGCATGACGAGCGACGTCGGCCTGTCGGTATTGAAGATCACCACGGGCATCATCGGCCATTCCAGCGCCATCCTCGCCGACGGCATCCACTCCATCAGCGACACGGTGACCGACGTGCTGGTCTATGCCATGGTGAGGATGTCAGGCAAGGGAATGGACGAGCGGTACCGCTATGGCAGGGGCAAGTATGAGACCCTGGCGGCTTTCCTCATCAGCATCCTCCTGGTGGTGGTCGCCCTGGGACTGATGATTGAAGGTGTCAAGGACGTCTGGGCGGCAATGCAGGGCCAGATGCTGGAGCGGCCCCACCTGATCGCGCTCGTCGTGGGCATCATTGCGGTCATTGTCAAGGAAGGGCTGTACCACTACACGCGCATCCAGGGACGCAAGACCCACAGTTCGGCACTCAAGGCCTACGCCTGGCACCATCGCGCCGACGCCCTCTCGACAGTAGCGACACTGCTGGGCGTGGCCGGGGCGATGTTCCTGGGGGAACGGTGGCGCGTGCTCGACCCGCTGGTCGCCATTGCCGTGAGTGTGCTCATCCTGGTGCTGGCCTACCGCATGGGGCGTCCCGCCGTCGAGGAACTGCTGGAGGTGTCATTGCCTCAACAGGAGCAGGACAAGATAGCGGCCATCGTCAATGGGACTCAGGGCGTGAAGGCATTCCACAACCTGCGCACCCGCCGCAACGGCAACCTGCGCGTGGTGGACATTCACATCAAGGTGGATGGCGACCTGAGCGTCAACGATTCACACGAGATCACCCGCTCTATCGAGCAGCGCCTGGGCGACGAACTGGGTGAGGTCATCACCAATATTCACGTCGAACCCTACCACGGCAACAACCACTGCGAGAAGAACAATTCATAGAAACACTATTTGCAATAAGCACAATTTTGGAACAAATCACATTAAATAACACCCTGCCACGCGTGTTTGCCGGCCATGACGGCATACACAGCGACGTGTGGCTGCAGCAGGTGGTGCTGCAACGCGGCAAGCGCTACCTCATCAGCGCCGAGAGCGGTACCGGCAAGTCATCAATGTGCAGTTACATCTACGGCTACAGGCAAGACTACAGCGGCGAAATCGCCTTCGACGGGCAGGACATTCGCCTTCTCACGGTGGCCCAGTGGTGTGACGTGCGCCAGCACCACATCGCCTATCTGCCACAGGACATGCGCCTCTTTGGCGAACTCTCCGCCATGGAGAATGTAGAACTCAAGAACAGGCTGACCGGGTTCAAGAGCCGGCAAGAGATTGAGCACTTGTTCCAGGCGCTGGGTATAGCCGACAAGCAGGACAGCCTGGCGTCCAAATTGTCCATCGGGCAGCAGCAACGGGTGGCCATCATCCGCACCCTGTGCCAGCCCTTTGACTTCATCCTGCTCGACGAGCCGGTGAGCCATCTCGACGAGGAGAACAACCGCATCGTGGCCCGCCTCATCACCCAGGAGGCCGACCGGCAAGGCGCCGGCGTCATCGCCACATCGGTGGGCTACCACCTCAAGATTGACGGCGCAACGGCCATTAGCCTCTAACCCTCTAAACACTCAATTCAACAAAATGAAAGATATCATCTGGAAGTTGCTGCGGCAGCACATCAGCAAGGGACAACTCATCGGCTTTGCCATCGCCAACCTCATCGGTCTGACCATCGTCCTGCTCGCGGTACAGTTCTACCGCGACGTGAGGCCCGTCTTCAACGACGAGGAGAGTTTCATCAGCAAGGACTACCTCATCATCACCCGCGCTGTGACAGGTGCCGGCGCGATGATGGGCAACAACGGTGAGTTCAGCGACAGTGACATCAGCGACCTGGAGAGCCAGCCCTGGTGCCGACAGGTGGGACGATTCCTGAACAGTGATTTTGCCATCGATGCTCAGTTGGGTGTGGGCAGCGGGCACGCGATGCACACGCAGTTCTTCTTTGAGTCGATCCCCGACGAGTTCATCGACATCGACCCCGAGGATTGGGGATTCAATATCAATAAGCCCGAGGTGCCCGTGGTCATCTCGCGAGACTACCTGTCGCTGTACAACTTCGGCTTCGCCGCTACCCAGGGAATGCCCAAGATCAGCGAGGGGCAGGCCGAGATGCTCCCGCTGGAGTTCACCCTGAGCGGCAACGGCCAGCGCAAGGTCATGCCGGGCCGCATCGTGGGATTTTCCAACCGCCTGAACACCGTCATCGTGCCGCAGGAATTCATGGAGTGGGCCAACGGCTATTTCGGCACAGGTGTGGCACAGCACCCTCAGCGCCTCATCGTCGAGGTCAACAAGCCCGGTGACGTCAAGATAGAGCAGTACATGGACAGTCACCACTATGAGGTGGCCGGCGACAAGATGTCATCGAGCAAGGCCAACTACTTCCTGACCGTCATCAGCGGCATCGTCATTGCCGTGGGCATCATCATCAGCCTGCTGTCATTCTTTGTGCTCATGCTCAGCATCTACCTGCTGCTGCAGAAGAATACCCGCAAACTCCAGGACCTGCTCCTGCTGGGCTACTCGCCCAGTCAGGTCTCGCGGCACTACATCCTGCTCGTCGTGTACCTCAATGCCGCGGTGCTGATCCTAGCCATTGTGCTGATGCTCATCGGCCGCTTGGCCTATATGGACATGATTCACGCCTTTGGCATCAGTGGCGCAAATGTCTGGGTATCGGTCCTCGTCGGGCTACTCATCATGGGTGCCATCACTGCCGGCAACATCCACGCCATCCGCCAGAAGGTCAATTCCCTGTGGCTCCACGAGAAATAATCATAACCTGAATTATTTCTTTGCTCTATAACCTCGACAGGCCTTGCCGGGGGCTATAACTATGTGTATTGTCGCACCGTGAATTTAGACTATTCTCCCCAAACGCATCATCCTAAATTCACACTAAGCCGCCAAGCCGCTAAGCATTTTAGAGAGTCGCTTATCAGTATCAAGAAATATCAAGAGAACGCAATGTGGGCATCTTGATAAATAATATCTTGTTACAGCATCCCCGCCTCTGCTTCTGTTTTTACACGATTTTACACGTCATTGATAATCAATACAATATGTAATTCTTCATGATAAACGCATTTTGATTATTGACCCACCAGTTCACCCCGCAACACGATTACCGCAATCCATTGCAATCCCCTAGATTCCAAACCGAAGTGCAAAACTTTGTAGAGGAAAACAGGCGCAGATGAA